>JBCBRY010000048.1:0-59026 GCA_039819485.1 Bacteroidota bacterium | reverse complement strand
AGGCTGTCGCCACAGCGCAGGGTTTCATCCATTGCTGCGATGGTCATTGGCGGGATAGTAGGGATCGTTAGTTGTTGGGGGAAAAGCCGTTGGGCATATAAACGAGTGATTGGGGAATGTCATCTTCAGGATGTACCGTGAGGAAATGCTCCTGCGTTTCACAATCATTTTTCACTGAAAAGGAATACATGCCGGGTGCCCTTATCAAAAGTTCCGGTGTTGCGGCAAGAACGGCTCCGTCTTTTCCAAACCACTCCCATTCAATGGGCAGCCAGCTGTAAACATCAGGTTGCAACAGCAGGCTGTCGCCACAGCGCAGGGTTTCATCCATTGCTGCGATGGTCATTGGCGGGATAGTAGGGATCGTTAGTTGTTGTTCACCGGCACAGCCATTGGCGTTCAGTACCGATATTGTATGGCTGCCAGCAGCTATGTTTTCAAAAATGGCCTCCTCTTGATAGGCACCTCCGTCGAGCGAGAACAGCAGTGGCGGCTCGCCTCCGAGTACGTCGAAGACTTCTACCTGGCCATCGGCTGCATTGAAGCAGGCACTGTCCGTCCGGGAGGAAAACGCAGCTTGTAAAAGCGGTTGGGCATAAACTGACACAACCGAATCGCAGCCCTGCTGATTGTCAAAAAGAAAAACCTCTGTTTGCCCGGCAGGGATTGCAACACCTTGGAAGTCAACTGTTTCTTCGGGACAAACTTCGTAGGTTAAAAAAGTTGAATCTACTGATAGTGGTGTTACGGTTACCGTAATCGTGGAATCGCAACCCAGTGAATTTTCAATTGTAAATATCTGTGAATCACCGGTTTGTAGCTCTGTTCCCAGGTAGGAGATAATCGTACCGGGGCAGGCATTTATTTCTTCACTGCCAGTCGTTGTGGGTACCGGGGCGACATAAACTACCGTGCTATCTATACAACCGAAGGTGTTGATTTCGGTAAAAACAACTGTATTGCCGGGGGCGATTTGCTCGCCCAAATATTCGTAAAAAGAGCCCTCGCAAGCCGAACCACTCACCCATTCCACTTTATAGGGCAAGGTGTCGACCTGTACCAAAAGGACGCTGTCACAACCATTGGCTGACGGATAGTTGAAGGTCTCTGTACTGCCTGCCGGGATGGGGGCCCCATCGAAAATTACTGAATCGCCCTTGCAGGCACTGAAGCTTAAACTGTCGAGGCTGCTCACCAATGCAGTTACATTTACAATGGTAGAATCAATACAACCAGATGGGTTGGTGGCGGTGAAAATGACCGTTTCGCCAGCCAGAATTGACTGTCCTTGAAAATAGAAAGTTTCTCCGAAGCAGGCCTCACCGTCAACATATTCAGTGGCGTGCGGCAGTGCTGAGACGCTGACGGTCAAGGTGCTATCACAGCCGAACGCATTTTCAAGCGTAAACTCCCGGGTGTCGCCAGGGGTCATTTCGGAGCCGAGAAAGGTAAAAGTACTGTCAGGGCATACAGCAATGTTCTCGCTTGCAGTACTCGTCGGCAAACTACTGACACTTACAATGGAGCTGTCAAGACATCCGTTGACATTGATTTCCGTAAAAATAGCCGTCTCGCCAGGTGGGATCGCCTGCCCCTGAAATTCAAAAAAGCTGCCTTCACAGACGACCTCTTCAAACAAGGATGTCGTATGGGGCAAAACAGTGACATCCACTGTGACCAGACTGTCGCATCCTTCTGTGGTTTGTAAACTAAAAAGGTGGGAAGTGCCGGCGAGCAATGGTATTCCATCGTAAACAACGGAATCTCCAGCACAGGCTTCCATGCCCTGTTGTGCGTAGGCAGGGGTACAGGTCTTAAATAGCAACCAGACTGTTGTTGCCTCATCATCGCAGCCGACCAGTTCTTCATCTTGCGACGTTAAAACGGCGGACCAACCAGTCGGAAGAGCAAGGGTATCGAGGAGCAATGTATATGCAGCTGATGGAATATTGGCAAAACTGAACCTGCCGGCAAAATTGCTGGCAGCGGTATCAATGGCCAGGCCCAAACTGTCCAACAAAAACAAATTCACATCGCTCACTACGGTATCACCTGCATCTACAATACCGTTTTCATTTACATCAAAATACACTTCGCCACCGATTCTTCCAAAGCCTTCGAGAAGGTCGAGGGAAAGAATACCGGAAAGGCTGGTGCATCCATCCATATCCGTCATTTCCAACTGATAATCACCACTTTGTGAAAAACTGGGATTCGCCTGTGTCCCCATCGGTGCGGGCAATGCCTGCCCATCGAGGTACCACTGGTAACTGGTGACTTCGGGCAATTCCGGGAGGCAGATTTCCGTCGGTAAGCAACGGGTGAGACAACCAAGAGGGACATTGTTTTTGCCCGGTGCGTTTTGGATGTCGATTTCATTGCTACGCGAATTACAACCGACATCGTTGACTGCCACTGCGTAATACCTGCCCGATCCAATAACGTCGATGGTGTGGCCTGTTTCGCCTGTGGTCCAGGTGTAGTTAACGCCTGTTTCCGGTGCTGTCACGAAAAGAACTACAGGTGTATTTTCACAAATAATGCCTCCGGGATTACTGGCAATTTCTACACTTGGTACTGCAAAGACCTCCACGGTGATACCCTCCACGCTGGTACAGCCGGTGGAGCTATCGGTGATCGTTACCGTGAATACATGTTCTCCCCGGCCTAGTGCGTTGCTGGTATTTTCACCGAAAACAAGCTCTGTGTCAGTACTGCCATTTGACCACTGATAGGTATATCCAGGTTGACCTGTCACTTCGAGGTTCACATCCTCTCCATGGCAAGTAGTATAGTGGTTTTGGTAAATGGCACCGGGTTGTCCGTTTTCATTGTAGACTACTCCCTGCACGGTGCCATTTGGTATCCCGACCACATCAATCGTCGCTGGGGAAGGCACAAAAGTACAACCTGTCGGATTGCTGAAAGTTACTTGGTAAGTGGCTGATGACGTGACAGTTATATTTGGCGAGGTCGCTCCATTTGACCATAGAAAGCTGGCTGGCTCACTGGCCGAGGCGGAAAGTACGATGCTGTCCCCCGCACAAATGGGAGATGCTTGGGAAAAAATTATTTGACCTGAAAGGGTATTGGGTAAAATACTTACGGAATCATGATATACGCTGCTACAACCGTAAATATTGGTAGCAGTCAGGGTCACTTCGAAATTTCCGTTTTCACTGAACTGGTGAGCGATGGAGGTCAAATTGGAGGTATTGGCTGCTCCGCTTCCAGGATCACCAAATTCCCAGGAGAAGGAGGCGGCACCGGAAGTACTGACGGCGGTAAAATTCATGGGTGTGTTTTCACAGCTGGCTGCCACAGGGGCAAAATTTGGGGAGGGCAGGTCATACACATTTATATTTTTTGAAAAAACAGTTTGGCAACTGCCGTCTATGGTTACCGCTATTGTCACTTCATAAATGCCGGGGGCGGAATACGCGTGAACGGGGTGCTGAAGGTTGGAACTGTTGTTTGGGCCGGAGGCTGGATCGCCAAAATCCCAACTCCATCCGGTGAGCGAAGCGAACGGCATGAATTGCGTCCGGTCGGTGAACTGTACAGGCAGGCCCGGACAGGCATTCGTTGCACTGAAATTTGCTACTGCAAGTACGGTGTCTTCTTTTGTGAAACGGTACTCGCAGGACTGCCCCGGTATGTCACTTTCGACGTCCCCTGACAACCGGACCAGAAAAAAGCCGGGTGAAGAAAAGGTGTGCTGTGGGTTTTCTTCCGTAGCAATATTTGCTGCACCGGAGCCGGGATCATCAAAATTCCAGTTCAAAGAACCAGGGACGAAATCTACCGAGTTATTGAAAAAATCATAAACCGCACAATCGGCTGTCGGTGAACTGCTGAACAGGAGCATTCCCGCCGGCGTGCAAGTAAAACTGGTACCCGGATTGTTGAGTACGCCTCCACCATTGGTCGTCGTGGTGTCGATGCAATTTGAGAAATCACAAAGACCCCCGTTTTCCTCACACCCCGGCACATATATCGAACGACTGGCTGTGCAGCCATTTGGGTCGGTGGCCTCAACAACGTATTCGCCGACCAGTGTTGCAGTGTGGGAGGCAGCGTTGTTGGTAAATGTATTTCCGTTGAGGGACCATTGAAAATCCAGTCCGTTGGCCATTGTGGATGCGTAAATGGGCAACACCCCTCCGAGGCATATTCCTTGCGTGTAAGGTGCATCCAATATAAATTCTGGCTGAGGGTGTTGTATGATTTCAAATATACCACCGCCGGTACAGCCGTTTTCATCAATGACCTGAACCTGATAGTGTCCGGCTCCGAGTGTTGCGCTTGGCTGGGAGAAAACGGGGGTGCCGGCTGCATTTTTCCATTGATAGGAAGGATAGCTTTCTGTGGTCGTCAGGGGTATGGTAACGCCCGGGCATACTGCGGCATCCTCTACTTCTGGTGTTGGATTAGGGAAAATGTTGATCGTGAGGCTATTGGGCAGGCCACAACTCATCAACTTTAATATGGCCGAGCCGGCGGCTTGCCATTGCACGGAAATATGAGGCGTTCCCTGTCCGGTGGCGATTGTTCCCGCATCTTCCGGGGTTATGGTCCACTGGTAGGCAGCATGTAACGTACTGCTGGCAGAATAATTTTGAGTCGTTCCAACACACGCATCTATTGGACCGGAAAGGCCTGCCGGGGCCATTTCTTCTATCGTAAGAGTAGTAGGGCCAGAGGAGCAGGATAGTCCATCGGAACTGGTTTGACGAACAGTCAGCCCACGTGGAGAAGTGTCGCCCCAAGTGACGTTGATGGGGTTTCCTGTCAGGCTGTAAGAGTTGTTCCCGTCCTGAACGATCCATTCCACACCCGTTTGACCAAGGCCGACTGCGGAGTAAGTATAGCTGTTGCCGGGGCAAATGAGAGACTCGCCGTCGATGCTTCCAACGGCGGGTGGAAGGCCAAAAATACGAATGGGAATTTCATAGAAATCATTGCAATAATCATCGACGATTTTTGGGGCAGCTTTTACCAGATAATTACCGGCGGGAAAGCTAAATGGAATATTGGTACTTGTCAATGAGTTGGTTGACCAGACACTGTTCCCGGCCTCGTTGAGCAATTGCCAGTTGCAGGTAACGGGGGACTGGCTTTCTGCATTTTTCGCGAAAAATGTTCCGGTCTCGTTTTGGCAAAACTGAATGTCACCACCGGCAAAAAATTGGGGCCTGATGTTGACCATCAGGGTGTCTCGACCCTCACAACCGAGGAAACAGTTTTCAAAAAAAACGGCCACATACTGTGGATTTGGAAAACCCGCCTCCCAGGCGACGGTAATTCGATTGCTGCCCTGTCCTTCTTTCAAAGTGCCTCCCTGGCTGACTTCCCAGTTAATACTGGCTCCTATAAAATCGGGAATGGTATATTCCGCCACGGTACTTGCACAGATTTTTTCCGGCCCGCTGATTTCAGCATTTTCACTCATGATGGCAATCGGAAGCACGTTGGGGGCATTGCATGTGGTTAGGTTTCCACAGTCGGCTGTCTGTAAGGAAAGGGATCCTTCCGGGCCAGTGAGCCATTCCACGGTAACGAACGGGTCACTGGTGCCTCCGCCTCCGATGATGTTGCCGTTTGGGCTCACGTTCCAGCTATAGTTGTTGCACTGGCTTTCGGTAGAATAGGTGACCGTTTCCCCTTCGCATATACTGCCGAGGCAATCAATGGGAGGTAGGTCGGCCGCTTGTACGACCACATTGACCACGGCGGTATCGGCACAAAAGCAATCATTGCGGGCAATCAGTGATGCGGTGAAAGAACCAGGTGTCTGATAAGTATGAATGGGGGCTTCCTGCGTGGAAAACTGGCCGTCGCCAAACGACCAAACATAATCGGTTGCTGCCTGACTGGTATTTTCAAAAGAAACCTCCTGGCCCTGGCAAATTTCAATAGCGCCGGCAGGCGATAAAGGAACAGAAGCCGTGAAGCCAGCAGTTGGATTCTGGAGGATCTGGACGCATTGAGCAGCAGGTGTATAGCACGCCTGATAAGGACGACAGGAAATTTCAAACGTATGGGAAGTCGAACAATTATTTGCATTGGTAACCGTAACGGTATAAAAGCCCTTACATAGTCCGTAAACGTTTTTAGATGTTTCGCCACTGCTCCATTCGTAAGTAAAAGGGCCCGGGCCAACCCATTTTTCGAGAATGATGCGCCCATCACACGTTCCATGTCCGGAAGCATGGTCAATGAGGGTCGGTTTCACAGACACCACACAATGTTCTTGAATATTCACGGAGCAATAAAAATAATCCCCGTCCCCGTCTACTACCTGGATCGCCTGTGGGCCAATGGCCAAAGGACTGATGGCTGCGGAATAAATGTTGGACATTTCAGTTTGATACGACCCATTGATGCCATTGATATAATTGATTTCTTTAGGGCTGGTCAGTTCTTCGAAGAATATCTGGACAGTACCTATCGGTTGTCCTGATGAATGTATGCCATAACCAATCTGGCCACAAAAGATCTGCTTGGGAGGTGACCATCCCGGATAGGTTACATCAGTTTCTGCCGCCACCCCTCCTTCGCCAGGGACTCCCCAAAAGACAGAAACGGTATTGCTGTCGGGGGTGAATTCCTGTGCGCCCGTTATTTCCCAATCCACTGCTGCTCCGGGGGGTAGATTGTCTAACTCGTAAACCACAGTGGATTTAGCACATACTTTTTGGCAACTATCGGTACTGGTGGGAGAGCAGGCCAACGGGGTAAGCGGGGTAATGACCGGGCTTGTGGTCAGTGTTTCTCCGCAGGCAAAATGAAGGGAGAAGTTTTCCAGGACGCCATCGTCATGAGAGCAGACATCGTTCACGGTTAATGTCCAGGGTCCGTTGATGGGGGCTCCTGGCTGGTTGAAGTCATTGAGGTCATGATTGGGGGCCTCAAGCGCACCGGATATCGGATCGGAAACCCCGTAAGGAAGAGTCCATTCGTCTGTCAGGCAGCAGTAGCCTAAATCGCAGAAACCAAGGTTGCAATCATAATTACCGCCGTTTGTTACCGGATTGTGGGTACCCGTCACGATACAAACATCTATATTTTCTCCTTCCAGTCCACAGCCACCATAGTCGTTGTTCCCATCTGCCATGAGCAGATATTTTGTTCCGTCGGGGGAAGTAAGTGATACCGAAAGGTCGCCAATCCAGGTGTGAGAAATAGTAAAGCAAACAGACTGAAGCGGGCATTGCGATAAATCGTTCGGGCCACTGGTGCCAACATTCAGTGTAGCAGTGGTGGTTTGGTTGTTTAAGATGGCCGTTGGACAATTTCCCATCGTAATGCAGTCGCAGAGTTGGGCTTGGAGAACGTTGCCAGGGACGGGACAATTAAAAAGACAAATGAGAAAAAAAAGACGATAGTTGTTTTTCAGACTTGTCGGGATGTCGGTCAGGTAGCGTGTGGGCATGTCGTCTAATTTAAGGCGTAAAGACTGGTATTGTTTAATGCAAAAATTACACCTTAAGGCCCCACCCAAAGCAGAAATAGAAAATGCAGTGATGTTTAGGCAACGCTCAACAAGTGCTTTGTGTAATTCGCTTCGGCCTTGCATCCCATGCACATCACACATTTCATTAAAACAATCCGCTTTCTTATGAAAAAAACAACCTACACTTTTAACATTCCCAACCCATGCCCCGAAAAATGGAATAAAATGGAGGAGCGCCCGGACGGGCGCCACTGCCAGCGCTGTGAAAAAACCGTGGTGGATTTTTCGGATAAATCCGACCGGGAGGTTGTGGCTTATTTTAAAAAAATGTCCGGCAATGTTTGTGGCCGGTTCAGGAGTGACCAGGTAGGCCGGCCCCATCATTTTTATTCAAAGGAAAAAAATATTGGACGAATTCAGGCATTGGGACTTTTGCTGTCAGGGTTATTGTTTGGAGCTGATGTTAAAGGAGATACAACATCGGTGAAAGTGCCCTTTTCACTGGAAATAGCGGAATCAGTATTTACCATTGGCTTTTTTACGACACGACCACAAAAAAAACTTACCGGAAAAATAGTTGATGAAAATGGCGATCCAGTAACAGGCGTAAGGGTGATGGCGAATGGACCAGTAGTCGGTACTTGTTCTGATGCAAATGGCCTTTTTGAAATAAATGCGCAATCTTGTAATACACTCGAACTGTGGTGTTCCGGCTATGCAAACAAAGAAATAAATATAACGTATCCTTATTCCGGTCAACTTGAAATTGTCATGAAAAAAGATGACTCCATGTTGTGGAATTATTTGGTAGGTGATATAATCTATATCCCTGTACCCGATACCATGAGTATAATAAAACGAAAAATAATTGATTTTTTTAAACACATAAAACCCGATAAAAAAAAGAAGGACAAAAATTATCCAGATAATCAATTGCTTGGGTTAGAAAAAACAGATACAACATTTCCAGAAGAAGATCAACCTACCGAACCAAAAACAGAAAAACCATTTTTGGTACAACTTTACCCCAATCCATTTTCCTTTTATATCAATCTCGAGTTGAACTGTCCTGAAAACGAAAATCTTATCATTCAGTTACTCGACCTGCAAGGCCGAATTGTTTTTTCGAAAAAACAAAGAGTGGAAGCAGGTGCCAATACTATTTTATTTTCCCCCGATCTGCAAGGGGTGGCTGCAGGGCATTATATTTTGCAAGCAACTGGCCGGGGAGGGATTTATTTTGCAGAAATGATTGCTTTTACGGGAAGTTGAAATTATTGATGAAGAATGAAGAATAGCCTGTCCCGAACTCGCTTTGGGAAAGAATGAAACATCATTTATTGTTTTTCATCAATAATTCTTCTACGATTTTTTGATATTTGATGCCTGCTTTTTCGGATGATTCGTTGTACCTTATTTTGCCGGTCTGGTCGATGATATAATATTTGGGGATACCCATTGCATTATAGAGTCTTACAATTTCGCCTTCCCTTTTTTTACCGTCGCAGATATTGATCCAGTCGAGGTTGTTTTCGTTTATGTAAGATTCCCATTTGTCTAATTCTTTATCTAGGGAAATGCCGATTACCTGAAAACCATTTCGGCTTTTATATTTTTCGTTCATCGCTTTAATTTCTGGTAATTCTGCTACACAGAAGCCACACCAGGTGGCCCAAAAATCAAGGAAGATTACTTTGCCTTTTAAATCGGATAATTTTATTTGCTGACCTTTTAAATCTGTAGCCGTAAAATCAGGAGCAGGCATGCCAATTTGCAAAGAGTCGATTTCGTATAAATAAGTTTTGGCTTTTCGTAAATGTTTTTCCGCTGGCGGCGGCGTCATGTGTACTAATTTTAAAAACCATTTTTTGGTACTTTCTAAATCAGGTATGAGATAACTCCATTCGCCTATATTTTCATAAATAACAGCCAGGCATTTCGGGTTGCTGACCTGCTCTGCCAATGTTTTTAATTGAGCCACTAATAAATTGTTTTCACCTCTGTTCCAAAAAGCCCGACGGTAAAAATTAAAAGGTTGGGTCCAGAATTCTTCGCGTTCCAGGTCTTCATTTTCAAACTTATTTCTGATGAATTCATAATCTTTATTGCCCCACCAGCTCGAATAAGCCGCCCCTAAAGCCAGCTGTCCGGTCGTTTCATTTGAATGACTTTGATAATAGGCATATAGTTCCTCCGCATCCCGGTTTCTTTTTTCTTTGGCCTCGTCGGACATGTCTTTTTTCATGTCAGTCATTTCCTGAAATATGAACATAATATGTTTTTCATACGTCGTGTCGGAGGGGATGTATTTGTCTTCCTGTGCCTCAATATTTTTTATAAATGATAAAGTGAAAATTAGAAAGATGAGCCGTTTCATATTTTGGTGGTTTTAAAAATTATTTTTTGGCCTTAAATATAACTTCTTGATAAACTCAATCTGAGTACAAGGCAAAACTTGATCATAATAATGCTTACCTTGATCCCCCCGGCCCTCTCCAGAGGGGAGATTGACTGTGTTCAGGTTAGGATTAATCAGTTTGTCGCCTGACCGAAAACCGATAAACCGTTGCCGATTGATAGGTCTCACCCGGTTGCAACAAGGTAGGAGGGAAGTTCGGCTGGTTAGGGGAATCGGGGAAGTGTTCTGTTTCGAGACAGAAGCCGGTGCGTTTTAGGTAGGTGGTTCCGTTTTTGCCGACGAGGGTGCCGTCGAGGAAGTTGCCAGTGTAAAATTGGATGCCCGGTTCGGTTGTCAATACTTCTAGCGTGCGGCCAGACGCCGGGTCGTGTGCAGTAGCGGCCAGTTGCAAGTCTGGGGCACTGGCATTTCTTTTTAAGACCCAGCAATGGTCGTAGCCGCCCCCGTATTTGATCTGTCTTTTTTCGACCTCAATGTCTCTGCCAATGGTTTTTGTGGTGCGGAAATCCAGCGGACTGTCATCCAGCGAAGCGATCTCGCCCGTTGGAATCAGCGTTTCGTCGACGGGGATGAAACTATCGGCATTGATGGCCACTTCATGGTTGAGAATAGTCTGGCCAGGATCGCTGGTCAAGTTGAAATAGGCGTGGTTGGTCAGGTTAACGTGGGTAGGTTGGTCCGTGTTGGCGGTGTAGTCCATGCGCAACTCACCCTGGATGTTCAAGGTGTAATCTACCTGGATCCTTAAAGTGCCCGGATAGCCTTCTTCCCCATCGGGGCTCGTTAGTTGCAGCCGTAAAAAAGGATGGTTTTCCGTTTCAACAATGGTTGCTTCCCACAATTTTTTGTCAAAACCCTCTAAGCCACCGTGGAGGTGGTTGGGGCCGTTGTTGGTGGCCAGGGTGTAAGTTTTTCCGTTGATCGAAAATTTTCCTTTTGCGATGCGGTTGCCGTACCGGCCAACGATAGCCCCAAAATACGGATGTTCATCCACGTATCCGGCAAGCGTGTCAAAACCAAGGACGACATCGCCCATGTGTCCATTTTTATCAGGCACTATCAGGTGTGTGATGATACCCCCGAAATTGGTTATTTTGACCTCCATCCCGTTCCGGTTGCGGAGTGTGAATAATTCGGCAATTTGACCATCGGCCAAGGTGCCAAATGGTTCTCTTTTAATCGTTATTTCAGGTAATGCGTTGTTTGTCATAAGAGGTCGTGATTGATTTTGTTCAGTCTTGTCGCCGCAGCCCAGGCAGGCAATAAGATAAATTGATGCAATGCAAAACAGGAATTGGTGCTTTTTCATGGACCTAATAGTTTATCCGCTGCAAATTAACCATTCCTCTAATTATCTGACAAGACCCTCTTTGTTGCGACTCACCATCCATCGTCCTTAACACACCTTTTTATTTTTTAACACGGCATTAAGTCTCTCCCCGCGTTGGCTTTCGTCCTATGAGTGTGATTTATATTTATTCACAAAAACTATTGATTATGAAAAAGCTGAAGATGATCTTGACCATGGCAATCCTGGTATTTGCAATGAGTGCCACTTTTGCCCAACAAACAAAAAAATCGGAAAGGCTCGGTAAACCAGACCGCATTTCCAGAAAGCAAGCTGCTAAAGACCAGGCCATTGCCCAACCCAAGCGGCCGCGAAGAACGGTAGCTGAAAAAAATGCACTGAAGAAAAATAAGAAAACAAAAAAGAGCGTAGCGAAAAAGCAGTCGGCAAAAAAAAGAGGAAAACTGTTGAAAAAGAATCGCGCCAATAAACACAAGTCCAAAGTGAAAGGAAATGCAGCGCCGGTTACCAGAAGTGAAACCGTAGCACTGCCAAAAAATAAAAAAGGGAAAGTCGTTCATAAAAGACCTCTTTCCAGGAAGGGTCTCACAACCCAGAAACATGCACTGACACAAAAACGAAAGACTCGCTATTGACAAAAAATTAAAAGTCGGGTGATTTTTAACACTCTTTGAGGGTGGCCGTGAGGCCGCCCTTTTTTGTTTTAAGGGGGCAGGGGTCAGGAGTCAGGGGTCAGGGGCAGGGCATAGGAATTAACCTGATCCCTGACCTCTGACTCCTGACCCCTGACCCCTCAGCCCCCAGGCTACGCCGGGCGGCCGGTAGGCCGACTGCGGCGCCAACTTAGCGAACATTTGACCCTAAGTTGATCAATCCGCACACTTAAACATTTATTGTCTCAACACAGAGACACGGAGGCACAGAGAGAATTAACAAACTCTGTGTCTTCGTTTTTCAGCAAATTTTTTTGAAAGAATTTCGATGACAGAGTGAAAAACGCTCCTCAATGGACCGATATTAAATCATTCACTTCTTTTCGGGAACCTGTTTCAATTCGATACAATTAGTACTATTTTTGTAAACAGCTTAAAATTAAAACGCGTTCTCTATGAAAACCCATCTTCTTTTCATCCTTTTCTTTGGCCTGTTTCAACAGGTGTGCTTTTCCCAGGCTTATAAAGGAATCTTTGCCGGACTGAACGTCACGACTACCCAGCAGGATCTACCCACCACTGGAGCGCATGTAGGCTGGCATGTCGGCTATGCGATCCGGGGCGACCTTCAGAAGAAGGTAGCTCCTCAGCTGGAATTCTTGCTCATGAGCGAGGGGTTCAGTACTGGTGAGGAAGATTTTCACATCGTACTCTATTATGTGAAAGCTCCTCTGTTGGTCAATTGCCGGTCGGGCGATTACAGTAGTCCGTTCAGGATTTTACTGGGGGTGCAGCCTACACTTTATATGGGAGGTTTTGCGAAGGAAGGGGAGCGGCTTTACAGCCTGACATATTTTCTGAATCAACAGTCACATGTCGAACCTGGCCTTGGGTACGATCGCTCTTTGGACGGGAAGCTGAGGCCGGGTCTGTGGAATGTGGAAGGTGTCGGTGGGTTTGAAGTAATTGGCAACCGCGTGAATTTTGGCGTTCGCTTACACGTGGGATTTCTCAGCAAAAATCGGTTTCGGAATTCGGGTTTGAGTTTTCGAATTGGATTTTGAGAAAAAGTGCTTTTTATGAACGGATAACCGGGGGCATTTTAAAATGACCTCCTAAGCCCACAAACTGTTTCTAAATAATTCAAATGATGAAATCACCTCTTTGTACCCTCTTTTTTTTATGTGCCACTTTCGCACTGCTTGCCCAAAATAAGGGCAAATGGCAGGGTGGAGCAATTGTTTCGCCTGCCTTTTCAACGTTTAGTTACAACAAAGATTCTTACAACGACAATTTTCAATTGAGGCTGTTTTTAAGCGGCGGGTTGAAAGCCAGGTATTTTTTACAGGAAAGACTGGTGCTTAGTGCAGGCGTCGTTTATTTGAGTCATGGAAGCGGCTACGAAGTACCTTATGGAGGCCCTAACTTGCCGGAAGGAACGGGCGTTACGGAAGAGGGAGTGTACCGGGTGAATTCAGTCGGTGTGCCGGTCGGAGTAAATTGGCTGTTTAAAAATGACGAGAAAGTGAGATTGTCACTCGGTTTGGAGGTCATGAATGCCTACACTATTAAAGAAGAGCTTGAGCTTACTTCCGTGCCCGAAGGCAGTCCGGGGCAACTGACGGAATTGGAGGATTTTGATAAACACTTCTTGGCCGTTTCGCCTAATCTTGGGATTGCTTTCCAGCTAAGTGAACGACTTGTATTGCTGGCGTCCCCTGTGTTCAATTTTGAAGTCATTCCGAATAAGGTCGCCGATGTCAAATCAAGAATGCTTGGGTTCGGGTCGGAGTTCGGCCTTTATCTAAATCTTTGATCGGGCGATTTTAGCGGTCACACTGTTCCAAAACAGTGTGACCGCTGCGCTTGACCGGATCAGGCTTTTTCGATGATCGTTGCATATCCCTGTCCTACGCCCACGCACATCGTCACCAGTGCGTATTTTTCATTTTTTTTGTGCAGTTCCAGAGCGGCCGTATGTAAAATGCGGGCACCGGAAACACCCAACGGGTGGCCGATGGCAATTGCTCCACCGTTCGGATTGATGCGGGGATCGTTGTCGGCGAGGCCGAGTTCCCGCGTACAGGCGAGGCTCTGCGCTGCAAACGCCTCGTTGAGTTCGATCACGCCCATGTCATCGAGTGTTAGGCCGGCTTTTGCGAGTGCCTTTTTAGAGGCACCTACCGGCCCGATGCCCATGATGCGGGGCTCCACACCTACCACTCCGGAGGAGACGATACGGGCGAGTGGTTTGAGATCGTATTTTTTTACAGCATCTTCCGAGGCGACCAGCACAGCGGCTGCGCCGTCATTGAGCCCGGAAGCGTTGCCGGCAGTAACGGTACCGCCGTCTTCCTTCTTTTTGAACGCCGTCCTGAGCTTCGCTAAAACTTCCAGAGAAGTGTTGGGTTTCACAAATTCGTCGGTATCAAAAATAATCGGATCGGCTTTGCGCCGGGGAATCGAGACGGCCACTATCTCCTCTGCCAGGCGACCGGAGGCCTGTGCGGCTGCCGCCTTCATCTGCGACCAATGGGCAAACTTGTCTTGATCTTCCCGGCTGATATTATACATTTCCGCCAGATTTTCAGCGGTGGTGCCCATCCCGTCGGTGCCGTACAGTTCTTTCATTTTTTTATTGACAAAACGCCATCCGAAACTGCTGTCGTGCATCTGTGCGTCCCGACCGAACGGTCGGGAAACTTTGGAAATCACCCACGGCCCGCGGGTCATGTGTTCCACGCCACCACCAATGAAAAGATCGCCGTCACCTGCCTTGATCGCCCGGTTCGCATGGACGATGGCCGACATGCCCGACGAGCACAACCGGTTGACCGTTTCTCCCGGCACCGACCACGGCAGGCCGGCCAGTAGCAGGCACATGCGGGCTACGTTACGGTTGTCTTCGCCGGCCTGGTTGGCGCAGCCAAAGATGAGGTCGTCGTAGGCATCCCTGGGTATTTCCGGATGCTTTTCAACCAGTGCTTTGATGGGTATGGCACCGAGATCGTCGGTGCGGACGGTGGATAGGGTGCCGGTGAAATTTCCAAAAGGAGTGCGGACGCCGTCGATGATAAATGCTTGTCTGGACATGTTGTTATTTGATCATTATTTGGTTCAAGAAGGTAAAAGTCGGATGGAAGAGGAGTATTGTCCAAATAAAGTTAGGATTAAGTTGTTCGGTAAATAAAGATTATATTCATCTTTCTATATTTAGGATGTATTCAAAATTCATATCACGTTATTATATGGAAGCATTGCCGTGGAACCCATGTCGCCTATATTGTTTCGAAATAAATATTTCTATAATATCATTTTTTGCTTAATGCCTGAAACATATACCGGGACAAGAGGTATTTTTTAATAGACCTTTAATTTTAGTAAGTCCTTGGACAAAAAAAGGAGCGCTAAAAATGACACTTTTATTTGGACAAATGTTTGATTTCCAAGCCTCAAAACTCTTTTTCAGGCAAAGGAAAAGTGTCATTTTTTTTGACCACCTAAGTGCTTGGACAAAAATAAAGAGCGCTAAAAATGACACTTTTATTTGGGCTAATGTTTGATTTCCAAGCCTCAAAAATCTTTTTCAGGCAAAGGAAAAGTGTCATTTTTTTTGACCACCTGCTTATGAAATCAGAAATAATCAAAGTGATCCCATTGATAGGTGGGATGTGCGGGATAATTGTTTTCTTTTTGCCAGCAGTATCGAAAAGGAAGAGAAGAGAATTGAATGTATTTTTAAAGAGAAAACTGTTCAATCCTGACCACAAGTTGGAGGTACTAAGGAAAATTATTGAAGCGATTTATGGCGAAAAGCCTTTTAGCGTAAAGGCTGTCATTCTTTATTTTATTACAGCATTAATTGTTTTTATGGGGGTCTATTCCTTACTGTCGTTTATTGACGGTCATGGGTTCCCGGAAGATAGGGCTGGTTATATTGAATTGTTTTTAGATGCGGTATTGGTGAACGGGCTTGCATTTCCTATTTCATTTATACAGACTCGATTTTTTATAAACAAAATTGCTTCGACTGATAGCCTTTTATTCAGATCGCTTTTTACGGTTGTGGATGTTATTGCATCGGGCATCATTTTTCTGTCGGTTGGATATTTAGGAAGTTATCTGCTTAACCAGTACTATGGTGATTCGCTATCGATGAATGGGTGGATGAATGATTTCAAAAGGTTTGTCCAAGGTGAAAGCCCGGTCGATTACAGGACCAATGTTTACACTGCTTTTTTTGGCAGCATCTGGCTGTGGGCCTATCTATTGTCGACTTCTGTCCCGAAATTGATGCATTCAACCTCAGTCGGGGCTCCTTTTAGGAATATGATGGAAAATGGAGAACATCCTGTCAAGATAATCGGAGCGCTGATTATTGCCGTGAGCATCTTCTGTTGTGTCCTTGCATATGTTGTTAACTACATTCTAAATTTATTGATATGAACCTTGTTAAATTAGTTTTTATTTCATTCGTGGTCATGTTGTTGTTTAATTCTTGCATTTCAAATTCGACCATCTTTTTTCAAAAAAACAAAAGGAGCCACGTTACGAACAGTTACTCAAATGATTTCTTTGTAAACAATGGAATTCCTGCTCGTTTACAAGGTAGGGGCATCGGGATTGAGGACTGTTTGAACAGCCCCCCAAGCGGGAATCATAGTTTTTTTATTTCCTTTTACGACAATAGTGCAAACACGTATCGGGAGGTTCGGTCTACACAAGTTACTAATGATTCGATCATATATGAGCGTCATGTCAAGGAGAACAATAAAGATTCCGTAGAAAGCTATTATGTCAATTATAGAACCGGAAATATTCAGTTGCTAACTGTAACAAGGAATCAAAATGATCATTATCTAATTTTCAGGGTGTCTTCGACCTCCGGTCAGACTTCGGATTTTAGTCTTGACACATTGGTTATTCGTGATTTCGTAGCCAGGGAAATAGTAAAAGACGTTTTGCATATTTATGAAGGCAAGATGGTCAACAGTGATGGAAGTGTAACAGATTTCGTTGTAATCAACGATCCAGATGGTGAGGCAGTCTTCAAAACATTAAGAGTGGAGAGGGACGCTAAAGATTACCAACAAGCGGTGGAAGATTGTCGAAACATACTTAGAAGGAAATGCAATTGTAAAGAAGAGGATATGGTAGAAACCTCATTTCAGCCCCAATTATTCGGTCCTGATTTTAAGGGGCCTAATGAATCGTCTAAAAGGTTTGTACGCTGTATCGCTAATTGCACCAGTGATTGATTGAGTTTTGAATTGAAGAGTTTTGAGTGATCAAGCATTAGTGCTCAATGAATCAAAACTCCTCCACTCAATAACGGGTTCACACCTTCGGTGAAGCCTCCAAGATTTCCGGCGTAGCCTTATCCGCAAATTGCTCAAAGTTCTTGATAAAACGGCTGGCCAGGTCTTTGGCTACTTCGTCGTACTTATCTTCGTTTGGCCAGGTGTCGCGTGGGTTCAAAATGGCGTTTGGCACGTCCGGGCAACTCATCGGCATGTGGAGGCCAAAGATCGGGTGGGTGCGATAATCCACGTCGTCGAGCTCGTGGTTCAAGGCAGCCTTGATCATGGCCCGGGTAAACGACAGATGGATGCGGGAACCGATGCCATAGCCGCCACCTGTCCAGCCGGTATTGATGAGCCACACATTAATTTTCCCTTTATCGGAGCCTTTCTTCAGTTTTTCACCCAGCAAATCGGCGTATTCGGTCGGGTGCAAAGGCAGGAAAGGCGATCCAAAACACGCAGAGAACGTAGTGACCGGTTCGTCGATGCCATCCTCGGTGCCAGCAATTTTAGCGGTATAACCACTGATGAAATGGTACATGGCCTGCCCCGGTGTCAGTTTGGAAATGGGGGGCAACACCCCAAAAGCGTCGCACGTCAAAAAGAAGATGTTTTGCGGCAGGTCGCCACGGGAGTTGTACACAATATTGTCGATGTGGTAAATCGGATAACTGACCCGCGTATTTTGGGTGATGGTGGAGTCCTCATAATCAACGGTGCAGGTGTTGGGCTTGAAAGTCGTATTTTCCAACAGCGCCCCGAACTTGATCGCATTGTAAATCATTGGTTCCTTCCGGGGAGAAAGGTCGATGGTTTTGGCATAGCAGCCACCTTCAAAGTTGAAGATACTGGAATTGGACCAGCCGTGCTCGTCGTCGCCGATCAGCCGCCGGTCGGGGTCGTTGGACAAGGTGGTTTTTCCTGTGCCGGAAAGGCCAAAGAACAATGCCGTGTCTCCCTTGTGCCCCATATTGGCCGAGCAGTGCATGGACAGTACGCCCCGTTCTTTGGGCAGCAAATAATTCAGGACCGCAAAGATGCCCTTCTTGATTTCGCCCGTGTAGGCCGTGCCACCAATGATGATCTTTTTCTCCGTAAAATTGACAATCGCAAAATTGTCCTGACGGGTATTGTGGATGGCCGGGTCGGCCTTTACGCTGGGAAAACAGTAAACCTCCCAGTCAGGGGAGAAAGCCTCCTGGTCTTTTTCGTTGACCCGCAAAAACATGTTGTACACAAAAAGGCTTTGCCACGGATGCTCGGTGAAGACCCGCACATTGAGGCGGTATTTTGGGTTGGCACAGGCGTAAGCATCCCGTACGTAGACCCGTTCTGCGGAATTGGCAAATGACATGATTTTTTCCTTCAGCTTGGCGTAGCTTTCCGGATCGATGGGCATGTTGATGGTGTTCCAGTCCACCGTGTGCTCCGTGATGGCATCTTTCACGATGAAGCGGTCTTTGGGTGAGCGGCCGGTGAATTTACCGGTACGGATCATCAGGGCGCCGGTACTGGTCAGCTGGCCTTTGCCCTGGCTGATGGTGTCCTCAATGACTGTCGCCCGTTGTAAATTGATAAGTTGATTACTTTGGTTTAAAGTCTGCATAATTTGATCTTATTTGGTATTTTATTTTCAAAAACAAAAAAAGACAGCAGTCATGTCTGCTATCCAGTTTGTTAGGTTTTACACAACCGTATTGTGTCGGGAAATGGTTAAAATAAAAAATGGGATGAAAACCACAATTGTCAATTTTTCAAAATTGAAGAATGCGACCAGTTCAGGTTATTTCAAAGATTAGGAGGGGCAAAGGTAGGCAATAGTTTTTTGAAAATAAAAGTGAATTAGTTAGTGTAAAATAGACATATTTTCATTCCTGAGTTACATACAAATGGCGGCGGCCCGGAAGTAAATTCGGGAAGCCGCCGCCATTTGTGAAAACAGGCTTTCGGTTAAAAAGGGCCCGACGCTCATTTTAACCGAAAAATCGGCATATAAAATATTCTTTAATCTTTATTTCACTCCCACCAGGCTCCCATTCTCATTTAAAAACTTCTCCGTCTTTGCGTTTTCCACTTTGTTGATAAATTTTTCTGACTCATGTTTGTCCCGTACCACTTTGGCAACGGTAAAACAAGATGTCACAGAAAAGATATAGGACATGCCCAAAAATCCTTTCATCGCAAAAGTAGCTTCCAGATAAACCAGCCCCAGAGCCATGCCGACAAATGAAATGGCAAGGGCAATCCAGGCCATGTTATAAAAGGACTTGGTGTTTACATTTTCATAAATATAATGGTTCATGACGTGACGGTGGCCGGTGGCCGGCAAACAGCTTGCCCCGAGTTTATTCCGGACGTTGACGGAATGCCGGCCAGCGGCCAAATTTAATTAGTGATTATTTATTCAATTAGTAGCACATACGTTCCTGTATGAGAACGCGCTTTGCTCGGACAGGGATCTATGAACTACTTGAATTTAATTGTTGGCAAGTTGCGGTGAAAGTGCAGGGTACGCGATTTATTTCGATAAAATGCTTTTATGTGTCGGTGGGCCGGGAGTGGATCAATTTTAATTTTATTTATTTCGGGGAAGTAAAATAAACTTCCTGGATTTTTCCATTATTTATTTTATAGATGGCCATCGCCTCCATCTTGCCTTCTTGTCCATTTGTTCTTTTAAAAGTTACTTTTTCGTGGTCGATAACGGTATCGCCGCTGGAAATGCGATTGATAATTTCACAATTTAAATCGTTCAGGCTACCAAACCAATCTTTGTAGTTTTCCCGCATTTTATCCTTGCCCTGGTAGCCAAAATCTTTTAAATTATAAAATACTTTTACAGAGTCGGAATAAGGAACTAAGAAGGCTTCGATGTCCCGATTATTGTACGCCCTCAATTGTTCGTCTGCCAATAGTTCAGCTTCTGAGAGTGGGGGAGGGTCGACCACCATTTGTGGTTCTTCTTTTTTTTTACAGGCGAAAAGAGTTATTAAGAACAAAGTGATCAAAATTGGATTTTTCATTTTTTCATATTTTAAAACACAGAGATTAAACAGAGAAATTAAACAGAGGATAAACAAAGGAAATCATTCCCATTTTTCATTTTTTCCCGAAGCGAGTTCGGGACAGGCTATTTTTCATTTTTCATTCTTCCCTCCACAATATCTTTAATTGATTCTTCATTTATGACCACATCTTTTAAAACCGCTTCGCCATTTTTTATATTGACCAATGCATAGGTAACGCTTGAAGTATCGCGGTTTGCTTCCCGATAGGTTTCCTCTGCCTGTGGGGCTTTGTATTCTTCCATGTAATAACGGTCAAACGGATAATAAATGTTGAGCTTTTTCTTTCCTGTTTTCATGGTGGTCGTTGAATAAAGGACGGTGGTCATTAAAAAGTCGTCATGCGGCGGCGCACTCAACATGACATCTTTTATTTGGGCAAAACCTTCTGCATCGTTTTCGAATTGTAGGTACACCGTGCTGCGATCGTCGATCTCACTGTTTGCCGGCACTTCAAAAGTATTGTCCTGAAAACCAAGTACAATGTATTTTCCCCGAAACGGATCGTTCGGGTCAACAGGCTCGGTCCGAAATTTATATTCAATACCGGTTTTTAATACATCTTCCCGATCTAAAATCATTTTTCCCGGGACATACAACTGTGCCAGACAAGTTAGCATAAACGCAGCCACGGATAATTTTTTATAATTCATTTTTGTTGATTTTTTTTATTAATAAAATTCACCGTTCACCGTTCACCACTAAACCCTTTCGCTTCTGCAACATCCAATAATTCGTAAAAAAGAACCCAAAACCAATGATCAGGAATAAAATGCCCCGTAGCACAAAGCTGATATTCGTATCAAAAAAACGGCAGATAACCAGTGCCGTAATAATAAGCAGCCCATAATTCAAAATGCCCAGATGATTTTCTTTGGCGCCTTGCCAGACGGTGAGTACGCCTAAAGTGAAAACCAGTAAATTGATTAAAATGGTGGCCAGGACAGGCGCTCCCAGGCCAATAAAAAATATCGGTATAAATAAAATGAACATTACTTCCATCGGCATCACTTTGTTTTCGCGGATATTTTTTATTTTCCAAAAAAGCAATGCGCTGGCTGCAATGGATATAATTACAGAAACGAAAAATTCAGGGGAAGCAAAAGATATATCTTTGGTCTCGAGTTCATCCCAGAACCACTCAAAACTCAAGAACAATAAAATGCCAACCGTTCCCAGCGATCCTATGATGGGGTAACCATTGCTGATCCTTCTTTTATTTTTGAAAAAAGGTAAATAGCCAATTAAATAAAAAAGGCCAAGCAAGCTCAAGTAAGCGACAAACATTATTTCGTCGCTACGGTCGGCTATCGTGCCCAGAACAATGGTAACTGATAAAGGGATCAACCAATTATGAAAAACCATGAAATTACTGTTTGGCCGATTTTTGTATAAGTAATGATAGTGCGGCAAAACAATGATTAACAACGCCCAAAATAAATAGGGCTCCAACGGGTCGACAACGTTCCAATAGCCTGTTTCACAAGTGTAATAAGTGATGCCAATAAGGTACATTAAAGATACAATGGACGATCGCATAATGTACACCAACGGCAAACACAACAACATCCAGGTCAAGACAAAAGAGCTTAAATTGCCCGGTATGTTATAGATCTGGCTGATGAGCGAAATACAGGCGCCCACCGCAAAAAACAAAAAAGCGGCAGATGCTTCTTTCCATGCCTGGCTATCGGCTTTTTTAGATAAGGAGAACGCACAAAATCCCTGTCCCAATAAAAGCGGAATAAAAGCAATAATGGTTTTTGTAATCCGGGAAAGTTCATCCCAGTTGTGTGCCAAAATCAAGATAATACCAAGCCCGACCAGGATGGCCCCCAAAACCCCGAAAATCACAAACAATCTATTTTGTGATTGGTCTTGGCCTTTTGTATAAAACAATTGAATTTCCTGTGCTTTATCCGATGACAGAATACCTGCATCAATCAGCTCGGACAACCGGATGGTGATTTTGTTTTTCATGGTGAGGTTAGGTGAGAATTAAAAAGGACAAATTAAAAAGTAAAAAGTGTTGGCTACTTTTTAATTTGTCCTTTTTAATTGGTTCAATAAAAGTATAAAACCATTCTTTAAAACCGTCGTTTTATCGGTGAATATCGGCCTGTAGTCGTTGGATCAAAGAAAATCAACTGTAAAATGCCAAGAAAAACAACCTTTAAAATAGGAGGCGTACCCGAGCATTTCAACCTGCCCTGGCACCTGGCCATTGAGTCGGGCGCATTCGCAGCGCGGAACTTAAACATCGTTTATCAGGACTATCCCGGCGGTACCGGTGCCCTTACCCGGGCTCTGCGTTCGAGGGAACTGGATGTGGCAGTAGTGCTGACCGAAGGCATCGTCAAAGATATTTTGAACGGCAGCCCCAGCCGCATTATCAAAACCTACGTGCAGTCACCATTGATCTGGGGGATTCACGTACCGGCAAAAAGTAATTTAAAAAAGATAGATGACATGAAAGGAGCCCGCTATGCCATCAGCCGTTTTGGTTCGGGATCGCACCTCATGGCCATTGTGGACACGGTGCAACGGAAGTGGGATGCCGACAAAATGCAGTTTGTGAAAATCGGAAATTTGACTGGTGCCCGCAAGGCAATGGCCGCCGGCGAGGTGGATGTTTTTTTCTGGGAAAAATTCATGACCAAGCCATACGTCGACAACGGAGAGTTTCGCCGAATCGGCGAAACGCTGACCCCCTGGCCCTGCTTCATGATTGCTGCCCGCAACGAAAGAATTCGCCGTAGTGGCCATGCATTGAAAGCCATGTTGGAGGTCATCTCAAAAACCTGTGCTGATTTAATGAAAAACAAATCGGCCGTCCCGTTAATAGCCAGACGGTACGGTTTGCAGGAAGAAGATGTCGCCGTCTGGTTTTCACTGACAAGTTGGAACACTAAAAATGAACCGCAGCCCGCCCCATTGAAAAAAGTAATTAAAGCATTATTAAAGGCAGGAATTATTGATGAGAAAAAACCGGTGGAAAACGTTTATAAAAAGCTATAATCTTTTTTAAAAATTTAGACATGTGAGAATGAAGAATGGCTTATCCCTAAGTGAGTTAAGGAAAGGCTATTTTTCATTTTTCATTTTTTCCCGAAGCGAGTTCGGGACAGGCTATTTTTCATTCTTCATTCTTCATTCCCAATATACTGCTCAATCACTTCCTCCAGATCATACTTTGGAACCAGCCCAACTCCTTGACTGACGGGTTTCCCTTTGTTAAAAAAAATAAAAGTCGGGATGCTGCGAATGCCAAATCGGGCCGAGAGTTTTTCGTTGGCTTCCACATTCACTTTTCCGATGCGCACCGGCCGGTCTTTGTAATCTTCTGCCAGTTCGTCCATGATCGGCCCCATGACCTTGCACGGGCCGCACCAGCTTGCCCAGAAATCGAGCAATACCGGGACATCGGAATTTATGACGAGTTCTTCGAAATTATGCTCGGTTATTTCAGTGGCTTTTATCTTTTTTTTCTTTTTTCGAAAAAACATTTTAATTGCTGATTTATTACGAAAGATGGTCAGTCTTTTTGCTGGGGAGGTAATTTAAAATTAATTTAATACACACGGTTTTTACAATTCAATTTTTGCTCCCTCTTTTTCGTCCATAAAGTCAGGGTCGCTTTTGCACACATCCTGCCAAAGGGGCTGGAAGCTGAAGTATCCGGCAAACGGAAAACCGACTTCCATGTTCCGGGTCCTCAAGGCCGTTTCATGGTCGATGTTAATTATTTCATGACCGGTCGATTCAGCCAATAGCTGTGACTGGCAACAGCGTTCCATACTGACAAACCACCAGATACATTCTTCGACAGAGTGGCCAACGGTCAGCAACCCGTGGTTCTGCAGAATAACTGCTTTTTTATCCCCCAGCGCCTGACCAATGCGGTCACCTTCGCTCAAGTCGTTGACCACTCCCGTGTAGTCGTTGAAAAGGCCGTGATCGTCATAAAAGGCGCAGGCATCCTGCGTGATCGGATCGAGCAGGCGGCCATAAGTCGACCAGGTTTTACCATAAAGGCTGTGCGAATGTGCGGCGGCCTTTACATCAGGGCGGGCATCGTGTACCCGTGAGTGGATGGCGAAGGCCGCCTTGTTCAGCAACTGGTGTTGGCCCGCTACTATTTCCCCTTTTTCATTCACAAGAATTAAATCCGACATTTTTATTTGTCGAAAAGAAATACCAAAAGGGTTGACCCAGAAACATTCCGGGTATTCAGGATCGCGTACGGTGATGTGCCCGGCAACACCTTCGGAAAAACCAAATTTTCCAAAAATGCGATAAGCACCGGCCAGCCGGCTTTTTAAATAATGTCTTTCTTGTTCCACCGTTTCGAACGAAGGGTACTGGACCATCGGGGCGATCCAGTCTGGATTTTTCACTGCCATTTTTTTTGTTTTTTTTAATTAAAACCAAAAATAAAAAAAAGCAATAGCGGGTCTTAAAGTTATTTTAAAAACGGTCAACAAATATTCTTGAAGAGAAAGTCTTTTATATTTTTAAGAAAAATAAAATCATGAAAAAAATCACTCTCCTTCTATTTTTGGTTATTCCTTTTTTTGTTCATGCCCAGCAAGAGCTTGATGAAAAAATAATTGGTGGACATAATTTTATGGAAATTTCTATTACCGAAAGGTCACTGACGGTTTATTATAAATGTGAAACGGAAGGGCTTTTTATACTTAACAAGGAAGACAAGAAACATAAATTCGAAAGCTTTGCCAGTATATTGGATTATTTCGAACAAAGAGGGTGGGATTTTTTTATGCACCATCCAAGCTACAATCCAGAATTTGGAAAGGTGAAATGGATCATGCGGCGGCGATGAAGAACTACTTCATTAAAGTAAAATTGCCCTCAAAAAACTCTTCTTCCTGGCCCACCTTCACTACGGCGCGAAAAATATAAACATCCGGCAGGGCGGCCTGTCCTTTTATTTTCCCGTCCCATCCATCAATGGCATTATTTGATTGGAAAACCTGTTTTCCCCAGCGGTCATAAATCTGCATGCTCACCCTGATGTTATCCATACAATTGGTCACAACGCCGAAACGGTCATTGATGCCATTGCCGTCGGGTGTGAATACATTTGGGAAATCGAATTGGCAATTTTCCTTTTCTGACGTTTCATATTCAATGATCAACTCCGGCCAGTAGCGTTGGTCTTCATGGTCGCTGGAGGAAAAGTTCATAGAGCGGTAAGGGTCCATGAGGGTCGGCCTAATTAAAAAACCATGGTTGTTTTCAGGGGTCTCGATAAAATATCTCACCCAGTCTGTCACATCTACCATCACTGAATCAAAGTCGTTATTGGCAGGAATAATGATGGATTGGCTGTCATCATAAGTTGGCCGATTTTCCCAAGTGACTTCCATCTCCTCCCAATGCTTGGTGATCCGGAATAATTTTGTCTGATTGTTGCCGTATTGGCCTCCATTGAAATAAGGGTTGTCGGGCAGTTCGAATAATTTTAGGGTGGCCGACAGGATGTCCAATTGCTGTAAAGCGTTCAGTGCTTCAAATTCAAGCAGGAAAGTATCAAGTGCTTCGAATTCAAGCAGGCTCCACCAGTCGTGCAGCGCCGAGTTGTGAATATAAGCGGTCCAGGAGTTGTTCCGGAGCGCAAAGTGGTCACCATAGTTCTGGACGTTGGGCGGAGGGAGCGAGCTCCACGTGAATGCATTGCAGATAGAGGCATCTTTTCCTTCGGCAGTGCCGGGTTTCAAAACCAGCGTGGACTGGCTTTTGGCGATGCCAAAAGTGAAGAAAAGAAGGTAGATGAAAGAGAAAGGCTTTTTCATTAGAAATGCGGTTTGATTGATCAATAAAAATGGCAATCAGGTACAAGCAATATTTCAAACTCCTACTTTGGCCAGTTAATATGATCGTCAGCTATTGATCCGCTCAATATCCTCCTTGAATTTTTTAATAAGGTCGGCAGAAAACCCGTCAATGACTTTCCGTTCGTTGGCATCGATGCCGTCACTGGCTTTGGCCACTTCCTCCAGGGTGCTGATCAGAAAAGCATACTCTGGCTCCGGCCCGTGCATTTCACAGTAGTTGATCACTTTTTTATAGAGGTCTTCAATGGAGTTGTTTTTTCGGGCCTCATAATTAAACGACCACTGAATATTTTCTTTCCAGGGGTGGTCCGCCAGTTTTCGGCTGATGGCTTCCCGTTCCTCAGGCTGGATGGTCCCATCGCTCATGGCGACCACATAAATCAATTCACCAAATGCGTCGTACAGTCTTTCAATACTTTTCATGTTTTAGTAAAATAAATAGTTTTAATAAAAGGAATGGCAATTTCAAATTTAAGGTATTGTCGGCACAGGGAGAAAGAATACCTGGGCCATTTCCAAAATTGTCATTCTGATTATAAAAGGTTAAATTTGAAAAATACTTTCCGTCTTTTGTGTAGCTTATCATTCATGGAACGGATTGTTTCTCTTTGTTTTTTAACTATTAAATCTTTCTCTAATGAAAAATTCAAATCAGTCATTTTCCCAACTCTATCATTTCGAACAGGTTGCAATTGCTCCCCAACTTCAGGAAGAACTGAAGGGGGGTGGCATCGGTGTGGAGGATGTTAATATTGGGTAGTCAGTCCTTGAAATCGAACCTGCCCAAAACGACTGTACGGGCGGGTTTATGTACTCGAATAAAAAGATAAAAACTGATTGTGGTGACTGCAAAATTTGCTTAACAGATTTCTCTGCGAGCTTTGCGTCCTCTGCGTGATTACTGAAGCTGTTTGAAAATTCCACAAAGGGAACGCAGAGAACTAAAAGGCACAGGTTTACTTGTCAATACCACTAATCGCTGACTTGCCAACTTGGGTGCTAATTTTCAATATTAACATTCCCCTTTACTGAAATAATCTCCACCCCGTTCTCTTTAAATTCCTCCTCCAATTCTCCGTAAACTTTTTTATAATCATAAAACGGAATGCGCGGGTACAGGTGATGAACTAAATGATAATTCTGCCCCAACAGAAAAATGGACAAGCCCGGTATGTCAATGATCCGGGTGTTCAGGTATCGGTCTTTTTCTTCATGGGGGTGGTGTGGCAGCCAGTCGAACGAAATGGCGAGAAAAACCTGCGCGATAAAAGCAGGAATGATCCAGATCTGTAAAATCAATGCCCAGCCGAAGGCCAAACCCAAAGCGACGAATAAAAAGATGATAAAAAACAGGCCGATAAAACTGACCAGTAATTCCCGCTTGATTTTTTTTGAGATTTTTTTTCCGAAAAAAAATAATTGAATGCCTTTAAAAAGATAAACCGGAAAGATGGTCGTGGAGTGAAAAAGAAGCGCCAGCCAATTTTTGGATGCCAGCCAGTGGTCGGGATCTTTTTCGGGGTCGTTGGTAAAGGCATGGTGCCGGAAGTGGACCACCTTGAAAAGATAAAATGGAGCAATCAGCGGAATACCGGACAACCAGCCAATGGCTTCATCCACCCACTTAAGGGCGGGGTTGCCTCCGGAAATATTCAAATGGGCCGCTTCGTGCATCGAGGTGAACAGCACGTAGGCCAGCATGGCATTGATGCCAATGGTCCAGCCAACATCTAGATATCCCTGCGCTCTTGCTGCTGACACCACCCCATACCCGGCAATGGCCATGATGGTCAGTACAATGGTCGGATAAGCCGTTTTAAATTGATATTGCTGAAGGTAATCTTTGCTTGGTGTCATAACAAATGAATGCTGGATGCTTGGTAAAAGTAGTTAAACAATCATAAACAGAAGCGCTAAAAATGACATTTTTCTTTATGTAACAAACTGATTTTCAGAGCCAGACCACCGATTTCAGGCAAACAAGAAATGTCATTTTTGATCCTCACCAACTGATCTCCTGCCTGTCCCTTAAAAATTTCCCGTTTATATGTCCCGGTGCTGTTGTGGCTAGCCAGACTGCCGTTTCTGCACCCTTTTCCACGGATCGGTTGGCGGCCGGCCCTCCCATGTCGGTACGTACCCAACCGGGGCACATGGCGTTGATGAGCATGCCTTGTCCTGAGAGTACCCGGTGCAGTTGACGGGTGATGGCATTCATCGCAACCTTGGAAATGCTATAAACCGGTGCATAAGAAGAAACGCCTTCGCAAAATGTGCCCGCCCCGCTCGATACCATGATGACCCTGCTTCCCTTTTTAAGCAGTGGCATAAAAGCCTGCGTAACCCAGAGTGCACCGAGAGCATTGATTTGCATCGTCTTCAAAGCATCCTCCATCGGGCCATTTGGAAAGGGGGTGTTTTCATCCAGCAGCACCCCTGCATTATTGATGAGCACATCCAGGTGGGCCGTCATCTTTTTCACTTGGGAAAATGCCGCCCGGATGCTGTCAGGTTGTCCTACATCCATTGTTACAAAACTGGCCTGGCCACCTTGCCGGCGTATTTCGGCAGTGGCCTTTTCACCTCGGTCGGTGCTGCGTGCGGTAAGGATCACATGAAAATGCAGTGCTGCCAGGTCTTTTGCAATTTGCAGGCCGATGCCTTTGTTGGCACCGGTGATGAGGGCCGTTTTTACTGGGTTCATTATTTTGGGAAATTGGAAATTAGGAAATTAAATATTGCGTTGAAAAATTATCCTTACCCCGTCCCCCCGCTGGCGCTGGCCAAGGCGTTGACCGTCAGCATCAATTCCAGCTGTGTTTGGTCGGTTTTTTCAGCTCGCCATTTTTTCAACAGGCTGATCTGCATGGCGTGCAGTTCGTCCATGAGGCTTTCTCTCAATTGGGTGGAGTAATAATGATTGGTTCGCCGCTCCTGGAAAGACCTTCCTAACAAATCCTGCAAGTGAGCGCGGATGAGTTGTAATTCTGACAAAAATGCATTTAAAAAAGCCTGTTTGATCTTTTCGTCAGCTACCAGGTCGGCATACCGTTGCATCTTATCTTCGTCGGTGGCCGCCAGGCTGGTGTCAACATTGGTGAAAACGTAGCGTAAGAACGGGTCGATTTTAAGCGCTTCTTGCAACTCGGTAAAACGTTCAGGCTGATCCGTTTTCAGTAGCTGGAGGGCCGTTCCCAAACCGTACCAGCTCGTCATGTGGTACCGCGACTGGCTCCATGAAAACACCCAGGGGATGGCCCGCAGGTCGGACAACGTATTGGCGCCGGTGCGTTTGGCAGGCCTGGAGCCGATCTTGCTGTTTTCGATGGCATCAATCGGAGTGGCCGATCGGAAGAAGCCAATGAACCCCGGGGTGTGCATCAATTTCTCGTAGGCTTTTTTACTTTCTTTTGCCAGCCATTCGATGGTTTCTGCATGAGGGTGAAACTGGCGTTCCTTTGCGCCGTCTTCGCTGGTTTTGGAGAGGGAGTTCGCGACCAGCAGTTCGAGGTTGAAGGCTGCATTTACCTTGTTCGCATATTTTTGGGCAATGGTTTCCCCCTGCTCCGTCAGGCGGATGTTGCCGTTTGGTGAGCCATAGGGCAACGCCCGGATGAAATAATGTGTCGGTCCGGCTCCCCGGCTGATACTGCCTCCTTTTCCATGGAAAAAACGGATGTCAATCCCAAATTCGTCGCCCACCTGAGCAAGGTTGTACTGCGCCTTATAAAGGTGCCACTGGCTGGCCATGATGCCACCGTCTTTGTTGCTGTCGCTGTAGCCCACCATGATCTGCTGTACCGGCCGTGGTAAGCCATGCAATTTTTGGCGATAAGCCAACGAGCGTTTTACGATAGGATTGGAAAAATATTCGCGCAAAATGGCGGGGCCATTTTCCAAATCGTCGATGGTCTCCAACAGTGGGACCACATGAATTTTAGCCACCAGGCCAGCCTCATCCATAAACGTAAGCCCAGCCTCCCTGGCGAGCAGGTATACCACCATCAAATCAGAAAAAGAACGGGTCATGCTGACAATGAAAGAACCGATACAATTGAAACCGTACCCTGCGGTGTGATCTTCCACTGCCCGGTAACATTCCATGACGGTCTGTGCTTCCTTCTCCAACTCCGTTTTTGGGTGGACAAACGGGCGCGCCCTTTCCAGTTCCGCCAATAAAAACCGAACCCTTTTCTCTTCGTCCCATTCGGCAAAACTGGTGTCCTCTGCGCGGCTGGCCCGCAATAGCTGTGAAACGGCCTTGTCGTGAAACGCACTGTTCTGCCGGATGTCCAGCGCCGCCAGGTGGAACCCGAAAACTTCAACCGTCCGGATGGCCGTTTTTACATCATCGTAGGCGATGGACTTTGCGCCGTATGCCACCAGTTCGTTTTGCAGCAACCTCAAATCCGCAATCAGTTGAGAAGAGTGAACGTAAGACCAGGTCGTTTCCTTCAGTTCAGTGGCATGGCCCCTTGCGGTGGAAACGGGGAGTTTTTGGATCATCAGGTGAAGGAGTTGACGGAATGCTTCATCGGTGTTGCGGGTGAGTAGCTCCTTGCCCTGTTCTTCCCCGAACTGCCCGACCATTTCCATCACTCGTTTTTGATATTCCTCCGAGCAAGCGTTCAATGGTTGGGTAAAACTCAGGTGTTGTACCAGGCGTACCAATTTCCGTCGGATCACTACGAAGGCATTCAGTCGCAGTTTCAGCAAAGTGTCGCGGGTGACTCCGGCGGTCACCAATGGGTGTCCGTCCCGGTCGCCCCCCACCCAGTTTCCAAAGGTAATTTTGGGGTAGGCATGTTGCTTTTGGATGGCATGTGGCTGGTAGCCGACAGCTTCGAAGGCTTGCTCCAGACGCCGGTCAACGATAGGGACCACCTCCGGAAAAACATTGACGAGGTAATGCATCACATTCCGTAGCTCGGATGAGATGTCGGGTTTTTCCAGATAAATTTCACCCGTTTTCCAGAGCCGGTAAAGCGAGGCCTTGATGTTTTCCCGCAGGTTTTTTTTCTCCAATTCAGAATACATGGAGTTCTCCAGTTGTACCAGCAGGAGGTATAGTTCCCGGTGGTGTTCGAGTACGGTGGCCCGTTTGGCCTCAGTGGGATGGGCCGTCAGGACCGGTTCTACCGATACGGCCCGGAGTGCCTCGGTAATGTCTTTTTCCGAAAAACCATTTGTTTTCAGTTGTTGGAGGTTCGATGCCCAGAGGCCGTTTACCTGGGTGAGATCTTCGTCTTCCAGCTGCCGGCGGCTTTGCACGGCGCTGTTGGTTTCCACCATGTTCACCAATTGAAAGACCAGCGAGTACAATTGGCTGATTTTGGTGACATTGCCGTTGACGGGGGCAGCGGTTGGGTGAATCCACGGAATGACTTCGGCAATGGAAGGCTCTCCGTTTTCGATCAATACTTCCTTGAGCGCTTCCAATAAAAAACGCAAGTCCCGGTAGGGCTTGCCAATTGCTTTTTCGACTTCGTTTAAACCGATGGTATCGTTCATGTTTTAAATTTCATTAAATGTTTTGAGAAGAATAAATATTGGAGAAATTGGATAGGGTTTTCATTTTTTCTAAACTCCTGTTTGTAGCCAGGGTTCAGATTTTTTCAATAAATTAATATTCAAGCGTAGCTCAGAGATTCTTATCTGAGCTACGTGAACTGCTACGCTACGGTCCGCTGCATCGACCGGCTGAACAACAAAAACAACGCTCCCGCACTCAGCCAGGCCGGCAGGGTCAGAAAAGAAAGGAAAATATCAAATTGGACCGATAGCCAATAAAACAATCCTGCACTGACCAGCCATGCCAATAGGACGGCCATGTTGAAATGGCTGTTCGAGCGTTCTGCATAATTGGGAACGACGCCTGCTTTTTTTGCAAAAAAATGTTCAAAAACAATGATGGCACCCACCGGCGCAAGGATGAATCCGTACAGTGCCACAAAGCCCAGCAGTTTCATGGCAAACGCCGGGAAGATGCCCGCGACGGTCGCAATTCCACCTGCGAGCAAGGTCACTTTAAAAGTTGACAGTCTGGGCATGATGGCCTGAAAAGCCAGCCCCGCCCGATAGATGGTCGGGTTGGCCGTCGTCCAGCCGGCGATGATCACCGCCACGATGCCAAACAGTCCGATGGCATTATAGGCCAATGGGCCGGGAGCTACAGGTGGTGCTTCGTTGTTGCTGAGAAAAGCCTGCGCTTCGGGCGATTTCAAATAAACCGCATAGAGCAGGGCCGCCGCAATCCACGCCATGTAATGGCCGATGTACATTCCCGCAGCCGTTGTCCAGCCAGCACCGGGTTTTTTAGCATAGCGGAAAACCGTCAGGTCAGACATGCCGATGTGCATGGCGGCATTGCAAAACCACGACCAGAGCACTACGTGCCAAAAGGTGTATTTGATCTGCCCTGGAAACGGGTCGGTACCTTCTCCCCAGATGTTCCAGAAGTCGTCGAGGTTTTTCACGCCCAGTTGCCCCAGGGCCACGATGCCACAGGCCAGAAATGCCAGTACGATGAACGGCGACATCCAATTGGCGGCCTTCGCCACGGAACTGTAGCCCCGCGCCGCAACGACGGAAATAACGGCTCCGATGGCCAGGACGATGATGATCCAGTTAACACTGCTGGGCAGGGTATCGGTCAGTTTGGGCATGGCCATGTCAAACGGAACGCCCACCGCCGTGGCCGATACAGTGATCATGGCACCCGCCAAAAAACAGAACAGCAGGCCGTTGAGCACATTGTAAAAAATGACCAGTTTTTTTCCACAGATTTTTTCCAGTTGATAGTACAATGTGAGCCGTCGTTTTACGGCTATTTCTGCCGTTAAAAAGCGCCAGGACAGAACGGCCAGAAAGTTGCCGAACAGCAGCCCGACGATCAGGTCGAACGCACTTACGCCGGCCGTTAAAAACAAGGGCCCGATCATGAACTCGGTCCCCGCTGCATGTTCCCCGGCGTACATGCCGAGAAAGCTTTTCCAGTTTTTTAATTTGGAAGGTGGGACGGGTTGGCGCTCAAACTCCTGGTTGGAGTTGTCGTTTTGTTGGTTGGCGGTTTTTTCTGACATGGTTGGTCTGAGTAGGCGGATATAAAAAATGACATTTTTATCATGCATGAAACCGGCGCTTTAGGGTTGGAACCCGAATCTTTTGTGGAACAAAAATGTCATTTTTAGCGCTGCTAATTTTTATGCAAATACTTACATCGTTTTGCCGCGGTAAAATAGGGGGAGAAATTGGAAATTGAAAATCGGGGAATTTATATACTGCTTTGCGACCTTCTTTTATCACCCCAATCATATAATTTAATAGGAAAAAATCGAGATGATTACATTGGCTCAGCATACCTTAAGACTGGATTCGATGTTTGGCGGACTGCGGCGTTAGCGTTGGAAACGGTAACACCGCTCGGTTGCTTAAATTTCCGCTTTCTTATTTTATGAAATTAATTTATCGGTTTAATCCATTATTAATTCTTAGTTATGTTATTGTATGCGTTCTGCTTTATTGGGAGAATAAATATTTTTGCTTCGAGCCCAAATCAGGCAATCAAACTGACCATTTAAAATAAAAAAAATATAAATGAAAGCTTCACCGACCGCTGCCAAAACAAAAGCAAGAAAAAACAAAACGCCCTCCTTCAAACACGTCGATTACCTCTGGGACGACAAAAAAGCTGCGGCCCTGAAAGGCGATGAAATCGGCCTTTTCCTCTACCGCTCCAACATCCTGGGGGCCGACCTGCGCATCACCAATTTTGGTGGCGGCAACACCTCTTGCAAAACCATCGAAAAAGACCCATTGACCGGAGCAGAAACGGAAGTGATGTGGGTGAAAGGTTCCGGTGGCGATATTGGCACCCTGACCCGCAAAGGCATCGCAGGACTGTACACAGACCGGTTGCGCTCACTGAAAAATGTTTATCGTGGATTAAAGTACGAAGATGAAATGGTCGGCCTGTTTTATCACTGTATTTATGACCTTGACAGCCGCGCACCTTCCATCGACACCCCCCTGCACGGACTATTGCCTTTCAGACACATCGACCACCTGCACCCCGATGCACTGATTGCCGTGGCTGCCGCCAAGGACAGTCAAAAAATAACGAAAGAGATCTGGGGCGACACCATGGGCTGGGTACCCTGGCGGCGACCGGGTTTTGAACTGGCGCTTGAACTGGAAAAATGTTTAAACGAAAATCCAAATATCCGAGGCATCGTACTGGGCAGTCATGGCCTCTTTACCTGGGGCACTACTTCTTACGAGTGCTACCTGAACAGTCTGGAAGTAATCGAAATGGCCTCCAAATACATTGCTGCGAGAGAGGGCAAAAAACGACCAGTGTTTGGCGGACAAAAAATCAAGGGCCTGCCCGCCGAGCAAAGAAGGGTGCAGGCCGCTGCGCTGGCACCTATCCTCCGCGGGATGTGTTCGAGTGAAAAACGGATGATCGGCCATTTCACGGACGACCCGCGCGTACTGCAGTTCATCAACAGCAAGGATCTGAAAAAACTGGCGCCGCTCGGCACCTCCTGCCCCGATCACTTTTTACGTACCAAGATCCAGCCGCTGGTCTTAAAATTAAGACCCAGCGAAAACCTGACTGACCCTGAAAAAATCAAAGCAAAACTGGCCGCCGATTTTGAAAAATACCGCACGACCTACCAGGAATATTACAAAACGTGCAAGCGGCCTGAGTCCCCTCCCATGCGCGACCCCAACCCGGTGGTCATTTTGTACCCCGGCGTGGGCATGTTCACCTTTGCCAAAAACAAACAGACGGCGCGGGTGGCCAGCGAATTTTACATCAATGCCATCAATGTGATGCGGGGGGCATCGGCTATTTCCAAATACACGGCACTGCCTCGGCAGGAGGCTTTCGACATTGAGTATTGGTTGTTGGAAGAAGCCAAATTGAAACGCCAGCCACCTGAACAACCTCTGTCCAGGCGCGTGGCCCTCGTCACGGGCGCCGGTGGCGGTATCGGCGGTGCAATTGCCAAAAAACTGATGGAAGAGGGCGCCAACGTCGTACTGACCGATATCGCCGAGGATCGTCTCAATGGTCAAAATTTCACTCATCAAAAAGATTTGAGCACTTACATCGCCTGTGATGTGACGGACGAAAAATCAGTAGCGAAAGCTTACAAAAAGGCCTGCCTCGAATTTGGCGGCGTGGACATTGTGGTACACTCGGCCGGACTGGCCATTTCCAAGCCGATCGAAACAACAACAGAACAAGATTGGGACTTGCTACAGGATGTTTTGGTAAAAGGCCAATTCAATCTCGCCAAAGCAGGTGTAGAAGTGATGCGCAAACAAGGCTTTGGCGGCGATATCGTCAACATCGCCAGCAAGAACGGCCTCGTTGCAGGCCCCAACAACATCGGTTACGGAACGGCCAAAGCCGCCCAGCAGCACATGACCCGACTGCTCGCTGCCGAACTGGGCAAGGATCGAATACGGGTCAATACGGTGAACCCGGACGGCGTCATCGTCGGCAGTAAAATATGGGAAGGCAAATGGGCCGAGGGGCGTGCCAAAGCCTATGGTATCTCCGTGGAGGAACTACCTGCCCATTACGCCAAGCGCAACCTGTTGCAGGCCATTATTTTGCCGGAAGACATTGCAAACGGGGTGTTTGCCCTTGTGGCTGTATTAAATAAAAGCACCGGCAGTACGATCAATGTGGACGGAGGGATGACAGGAGCGTTTGTGCGGTGAAAAAGTACCGATTTGCCAAATTTCTAAAACTTATTAAATCTCAATCGGGCCCTTCAAAATTGACTGAATCTTAGCGACTTAGCAAATCGGCCAGATGGCCAAAAATATTTTTTTTAAAATATGAAAATACAAAAGGCATACATCTCCGACCACAACGAACAAAAGGCAGCCAACCACCTCAATCAGTATAACTTCCTCCGACAACACCTCGCCCAAAATGGCATCGACGCTGACGGTATAGTTAAAAAAATAAAGGATTTTCAAGTGGCGATTCCCAGTTGGGCGCTGGGGGCGGGGGGCACGCGGTTCGGTCGTTTTTCGGTAGGAGGCGAGCCAGGCAATTTGGAGCAGAAGATCGACGATGTGGGTGTTTTGCATGCGCTGACAGGGTCGGCCGGTGCCATTTCACTGCACATTCCCTGGGACATTCCGGAGGATGCGGCAGCGACCAAAGAGCAAGCCGCATCGCTCGGTATCGTTTTCGATGCGGTCAATTCTAATACTTTTCAGGATCAGCCAGGACAAGCGTATTCCTATAAATTTGGATCGCTGTGCCATGTCGAAGAGGCTGTTCGCAGACAGGCAGTTCAGCATAATGTCGAAGTGGTTGAATACGGGCAGGAGCTGGGCTCGAAGTCCATTACGGTCTGGCTGGCAGACGGGACAAATTTTCCAGGGCAGCACAACTTTCGAAAAGCGTTCCAGTACACCCAGGATGCCCTGCGGGAAATCTATCAACACCTGCCCGACGATTGGCGGATGTTCATTGAGTACAAACCTTACGAGCCCAATTTTTACAGCAACGTGGTGGCCGATTGGGGCACATCGCTGTTGTTGGCAGAGGGCTGCGGTGAAAGGGCATTTACACTGGTCGACCTGGGCCATCACCTGCCCAATACCAACATCGAGCAAATAGTGGCCAAACTGATGATGCGGGGCCGCCTCGGCGGTTTTCATTTCAACGACAGCAAATACGGCGACGATGACCTGACCTGCGGAAGCATCAAGCCTTACCAGCTGTTTTTGATTTTCAGCGAACTGGTTTATGGCATGGAAAATAACGATGCCAGTAACCCGCCCCTTGCCTGGATGATCGATGCCAGCCACAATGTAAAGGACCCGCTGGAGGATCTAATGCAGTCACTGGAAGCGATTGAATTGGCTTATGCGCAAGCGCTTTGCGTAGACTGGCAAAAACTGGAGGCCGCACAAATGACATCCGATGTGGTGGCCAGCCAGGAAATATTGCAGGACGCCTATCGCATGGATCTGCGCCCTCTGATCCGTGAGGCAAGGTGGCAGGCAGGTGCTGCTATTTACCCAATTGAAACCTACCGGGCATTAAATGTGCGGAAAAAATTAATTTCGGAAAGAGGGACCAAAACCATCGCCACCGGATTGTAAATGAAAAAAACAACACTCATATTCGATATCGGCAAAACGAATAAAAAATGTTTTCTTTTTGATGAAAATTATCAGGAAGTATACAAAGACTATCAAAGGCTTCCGGAAATAAAAGATGAGGACGGTCATCCGGCAGATGATTTACAAGCCATTGAAAAATGGATAAAAAAGCAAGCCGAAAAATTATTGCATTCCAAAAAATATAAAATAACGGCTATTAATTTTTCTACCTATGGAGCCACTTTGGTTCATCTGGATGCAAAGGGAAAACCGCTCACGCCTTTATATAATTACACAAAACCTTTCCCGGAAAATATTTTAAATTCATTTCATAAAAAATATGGAGGTGAATTAAAAATAGCCAGTGAAACCGCCTCTCCGCCATCGGGGATGCTCAATGCTGGGCTTCAGTTGTATTGGATAAAAAAAACGCAACCTGCCATTTTTGAAAAAATAAAATGGTCACTGCATTTTCCGCAATATCTGAGTTACCTGTTCACAGGAATTCCGTTAAGTGAATTCACGGGTATTGGATGTCATACCAGCCTGTGGAACTATCAAAAAGGGGATTACCACGACTGGGTGTTTTTAGAAAAAATAACTGAAAAATTACCGCCCATTGTCTCCACTGCTACAAGCATTAATGCAGCATATGCTGGCAAAAAAATAAAAGTGGGAACCGGAATCCACGATAGCTCGGCGGCATTGTTGCCCTATCTTCGGGCAGATCAAAAACCGTTTCTCTTAATCTCTACCGGTACATGGAGCATTTCCTTAAATCCTTTTTCAAAGGAATTGTTGAGTGAAGAAGATTTAAAAAATGATTGCCTGAATTATATGCGGATCGACGGGCTGCCCGTTAAAGCGGCTCGTTTGTTTTTGGGAAAAGAATATCAGGTGCAGGTGGAAAAAATGAGGATGTTCTTCAAAGCAAAAAAAGGAGTACATAGAAAAATAAAGTTCGATGAAAATATTTTTAAAAAAATAAAAAATGATTTTAAAAATAAAATTCATTTTGAATTTGTAAAAGCACAACGACCACAACCAGAGAAGACCGATTATTCCTTGTTTGAAAATTTCAAAGAAGCATATCACCAGTTAATGGTGGAATTGATGGAGCTGCAGGTGATTGCTATAAAAAGGGCCATTGGTGCGACTAAAATCAAAAAAATATACATCGATGGCGGCTTTGCCGACAATGATATTTTCGTAAAATTGTTGGCTTTTTATTTTTCCAATAAAAAAATCAGGACGACCCGGTCACCGCTTGGTTCAGCACTCGGCGCCGCACTGATTATCAGCGACCAGGAAGTGGGGAAGCAGTTTTTAAAAAAGAATTATGCCATGAAAAAAGCCTCTGTTTTTTTCTCCGTTTAATCTCTGGATTAAAACAATTGACACAGAGTTGAAACAAAGAAGAAAACAGCGTAATTCACTGAAATGAAAATAGGTCTTTTTATACCGTGCTACATTGATCAGTTTTATCCGCAGGTAGGCATTGCCACTTTGGAATTATTAGAGCGGTTGGACTGTGAGGTGGTCTATCCGGTGCAGCAAACCTGTTGCGGTCAGCCGTTGGCCAATAGTGGTATGGAAAAAGCGGCCCAGCCGATTTACGAACATTTTATCAGCACCTTTCAACACTTTGATTATATCGTGGCGCCATCGGGCAGTTGCACTTATCATGTGAGGCACCATTATGATATTTTGGAACAAACCGAGGCAGTGAAGAAAGTGCAAGCAAAAACTTTGGACCTTGCGGAGTTTTTAGTTGATGTGTTAAAAATAGATAAAATGATGGCTTGTTTTCCCCATAGAATAGGGTTGCACCAAAGCTGTCATGGCCTGCGCGGGCTGCGATTGGGCAAAGGTTCTGAATTAATGGAACCTGATTTTTCAAAGACCAAATATCTTTTGAATTTAGTAGAAGGTTTGGAAATCACCACTTTGGATCGTGTCGATGAATGCTGTGGGTTTGGCGGCACGTTTGCGGTTAATGAGTCGGCCATATCTGCAAAAATGGGAAAGGACCGCATCGCAGACCATTTGAAAAACAAAGCGGAATTTATTGTTTCCAACGACATGTCCTGCCTGATGCACATGGAGGGGCTGATCAAAAGGAACAAAAAAAATATTCAGGTGAAACATTTGGCTGAAATATTAAATAGCACGCAATGATTTATTTTTTTTAACACATAGGCACAGTAGGGCACATAGTTTTTTATAGACAGCTATGGGGCCTGCGTTGCCTATGTGTTAAATAAATAAGTGCTTGGACAAAAATAAGGAGCACTAAAAATGACACTTTTATATGGACAAATGTTTGATTTCCGAGCCTCAAAACTTTTTTTCAGGCAAAGGAAAAGTGTCATTTTTTTGACCACCTGCTTACAGGTATTTAAATCAATCAACCCAAAAGCCGACTAACTTATTTTCATGAAAAACCATGCAAAGAAAGCCGCTGCATTCATCGCCAACGAGCCGCGTACCGATTGGCACGATGAGTCGTTGTGGATGGTACGGAAAAAAAGGGACAAAGCAGCTTCGCAGGTGAAAGAATGGGAGCAATTGAGAAATATAGCTTCCCAAATCAAGGATCATGTTTTATCGAATTTAGATGGATATTTAGAAACGTTTGAAAAAAATGCGAGGAAGAACGGCGTGCAGGTACACTGGGCCGCGGATGCGGATGAACACAATAAAATTGTTTATGGTATTTTAAAAGAAAAAGGCATCCGGCATGTTGTAAAAAGCAAGTCCATGCTGACGGAAGAATGCCATTTAAATCCTTTTTTGGAAAATAATAATATTGAGATCATTGATACGGATTTAGGCGAGCGTATCATTCAATTGTTGGAGGAGCCGCCGAGCCATATTGTGATGCCGGCCATTCATTTGAAAAAAGAGGAAATCAGTGATTTGTTTAATAAAAAATTAAATACGGAAAAAGACAATTACGACCCTAAATATTTGACGGAAGCGGCCCGTCAGCATTTGCGCGATAAATTTCTACAGGCAGGCGCCGCCATTACCGGGGTGAATTTCGCGATTGCCGAAACGGGTGGGGTAGTGGTCTGTACCAATGAAGGCAACGCTGACATGGGCGTGCACGCCGCTCCGGTGCAAATCCATTGTATGGGCATCGAAAAAATAATTCCGGCGATGGAACACCTTGGTGTATTTACCCGGCTCTTGGCGAGGAGTGCAACGGGGCAGCCGATTACCATTTACACGGCACACCACCACCGGCCAAAAATAAATGGTGAAATGCATATCGTTATGGTGGACAACGGGCGTAGCGAACACCTCGGAAAACCTGATTTTAGAAATGCCTTAAAATGTATCCGCTGTGGCGCCTGCATGAATACCTGCCCGATTTATCGCAGGAGCGGCGGGCATAGTTATAATTACACAGTGCCGGGCCCGATCGGTTCCATCCTGACGCCGCGCGTCGACCTGGAAAAGTACAGTGATCTGCCATTTGCGTCTTCTTTGTGCGGCAGTTGCTCGGATGTTTGTCCGGTAAAAATTGACATTCATGAACAATTGTATAAATGGCGGCAGCATGTTTCGGAGCATCATTTATTGCCAACTTCAAAAAAAACTGCTTTGAATTTTTCGGCAAAAATTTTAAGCCATCAATCGCTTTATAAAAATGCGGGCATGCTGGCAAAAACTTTTTTAAAAATAGCGCCCCGTTTTTTGATTTATCATAAATACAACGAATGGGGAAAGGAACGGGAAATGCCGGACGTGCCAACGGAAAGTTTTAAAAAATGGTATCGGAGAAATAGAATGAAAAATAAAAAATAGCCTGTCCCGAACTCGCTTCGGGAAAAAATAAAAAATTCATGGGGAGGATAAAAATATTGGAAAATATTAAGAGAAATAAACCGGCAGTAGTTGGTTTGCCAGAAATTCCAGGTTTTAACCGGGAGGAAAAAGTGGTGGGTTTATTTATTAAAAATGCGTCGGTTTCGGGGACTCGATGTTTTTCGGATGGACAAAGTTTGAATGAAATAATTCAGCGGGACTTTACAACGGCAAAAAATATTTTTGCACCTGATTTTCCGGAAATTGGCCATTTAAGTGTTACTGAAAAAACAGATATCGGAATTTTAAAAAATATTGATCTCGCCATATTTCGCTCGCCGTTGGGAGTAGCGGAAAACGGAGCCATCTGGCTGACAGAAGAAATAAGCCATCACCGCATAGTACCATTTATTACACAACATTTATTGGTGGTACTTTCGCCTGAAAATATAGTCCCTACTATGCACGAGGCTTATGAAAACTTACCGGTAGCGGAGACGGGGTTTGGGGTTTTTGTAGCGGGCCCGTCAAAGACTGCGGACATCGAACAATCGCTGGTGGTCGGGGCGCAAGGGGCGAGGAGCCTGGGCATTTTAATTACAACATAAAAAAAGCCTTGAGCAGGCGATAAAATTTTTTTCAAAAAAAAATTAAACCAAATAATCCAGTCCGTAGAGAAACTCCGTATCTCCATATGTAAATCATAATAATTAAATTAATTCAAGTTGGGAAAGACCTGTAAAGGTTGATTAAAAGTTTATGAAAGGTTGATGCCTCGGTTTTTATTTTTTATCAACCTCCGATCAACTGTCTATGCCACAGCATGGATTAATTTTCTATTTCTAAAATCAAAAAAAATGAAAAAGAAGAATTTGCTTTTAGCGGCCCTGATCGTTTTGGCCGCTTCTGTGGGGATCGTAATTGCTGCTGACCACATCGATGCACCGGCGGTTACGGCTACTACCTCTGACATTACCGATTTCTACGCTTTTCAAAGTCCTGAAAACAATGATAACCTGGTTTTTGTGGCCAACCTGCAAGGGTTGCTCAGCCCCAATGCCACCGGAACGGCCCAATTTGACGAGAACGTGATGCTGGAATTCAATATCGACCATTCCGGAGATGCCGTCGAAGACCTCGTCATTCAGGCCTTTTTTGAAGATGGTATGGTAAAAGTCTACGGGCCGGTATCACCAAGTACAACCGGGCTGGAAAGTAAAAGGGAAACCGATGGGCCATTGACCGAAACCAGTATCACAGCCTACAATGCAACGGCTCCTTCCATCGGAATGGCCGATGGTGTAAAGGTGTTTGCCGGGCCCCGCGACGATCCGTTCTTTATGGATTTTGCACAGTTCGGTGAAATCATTGCCGGAAACGCCAGCGGTTTCAACGACCCTGGTTCCGACACGTTTGCCGGTACCAATGTGATGTCCGTCGTAGTGGAAGTGCCCAAGTCCCGGTTAGGCGCGGTGTCCACCCTCAATACCTGGGTGGAGTCCAAGCGGAAAATGTGAGACCTCCTTCCTTTATTTCTGCAATCAATCAACCCTACGGATTTTAGGATGATAGCTGTTAAATGCCTGACAGCCAAAGGACAATGCTTTGCTCTTTGTCGTTCGTTGTTGGGTCATTTGGCAGCCGGCAACCTGATTCCTTGTTACACAATTTCACATTTAAAAATTAGTAAAAAATGAAAATCACCAATAAAATAGGAACCCTGTTCCTGCTGGCTTTTGCCGCATTCTTTTCCAGTTGTTCGGACGATGACACCGCCGCACCAGTCGACACTGCTGTCTACGTGCAGGAAGATCAAATGGCCCGTCCGGCGATCAACACCGTGTTCGTGGCTTCTGCGGACAAAGATGAGTTTAACACAACAATTCCGTCGCAGCAGAGCAGCCGTTTTGCTGCTAAATTTGAACAAAACCTGACTGCGTTGAACGATGCGTACACCACCAACGCACTGGGCATGGATGCAGCTGCTTTTTCCGGAACACTTGCTACTGATGTACTGAACGTAGCCACCACTGGAACCACCACTTTTTTCGACGGCACCAATGTGTTGACGGGGCGGGCACTGGCAGACGATGTCATCTCCGTGGAACTGCTGCTGATCTTTGGCGGGCCTGATGGAACTGCCAATCCGCAATTGACCGATGACCATGTTGATGCGAACGACAAGCCGTTCCTGAATACGTTTCCATACCTCGCAGCACCCCATTGATCATTGAATGCTGCACACAGAGCCGATAGATTTTTAAAACCTGTCAGCTTTACATTCGATACATTTTTTGGTTAGAGAGTTACTGTCGGACGGATCGTTTCGAGGCCGTCCGGCCTTTTCCCAAATCCAGCTTTTTTTTCATTCATTCTAAAATCCATCCTGATGAAAAAGATATTCTTGTTAGCCATTTTACTGGCTGCAATCGGTGCAGCGACTTGTTTTTATCAACCGCAAAATCCTGTTGTAAACGCTGCTGATTATGCCACCTTTATGGACGAAAACCATCTCAAGAAAAAACGTGTGGCCCTTTCCGAAGAAATAGGTTTTTGGAAAAAAAAACTGACCAGTAACCCCGGCAACTACGTTTTTGAAAAAAAGCTCGCCGGACTGTCGGCCAAACGTTTTAAATTGACCGGCAACCCGCAGGACATCCACCGCTCGGACAGCCTGCTGAAGTCTGTCAATGAACGGCTACCCGGACAGGTCGGTGTTTTACATTCCCTGACGGCCAACGCCATTACTCGTCATGCTTTTAAAGAAGCGCAGGCATACATCACGCAAGCATATGAAATAGGGGAAAAGCGTTTTGTTTCCTCCCTGCTGCTGACCGATGTTCTGCTGGAAAGAGGACAGTTCTTCTCGGCGAAACGGTACCTGCTCGAAGCAACCTCTGAAAGTCATTTCGACTATTTGATCAGGGATGTGAAATTTCAGGATCAGATCGGTGATTTGGGCCGGGCCATTCAACAAATGGAAAAAGCGCTGTCCAAAGCAGAAGCTTCGGGCAATCCACAGGTCGTCCATTGGTCGCTCTCCAACCTGGCTGATATGTATGGCCACGATGGGCGAATCAGCCAGTCATACAACACTTACCTGAAAGCACTTACTTACAATCCAGCGGACTTGCACTCGCTCAAAGGCATTGCGTGGATTGCGTTTTCTCATGATAAAAATACAGCGGAAGCGAAGCGCATTTTACATTATTTAAAATCTGTTCACCCGGTTCCCGATTACGACCTGATGCTGGCTGAAATCGCCATTTTTGAAAATGATGCTGCATTGGCAAAAGAACTGCAAGAAAGCTTCATTGAAGAAGCCGGCAAACCCGTTTATGGCAGTATGTACAAAGGCTACCTCTGCGAACTGACCAGCCACCGGCCCAACGCTTTGGCCATCGCAAAAACCGAAGTAGAAGAACGGCCGCACCCGACTTCCTACGATCTGTTGGCGTGGGCCCATTTTCATAATGGCAATCTCAAAAAAGCAGTTGAATTAACGGAAAACCACGTGCTCAACCAAACGGGCGAACCCGTTGCCCAGTACCATTCCGGCGTGATCCTGAAAGAGGCTGGCCAGTATGAAAAAGCGGAAGAATACCTGGAGGAAGCATTGGGAGCCGGCTATGAACTGGGGCCAGTCGTAGCCCAGGAAATCAAAACACATTTGGAGGAATTGGACCGGCGTTCGCTGACCGCATCGCAGGAGACCGTCGCAAAGGTTTTGGATTGGTTTCAATACGCTAAATCTCGACGATTTATCAAATCCTGATCACCCTGCTCTTACTTGTTTTTTATGAAAAAAAACATTTGCTGAAATCCGACCACATTCACTTTCTCGTAATTGTAGATGAACACGCGACAAAGAAAAAATCTTCCTGCTACCTCGAACAGTAAGCCCTTCAAATGCGACTTTTTTTTCATTAAAACTAACTGTATTGCCGAAATCTCCTTGGCTGTTCCATCTGGTGTATGTCGCCAAAGGGACTTTGGCAATACTTAAAAGCTATTACCATGTTTTTAAAAAACTACCTCCTGCCGTTCGCCCTGCTTTGTCTGTTGGCAGCCTGCGGACAGGCCCCAAAACAGCCAGCTATTTCACAAAACACCATTGCAATTCCGGACTTGCTCGACCGCCCTGAAAAGGTCTGGTACGGAACTGAATGGCAGGGCATCCAAAACCGCTATGCTGCCAACCGGGACAACATCTTGGCCGATTCCAACGATGCCGATGCTCATATAAAACTGGCTGAAACATTCATCAACGAGGCCAGGATCACTGGTGAACACGGTCATTATTACCCGGCTGCGCTACAAATGCTGAACGGGGTTTTGTCGAAAAAAATAACGGATAAAGACGTGCTGTTCCGGGCATTGGCGACCAAGGCGGGGGTACAGCTGTCGCTGCACCAGTTTCCCGAAGCAAAAGCTTCTGGCGAACAGGCCGTCGCCCTCAATCCATACAATGCCCAGGTTTATGGCGTGCTGGTGGATGCCAACGTAGAAATGGGCCAGTACGACGCTGCTGTCCATATGGCGGACCGCATGATGAGCATCCGGCCCGACTTACGCTCTTATTCGCGCGTGTCTTATTTAAGAGAAATTCACGGCGATGCAGAAGGGGCCATCGGCGCGATGGAAATGGCCGTGCAGTCCGGGCACCCCACCTTGGAGGAAACAGCCTGGGCCATGCTGACCCTCGGAGAATTGTATCAGAATTATGGCGACCCTAACAAAGCGATTACGGTGTTTGAAACGACCCTTTTGCACCGTCCCGGCCATCCATTTGCTATCGGTGCATTGGCCAATATCTACCTGGAAAAAAAGGAATACGAACGGGCCGAAACATTACTGAAAGAAGCAATGGCAATTATCCCCGAAGTTGGGTTTTATATGGACCTGGCCAGACTGTACAAAACGACCGGGCGCATACTGGAAGCCACCAAACTGACCGACGAGATCCTCACCATGTTGCAGGAAGACCTCGACAGCGGCCACAACATGAACCTCGAACTCGCCGATGTCTACGCACATTTCAAAAATGACTATGAAACGGCGCTGGAATATGCCCTGACAGAATACCGCATCCGCCCGGAAAACATCGATGTGAACCGCCAACTCGCTTTGCTCTACAGCGAAATGGGCGATTGGGAAAAAGCGGCTGAATACGCCACCGTTGCCGCCTCGACCAACTCCCGGCACCCGGAACTACTGGCACTTTCGAAAGCGATCAGCATGAAATAAAAAGGCTAAGACTACCAGTGTACCTGTATTTCCAAGGATATAAATCCTCGGCTATCCGCTGATTGATTTATAAACAAAAACCAAATTGAGCGAAGCGAAATCCCGCACCGCAGATTGGAAAACCAAAAACCAAAAACCAAAAACCAGAAACCAAAAACCATTTAAACTCGAAATTTCTTAATCAATAAAATTTTTTCTAATGAAAAAAACACTACTTAAACCGGCCATGCGCTGGTTTGGACAAGTACTTTCTTTGTCTTTTACCCTGCTTTTTTTATTGCAGACTTCCCTCAATGCGTCCAGCCACCGGGAGGCGCCCCTGATTGCCAATGACCCGTTGGCCGACAATGTGGACGTCTATGCTTTTCGCAGTCCCGACGATCCGTCTACCATTACTTTGATTGCGACGTACGTGCCCCTGCAGTTGCCGCAAGGAGGCCCCAACTACTATAATTTTGGTGAAAACGTGCGCTATGAAATCCACATCGACAACGATGCTGCCGTACCGGGCGATGAGATCGTTTATCGCTTTACTTTTTCCCAAATGAATGAAGACCCGACGACCTTTTTCAATATCCGTCTGGGCGCGCAGAACCTGAAGACGACATATGTAATGGAAAAGAGTACGGACGGAGGTGCCACTTTCACTACCGTAATCAATGGCGGTATTGTTCCCCCCACCAACATCGGTGCCCGCTCCATCGAGTCGGGTATTGGACTCGGGATGCCCTACGCGGATATTATGACGGGTGCGATCAGTGCTGCCTCTTCCGGTGAAAGGGTTTATTGTGGCCCTTCCGATGATCCGTTTTTTGTTGACCTGGGCGGTGTTTTTGACCTCGGAAACCTACCCCGTCAAAATGGAGGAAAACCACTCGATGGCGTTGCCTGCATGAACGTCAGCACCATTGCGATCAAGGTACCGATAGCGGATTTGCTGAAAGCAGGTGCCCCGGCCACGCCGACCAGCATCCTCGACCCTGACTACGTGATCGGCGTGTGGGCCTCGGCCAGCCGCCCAAAAATGCGGACGCTGAACCAAGGCAGCGAGACCCACGAGGGGGAATGGGTGCAGGTGTCCCGACTCGGTATGCCGCTGACCAACGAAGCCGTCATTCCGATCGGGCAAAAAGATTTTTGGAACGCCATCACGCCTTATGATGAATTGACTGAAACGACTCTGGACGAATACTTTTACAACCCGGAACTCGCGCTTTACATGGACGACGATCTTTTTGGCGGAGCCGTTCCTGCTTTTGCGCCACTGCGTATTCAGCGGAATGCTTTGGGGGCTTTTGATTTTGGAAATGGAAATGACGGACTTTTTGGTTTGAAAGGAAGCACTGCTGTGGCGGGTACTGCTTTGGACGATGCCGTGTTTGGCACCTTGCTGCTGCCAGCAGCCGGCAAACCACGTTCGGTCGATCTTTGGCCGATCTTTCATACCGGCGCTCCCAACGTTCCGCCCTATCAATTGGCGACGGGTAAAAACGGCAACCCCCTGGCAGCCGGCAAACCGTTTATCAACAACTTTTTGCCAAATGGCGGTGACATGCTGCGCCTGAATATGGCCGTCCCCGTGACAGACCGCAACGATCCGGCATTCAGTCCGCTGGGTTTGGTACAGGCGGCCGTATTGGGTCTCACCGATCCGACTTATAACACAACGACTGATCTTGAATTTATCCCGAACATGGATGGCTTCCCGAATGGCCGCCGGCTCGAAGATGACGTGACATTGATTGAGTTGCAGGCTGTTTCAGGCGTCGTCTTAGCCGCTATTGGTGTCTGGTATGACGATTTCGATCCAATGACCAGCCCCAGTCCGGTCACACAAGACCTGCTGGACGTATTGACCTATCGCACCGGCATCAATGCCAATGACCGTGCTTTCCAGCAAAACTTTCCGTATGTGGCCTTGCCCTGGGCCGGCGATAGTGGCTGCGGTGGCAACGACTTTTCTGCCCGGGCCATCGATCTGGAATTGACCATCACTGCGGATCAGGACACATACCGCCAGTATGAAAACGTAACCTACACCATCAACCTGAGGAATCAGGGGCCAGCGACGGCCACTGGTGTTCGGGTTTCTGCTGGTCTGCCAAGCGGCATGGTATTCACCTCCAGCAGCACGACAGCAGGTAGTTACAACCTCTTTTTTGAGTCATGGGAAATCCCGTCGCTGGGTGCCGGTGAATCGGCGACTTTGACGCTGACCCTGTTCACGCTGATCGATGATGGCGACATCAGCAACTTCGTCCAGGTGACTGCCGCCAGCCAGGACGACATCGACTCTACCCCCAACAACAACGCCACCACTGCCCCGAACGAAGACGACGAAGCCGCCGTTACCATTGCGGCGAACCTGAACCCGGATCCTGCTGAATTCATGGTCCAGCAGTCATCGGTTTTCAGCAACGTTTATCCACAGCCCGCTGCGAACCAAGTGACTTTTGAATTGCAATTGGAAAAAGAACTAAATACCGGCGTTCAGATTTTGGACGCCGCCGGTAATGTCTTGCAGACCCAAAATATCAACTTGTACGAAGGTTTTAACCAGGTGCCATTTAATGTGTCCGACCTGCCTTCGGGCATGTATTTCATCAACGTGGAAGGATTGGATACAGAACTGGCCAGGAAGCGTTTTGTGATCGTGAAATAACAGGGAGTATTTTGAAAAAGCTTTTGTTATAGCTTGAGGCCCGCGCTTTGGCGCGGGCTTTTTTTGTTGGTGGGATGATTCTATTTTAAACTCCCCAATACCGGATTCGATATCCAACGAACAGTGGGGTTGCCGCACCAACGGTAATACCACTCGGCAGCCAAAATTGCCGTTTTATATCATCCACTTTTTGATCTGCTCACTACTTGGTTCTATTAACTGGTTCAGTAGATATTATTTATTTCGCTAATATTGACTGCTTAATTTATTTACCGTAAATTGCAAGGAACACACCTGCCATTGATAAAAAGTAGCAGCGAACTTTTATCAGTTAGATCCCGAACCACTGGGATTTCCCTATTACCATAAGTCTGGACAAATTGCGGATGCCGAAAAGCAAATAGAGTAGGCATACACCAAATCTTTCTAAACCATGAAAAAATTTCTTTTTATCACCCTCTTTTTTTTAGGCTCATTTATAACTGCAGAGGCACAAATATGGGTCGGCATTGAAAACTTATCTAGCTATACCTGGGAATACAGAATCGGGACGAACAGCCCCGGCCCGATTCCTACGGGTGTAGCACTTACAATGTACTTGCCGAACGGAACTTTCCCAGTAGGTTGGCTGGCCTCTTACCAAAGCGGCAGTTGTGCGGCGAGTGGTACCTATACGGGCGCCGTCGGCCTTACAACGCCGATCATGAGTTGTGCAGCGGCCGGCATGTCCTATTCAGTTGCAGAAATCAACCCCGGGGAGTACTCCATTTCGATTACCTTTTTCGACAATTAGGTAGTCCCGAAACCTTTTCCCATCCAGTCGACTGAATTGGAAAAGGCCGTTTAACTGATTGGATCGGGCAGTTTTTTTAAAGACTGCCCAGGTCAATTTAAAAAGTCTTCCTGCGATCGCAGGAAGACTTTTTTGTGAGCCAAAAAATAAGCGGAGAAGGTTGTTTTTTTAATGACTTTCTCCGTAAAACGCTCCCAACCTTCCAATCAGTCGAAGGGGACTTTGACCCTACATCAATTCGCCGTCAGAAACTTGCTCGCCATGCGCATTTCTTCCGATTCATATTCTTCCAAAATCTGGTCGAGGATGCGGCCGACTTTGGTGCAGATACGGATGGCTTCTATTTTGGGCCAGGTGGCCCTTTCCCCTTTGCTGATCAGTTCAATCAATTCATCGCGGGTCAGGGCGGAGAGGAATTTGCCGGGCTTTACGACGCTGAAATCGGCGGTAATGTTGATGTCGCCGGTGTATTCCTGTTGCACCACGGAATTGACCGTATTGGCTACGAGGGCCAGGTTGGGAATGTATTTGAAAAAGGGCTTGGCGATGGTGTAATTCAGTTGCGTGGTTTCCTTGACGAGGGCCGTGCCGAACCGGACGACCGGTGCCAGCAGTTCACTGCGCTGGAAAGGGGCATTGACAAAAGGCAAAACCAGCGGATTGGTCAGGCTGACGATGAAATGGTTGACGCCAAACAAACGGGCCAACCGCTTGGAAGGCAGGTCACCCGACATCGAGCCGTCGACCCATTTCCGGGAGGGCAAATAGGCCTGTACTTTGCCGTCCTTGTTTTTGGCAAAAAGGGTTGCCGGCGGAAATACCCCGGGCACGGCGCAAGAGGCCATCAGGGCGGAGCGGATCAGTACGTTCGGGGAGGCAATGGCATTGAGCAAACGGGATTTTTGATGGGCACCGTAAGCGGATACCGAAATGTTGATTTTGCGGCCGGTGCGTTCGAACGCTTCCTGGAAGGTGAGGTTGGGGATGACATTGTTGACGATGGACTCGAGGTCCTTGATGCTAAGGGCGCTTCTTTTCTCTGCAATGTTCTTGAAAATACTGGCTTCTGTTTCAATCATTTGCAACAGCTTCTCCTGTTCCAGAAAGTCGACCAGTTCTTCGTCGGTGTGGGTGCCGGCCAATGCGGCGAAAATCGACCCGGCACTCGATCCTGAGATGACGGCCGGGATCAAATGTTGCTCCGCCAGGGGCTTCAGTACACCTGCATGGAAATTGCCCAGTTGCCCGCCGCCGCTCAGCATCAAAGCCGACCGGCCAAAACAATGACTGGCCCGCCGGAAGAAATCCAGTTTGTCTTCAAAACTGATATTATGGTTGTTCTTGTCCGCAATGTGGCGGATGGCATCTGCCACTTCATTCACATAATCGACGATCAGCCGCTTGGTGCCAAAGAGTGCTTTTTCATATAATTTTGGATTGCCCATGCCGCCCATGTTGCCGTGTATCCCTTCATTCAGGGTGAATAACAGTCCGTGGTCGTCTCCCTGCTCCCGGTAGGCACGCAGGGTTTCGAGCCGCAGGTAAATTTCGTCGTTGTCGTACAGGTCACTGTGATTGACTTGCTTCCAGGCTTCCATGCCGGAAACCTCGTCGTGCTGCAGGGCAAGTGTTTTCCACTCCTCGTAACTGGCTGCCTTGGCCAATTTCTTTTTTATTTTACTTAATCGCATTGATTGAATTTGTTTAGGTTATTTGAATGTTGGGTGGTGTATTTCACTATTTCTCAAGGTCTGCAACTGGAGTTACAAATGGGTTACAAGTTCAAACCACATTTGAAAACAACAAAGATTAACCGATATTGAAAACTGATCAGTTAGGTAATCTCATAAAGCCGGTACCGCCCGGTCTTTCCTTTTAGTTCTGTTTCGTACACTTTGTGGTTGGGGTATTCCCTCTCGACTTTTTGGTAGGCTGCTTCTGAAAGGAGCATTTGGGTGCCAAACGGTTTGTTGGCGGATTCGATACGGCTGGCATAATTGACGTTGTCGCCGATGACCGCAAGCTTTTTCATGGCGCCGGTGTCAAAGGGGCCAACAATCACATTGCCATAGTGAACTCCGGCCCGGATGCCAAATTGAGTGTTGAAATTTTCCGTCAGGTATTCATTGAACAAGAGCAGTTTTTCGGTCATTCCCTGAATGGCGTGGATGGCATCCAGAACAGAGTTTTTACTTTTTTTATCGGTACCAAAAACGGCGAGAATGCCATCGCCTGCTACATCGCTGATAATGCCCTGGTGTTCCTGTATGATCGCATTCATGATGCGGTAATACCGGTTCAGCACATGCACAATATCATAAGGCGGAAATTTTTCCGCGAAAGTGGTGTAATTGACGATGTCCGTAAAAACGATGGTCAATTTTTGCTGGCTGCCGATGGCGGCGTTCGAATCTGTGGAAAACTGCTCGGAAACGATTTCCATGTCCATCTGGTCCGATACCATGCGCCGGATGGCAACGTTGCCACTGAGTTTGGTTTGGCAGGCCAGTCGGATGGCGGCAGGGAAATTCAGTTTTTCGGCCATCTTTTGTTCGGTATTGTTCCTTGGGTAGCAATTGTCCAACCCTTCCATCACACTGACCCGGCAAGTGGAACATTTGCCCTTGCCCCCACAGGCGTGGGTATGATTGATGCCGGTGGCAAGTGTGGCTTCCAGGATGGTTTGGTCGGGAAGGCAGGGGATCTCCTGGTCTTCCTTGAAAAGGTGAATGCGGTGAGGTTGAGGATGTTCCGGCATGGGCGGTTTTTTTGTGGCGCAAGATAGGAAAGAATGGGGGAATGAAAACGGAAGATCTTGAACTGTGAAAGGACTTGATGCCAACGGGTGAAAATACTCAAAACAGTGTACATTTACATTTCAAACCTGATCTGACTCGCCGCACCTCCTGCACGAAGCATGCTCATTTTATCATTTAAAAAACATCAAACGATGAAACGGAACAAACTCTTTCTCTTCTGCTGCCTTTGCGCAGTTGTCCTTTTTTTTCCAAGTTGCAACAACGACGACGAATCGCCGGCTGCCAGTGAATTTTTCATTGAAGGCAAGGTGGACGGAGAGGTCATTCGTTGTGACTACATTCAGGCGGGGCTGGGGGGGACCCTTGTTTCCACATTTGGGGTTCATTTCATAAATCTGATAGCTACCGTGGATGGAGGGGGTGAAATATGGTCCCTGATGATCCAATCAACTGAGCTTCCAGATAACTGGAACCTTCCGAAGACTTTTGAAGGGAGCATCATCGACCCCTTTTCCGACAATGTCAATGGCGCAGTTACGAATAGTAGCGGTATGACTTACGGTCCTCTCGACCCCATTTTGTGCGGCATGGACTGGGACTGGCAACTCACTGTCACTTCCTGGGAGAACAACATCATCGAGGGTAATTTTTCCGGGAGTTTTTACGCCGGGGACTGTGATCCGAGTACACCGGCAGAGCTGGAAAGTGTGGAGGTAACGGAAGGGCGGTTTAGAATGGAGGTGGAATGATGTGTGTTTTTTCATTAATAAACACGGCCAGTGAAATTTTTACAATGCTCAATCAGTCAACATAACCGTCATAAATCCGATCCAATCTTTATATTTGATGGAACTAAATAGGCGCTAATTCTAAAGAAAACAAAATATGAAAACCAGGTCTATGGCAAAGCAAATCATTTACCCGCTCACTTTGTCCATGTTGCTCACCATTTTTAGTATGACGCTGTATGGCCAGCACGTTCACATGGAAACGGATCAGCAAGAAGTACTTCGTAATTTTTGGATCAATGCAAAAGGAGAACTCTACGTTACTTATTATTCTTATGAAAAAGGTAGTCGACCTCAGTACAATTCGGAAACCCTTTCAAAATTTGATACCGATGGGCAATTGCTCTGGACCAAAAATTATGAGCGGGGTGACTACGGGCAATATGCCTTTTTTACAGTAGACCCGGTGACGGGTGAAGAGGTAATTTATTACTCTTCTTATAGAAAATTGAAAGGAAAAGAGAGGCCTCATCCATTGATTTTTAAAGTAGGCCCGGATGGGGAAGTGGTTTGGGAAAAGGTGTATAAAGACATTGATTTAAAACAGACATCTGTTGCCCTGTACAAGAAAGAAGAGCAAGGCTATACCTTTTCCCTCTACGATCAATTTTCAAAAGGCCAAATGAAGGGGTTTGAGTTGAAGACCATCAATGAAAAAGGGAAGATCATAAAAGAGGACGTTTTAAAATTATATCTAAAGGAAGGCGAGACTTACGTCAGTAGTATATTTACGGAAAATGACAGTCAGATAGCCGCTTTCGAGCATGATGAAAATGGGCAAAGAAAACGAGCCCTCGCCAAAACTGATGGGGAAGGAAACAGACTGTGGAAAGTTGATTTATACAGTCCCAGAAAGGGAAATAAATTTCTTCATCTCTTGCCATTTAAAGATGGGGTGGTTGTCCATTATTCGGAGAGTGGCAGGTCCTACATGCACTATGTCAATGGTGCTGGTGAAGAAGAGTGGAAGTATAGCGCCCCAAGGCGGATTGAGAGTTTTGAATCGGTCCGGGTGCACGAAAACGAAATTCATTGTCTGGTTCAATTCCAGGACCAGATTGGTTTTGTCAAATTATCGGAAAATGGGGCTGTCGCATTGCGGAAATTATATCAGAAACCGATGAAATTTTCTCCGTCCCGGTTTTTTATCCACGATAATACCATCTACGTAGGTGGCTATTTCACAAAAGAAGCATCGGGCAACTACAACAACGACCTCTATTTTTTCAAAACCGATTTTGACTACCGTTTTCCAGAGGAGTGGGAGAAAGTTCACTGAGTGGAGGGTTAAAGACCTCTCGGTACACCTATGCAGATAACAAGATGTTTCGTATTTGTATATTAGCTTTTGAATTTCAAACAACCTGGGTTAATGAAAAAACAAACCTTTCTTTTCTTGTTTTGCTCGATGTTGGCAGTGAAAAGTGTTGCCCAAAGCCCTGCCCGCAATGGTAACGACTATGCCTACCTCTTCTTTGTCAAAAATTTTGATGCCGGCGTCTGGACCAACCTGCCTGAGACAAAGGAAGAAATCAATGACATTGCCGATGAACTGGAGAACAACTATGGCTTTCAGGTCAAGGTAGTCCCCGACGCTACCAAAACCCAGATCGAAACGACTCTTTTGGCAGCAGGCAACAGAACCTATGGCCCGAACGACCAAATCCTCATTTTCTTTTCTACTCATGGCTTTTTCATTGAAAATGAAGACCGGGGATATTTGATCCCCAAAGATGGTAAGTCCGAAAAACAAGACCCCTTGCGCAAAAGCTGGCTTAGTTATGAGGATTTGGGAAGCTACATCAACTTGATTAAATGTGAGCACATACTCGTATCATTGGATGCCTGTTATTCAGGAGCTTTCGGCGACCGGTGGAAAAGCAAACCGAGAAGGTTCGAAGAGGAAGGGAGCTGCGAGAGAACTCAGAAAAGGGCCTTGTTCAAAGACTCGCGATTGTACTTCACTTCTGGCTCCAAAAAACAAAAAACCCCTGCCCATTCAAAATTTGCCAACGCCTGGTTATCGACCTTAAGGAAGGAGTCTGACAAAATTATCACGACCAATGACCTGAATTATGCGTTTGGCCGGATCGATTCACCCAAGCCAGAAAGTGGTTCTTTTACAAAGGCGCATGAAGGTGGGGATTTTGTATTCGTCCACAAGAATGCCTGTTCGGTGGCTCCTATCATTGATAAAACGGCCGACCGCAAAGCCTGGCGTACGGCCAAAACGGCCGACAACCTGCCCGCCTACCGAAAGTACCGCTCCGACTTCCCCAACGGGGAATTCCGCCCCCTCGCCGAAATACGTATCAACGAACTGGAGGCCATCCAGCAGGAAGAACGCGATTGGGAGACGGCGAAAACAGCCAACTCCGTTACTGCATACAATAGTTTTATCATAAAATATCCTGCGAGTGATTATTTGGATTTGGCTGAGTATTACCGTTCGAAATTACTTCCAGTTAAAAATCCACCCACCGACGACCTGCCCAACATGGTCTTTGTACAGGGCGGCACCTTTCAGATGGGTAGCAAGGATGGAGAAGCGGAAGAGAAGCCTATCCACAGCGTCACCCTCAGCGATTTTTACCTTCATAAGAATGAAGTGACGGTGAAGGAGTACCTGGAATTTGCTAACGCCATCAATTCCCGTTTCCCGGAATGGATGGAAAAAGGAGGCCAATTCCATATCAAAACCGGGAGTAGTGATCATTATAAAGGACTGGAAGGTACCCTCAGTAAGGAAAATCACCCAGTGGTAGGCATCAGTTGGAATGATGCAGTTGCTTATTGCAACTGGCGAAGCGAAAAAGAAGGACTTCAAAAGGTTTATAAAATTTCCAATAGCACAGTCACAGCCAATTGGAACGCCAATGGTTACCGCCTGCCCACGGAAGCAGAATGGGAATATGCGGCCCGTGGCCGGGATAGAAAGGATAAATGGGGAGGGACCTCTACGGAAGGCGATATTGGAAAATATGCCAATGACAGTGGTGAGAGCGATGGTTATAAATACATTGCCCCAGTAGGTTCATTTCGGCCCAACCATCTTGGTCTCTATGACATGAGCGGCAATGTGTGGGAATGGTGCTGGGACTGGTTTGCGGATTATTCTTCTGCCTCCCGAAACAATCCCCGTGGCCCAGACGAGGGTACCCGCCGAGCGGTCAGGGGCGGCTCGTATTTAAGCAGTACTAACCACACACGTTGCACCTTTCGGAAAAGTGGTATGCTGGGCATCGGGTATAAGAACTTCGGGTTCCGCATTGCGAGGGCAGCTCGTTAGTTTTTGCCTTTTTACAAAAATGAAGTGAGTGTGTATGCTAATTCGATGTAGGCACTGTTCGGGTACTGTCGGATGAAATCTGAATAAGATGCGAGAGTATTTTTATCCCTTGCTTTTTGCCAGTCGGTGAGTTCCCCCGAAAATCCAAGAATTTTCGACTCAACAGGAATTTTCAAACACCTTCAGACTTTACTAATATGATAAAAGGTATTCTGCTTACAATTTTTACAATATTGTCTTCAACTTTATCTGGCCAGAATTTATATTCTGAAATTGCCAGTTCAGAAGACCATACCATATTTCTTGAACTTCTTGAATTCACCGGTTTAGATTCATTGCTGATAAATGATGATTTTTATTCTGTATTTGCTCCAAACAATGAGGCTTTTGAATACCATTATGATTTAGCGGCATTAGATAGCCTAAAGACAAATGGTCCAGCACTTTTGGAGACCTTATTACTAAATCATTTCGTTTCAGATACAGTCATTGTCGAATTTTCAGCGCAATATTTGCCACTAAGTGGCAGTCACTTTTTATTCTTTATTGATGGAGCCGGTAATGTTTTGTTCCACTCGTTAGGCGTTCCCAGTGGAGAACCCACAGTTTATTTGTCCGGTAATCAAAGCTCTGGTGACCTTTATACCGACTTGGATAATGGTAGGTTATTCGGGTTGGAGCAGAATATTGTACATCCAAATTGTCAATCAACTGCTGAATGGTATGACGTAGTGAACGGGCCCTTAGCGAATGTTATAGTCCAGGCAAGTTGGGTTGATACGCTTTTGAATTTCACAACACCTTTGACATTTTTATGCCCAACAACAAATGACCTTTACGAGTATATTGATCAAAATGGGGGATATAGCAATACGCCGTTTGTCGACAGCCTTATTCGAAGACATATTATCAATGAGTACCTGCCTTTACAGGGTACCGAGGAAGGTACCATTGTAAAGAATTTACTTGGAGAGGACTTACATATTTCAAAACAGAATGGTGAATATTATTTGAATAATTCAAATTTTATTAGATATTTCTATGATTATAAAAAGTCAGCATCCTATTCAGTGGATAGTTTTTTAGTTGAACCAATTGTTTCTACGACACAGAGTATTGATTTAGAAGATATAAAGATTTTTCCTAATCCAGCTTCAGATGTAGTTTCAGTAAACAATTCAGGTCCATCGAATAGGTCAATAATAAATATTTATACAATTGATGGAAATTTCATTTCTAAGGGGGAATATTTTGGATCTAAGTTCAATGTAGACATTAGTGATCTTCAATCCGGATTGTATATACTCGAATATCAAAACAACTTCAATCTTAAAAGAACAAAATTGTTGGTATTTTAATCTTTGATAAAAAAGTTTGAGGTAAAATGCCGCTGTCGTCTAAACAAACAACACTACATAACGCCCCGGCTAAACGCAAGTAGCGACCAAATGGGAGCTATTGCCGTTTTAGCTTTTGGTAGGCACAGGACTTCAATACATATTCCTATATTCCCTTGGGCTTGATACAAAAAGTCGGATATTTTTTTAAGGACTGAGAACAAAAAAGTCAAAACGACCCATCGAAATTCAAAACGACTCAACAACTTTTTGTTAAACCGCCTTTCCCATGCTAATGATGTTTTGCTTGAACTCGAACTGCAGCGCCCTGATTTTTCCCTGCAAATGCTCAAGGAAAAAATAGTTAGGAAAACAAACACCGATACTTTTTTTGCGCAGGCTAATATTTATTTTGATACGATTTATAAAGAGGGAAAATTTAACCGTTATTCCGGAGAAAAGCCTGCCATTACCAGGTTTAAGAAATTTCTGAACGGAAGGGATATTTCTTTTCAGGATATAACCGTCCAGCTATTAGAACGATATAAAGCATTTTTGAAAGGAGAGATAAAAGTAAGTGAACGCACGGCAGTGAATTATCTCATTACCATCCGTTCCATATATAATAGATGTAAATGATCACGAAAAAGGTACCACCGATGATCATGAAAAAGGTACCACTACATATTGTTAACTAAGTTGTTGTTCTTTCACCAAAACAGCAACGACAATGTATGGAGTGGTCATGGAACATACCATCAAAACTTTATTGGCCCAAGGGAAGTCCCAAAGAAGGATTTCCAGGGAACTGGGCATCAGCCGCAAGGTCGTGCGGCGCATCAAATCACAACTGGAATCGGATATCCCTACAAAAGGTTATCACCGTGAGGGCAAGCTGGACCGGCATGAGGAAACGGTGCAGTTCTATCTGGACAAGGGGCTCAGTGCTGTGCTGATCCACCAAAAACTTGTCTCGGTACATGGACTGGCTATTTCCTACCATACTGTCCGGCGGTTTGTTTCAGGCCTGAAGGGGCAGGAGGTCTTTGTCCCCATCGTTACCGATCCGGGGGAAGAGGCCCAGGTGGACTTCGGCTATCTGGGCAAATTCGACCTGGAAGACGGTACCTCCG
>JBCBRY010000047.1:0-59332 GCA_039819485.1 Bacteroidota bacterium | reverse complement strand
ACTTGGATGAGTTTGCATTATTTAGCTTTTGCTCTCATTCTGATTAGAAATAAAACAAATCATTTTTAAACAGCTTCGTTGGAATACTTCAACAAAAAAAGGATAGCATGAAAATGACTATCCTTTTTTTGTTGAAGATTAGCAATGGTTTTAATGCCAAAAACTAATGACTTTTCTGCCGTAGTTGATGGTGAATTTGCCAGATTGAAAAAACGGATATCCCAATAATCCGTCCACGTTGTTTTCTTTCAGGTTCTTCAGTTTTGAAATATCGGAGAAAACATATCGCATGTTCCAATAATTGGAGCCAGCGATTGTTGTTTCCAGCACATCTGCAGCCACGATAGAAGTTGGACTCGAGCCAAGTCCCACGATAGAAGCATTGTTAATATAGGCCAATAGCTCAGGTGCAATTTCATCCTTTCTATTGATATCCATTAAATTCGTTCCCGCTCCCGTATCCAGGCCCATTCTCAGCTCAACATCGCCAATGTTTGCCCTGATGACAGGGATGTGGCCTTCCAGTTCAAAATCAAGTTCAGATTTGAGTTGCCACTGCTCTACCTTGGAAACATAATTGGGAGGAACCAATGTTGCAATCTTGTTTTTAAAGTCGAGCATCAGGTCAAAATCTCCGAAAAATTCATAGCCAATCAATCCTTTGATGGGAGTATTGGTGACATATTCCAGATGGCTGATGTCCATACTCAAAGCTTTCATGTTAAATTTATGGACCCCTGCCCATGAAAATTGACTGATTTTTTTCCATTCACCTGAGATTTCACCACCTATTGAATTGGCTTGAATACCTTCTGTTTCAATATTTTTTTCGTTCAAGATCATCATGGGGGACCCAGTGTCAAGGATGAAGTTGGCCGGTTCTCCGTCCATCTCTGCCGTTACCACAATGATACCTCTAACTAGGTCAAATGAAGTGCTGGTCGGTTCGAGCACAAAGTTGTTCGTACAAAGTGTTGATGCATTTGTTTGTCCCGTGATTAAGGTGAAAAGAAAACCAAGCAGTAGGACGTGAGAGGCATTCCTCAAATTGAGATACTTCATAAGTGTTGTTTTTTTCAAAAAAGAGGGGGTCCTTTCAGTGAATTGAAAAGTTGGTTCAGTGTTTTGAACTTATCGGGAAAAAGTTGCCTGGCAACAATTCAGGAATGTCTCAGAGGTTGTGTCGGAGGGTCTAATATCGTTGGCCGTTTTGTAAATAAACGGGTGTAGAGGAAAGTGACTATTATTATAACGAAAGGCTTTAATGAAAATTTTATGCCAGCTTAAAACCAATTTCAATTGGAGGTGAGGTACTGCAAATAAAACAGGGCTAAATCGACAGGCATCATTAAAAAATATCACAACAAGTTTTATAAGCACACTTAAATATTTCAATGCTGGAGTTAATTGGTAAACCTGCCTTAATCATAGGGGGCAAAAGATGCATTCCCAAAAAATTCAAAAATTAGGATGCAGTTCAGGAAATCCTGATTTTATTTAAATCGACGTACTCGTTTACCAGTTCCACGGCTCTTTTTGCCTTGCCAAGCGTCTGAACATTTATTTTGACCTCCATGTGGCTTATTTTGACTGCTGTACCGTACGTATCAAGTGGCGTGGAAATCATTGGAATTTTAAACTTGTCAATAAATTCCTGATGTTCAAAGTCACCAATTTGAATTTGGTTCCTGCCGTCTCCCGTAATGATGACACCTGCCAGTGGTGGAGAATCGTAACCTTTTTCAGCGCAGATTCTTCTGATCGTGCCGATCGAAATATTTAATCGTTTTTGGCTGACGACCAATAGGACTCCCTTGTGTTCGTCAAAATCATGGGCTCCCAACAATGAAGCAGCAACCACATTTTCCACTATGTTGTTGAGGCCACTAGGGTGGTGCAGCACTTTTCCGTTGATAATCTGCCGGACTGCGTCGAGAAGCGGGTAAAGGAGCGTTTTGTCGTATGGCATGACTCCTAAAAGTGGAATGTTCCATTCCTTTAACTTTAGACCCACATAATGCCTGACTTTTTCAATCTTGCTGGGCAGTACTTTATTGATTATAACTCCTGCTATGGGGACACCAACTTGTTGAAATGGAGCAAGGCACAGATAGAGCCTGTCTATGGTATAACCGATGCCGCCCTCCACGATTAAAATGACGGGAGCATCGATTAGTTTGGCCACATCCGCGTTGGATAGCCCGACCACACTTCCAACTCCCGGGTGCCCGGTGCCTTCATAAACCACCATTTCATATTCTTCCTCCAATAATTTTGCTGCCTGAATTATATTGTCGCGAAAGGCATATTTCTCTGGTTCATCAAGGAAGGCTTGCGTTGCTCCTTTTCCCAGGATCACCGGGCTGTGGATACCGGCTACCAAATTAAAACTCATCATCTTGGCAAATAAGAGCGCATCTTTGTCTACTTCCAAATTTTCATAATCGACCGTTTGTTGGCCTACAGGTTTACAATAACCCACTCTGTTACCCTTCTGTCGAAATGCTTCAACCAATCCCAATGTGGTTGTTGTTTTTCCTACGTGTTGATTAGTGGCAGCGATGTAAAGTTTTTTCATTTTTCGAATCAGTTAAGATGAGCAAATCTAATACTTTGAAACATTAAATTCTTCTGGAATCCTAAAACACGTGATATCTGCCAAAAGTAATTTTAGATTCGGCACCCTATATACTAAACTTGATTTTTACCGTGCCAGGGCTTCGAATATGGTATTTGTGATACAATGGAGCGGAAGAATGAAACAAATTAACAATCGACGGGTTATTTTTACTTTATCAAATTTTTATAATTTTGAAGCATGGAAGTAAAAAGAGGTTTATTACACGAGGAAGAAGCTGAAAAGCTGGAGCGTATTGCTTACATCCTCAAAACGGTTGCTCACCCAACTCGGCTTGGAATTGTTCATTTATTGGAGCAACACCCTGAACTGAGTGTCTCTTCTATCTGCGAATTGCTCGGAAGCGAACAGTCTTTAACCTCCCATCATTTACAAAACATGCGCCTTAAGGGCATCCTCAGTTCGCGCAGAAAAGGAAGGAGTATTCATTATTCGTTGAAAGAGCGGGATGTTTCCTTAATCATTGAATGTTTGGAGAATTGTCAGTGCAATATGTAAAGAAAAGCAAGGGATGAGCAATCAGTTGTTTTGAAAACAAAAAATTCCTAATCCCTTTGAATGTTGTCAATACCCTGCACTTAGGGCAACTTCTTCTGCATTTCCGTTGCCGCGCCGGCCTCTAAATCTTGGGTTAGGGGCTTTTGACACAACAAATTCAACCGTAGCTCCTGGTTGCAAATTGAAGAAGTCTGTATCTGCTGCACAGTCGTCCATTCCAAAATAAAAATCACCTTTGTCAGTTTCAATAAAACCACAGTGCTCCATGAGTCGTTTGATGGAGCCCGTGAAAGTATCTCCGGTTCGGAGCGAACTTTTTTCCCAGGTTGTTTCAATTTCTTCATCGAACTCAGTGCCATTTTGATTGTCATAATCAAATGTAGTACGTTCTTCCCGCATTTTGTCACGGCATTCTTTGCAGAAAAATGCCCTGCTCTTCCGGACGAATTCATCTGTTTCTACCGGGTTGTCTCCAGTGTGAAATGGTGATTGACAATACACTTCTCGTACTTCGTTGACCATTTGGATATCTTCCAGCATGTCGTTCAGCCACATTACGTCAAAATCGCGTACGCCTTTGAGGTTCTTGGCTTCCATCAGGTCATAAGAACAGGCTCCGTGAATGCTCAGGATCGCTACCCGTTTGCCCAAGGATCTTACTTTTTGGAGCAGGGGAGTGTAGTCCCGGTCTCCTCCAACCAACACTGCGATATCATAGGTATAAGGCAAAGCTGCAAAATAAAGCATGGAAGAAGTCAGTGCTACATCTACACATTTTTCCTGCGGGACAAAATCATCGTCGGGATGGCGGTCTTTCTTTTTGAGCCGCCGGTTGCGGTAGTCAACAAGGTGCACCTCAACATCGTATCCATATTCCTCCCGTAAAATGTCGTAGAACACTCGCCGACGTTTGACCATGTCTTTGTCCTCGTCCAGATAGTTAGTTGCATTTGAACCGAACATGAAAGTTCTTACAATATCGACGTGATCGTGGCCGATCAAACTGGCCATTTCCCCGCCGATAACAGAGGGCAGTTTTCCATAGTCAATTTGGAAGTCTTCCCCCAGGTTTCGAAAGTTGTTGTATAACCAACTTCCGTCAATAAAGATCATTACTTTAGCCATGTAATATAAATAATATGTATAAGAAATTTAGTTGCATTTTATGGCTCGCAAAATGGTACATTTAAGATGTCCATCTATGGTTGCCAATTGAATTCATTGGTGTTTTGCGAGGCATTTTTCATCATTTAATTTTGAGTATAAATGACACAGAAATCGTGAGTCATTGAATACTTCACGTGTAGTACAGAAACCTTTAGTAAAGTTTGTTCCTAATTAAACCAGATGATTGGTCATTTGGAAATAAATAATTGTAGAATATGGAGAATGTATAATAAAAAGAGGGTCAGATTTTTTATATTTTGCAAATTTACAAAAAAAAATGACCCTTGCTAATGTTATTTAATCCTTGATTATCAATGCCTTTTCCGAAGTTTCCTTACCTACGGAGAAGTTGATTGAATACGTACCAGGAGGCAGATAGAACAATCCATTTTCCCCTGGCTCTAATTCTATTTTTTCCTCTTCCCCTTTTCCATCGTTAATTGAGTTTGCCAGGCTGGATAATTTGTTTTTATCAATGGAGGCATTGTATTCAAAATAATTCAGGCCGGCGTCCATTTGCACCTCCCAGCTCTTTACCAAGATATCCCCTGACTTGATACTGACCTTGGCCATGCTATTGCTCTTTGCATACACAACCAGCTCAATTACAGGCTCGAAGAAATCTTCGCTCCAGGTCCTACGCTTGTCTCCCCATGATTCTCTGTATTCCGTTTCATCAATATCATAAACATAGACTGGTTTTGCCAAAACTTCATAATCAAGCTCCTGCAACGGAGCTGCATCTGCTTTGTACAAGGAACGTCCATGAGTTCCAACCAACAAGTGATGGTCGCGCGGGTGTACCAAAACATCATGGACCGGCACGGCCGGAAGGCCTTCTTGAACTGGCATAAAACTATCTCCACGGTCGAGTGAAATGTAAAGTCCATGATCAGTTCCAACGTACAACAGTTCTGGATTGACTGGATCCTCTTTAATAACATTGACTGGCTCGAGCGGCAAGTCGCTCCCTATTTTTTTCCAGGTGGTTCCATAATCCTCTGACACATATGCGTAAGGTGAGAAATTATCCCAGCGATAGCCGTTCAGTGTAACGTAGACCCTGCCTTCTTCAAATTTAGATGCTTGCACACGACTGACCCACATGTCTTTAGGAAGGTCGTTTGAAATGAGGCTCCAATTGTTGCCTCCATCCTTAGAAATATGCAGCAGGCCATCGTCCGTACCGGCATACAACAGTCCAAACTTCAAGGGACTTTCATGGATGGCACTGATCGTTCCAAAAGGTACATCTCCTTTTTTCCCGCCTTTGGTAAGGTCGCCGGATATTGCTTCCCAGTCATTGCCACGATCTAAAGAGCGAAACAGTTTATTGGCACCCATGTAGAGAATATCCTGGTTGTGTTTTGATAAATAGATTGGGGTTTGCCAATTCCAACGATAGGGTCTTTCTCCCAGCTCATGTTGTGGGGTAATGCGATTCCTTGCACCAGTCTTAGTATTGACGCGGTAATAATTTCCGAACTGAAGGCCGCCGTATACAGTCACATTGTCGCGGGTGTCAACGGCAGTTTGCATTCCATCGCCACCGACAAATGACTTGTAGGGGTACCGACCCGAACTATGCCACCGGTTGCTCGCCTGGTAGTCATGAGGGCCATACCAGGAACCATTGTCTTGCAAACCTCCGTAGACGTTGTACTTTTTTGCCATGTCCACTTCAATATGGTAAAATTGACCGACCGCAGGCGTATTGCATTTAATCCAGTTTTCACCGTCATCATAACTAATGTTAATGCCTCCGTCATTGCCCAAGATCAGGTGCTTGTCTTTGTTCGGGTTCACCCATAAGGCATGGTGATCCACGTGGACATTGGCCCCGTTGATAGATTTCCAGTTTTTTCCTCCATCTTCTGAGATCAATACCGGCACTCCGAAAATGTATAGTTTGTCAGGGTCTTGTTGGGCCACCCTTATTTGACCGAAGTAGTAACCGTAGGAATAATATAAGCCATCAAGGTAGTCGTCATGCGTTTTGTTCCAGTTCAATCCTCCGTCTTTTGACAGGTAAACTTCCGCACCGATCACGGGTGTGTCGAAAAGCAGGGCATTGGCATTTTCCAAATATTCTGTCAAAGCACTCGGATTGATTTTATCTTTTCGGACCATTTTTAAAACCGATTTTCCAGTATATTTTTTAGGAAACCGGTTATCTCTTAAAAAGGTCTCTATTTTTTCTTCAGATAATTTTACAAAATCAGCTTTTGGCATTTTTCGAAAATCTTCTTTGGTAAGTCCTTCATCTTCTTCCTCCTTGTCTTTGGGCCTTCTTTCCTGATTGTCGATGATTGCGAAAAGGTAGGTTTCTCCATTTTTTGATGTTATGTCCAGACCGATCCTACCGGCACCATTACCAGTCGGAAATCCACTTTTCGGAGTAGACAGCTTTTGCCAGTTATTTCCTCCATCCTCACTTTTATAGATTCCTGAGCCTTCTCCGGACTCCGTAAAATCCCAGGAGGAGCGTTCCCGTTGCCACATGGCCGCGTACAGAATGTTGGGGTTGTCAGGGTCGATTGCCAAATCCACTGCACCAGTATTTCCATCAACGAACAAGACCCTTTCCCAGGTAGTACCTCCATCATTTGTTTTGTAGACGCCCCGTTCCTGATTGGGCGAGTACAGATGACCTAAAACCGCTACCCACAAAGTGTTCTCGTCGGTTGGGTGTAAAATGACCCTGCCAATGTGGTGGCTTTCGGGAAGTCCTTTGTGTTCCCAGGTTTTTCCGCCATCCGCGCTTTTGTACATACCGATTCCTGAATAACTGGAACGACTGGAATTCACTTCTCCGGTCCCTATCCAAATCACTTCTCTTTCCCAATCCACTGCAATGTCTCCAATGGTCATCACTACTTCGTTATCAAAGAGCGGGGTGAAAGAATGGCCATTGTTTTCAGTCTTCCACAGCCCTCCTGAAGCATAAGCCACATAAAATTTGGTGGGATCACTTTCAAGTACATCCACATCGACTACGCGGCCACTGAATACGGACGGGCCAATTGATTCGAACGGGACGTTTTTCACTAAAGACTTTTCCAGGAGATTTTTTCTGGTTTCTACATTGGTCATGCGTTCTTTGGCGGGAGTAAATGCTGGACGATCCACTTGGGCAAACAAGAAAACAGGCATGCAGGCAAACAGCAGGGGGGCAATCGTTTTGTTCATTGTCAGTTGTTTAGGCAAATTTGATTTTACTGAATTTCGTATTCTTTGATTTTACGGTAAAGGGTTCGTTCAGAAATACCGAGGTCTTCAGCAGCTTCTTTTCGGCGATTGTTGTGTTTTTTCAATGCCTTGGCGATGAGCTCTTTTTCCATGTCCTCCAGGTTGAGGCTTTCTTCAACGACCTCTGTTTCTTCATAATGACGTTCGTTTCCGTCGATGATGATTGGCTTGACTGGTCTGTCCTTCTGGGGGTCAGGATATTCGGGGTAAGTAGGTGTGTTTTGGGTGGATGGATAACCGGACGGTGGAAAAACCGGAGAGGAAAGACCCCGGAAATTGCTGGTGTCGGGCATCGTCAGATCGTTCTTTCTGACCAGTTCGACGATCAGGTTTTTCATATCGTTCAGGTCACTTTTCATGTCCAAAAGAAATTTGAAAAGGATTTCTCTTTCTTGAAAATTTTCCGCTCCATCTGCTGCTCCATCAGCAACGACTGGCAAATTTCTTTTACCCATTGCCGGGGCAAAATTCAATAAGTCGTTTCCGGTCAACAACCGCTTTTCGGAAAGTATGGCCACCTGCTCTGCCAGGTTTTTTAATTCACGAATATTTCCCGGCCAGCGGTACCTTTCCAGTAAATGACGGGCCTCTTCATCCAATCGAACGGGCTCGCTTTTGTAACGCTCGGCAATGTCATTGGAAAATTTTCGAAATAGCAGGTAAATATCTTCACGACGGTCTTTGAGTGCTGGGATGTTGATAGGGACGGTGTTCAGGCGATAATAAAGATCCTCCCGGAATTTACCTTTTCTGACCCGTTGCAAGAGGTCTTGATTGGTCGCAGCGATGATCCGTACATCGGTTTTGTGTACTTTGGAAGAACCCACTCTGATGAATTCACCCGACTCCAAAACACGTAATAAATAAGCTTGGGTATCGAGCGGCATTTCGCCGATTTCATCCAGGAAAATAGTTCCCTCATCAACGGTCTCAAAATATCCTTTCCGGTCCGATGTAGCGCCAGTAAACGCTCCTTTTTCATGGCCAAACAATTCAGAATTGATGGTGCCGGCAGGAATAGCTCCACAGTTTACAGCAATAAACTGGTTGTGCTTACGGTGACTGATAGCATGGATGATTTTCGAAATATTTTCTTTCCCAACGCCACTTTCTCCAGTGATCAGTACCGTTAAATCCGTATTTGCTACCCGCATGGCAGTGTCCAGTGCCCGGTCGAGCAAAGGCGACATTCCAATGATGCCAAATCGTTGTTTTATACTCTGAATATTAGCCATTTATGGTAGGGTAAGGTAAAGAGTGCAGAGCCATTCCGGACGTGCTCTTTTACCTTTTTGTGTTTGTTTTCTAAATCTTGTTTTCAGATTTCCACCATGTTCCCCTTTAAAGTTGCACTGGTGGCGTCATATACTTTTACCTGCACATAATCGCCCGGTTTGTGGTCGCCTTTCTTGGGAAAAACAATCATTTTGTTCTGTGAATTCCTGCCCTTGAAATCCTGGTCTGACTTTTTTGAATCACCTTCGATCAACACTTTGAATGTTTTCCCAATGTCCCCCTGATTGTGTTTGTACGAAATTTGTGTTTGTAGTCGAACGATTTCCGTAAGTCGTCTTTTTTTGACATCCAGAGGTATATCGTCCTCATATTTCCGGTGAGCAAGAGTTCCGGGCCTCTCAGAATAGAAAAACATATAAGACATACTGTAGTTAGCCCATTCGATCATACTTAGCGTCTCTTGGTGCTCTTCTTCTGTTTCGGTACAAAAACCTGCAATAATGTCAGAACTAATCGCACATTCAGGGATGATACGGTAAATGGCATCAACCCTTTCTTTGTACCATTCCCGGTCATAGGTACGATTCATCAATTTGAGTACCCGGCTGTTTCCACTTTGTACGGGCAGATGAATGTAGTTGCAAATATTTTCATGAGCCGCCATGGTGTACAATACTTCATCAGTGATATCTTTTGGATGGGAAGTGGAGAACCGGATGCGCAAATCAGGATGTACTTGAGCCGTCATTTCAAGCAGGTTGGCAAAGTTGACTACATCGCCCGTTTCGGGGTTTTCCCATTTGTAGCTATCCACATTTTGCCCGAGCAATGTCACTTCCCGAAACCCTTTTTGAAATAAATCAGTCGCTTCCGCAACGATACTGAAACAGTCGCGGCTCCGCTCTCGGCCACGAGTGAAAGGAACTACACAAAACGAGCACATGTTATCGCATCCTCGCATGATGGATATGAACGCAGTGACGCCATTGCTGCCCAGCCTCAGCGGGCTGATGTCAGCATAGGTCTCTTCCCTGGAAAGAAAAACATTTACCCCTTTGTCCCCCTCTTCAGCACCCGCTACCAAATTGGGCAGATCGCGGTAGGCATCAGGCCCAACAACCATATCCACTAATCGTTCCTCTTCCAAAAATTTAGCTTTAAGCCGCTCCGCCATACAGCCCAAAACGCCAACCAGGGTGCCGGGCCGGTTGGCCTTTATTTTATCAAAAACCCGCAACCGTTTGCGGACGGTTTCTTCTGCCTTTTCCCGAATTGAACAAGTGTTGATCAGGATCAAATCCGCTACTTCCATATTGCGGGTCGGGGAGAAACCCACTTCGGAAAGGATGCTGCCAACGATCTCGCTGTCGCTGAAGTTCATTTGGCAACCGTAGCTCTCAATGTAAAAGTGCTTCTTGCCAGGTTGATTCGATTCCTTGAAAAACACTTCACCTTGCTTGCTTTCGTCGATCTTCTTGGTCAAACCGGTCAATGTCGGATTATCGTTGTACATATTTTTTTCAATTTATACTTTTCAAAGTGAATGACCAATGGCCTGTGGGTCCACTTGAAACCTGGTCCTTCATTACTTTGGCCGAGTCCTTCACAAAAAAGTGCGCAAAGATAGCTATACAATTACTAATGACAAATTGTCATGCATTCCGATTTATTGAAAATGATTTTGAAGTTTGAAGTTCAACGAGCAGCGTGATTGTAAGAAAAACCGTTTTTTTGTGGCGAAATAATTTACTCATTCACTCAACACGATCATTAAAATGAAATACGCTACCTACCTCTTCACCCTGGCCTTTGTCTTAACCGTAATTGCATGCGGAGGTGACGATGATGAGTCTACTCCTACTTGCAATACCGACAATGTCACTTACAACAATACCGTGAAGGCCATATTCGACAATGCCGGTTGTGCAGATAACGGAATTTGCCACAATGGACAACAAGCAAATGGTTTCAGCCTTGCCACTTATGAGGATGCCTCTAATTTTATCTTTTTGAACAGAATGGTAGGCTCGCTGCGCTGGCAGAGCGGGTTCAGCCCGATGCCAAAGGATAGTACTGTCACCACTGATCAGGTCGGCACAGAAATGTTGTCCGATTGTGATATTGATAAAATAGAAGCCTGGATCCTAGCCGGCACTCCAGAATAAATCATTGGACAGGAGCCATTTTGGTAATCAAGAATGGCTCTTGTCCAATTTGGTAACCTTGTAAATTGAATATTAAGAACCAGCCACTTCTGCTATATTTTCTTCCATTTGTCACTATTCTTTCTACTTTTGGCCTTCTTCCATTATCTAAACTTCTTACTTACACCAACTTGAACCAATGGATTTAACAATGATCGTCATGTGGTTGGGGTTTTTCCTGGCTTCTTATTCAGTGGTCGGAAACGACGTCATCCAGACCCTTGGAACGTTTTTGACTTCCAATGAAAAAACCATGAAATGGTGGGTGCTTTGGTTGTTTTCAGCCACCGTCCTGTCTGCTGCCTTGATCAACGGCTATGTAAACGAAGATGTTGCCTACGGCCGCCTCGACAAATTCCGGGAGGGGTTATCCACGTTGAATTATAGTTGGTACTACCTGTTGCCTCCGCTTGTTCTGATGACCATAACCCGCTGGGGGATACCCGTCAGCACGACCTTTATGATCCTGACTTTGTTTTCGCTCAGTTCCGTTCCAACTGATTTAGGGTCCATGTTGGGCAGTCTTGTGGATACTGAAACGAAACTGGGCGGTATGATCGAAAAATCTATATTCGGTTACATCGTTGCCTTCACCTCCGGCGCTATCATATATCTGATCATCACCCGGTTAACCGAGAAAAAATTTATAGACAACCCTCTTTCAAAAAGAGCTTTGCCTTATTGGACGGTTGCCCAATGGCTTACTACCGGTTTTCTCTGGTACCAGTGGTTGACCCAAGACCTGGCAAATATTTACGTATACCTTCGGGGCGGTTTCGAGATGTCGGCGTTCGAGTTTGCCATTTCATTGTTGATCCTTGTTGGTTTGCTTGGGTACATCTTTTACCAGCGGGGTGGTGCCGTGCAGGAAGTTGTGCGCAGTAAAACCAATACTGCTGACATCCGGGCGGCCACTTTTATAGACTTTATCTATGCCATTATTTTGATGGTATTTAAAGGTTCAACATTCTTCGGTATAGGGTTTAGCTTCCCGTGGACGGGTAATTTGCCGATGAGTACGACCTGGGTATTTATCGGGCTGTTGGCTGGCCGGGAAATCGGCATGCGCTTGAATTTGGAAAGAAAAATTACCAAGAAGATTTCTAAAATGGTTTTTGCGGACCTGGGGAAAGTTTTCTTTGGGTTGCTGGTGAGTGTGGTTTTGGTATTTATCATTAAATTATTGGCGGGGTAACTCGTTCTGATAAGAATGAACAAATAGGCTGTTTTGCTATGTGCAAGACAGCCTATTTTTTTTAATGGGCATGTGTGTAAATTTTAAGTTAAGTGTATTTTTTTAACATAAAAACTTAATAATCAAATTTTAATGTATAAAATTAAACATAATAAAAAACTTTTTCTAAGAGCTGTTTGATACGCGAATTAACCTAAAATTAAAATACGAAATACGCATCTTTAATAGCCTTTAGCTTCTTTTGCGGCGAATTTGAACCACTGTAAAAAGCAAGTGGGCTCTCAATGTTGAAACTTCACCTAAAAAAATTAATCAAAAAGCAAAATCAATGAATTTTCTTAAAAATCTATTTTTCTTAGCGTTGATCGCTTCTACTACTTTGTTCGTTGCTTGCGGTGACGATGAAGAAACAATTGTCAACCAAAACTGCACAACACTCGGCTGCCCAGATGGCTTTGAGTGCATAAACGAAGTTTGTGTTGAAATTACAACCAACTGTCCAGACACCCCTTGCCCAGATGGTTTTGTTTGTGAGAACGGAACTTGTGTTTCAGATGTCGTTCGTGTTACTTCTAACGTCACTACTGATGCTACATGGACTGCTAACAAAACTTATATCCTTGCTAACCGCGTATCTATCACCGATGGAGCTACATTGACCATCGAGCCAGGTACTGTTATCAAAGGTGAAGCTGGAACAGGCGCTAACTCTACCGCATTATTGGTTGCCCGTGGTGGTATGATCAATGCTTGTGGTACCGCTGACGCACCTATCATCTTCACATCTGTTGCTGACGAACTCTCTAAGGAAGATGTTGCTGCTGGAAACTTTGAAAGTCCAAACCTTGAGCCAGATGTGAACGGCCTCTGGGGAGGTGTAATCGTTTTGGGACGTGCCAGAATTTCTGTTGCTGGTAATGTTGAAGAAGCACAGATCGAAGGTATTCCTACTTCTGATCCTAACGGACTTTATGGTGGTACTGATGACACTGACAACTCTGGTACATTGTGCTACATTTCTATCCGCCACGGTGGAACTAACATCGGTGACGGTAACGAAATCAACGGCCTGACCTTGGGTGGTGTTGGTTCTGGTACTACTATCAACCACGTTGAAATCGTTGCTAACCAAGATGATGGTATCGAGTGGTTCGGTGGTACAGTGAGCGTTACTAATGCAGTTGTTTGGAACAATGGTGACGACGCCATGGACACTGACCAATCTTGGGCTGGTACTTTGGACAACTTCGTAATTGTTGGTCCTGCTGGTAGCTGCTTCGAGCTGGATGGTCCTGAAGGTGATTATGCTGCTGGTCACATTATGCAAAACGGTCACGTGATCGCTAACCCAGGTTCTGAAATCACAATGTCAGATCACCTGATTGATTGGGATCCAAACTCAATCGTAGAAATGAAGAATATTTCCATCACTGGAATTATTGATAACACCAACCAGATCGTTGGTCCTCCATCTGGTACTCCAGGTTCTTCTTTCGAAAATATCACACTTGATCTCCCAATGGGGGCCAACCTCGCTGATTACATCGATGAAGGTGTTGTTCCAGCAGGTGTTTCTATAGGTAATACCCCACTAGCCGATTTGGATGTATTCGGTTGGACTTGGGCGAAAAGAGCTGGCGGATTCTAATTAAAAAAGATTAAATTCGCTTTTTTTCAAGCATGCTATTGCAGCAAGCTTGATAGGATAAATAGCAAGAAGACGAGTTGAATTTACAAGTCTTCTTGCTGTTTTATTTTTTATTCTAATTACTACTAATGATGAAAAAATTACTCACCATTCTATTGGCGTTGGTTTCCGCCTATGCAATTGCTCAAACAGGAACCATTCGAGGTACTGTATTTGAAGATGCCTCAGGTCTTTCGATAATCGGTGGAAACATTGCGATCAAAAAAAACACCGATCCTTCATTTGATAATTCTATCACCGGAACTGTCACTGACCTTGACGGAGCATTTACTTTCATTTTGGCTCCCGGTATGTATGATCTTCAAATATCATATGTAGGTTATGAAACATTAACGGTTCAGGAGGTGGAAGTTAAAGAGGGTGAAGTCACCTCCCTTGAAACCATCCGAATGGGTGAAAGTGTTGATGAATTGCAGGAAGTAGTCGTGACGGCCAAAGCCATTCGTACCTCAGAAATAGCCCTGCTCACCGTAAAGAAGAAATCCGCAGTGATGATGGATGGAATTTCTTCGGCAAAATTCAAATTGACAGGTGACGCTACCGCAGTGGAAGCAGCCAAAAGGGTCACGGGAGTTTCCATCGAAGGCGGAAAATATGTATATGTACGTGGCCTTGGTGATCGCTATTCTAAAACTACACTTAACCAAGTTGATGTACCGGGACTTGACCCCGACATGAACACCATCCAATTGGATATTTTCCCAACTAACCTGATTGACAACATCATCGTAAGTAAGAATTTCACTGCCGACATGCCTGCTGATTTTACGGGAGGCCTCCTCAATATTGAAACCAAAGCTTTCCCCGAAGAGAAGATTTTTGACGTTTCTGTCAGCACCACCATCAATCCTGACATGCACTTCAACTCAGATTACCTGACCTATGAGGCAGGTGGTACAGACTTTCTGGGTTTCGATGATGGAACCAGGGAATTGCCTTCCTTGGCCAATAGGGATGTGATTCCAACACCATTGAACAGTCAGTTCACCGACCAGCAGATAAATGACTTTAATACCAGCTTTAACCCACAATTGGGCGTTGATAGAGAGACCAGCTTATTAGATTTCAGTGCAAGCCTGTCATTAGGGAATCAAATAGATTTGAAAGGTGGCGGTAATAGCAGCCCAAAATTTGGTTATATTTTTTCTGCTTCTTATAAATCCGGCTACACTTATTACGATGATTACACCATCGGTGAATTTCAAAGATCAATCATTTCTGAAGAGTATGAGATGGTACCGGCTGCTGTACAGGAAGGCCAGGTTGGAGGAAGAAGTACTTTAATAGGTTTGTTGGGCGGAATTGCCTACAAAACGAAACTATCTAAATTCCGTCTGACAGCCATGCATCTCCAAAGTGGAGAGAGCCGTGCCTCTCAATTTAATATTGACGATTGTGACTGTGCCGTTGGGCACTCCGGTTTTTTGGCAGTTGCAGATAACCTGGAATACAATCAGCGTTCCTTATCAAACCTTCTCTTAAACGGAACCCACGTTATAAAAGATTCTGGTTGGGAAGTGGACTGGCGTTTGTCACCAACTCTTTCTATTTCTGAAGATCCTGACATCAGAAATACGGCTTTTACCCTTGTTCCAAATGGAGATGGTTTTCTTTTTAACGCAGGAGCAGGTGGATTACCTACCAGAATTTGGAGATCATTGGAAGAAATCAATGCAGTTGCAAAAGTTGATGTGACCAAGAAGTACCAATTTAAAGATGAAGATGCCAAATTGAAGTTTGGTGCCAGCCATACTTATAAAGACAGGGAATATGAAATCCTCCTCTTTGACCTACAGGCTTTCGGCTCACAGCCAATCGTAGATGAAGCTAATCCAAACTCGGTTTTGGACGGTACTGATATATTTCCGAACGGTGCCAATTTTTACATCCAATCTGGAAATAATTCTCCAAATCCAAATCAGTACGAATCAAACGTGAATAACACTGGTTTTTATGTTTCCAATGAATTTAACCTGTTGCCTTATTTGAAAGCAATTTTGGGTGTTCGTGCGGAAAACTTTGTACAGCGTCACACAGGTAGAGACCAGTCGTTTGCAAGCGGAGGTGACGGAAGGAATCTGGACAACGATAAAGTATTAGAGTCTTTGGATTTCTTTCCTTCGGCCAACCTGATTTATTCTTTGACTGAGAATCAAAATTTGCGTGGTTCATACTCACGTACCATTGCCCGGCCTTCTTTTAAGGAATTGTCTTTTGCACAGATTTTGGACCCTGTCTCTAACCGGATTTTCAATGGTTCCCTTTTCCCATACGAAGATTGGGACGGCATCCTTGTTGAAACCAATATTGATAATTTCGACATCCGTTGGGAGTTGTTTCAAAAAGGGGGGCAGTTGTTCTCCGTCAGTGGTTTCTACAAAAGATTCAATAATCCCATCGAATTGGTGCGGATCCCTCAACAACTCACCAGCACTGAATACCAGCCGCGTAACGTAGGTGATGGACAATTATTCGGAATCGAACTGGAGGTGCGTAAAAACCTGGAATTCCTCAGTGGTGCATTGAAAAACTTCAGCATCAGCACCAACCTGACTTTTGTGGAATCGATCATTGATATGGCCGATGCTGAATTCGAGGCTCGTAAAGGATTTGAAAAGCCGGGACAAACCATCGAGGATACGCGCGACATGGCTGGCCAGTCTCCATATGTGATCAATGCCGGTTTAAGCTATAACGACCCGGAAGCAGGCTTGCAGGCTGGTCTGTTTTACAATGTGAAAGGGCCGACCCTGTTTATTGTTGGGGGTGGCTTGTTCCCAGATATCTATACCCAGCCCTTCCACAATGTCAACTTTAGTATCGCTAAGAAGCTCGGTGAAGAAGGAAATACAACCATCGACCTGAAAGTTTCTAACATTTTGGCAGACAGGATAGAAAGCTTTTACCAGGCTTTCCGCGCAGAAGATCAGATTTTTGACAGCTTCAATCCTGGCAGAGCATTTAGCCTTGGGCTGAGCCACAAATTTTAAATAGCAAAGCAGTTTTGTTTATCACACTGCTAAAGATTTATTATTAGTAGTAATTTTTCCTAAGCGAAGGAGCCTCGGCTTCTTCGCTTTATTTTTTCCGTTTCATCAATATTTTATGCGAATCGAGGGATGGGGAACGGTGCCGCTAATTATTTGATCGGTCGGGGGGGGTAAACCCTCGTTTCCCCTCGGTTATTTTTTGCAGCATATCGGAGGAAATAATTCCTCGGCGGTTTTGGAAGAAAGGTCAGTTTTATAGTTCAACTGATCTAATTCCTGAATCGCTTAATTTACTAAGAAATGTTTCCAGATCATCTCTTTCTAATATTATACATCAAACTGACATTTCTTAGTTAACATCCTTTCCTAACTTTCCGACCTTTACGTGGATTATTAAAATCAAATCCCTCTAAATAATAACCAGTAATCATCAACCAAATTTTAACCACTTCCTGCATGAAAGACATAACCCGTCGTACATTCCTTGAATTCCTGGGCATCGGTGCAGCCTCAGTGCTGTCGAGCCAGTTTGTTGCTGCTCAAAACAGTACTTATTTTTCTAAATTAAAAGCCATAGCACCTTCCGAGTTGGATGAGTTGGCCCTAACGGAAGGCCTGTCGTATGAGGTCCTGATCAAATGGGGAGACGCCATCTCCAAAAAGGATACTTTCGGCTTCAATAATGACTACACGGCATTTATTCCACTCGATAAGAACAATCCCGATGATGGCCTTTTATGGGTAAACCATGAATATGTCGATCCTCGGTTTGTTTCGGGGTTTACTGAATCTGACGTCATCAACAAGAAGAAAAAGCAAGTAGAAACAGAGATGTACAATGTCGGTGGCAGCATCCTACGGGTTAAAAAAATAGATGGCAAATGGCAGGTCGTAAAAGATGACCCATACAACCGGCGCATTACCGCTAAAACCAAGATTCCGTTTAACTGGCCAAAAACCATCTTGGGCAGTAAATCGGCAATGGGGACTCTGGCAAACTGCTCAGGGGGCATTACACCGTGGGGGACTATTCTTACCGCAGAAGAAAACTACGACCAGTTTTACGGTGAGCGAAACCCCAAAACCGGTGAGCGCATGCTGTCTTCTTATGATATGGGCTGGTACCGTTTTTATCAAAACCAACCAGAACATTACGGATGGATTGTCGAAGTGGACCCAAAGACAGGGAAGTGCCAGAAACATATAGCCCTGGGCCGCTGTGCGCATGAATGTGCCACTGTTAAACAATTAGAAGATGGACGCCTGGTGGTGTACACCGGCGATGATTCCGTTAATCAGTTTATTTATAAATTTATTTCATCCAAGCCCGGCTCCCTTTCAGAAGGGACCTTATATGCGGCCAACACTTTAATGGGCAAATGGATTTCATTGAAATATGAAGACCAGCCGGTGCTGCAAAAATTATTTAAGAATCAAACGGATGTATTGATCAATTTGCGCAGGGCAGCCAAGTACCTCGGTGCCACGCCACAGGACCGGCCTGAGGACATAGAAATAAACCCTGCAAACGGAGACGTACTGGTTGCGCTTACGAATAATTCCACCAAAAAAAATTACCTGGGTTCCATTTTAAAAATCTCGGAAATGGACGGCCGTCATGATGCACTGGAATTTAAGGCAGATACATTTTTGGCCGGAGGAGAAGAAAATTTATTCGCCTGTCCCGACAATTTAGCATTCGACCCAAAAGGCAATCTCTGGTTTACTTCTGATATTTCCGGCAGTGCCATGAACCGGGATGACAAGCCCGTTTATTTGCCTTATAAAAACAACAGCTTGTTTGTAGTGCCAACCTCAGGGCCGAATGCCGGTAAACCTGTAAGGGTGGCCAATGCTCCGACCCATGCTGAATTTACCGGCCCGTTTTTCGCACCAGACGGCAAGTCCTTGTTCTTGTCCGTGCAGCATCCTGGAGAATATTCGGAGTCGCTGGATAATTTATCCAGCCATTGGCCTGAAGGTGGAGATGCAAGGCCCAAGCCTTCCGTGGTTGTTATCTATGGTGTCGATCAAATTGTTTAATTAACTCGGGTTGCGATGCAGAGAGCGGAAGGGCACCAGTCAATAAGAACCTGAACAAAGATTTGACTGTTCAACAAAGGCTTTCTACTTTCTACCCTATGCTTTCTACCAAGTTGATCGCAACTTAAATTAATTGAAAAAATGAATCAACCGCTCGATAACGACACGGATTTTATTGAAGATAAAAAACCAAAGCTATTAATAGCTCAATTATTGGAATTGGTGCCACTGCTTTTTGTAATGTTGGGAATCATTTTGAGAAATGCAACTATCATCACTTTGAGCATGACATTTCTGTCCTTTATTTTTTTAGGAGCTGGTTGGTTTATTTTTCGAAGGAAAAAATACACGGCGGGCAGCATTACTTTTGCTGTAGTGACAAGCATCATTTTAGCCGCAGGCGTTTTAGCTATTTTATTTCAGATATTAAATTGGGAAGGACTAATAGATATGAAATTAGCGACTTTTCCCATGCTCATAATTGGATTGATCGCCAATATTATTTGGTATATTTTCAGCAAAAAAAAAGAAGAAGAAGGTGGTTTTAGTTTGAAAATGTTGTTGCGTTTAGCTGTATTTGCTGGGTTGCTTTATTATTTGTAAGATTTAATTAAAAGCGCTTCAAATAGCAAATAACTCAATGAAAAACAAAACAGATTGATGACATTTATTCTCTGCGAACTTTCTGGTCCCTGCCAGTAAATCTAAACTTGATCACGCAGAGGCCGCAATGTTCGCAGAGAAATTTAAAAGACCTGTTTTTTTGTTAAAACAATTTATACTGGGAGGCGTGGTACTTCATTCTCACCATTCAACTTGTTTAAATTTCCCTTTTAAAATTGTTCAAAATAAATAGCAATAAAATATTTTTTTAATGCCATAAAATCCAAACTCATTTCCCGCCCGTAAGTAGGTAAATTATTTTTTTAACCAATTAAATTAATCGTTATGAAATTGTTTACCTCTACCTCCCTTTTCCTGTTTTTTTCTTTTGTGTTTGCATTTTCACAAAACCACGATGACTTTGCATTTCTTGGTGTTCATTCTAATTCTATCTCTGAGAAAAAAGCAAAAAAATTAAATTTTCCAGAAGAAAACGGCGCTTACATTACCAATGTAATTGACAACACTGCGGCGGAAAAAGCTGGGTTCCAACCCTTTGATTATATTTATCAAGTGGACGAAAACAAATTCGGCTCTCACCAATCTATGCGCAGTATGATGACCCGGTTTAATCCGGGTGGCCAAGTAAAAATATATTTTATGAGAGACGGACAAGCGATGGAAAAAGATGTTGTACTTGGAAAAAAATCCGATGCGAAAGACCGCCATCGTAGCCGTTCAGAAGACCCTTTTTTGGGAGTTGAAAACAATCACAGCAGTGTGCCCCAAAACGTGAACGGGGTGCGCGTCAATATCGTTGAAAATTCCACCGCAGAAGAAATGGGGCTGGAGGACAATGATATTATTACAAAAATAAACGGTTACCCGATGATCGACTGGCATGATGTCGGTACCGCAATCGATGCTCTGGAAGTAGGAGACCCTATTGCCGTCACCTACGTCCGCGACAATAAAATCACGACTGTCACCAACCCGGTAAAATCACTGGCCGCCACTAAAGATGGTGGAATAAATCATGGCTCCTGGAGTTACAGCTATTCTTATTCTTATGAGCATTGGAATAAACACGAAAAGGAAGAGGAAGAAGAAATTCCGGAGGAAATTGTTTTTACTGAAGATATGGAAATAGAAATGGAGGACATGCCTTTGGAGGATGCGGAACAAATGAAAGAAGAGCTGGGAATTGATATGCCAGTGATTCAAAATCTGAGAATTGAAGAATTAGCTATTTTCCCAAACCCGACCGTCTCCATGTTTAATTTACAATTTGAATTACCGGAAACTGGAAAAACCGCCATCCGGGTTTTTAATTCGTCCGGACAAATTATTTACACCGAGGACTTGAATAATTTTTCCGGATATTATAACGGAAAGATAGACTTGGGCGGACAGCCTGCCGGAACTTATTTCGTGATGATTCAGCAGAGTGAATTTTCGGTGAGTAAAAAACTGATTGTCACGAGGGCATAATTATGAAAGAATGAATGCTCTGGTGATTATTAGAACGGCATTCCTGTAAAAAAACAGAGACACGGACACACGGAGTTTCACAGAATACTTTTTCGATTTTTCCTGTGAAACTCCGTGTGTCCGTGTCTCTGTTTTTTTTATTCTTAAAAACTACTGCCCTACAGACGGGGCTGTCCCCATGTTTATCAATAATCAGTACAGCGATCTTTTACAGCAGTTAATATTCACCGCCAATCTTGCGATCGTTCCATTCTGGGTTATTTTCGAAAGCAGGTAATTTTTCAGGGATGTCAAATTTGGACATATCTCCCGTAAGAGCCTTCATGAAAGCAACAAGATCGGCTTGTTCTGCTGCCGTCAACGATAAGTTGTCGAAAGGCAAAGTCTGATGAGGAACGTCCATGCCCATGCCGGCCCCGCCACCACGGTTATAAAAATCGACCACTTGCTCAAGGGTTTCATGTACGCCATTGTGCATATACGGTGCGGTGAGGGCTGCATTTCTGACGGTCACTGTTTTGAAAGAAGTTTTATAAAAATCAGTTACATCCCTTGGCTGTCCACTGGACCACCGGCCGAGATCAGGATCTTGGGCAGGGTTTAAAGTGTCCGTCGTGGTCGGAATACCGAGTACTTCTGATTCTGATTCGTCGTACAAAGGTGGCACGGTGCCGTTGAATACGGGTGCAAAATGACAGGTTCCGCAAGCCGCCTTGCCCATGAATAAATTGAAGCCCCGTTTGACCGCCGGATCGATCACTCCGGTTTCTCCTCTCACATATTGGTCGAAAGGGCTGTCGAAAGAATTCAGGCTGGCCACATAGGCCGATAGTGCATCAGAGATGGTATAGGTAGAAATTTGATATTGCGGGTGCTCAGGGTAAGCCTCCGCAAATTGGCCTTTGTAAGCTGAGCTTTGATTTAGCTTTTTGATAATGTCGACGTAGTCGGTAGCAAACTCTTTATCACTTTTCACTACGTGCAGCATCTGCCGGTCGAGTCTCGGCTCCCGGATGTCCCAGAAAAATTTGTCGGCGTAAACAGAATTGACCAGGGTGGGAGAGTTACGCCCTACGTCTCCTGCGAAATCAGTTGCAATGCTTTTCTTTTTGCCATCGGTAAAAGCTTTTTCCGGTTGGTGGCAGGAAGCACAGGAACGTTGTAGGTTGCTGGAAAGAACGGGGTCAAAAAACAATACTTTGCCCAGCTCAATCCTTTTTTCCATCAACGGGTGATCCATGTCGAGGTTGGCGAAATAACCTGCATTCAGAAAGTCTGGTGCAAAAATGCTGACCGCATGGTGGTTGACAGGGATCGGGCGATCATCCACTTCTTCATAAAACTCAATTCCCAATTGGTCATGCAGGGTATGCAGTTCGTGGTATTGTGGTTCAATGTGTTGCATAAGGAATTCGAGGCGGTCAAACGTCTCGAAGTCACTGTTCTTTTCCAGGTAGTTCAAGGTGTACTCCATCCGGGCATCCATCACGATGGCAAGACCCCGGCTTTTCTCCTCAATGATCGGCATATAGCTTTTCAGGGCAGCATAAACCCCTTCCAGGGCAGCTTTTGCCTCCGGAATGGCATTGGCGGAGCCGGGCGTGTCAAAGCCAGTGACACCCAAAGTAAAAATGCGAACCAGCTCCTGCCGCATGGCCTCGAATACATGGCGGTGCTCAACGGAAATGTTGGACTGGTAATTCCGCATCGTTTTGTAATCCTTCGCAAATTGTTTGGCAAGTTCGATGATGGCCTCTTTTTCTTCGAAAGGCTCATCGGTGAAAATTATTTCATCCAGCACTTGCAGCCCGGTAGGTTCGATAACGACTACTTCCGGTACATTTGGTTCGACACTGAGCAGTGGCGCTCCATTGATGTTTTTCTTAGTATTGTAGGGGTCAAAATAGGCAGTTAGGAACTCGGTTTTTTTGTAGCTCAGCCGTGTGTTGATAATCGCTTCTTGCAAGGCAATTTTAGAGGATGCTGCCTCGCTCAGGTTTTCAGCTGCGAACACGAGGTCTTCTACTGCCAACTCGAGTTCGTCCAGGCCATTTGAAAATTGATTGCTGACTTCTTCCAGTGCGATTGCAGCTTCATTTTCCTGGAAGCTTAAAAAGGAGAAAAGGGATAAGAATATAAGTGTCGCTGTGAGTATTTTTTTGTTCATAACCTTTTTAATGAAGAATGAAGAATGAAAAATGAAGAATCATCTCTTTGTTCTTCGTTTTTCATTCTTCATTAATAAATTACTGAATGGAGAGCTTCAACATATCACCTTCGGCATTCTGCAAATAGTAGAAGCCAGCGGTCAATCCTGAAACATCCAATTCGTTGGTATTGCGCTGAACCAAAATCCGCTTACCGTTGGCATCGTACAATGCGACGTCAGTTGTTTCACTCATGAATACAACACGGGAAGTTGGGTTCGGGTAGATAGAGAATGCGTCACTCTCTTCGCCTTTGTAAGCCAGTTCAAATGGATTCTGATCTGATAAGTTGTCGTAAGAAACATTATCAAAACCATTGATCGCCAGTGTCAGAGAGTGGTTCCAAGGGAATGGGTTGTCAGTGCTTGGGTGCTGTGAGTTGACCAACAATGATTTTCCATCTGTTGTAGCAACTGCTCCTGTTACCTCTGCTCCTTTTGGAACAGCACCAATGCGAATCAGGTCGTCGATGGTTGGATTCGGCAAAGACAAGTCCAGCAGGTACAATTCACACAGACGGTTGCTGATGCCAGCAGGTGTACGGCCATTGGAAGTACCGTTCAAGTCTTCATTGATCACCAAAAATGGTTTGCCGTCAATCATCATCACATTCAGACCATCAGGGTTAGACAGGTGCTTGGTAGGATAGTCAGCTTCAGCTGGGCTATCAGCGAAATAAGGCCCTCCTTCCAGATAAACCCGGGTTGAACCAGTACGTGGGTCATACTCCCAGATACGTCCATAGTAATCCCAGTAGTCAGGATCGTTAGGAGAGCTTACACCCTGAGCAGCAGCACGGGCCATGTGTGCAGGGTGGTGAACAGCACCTTCTGCGTTCTCATCTGCCCAACGGCCACCGGGGTTGTCACGGCCGGTTTCTGTGAAATAGATGAAGTTGTTGACTGGGTTGATCGCTACCCACTCAATACGGTTGAACATGGTCGCTCCTTTCTGAACAGCATAGTCAGATGGGTTCAGCAATGAACCTGGCTCCCAGATTGGAACCCAAGGCCATCCTTGCTTGTCGTGCTTGTAAGCAAACAAAGTACCTCTGGTGAAGTCACCAGGCGAGCTGGCTACAAACATTCCGAAGAAACCTGGAGTTGCATCTGGTCCGAGGTAAACGATCTGATTACCTGGCTCCACAGCACCGCCTTCGAATGGCTGACGGCCCCAGTTGTACTGCTTGCGGATAGCAACTGCTTCGCGTGGGTCGATTTCCACCATCCAGTTGAAGTTCTCATAACGGTGCAAAGTGACACCGTCCCAACCTGGAACGTCAGAGGAAACGGTGTAATCGGAAGTGTCACGGACACCATCACCATTCCGGTAGATGGATGGATTGTCACTACGGAACCATTCTTCCGCTGTCCAGATACGACCATCAACGATAGAGTTGATACCACCGCAGTTCATACCTGTTTCTCCAACAGTGTTTACGAAGTCTACGTTGAAGAATTTGCCAGAGCGGCCATCAGCCAATGTTTGATCGAGGATCTCAATGCTTCCATCCGCTGCACGAGCGATTTTGAAAGTGGTCATGCCACCACCATCACCGATCATGTCATCAGCAAAGATCATTTCGTGGTTCACGGAAACCCAGCCTAAGCTTTGGCCGGTTTGGTCTGGAGTAACTCCAATGAAGTCGTGCCATTCTTTGGCTACCGTTTCGCCGGCAGGATTACCATAAGTAGCAGTAGTTTGCACTAAATCAGTACTACCGATAAACAATACCTGAGTAGTAAGGGGAGATGGGGGCATCACGAATTCCTCTGGTGAAAAGCCAGCAGGAACATCGATTTCCTCATCAAAAAGTGTCTGAGCATTTATGCTGAGGCAAAGCACAGCCAATGCAAAGAGGAGGGAAAACTTCTTTGTCATAATGAGTTTTTTAAAAATTATGGTTTGAAATAATTCCGCTAAAATATCTGATAGGTACTAAGTCATTCTTTTCTGTTTATTAAAAATATTTAAAGCATAACCGGTCTATTTACGGTGTTTGTTAACGCTTTTTGTATTAAAAATGTATCTTATGTAAAATCTGACTTACAGGTAAAAAAATAATTATTTGTTCATGATTTTTTACTCTCGAAATTATCGGATAATATTTTTAAAAATCATTTTTCCAGCGTTATTTATATGGTTAATTATGAACGGATTTCCCTTAATAAAACAATTATTAATTGTTTCCGTAACTGCATTGTTATTTCACCTGCTTTCTTATTTGTTTTTAATCTAAAATAAAATAAAGGGCATGTTTTTATACAATGAAAAAAGGGAGCCAACTTTCGTTGCTCCCTTTTTTATTTAGATTTAAAGTAGTTGTTTAATTATTTAATTTATTGCTTGGACAAAAATAAGGAGTACTAAAAATGACACTTTTATTTGAACAAATGTTTGATTTTAAAGCCTCAAAACTCTTTTTCAGGCAAAGGAAAAGTGTCATTTTTTTTGACCACCTGCTTATTTAATTTATTTTTTAAAATAATAAATGGAATTCCATCTTTTACCCATTTTTCAACTAATCCGATTTTTGGTATTACCTCAAAAGCCAGGGAGCCCAATACCAGGTCAGTGTCTTTATCGCCATCGATATCTCCACTGTCCATAACGATCCACCTGCCCTTGTTAAATCCGCGAATAGTCGATGCTTCCATTTCATAATTATTTTTATTTTCCAAATAAATAAAGCTCTCATGAGGATTGTCTTTGAAATCGGGGAAAAAAGAAATGGCAGCTATGTCAAGGTCGCCGTCTTCGTCAAAGTCCCTTGGGATGGCGTGATAAGCTCCGTACATGGGATAAAAGAAAATTTCTTTAAAGTTATTTTTTCCATTATTTTCAAAAATTCGGATACCGTGATATGGTTTATTGATTGGTGGGAAATCAGCATTATCTCCATTGGTGTAAATTATATCCTGGTGTCCATCATTATTATGATCAAATAAATTAAAATAGCTGGAGCCATAGCTTGGTGGAAATCGCATTGCTCGCTCCTCTTTAAATTGGCCGTCACCTTGATTGTAATAAATAAAAATACTTTCGTCCCCTTGTCCAAAAAGGGCAATAATGTCCTTTAAATTATCCCCGTTCAGATCTTCAGCATAAGCTTTGATCGCTCCTGGCATATTTCTTAAAACATGTTTTTTAAAATTGCCTTTGCCATCGTTTTGCCACCAGGCAAGGCAGCCGGTCCATTTGGAGAACTCACTGATAATCAGGTCAAAACGCCCGTCATTGTTGAGGTCTGCTAATTCAGTGTGTACCGGCCGCCTTAAACTGTCGATCAAAACGATTGGTGGCTGGTTTTTAAATTTTGGTAAATAAATGACTTTGCCCAGGGAGGCATCTGTTGGAGAAAATGCTCCCATGCTGGTTATAATTAATCCTCCTTCCGTGTCATTCATCCAAACAGGAACTTCACCGGCGTTTGCCATTTTGGTCAAATTCTGTTCATTGTCAAACTGCAAAAATTTTCGGGTATGGGCATCACCTATGAATATATTTTCTTCTTGAATATTGACCAGTGTAGTACTTGGTGGAGAAATAAAATAATCTGGAAAGTCGACGTCGAATTGATCACAGGTTTTATTGATTTTTTCTCGATTTAACGGTGGCAATTTTTCAGGAGATTCACTTATATAAAATTTACGGATGGCTTTCCATTGATTAATGGTGAGTGCCGGTCTTTTTCTAAAAAGCAATGGATTGTTAAATGCAATTTCCTCGGCAAATGGTTCAATAAATCCTCCACCAATACTGTCTTTTGGCAAGATGCCGAGCATATAACCCATGCGCGGCAAAATATGTTTGTTCCAACTTTTTTTATCTAATAAATCGGGAGCAGGATATTGGTGGCAGGATGCACAATGTATTTTGGCCAATTCCTCTCCGGATTGTTTTTCGGTAATCGTATCACAGCCAGTTATTAAAGCGGCAATTAATAATAGAATAAAAAAGTATTTCATGTAGGAATGTGCAGATTTGTTGATTTAGATTTTTTAAATTTCTGAAATCTAACAAATGTGATTGTAAGTTTTTCGACTGATGCTATAAGTAAATATTAATTCACCAGAAGTGTTCAATAAATAAAAAAGGCAACGCCCGAAATTCAAGCGTTGCCTAAGCACATTTTTCTATAAAGCTTACTGCTTTACGATAGAGTGGGTCTTGATTGTTTTTCCGTTTTGCTGGATGACGATCCAGTAATTGCCCCTGGACATGTTTTCCGAGAAATCAACTTCCAGGCGATGTAGTCCTTTTGTTTTTTCTGCATCCAATAAAGTGTTTGTCTTTTGACCAAGCGAATTAAATAAATTAATAGTAATCTTTCCTTCTTGTTCTAAATGATAAGCAATATTGAATTTATCAGAAAATGGATTTGGGAATACACCTTCTAAATAAATATCGTTGTTAACAAACCGAGGATTGGTGTTGCCTTCAGCCGGACGGTTGCCATCACCGACACTAAAAATAGAAACCGTACCACTTACTTCATTTGCGGTGACCACCAAAGGCTCGTTAGTTGGGCTGTCTGCGGCATCAATAAAGACGATATCTTCCACACCGAGGTCACCAGCTTCTGGCGTTTCTGCATCTGCACTAAAATCACGGTTGTTGACGTAGTCAACGAGGTATGGATTGAAAGGATCTGAAATGTTGTAAGTAATGACCCCACCAATTCTTTCCAGCCCGATCAGGGCATAGGTTTCGCCATTCCACCGGGCGATGGTAACCGCTTCCGGTTCAGGGCCTTTGTCGTCACTACGGTTTTTGAATGAATCATTGTCGTCATTGGTGCTGTTGAAATGATCAGGAAGAACCGATGCCAGGTAAGTTTCGAATTCATTTCCGCTATCGTAGATGAGGTTGCCGTTTTCATCCCAAATGGAGAACGAGCGGGCTCCATAAGAATAGATCAGCTCATGCATGCCATCCTGGTCGATGTCTCCGTTGGCGAGGGTAGTGTTAAGGCGCCCGAGTTTTTCATCTTCCTGCATGGAAGCTGCATCTGTGAAAACAGCGGGGTCGAGGACGAGGTCGTTCACCCTTTCTTCTTCAGAATAGCCATCATAATCGCGGGCATCTCCCTCATTGGCCGTGACGATGTACTGTTTTCCGTTTACGGAATAAGATGCGATAGCGTCGGGCTGGAAAATACCGAGAGTGGGGTGTGGCATGATTTCGATCTCGTCCGAGCGGTTGCTGGCGTCAAAACCGTAATTTCTTTGGAACTTCAGAAAGCCCATAGAGCTTTGGTCAGAAACACCTGCTCCGGCCAATCCAAAGTCGTTATCGTTCAACACGACAAGGTCACCGTTGGGCAGCAGTGCCAGGCCTTCCGGCTTGTCACTTGGTAGGTAATCGACAGAGGGGAGGTTCACTACTTTGGTCTTGTAAACGGGACGGACGCCAGCAGCTGCAAGGTCGTCTGCAGTCATCATTTCCAGTGTTTTATCATCTGGTCCAGCGGAAGTGGTTTTGGTTGAAAGGGCCGTTCCTAAAATATTGGTGGCTCCTTCTGTGCGGATTTCATAAACGTACTTTTTGCCGGTATTGCCGTCGTTTGGAGTCGAAGAGTCTCTTTCAAGGATAAAGAAAACACCGTTGCCGGCGTAAACCGCGTCGCCTATTTTATCCACCCGTGAGAGTCCAACACCTGCGTCCCGGTTTCTTTCCAACAGGTAAACGAATTCTTTCACCGGCTGACCAGTGGCACGGCTGATCCCGATAATACGGATGACGTCTGAATTGTTGCGAACGGTTGCCCTGTCAGGGTTTTCGATAGGAGACTGGATGAAGGCGTAAATCACGTCTTCATCGTAATCATAGGCAATGGCTTCAAAGCCCCGGTTGGCCCGGCGCTTGGCGTAAACGGCCGGCAGGGTTTCGTTGCCGTAATAGCCAACTGGTTGTGGAGTCGTGCCTAACATAGAAGTACCCGCAGGTACAAAACGATCGATCAAGGTACCGTTTTCGTCAAAGTGATAGATTGCTGGACGGTACTCGTCACAAAGCCAGAAATGGAAATCAGGGGTACGGATGACACCTTCAAAATCGCCGCCGAAAGCATCAAAATCCAACGCGTGATAATCAACTCCGTCGACAGAATAATCCACATTGGTAAAAACATTGGCGTCGGTACGGGTGACCGGAGTTTCGTCAAAACCAGGGATGTTGCCCCGTCCTGAGATTGGGGTACCGTCCTGTCTTTTCAAAAATATCTGGTTGGCATCCGGGAAAAACATATCGAGGCTCTTGATGTAATTTAATTTCACCAGACGGGCCTGGTAGTTGGGCAACTTGAACGGGCGCAGGTTAGTGGCAGAACCTGCATCTGCTGCACTTACCGTGCTTTCATTGGGACCTCGGTCAGGGACAGCCCAAAAGGACATTTGGTTCGGTGTGGAATTGGAAGCATCGTAGCAAAGGCCGGAGAAACCGCCCAATTGTACAGTCTCACCTCCGTAGGCTGGTGTGCCCAAATCAAAAACATTCCACCAAGGAATTTCGTTGAGCAAATATTCGTCTAATTCGATCTCACCTTTCATGTGATCTTTGTAGCCCAAAGGCAAAATATCCACGACCGTACCTCCATCCACATCAACCACGGCCAGGGCATTGTTTTCCTGGCAGGCCACATAGGCAATGGAACCATCGTCGGAAAGAGCGATGTATTCAGGCTCCAGGTCTTGTGCAACAGTTTGTTGTCCATCGTTACCGAAAATGCGAATCCCCCGATTGATCAACGACATTTTTTTGTCATTAAAATCGGCTAAAGAAATCTGGGTAGTAGTGGCAGCAGCTACACCGGAAGATAGGTCAACGATGGTGATTGAACCTTCAGGGTCGACTACGTAATCGTCGTCCGGTTCACCTTCATTCGCTACTACTACTTTCATTCCGTCAGGTGTGAAGGTCAGCATATCAGGCAGGGCGCCTGCTTCTACATCGTTCAGGTAATTGCCGTTGGTATCAAAAAAGACCACCCGGCCGTTGGCCTGTTTATTATCGTCTTCAATGGCGACCGCAACCACACCGCTGTGAATAGCAACTGAATTGGCTACGGCACCATATGGAGTGCAGTCCAATGAATTGATGAGCTGTGGATTGGAAGGGTCGGAAATATCAAGTACATCGACTGTGGCGTCATTTGCATTTACAAAAAACAAGCGTTGTCCGTCTTTGTCATAGGCTGCAATTTCGGCAGCTCCTTCATCAAAAATTCCGGTGTGATAAGTAGAAAGGTATTCAAGGGTTAATTCCTGTGCTGTCGATGTGTAGGCGAGCAAAAAACACACAAAAAGCATCAGGCATTTTGGGTAAACGTGCGTCATGGATATTAATTTTTTTGTTTTGAAAATATCCGCAATGATCGCGATGCACTGTTACCAAAGGATGAACCCGATTTTAAGCAAAGAAAAATATATTATTAAAAATGTTAATTGAATTTTACCGAACCGGGCTATATGTTAATTTATTGGAAAGAGGTTTTTTGGGTAAAAAATCACAGTGCTTCATATTCAATGGTTTTGGTATTAATTAAAATAGGATATAATTTATAATATTTTTTTGTTAACCTTCTCTGTTAATTGAATGTAAATTGATTGGTGCCATCTTGGTTAAATCTGACTGATCACAAAAAACATTTCCCTTCCGATCTGTTCCACCCGTTCCAAATATTTTTCCTCTTCCTGGTCCGTACCGTCAAATGCTTTGGGGTCTTTATAGGTTATGGGGAATCTTGCTTCTGCACCAATGACTACGGGGCATGCTTCATCAGCTTCGTTGCAGACCATGAGTGCCGCAAAATCTTTTTGCGGGTTTCTGTCATCTTCATATTTTTTCGAAAATAAAATCAAAACGGGGCCTCCGGTACCAATTTCACATTCGTAGAATGGATTGTCGCTGTCGCCGGTTTTTTTTATGTCAAAGCCCACTTTCCGCAATGCGTTAACGGCATTTGGGTGAAAAGCTGTCGCTTCCGTGCCTCCGGAAAAAACGCGGATATTATCTTTCCCATAAAAAATTGCGGCTGTTTTTAACCAGATTTGCCCGATGTGACTCCGCCGCGAATTATGGGTGCAAATAACCGTAATGGTTGGGTCTTCTCCTTTTTTTAATTTCTCGGATAAATATTTAGAAAAAAGAAGAAGTTTGTTTTTCCGGCCATCAGGAATTTTTTCAAAACCTTTTTCCAGGTTTTTTATGTACCCAAATAATTTTATCGGAAAAGAAATCTTGTTTTGGTCGTTGAACATGAGAGATGGATATTTTTAAATGGTTTTCAGAAGTTGAGCGATTAACCTACCAACCTGTCAGAACTTATTGGTCCGGTAAAATCAACGCGGGTAATTTCGCTTCTTCGTACAATTTATTGAACCCAGCTATCCCCTGATCAATTATTTTAGCCATATCCAATTTTAATTGATCCCATTCTGCTAATAAATCATCTAAACGTTCCTTTTGTCCAGCGGTAGGTTTGGGAACATGCGCATCGATACCTCCTTTTAAATTGAGTAATTCAGAACTCAGTTTATTTCTGAAATTAATAACATCCTGAAAAGTTTCCTGCTTTGGCTGAATGAGCTGTTCTTCCCATTCGGTGATTGATTGATTGACGGTCTTGCCTTTTTCAATTAATTCTTCCTGGCCTTCTGTATTTTTTAATAATTCCAACCGACCTGAAAGTTGTGTTTTTATTTTTCGTAACCGAATGACCGATTCGTGAATTTCCACTACTGCATCGGCAATTTTGTTTAATAAGTTTTGTTGGTCAGCATGGTCTTTTGCGGAAGCGTTTAACCGAGGATCTGCCAGGACATTAACAGTAGTTTCTACCTTTTCGTTTTCTGCTGTAAGCCTTAAAGTATATTCACCGGGTGCTACCAAATGTCCCTGGTAGTTACCCATGATAAAAATGCCCTCAATGCCCGGCATCGTCTCTGTACGCAAGTCCCAGTTAAAGCGGTTCAACCCAGGTTTGGCGGGCAAAGTCTGGGGTGGGGGAGGTCCACCCGGCCGACCTGTGGCTTTTTTGTTTTTGATGCTGGAAATCGTGCGGATGATCTTTCCGTTTTCATTTAGAACTTCCAGTTTTAGTTCTGTGGTGTCACTCCAATCAGCGGGTAAATGATAATCAAAGATGGCCCCGTTCATTGGATTTTGACCAGCTGTTTTGGAAGGTTTAGGATTGGCGCCAATGGTAAACTTGTAAGTGTCCTTTGGTTTAAAAATGGCCAATTCATTTTTGTCTATTTCTTCTGCCTTTTGCTGAATGGGGCTTAGGTCGTCCAATATCCAAAAGGCCCGCCCGGAAGTGGCGACGATCAAATCATTGTCCGCGATGGTCAAATCAGTAATTGGGCACACGGGCAGGTTAGATTGAAAGCGGGACCAATGGCGGCCTCCGTTAAAACTAATGTAGAGCCCGTGTTCGGTACCGGCATACAGTAATCCTTTCCGAACGGGATCTTCCCGAACGACACGGACGAAATTATCCGTTGGCAGGCCGTTGGTGATCAGGTCCCAATTTGCTCCTCCTGTTCTGGTTTTATAAATGTACGGCTTCAGGTCATCAAATTTGTAACGGGTAACCGCCACGTAAGCCGTCGCTCCTTCATGAGGAGAAACTTCAATGGCGTTTACCAACGATTCGCCTGATTTATAAGGAGTTACGTCTTCCCAGTTATCTCCTCCATCAAAGGTCACATGTAATTTCCCATCGTCTGCTCCGGCCCAGAGGTGGTCGGCGCTGTGAGGTGAGCAAGTGAGGTAGCTCAACGTGTTGTACACTTCGCCCCCGGCAGCTTCATTGGTGTATGGCTCGCCACCCACTCCGTGTTTTGCCGGATCGTTGCGGGTGAGATCGGGGCTGATTTCTGTCCAGGAGTGACCGGCGTCTTCTGTTTTCAGGACTTTTTGGGCACCGTGGAACATCACCTTTGGATTTTGGGGAGATGCCACCAATGGGTTGTTCCAGTTGAAACGATAACGCATGTCTTTTGGCAGGGTACCCAGGTTTAACTGCGGGTACGCCATGATGTCTTTGACCGTTTTCGTTTTATGGTCATATACATCGGTAAACCCCTGGATGCTGTTACCGAAAATGAGTTCAGGGTTGTCCGGATCAAATGCGAGGAAGGCCGACTCCCCTCCGGCGACGGGGTACCAGTCAGATTCCCCAATGGTTCCGCCCCGTGTCCGACTGGCAATACAAACCGTTGAATTATCTTGTTGCCCGGCATAGATGTGATACGGAAAACGCCGGTCAGCAATCACGCGATAAAATTGAGCTGTTGGCTGATTCCGCTGGCTCGACCAGTTGGTTCCGCCGTTGAAAGTGATGCAGGCACCTCCGTCATTTCCCAAGATCATATTTTGTGGGTTGGACGGGTTGATCCAAAGGTCATGCTGATCGGAGTGCGGATTTTGCACGGGCCTAAAGGTTTTGCCGCCATCGGCAGATTTTAACATGGGTGCATTGAGCACATAAACGATATCCGGATTGACCGGGTCTGCAAATACCTCGATGTAGTACCACGCGCGGGCGACGGTGACTCGTTGGCTGTTGACGCGCTGCCATTTTTTACCGCCATCATCGGAGCGGTATACACCACCTTTTTCTGCTTCAATATTGGCATAAACCCGCATCGGGTCAGCGGGTGAAACATCGACTGCTACCTTCCCCATTTTCTCCGGCAAACCTTCCTTTAACTGCACCCATTTATCCCCTCCATCTGTGGATTTCCAAATTCCGGAACCGGGGCCACCGCTTCTTATTTTCCACGGAAGGCGCTTGTGGTCCCACATACCGGCGTACAAAATTCTTGGGTTGGAGGCGTCCATGCTAAGATCGGCAGCACCGGTATTTTCATTGATGAAATGGATGTTTTCCCATGATATGCCACCATCCTTGCTACGGTAAATTCCTCTTTCGCTGCTGCCTTCCCAAAGCGTTCCCTGCACTGCCACATATACCAGGTCTGGATCATCGGGGTGAATCCGGATGGCTGCAATATGTCTCGATTCTTTTAAACCCACATGCGTCCAGGTTTGACCGGCATCGGTACTTTTGTACACACCGTCCCCGTGGGAGGTCATCACCCCGCGTACCGCATGCTCGCCCATACCGACGTAAATGACGTTTTTGTCGCTGGGGGCAATCGCAATAGCACCCACCGAACCACTTTCAAAAAATCCGTCTGAAATATTTTTCCAGGTCATGCCGGCGTTATCCGTTTTCCAGACGCCACCACCGGTACTACCAAAATAATAGGTCATCGGATCACCTGGGACGCCAGCAACAGCATTGGATCGTCCGCCTCGGAACGGTCCGATGTTTCGGAATTTCAACGATTTAAATTGTTCGACTTCCTGGGCAGGCAGGTCGCTTGGTTTGGTTTGCTGTGCATTTGAGTAGATGGAGAAAAGGAAACAGGCAAGCAGAAGGATAGCAGCTTTATTCATAGAAGTTGATTTTATTAAGTTTCAATCGGAGGGGAAGTTATGGAAATTTTGAAATTAAATAGAAGGTTAGGGTAAAATGCAGTTTCGATTAATAGTGGGAATTCATCTTAGAAAAACACTTTCCTGTTTTAAATCCCTTATTTGTTGGCTTTTTTAAAAACACATAAGCACCAGGGGGACATATTTTTTTAACAGATATCAAAGGTGTTCAAAAATTATTAATTGAAATTCGTTCAATCCGTTTTTCCTCCCCCCGGCCCCCTCCAAAGGGGAGAAAAGTAAAGTGTATTTCTCCCCCTTTGGAGGGGGCCGGGGGAAGAAAAATATTTGGATTCTTTATTTCTAAAAACCACTAACCTATGTGTCTATGTGTTTTAAAAAAACGATTTTTAAAATGCTGCCTATTTAATCGCTAAAAATTTTTCTTGATATTTTTTATACCGCTGATTTATTTTTTTGAGGCTTGGGATATTGGCCCCTACTTTTTCGACAACCAGGGATGCAGCCGCGTTTGCATAGGCAGTTGCCTGGTCAATGTTTTTTGTTTCATTGTATTTTATCATGAACGCGGCGGCAAACATATCGCCGCAGCCCGTCGGGTCGACTTCGTCGGCAGGGAAGGCAGGGAAGTCCTTTTTTTTATTTTCATAAAAAATGGTCGCTCCTTTTTTTCCTCTGGTAAGAGCAACTATTTTTACCTGTTTTTTTATTCTTTTTAAATAGGTTTTATTTCCCTGAATATCTTCTTTGCTTAAAAAAACGATATCAGCTTTATTTAATTTTTTCCAGTCTATTTTTTTGGGACTTACTTTTCCTTTTACATCCCACTTGCGCAACCAACCTTGAATAATAACACCTTTGACCACACCTGGAAATTCTTTTAAAAAAGAAAAACTTGCCTCGTCGGCAATCAAGGCCAACAATACCATTTCAGGTTGTTTCCAGTTCTCAGGCAAGTCCTTTGGTTTTAGTTTGTCCGCCCTGGCCAATAAATATTGCCGGCGAATTTTTTTCTTATATATATTCTTAAATACCGTAGTTTTTTTTGCCTTTTTATTTTCTATTAAGATGCCTTGTTTTTCAAATGTTTTCAGGAATTTAAAATCTTCGCCAACACTCGTAAGGACGGCTGTTCGTTTTCCCATTCTTTTAGCTGCAAGACTGGCATAAGAAGCAGACCCGCCAAGCACGTAGCCCTGCTTAATCTGGTCGTGACATAAGAAACCTATGCAAAGAAATTCCGTAGTCTGATGCTTGTTTTTCATTAGGGTAAAATTAAAAAATCAAAGCTGTTTAGGCATTGATTTTGACATATATAAATTTCAGCTATGAAATTTTTGTATTTGAATTATTTTTACTTTCTTGCATTCTCCTTAGTCGCAAAACTCCATTGTAATTCCGTTGTATCCATTAAAAACATTTCGGATGGTGAAGTTTCACCTCGCCAACTATATCTATTCACATTATTAAAAATATTTCAATGAAAACAAAGTCGAAAATAGCACCGCTTTTTTATGTTCCGGATAAAATCACCAAGGACAACTTTGAAGAACACATGCAAAATGCCGTGGTTCTGGAATTGGCGACTATTCCAACTTATCTGTACACTTATTATTCAATTCGAAGGTCTTGGGGCAATACTTCTTCCAATGGCCCGACGGCGAGGGAATCATTGCACAAATCCATTTATGATGATTTAAAAGGAAAAAGTAAGACGAAGAAAAGAGCCCAGGAGCTGACCGTTGACATCCAGGTTTATGCCAACAAAGCAGCTTCACTCATCATGAGTGTGGTGATCGAGGAAATGCTCCATCTTTCTTTGGCTTCCAATGTTAAGCAAGCAGTACTGGGACCACCACAAATTTACAGTCTTAACCCGAAGCTTAAGTTCCCTACCAAACTGCCAGTGAAGAATTCCCACTTTCCGATTCATCTGAGGCCATTTGGGAAAGCACAGCTGGAAACTTTGTTGAAAATTGAAAGCCCAAAACCTTTTACCGATAACGAAGAAACGATCGGAAAATATTACCATTTGATCGAACAATACCTGATCGACAATTGTCCCGGGCCTTATGACAGCGACCGACCTCAGTTGCAGCAAAAACCGGGGTTCTACGGACAAAACTCCATCAACACTGTTCATTACGACAAAGGCCACAACCCGCATTTCCCAGGCTCGGAAGACAGCGGCGGACTGATCCACGTCACCGATCTGGATTCTGCGTTGGCAGCCCTCGATGAAATTGTCGAACAAGGGGAAGGCAACAAAACGGACAGTGACCATTTGGACAAAGACGGAGATCCTGTATTCCCACCACCCAAGCCTGAATATTGGGAGGACAAGAAGAAAACCAAGGCTGGTGACTTTGATGATCCAAGTCATGATGAACTATCGCATTTTGACCGTTTTCTGGAACTGTATAGTTTGGGCTATTGGCTGGATCAGGAGTTCAGGGAGGCAACTGACCAAGAGGACCACGATCCAGAAGAATGGTATTTCACCAAGTATTTTGTCTATCCTCAGCCTACCGATCCAAAAACGAAGGATTATCCGGAAGAAGGACAGGCGCTCATGTCCAATTTTGCAAATGCAGTTTTCTCTTACATATTATTGATGGTTGAGGCATGTTATCATCATAAAGGGCATGTTCAGTTTGAACTATTTATGATGGGTGTCCACAAAAGCATGATTTGGCTGCTCAGTTATTTCGGCAACTCCTTAAGAACAAAGCCGATCATTTACCCAATACTTGGTGGTAAAGCAAAGACGAAGAATGAGCCCAACAATATGGCCGTAACATTTGAAATGTTTGATTTTAACGGCAGGGGCAATCCTTATAAAAAGTGTGGCCGTCCTTTGGATCAATTGAAGCAGATGGGAGTTGAGCTGATCGAAAAATATGGCTATCCTTCCCCTGGCTTTGGTTGGCTGTTCCAAAACAACTACCTGCCTTCCCTGCCAAATGTGGGTGTAGATTACAGCATCGAACCAAATAAGATCCCGATTGATTACCTGAAAGGTGCCACAAAAGCACAAATCAAAAAAGCAGCAAAAAAATGTTAATCTTCCGTCAATTAAATTTTACCGATATGGATTAATGCTTGTTGACTCAAAAATGCAGAGTCGCATTGATCATTCAATTTAATTGACGAAATGAATTTTCAAACAACTTGAATATAAAAATCTAATAATTATGACTAAGATAAAAGAAGATAATTATTATGCACGTGAAGCGGGGGCCATCGTGGAAGCGATAGAGAAGGCCATTATCAAAGGGGGCAAAGTATTGGAGAAAAATGTCCACCCAAGCCCACCTTATGCCAAGCAGAACCCACTCGAACTACATGCCTGTATGGGCTTGAATGCTTGTAAAGGACATGGTGTATTTGGTACCAATGATTGTGCAGGAAAAGGGCATTGTGCGACCCAGGTACACTACTGCCATACGCTCAACAATTGCCGTGGACAAGGTGGTTGTGGATTGTTCGGCACCACGGAAGAACAGTGCCGCCCTGGTGCCAATGACTGTGCCTTGCAGGGAAGCTGTGGTACGCCCATTCCTGCCTCCAGGTTTGTGACCCAGGGGCCCAATAAAGGAAAAAGTGTCTGGCTGATTGCCCGTGCCCTTTTTGAAGAGCGCATGAATAAAGCTCGCCGTACCTACGGACCTGCCCCGATGCGATATGGCCCAACGCTTGATTTCCTCGGAAAAGTCCACGGCTTTTACCATGGCTCTTACCAAAGCTATGGAGAAGGAACTTCCTGTGGACAGGCAGGTGAAAAATTCTGTTCTTTTGCAGGTAACACACAATCTGCTGCCTGGAAGAAAACTGCTAATGCAAGGCAGGTTGGCTTTCATCGCGAAAGTGCCAGGGACTTGCAACAGTCTTTGGATAACTGCAAAGAAGGGGATGATTGCTGTTGATGAAAGTGCTTATTTCATCTTAATATTAATGGAAATTGGAAATTAGGAAGTCGCAAACCAGTCAATTGAAAAATTGCGTTTCAAAATGAAATCAAGTATTTCCAATTTCTAATTTCCAATAACTTAGATCGTCGGGCGAATATTTTTATGCATGCTTGTTTCTTTTGAAATGAATGCTGAATAGATTTGCCCGACGCTGTTTTTGTATGACAACTGAAAAATATGCAGGGGCGGTAGCCGAGTTACCTAACCTGGGGCTGGGCCTCGGTCTGCGGAGCAAGCATTTCAATCACATTCTGAAAAATAAACCAGAAGTAGATTGGTTTGAAGTCATTTCGGAAAATTTCATGGACTCAGGCGGCAGGCCGATTCATGTTTTGCGAAAAGTAGCTGAAATGTATCCCGTCGTCATGCATGGCGTTTCGCTATCCATCGGAAGTACTGACCCTCTCGACTTTAATTATTTAAGACGCCTGAAGAATTTAGCGGACGAAGTAAAACCCGCCTGGGTCAGTGACCACTTATGTTGGACCGGTGTACTCAGTTTGAATACCCACGATCTTTTACCCGTTCCGTTAAATGATGAATCACTCAAACACGTATGCGCAAGGGTGAAAACAGTGCAGGACTTTATGGAGCGCCCTTTGATTTTGGAGAACCCGAGCACTTACCTCACTTTCCAACATTCGACCATCAATGAATGGGATTTTCTGCGTTACATGACTGAAGAAACAGGTTGCGGATTATTGCTTGATGTCAATAATGTCTATGTTTCGAGCTTCAACAATGATTTTGATCCGGTAACTTATATCGAGAACCTTCCTTACGAACGGATCGTCCAGATGCATCTTGCGGGTCACCAGCACTGCGGTGAATACATCATTGATACCCACGATCGTAAAGTCACCAACAAAGTTTGGGAATTGTTTCAGCTGGCCTGGCAAAAAACCGGCGGTGTATCCACCCTTTTGGAATGGGACAACCATATCCCGGAATTTGATGTCTATCATGAGGAATTGTTAAAGGCCAAAAAATTCATGTCGGGCGCAGCTATTGAGTGGCAAGAAGAATCAACGGCCCAACCCGAACCGATTGCCGTTTCGAACCCCATCGATTTTTTAGTAGCGGAAATTGAAGAAGGTATTTTAAAATAAATGGAATTGAAAAAATCTCCCACCTTGCCATTGGCCAATTTGCAAAAATGGATGCAACAAGCGATTATTGGCCCCTCCGTCAACGAACCAAGACCGCCGGTCGCTTTCTTGCCAGATGAATGGAAAAATGCGAAACTGGATGACATTGTCAAGCCTTCCAAAAAACTTACCAGCGAACAACATCTAAGCATTTATCAGCAAAGTTATATTCTTCGCTTGCGCGCCTGTATGTCCAGCCAATTTAAGGCTTTGGAATATGCTTTGGGGGAAAATCTTTTTGAAGGATTTGTGGATCAATATTTAAAAACGTTTCCATCGGAGAGTTACACGTTAATGGACCTGGGCGCCAATTTCAGGAGGTTTCTGGAAGAAACACGACCGGACAAATATGAGGAACAAAAAGAAAGCTGGCCGGATTTTATGATCGAGTTGGCCAATTTTGAATTCCAGATAAATATTTTGTTTGATAAAATAGAAGAGCCTTTTACGCTGGCTGAACAATCGACTCCGGACGAGCAGATAAAATTAATCCCGGTCTTCGAAGTTTACACCCACCAATTTCCCATTGTCTGGTTTTATTCTTCTTTTATCAAGGGGCAGGAACCAGAATTTCCGTTGCCTGATCCACGATACTGTGTAATCTTGCGCAAAAATCTTCGCATCGATTTTTTTGAAATCAACCAGCACCAGTTTCTGTTTTTAAGAAAATTAAAAAATACCGGTTCGGTCGGGCTGGCAAAAAAAACATTGGGCGATGATGTAACTGCAGTCGATGCTATTTGGCAGGAATGGAAAAGGGCATGGGTGAATTTGGGATTTTTCAGGATATAGATTTGGATACAAAAATTATTATTTCAATTTCGGAAACTTAATTCAATTGGTTAAATATTGAATTCCTTTGTTACAAATGAAAGTGGCTCGACTAAGCAGGTGGTCAAAAAAAATGACACTTTTCCTTTGCCTGAAAAAGAGTTTTGAGGGTTGGAAATCAAACATTTGTCCGAATAAAAGTGTCATTTTTAGTGTTCCTTATTTTTGTCCAGGCACTTCCTTGTCCTGGATTCACTTCGGGACCGCTTTCAATCATAAGTACTTGTCTAATTGGTTTTGCTTAGTTGTTTATATTAAATCAAATTAATAAAAAAGACCGAGTACAGTAAAAAAGACTAACCTACATTTCCCAATAAAATATAAATAACCAAAGTGATGGTTACCAAAAATATGCTAAACGATTTTGCATGTTTCCATTGTACCATTTCAACAGCACCAACGTCGGTTATTTTAAACATGTTTTTTCTGGGTGCCAATATCGACACAAAATGCATCACTAATATATTAAGTACAAATTCAATTCCCCAGATATGTACAAAATGTAAATTGACTTTTAAGATAAAATACAATAAAATATAAAATAGCAAACCAAATAAAAGTCCTGCCTTGGCACCCGTTGCCGAAACCCTTGGAAAAAAGAAACCAGCCATAATGACGGTGGCCATGGGGATAAAAAATATGCCATTTAATTGTTGTAATAATTGATACAAACCCGCCGGAGCATTGGCGACAAAAGGGGCAATACCAATAGCAAAAATCGCCAAAACAGCTGAAGTAATTTTACCTGTCCAAACTAAATTTTTTTCGGATGCATTCCTGTTAATATATTTTTTGTAAAGGTCTAAACTAAAGATGGTTGCTGCGCTATTTAGAGCGCTGTTAAATGTACTTAAAATAGCGCCCATAATGACTGCTACGAAGAATCCTGTCATCCATAATGGCAATACTTTTTTAACTAAATTTGGATAAACTGTATCGGGCTCGCCATACAGTGAATCACCGAAATAATAAAATCCGATAATGCCAGGAAGAACGATAACAATCGGGATTAATATTTTTAATAGGCCAGTAAATAATAATCCTTTTTGTGCTTCTTTTAAACTGACGGCTCCCAGTGCACGCTGAATAATTGATTGGTGCATGGTCCAGAAGTACAGCTGGTTAATAATTAATCCGGTAAATAAAACACTAAAAGGCAAAATAGCATCCCGGGCCCCCGGGCCAACTGCATTTTCTTGACTGACAACATTAAATTTCTCAGGGGCATGTTGGAAAACTTTTGCCAGCCCTCCAAAAACATTTCCCGCACCAATGTCCCATAAAGCAATAATGGGGACAGCCAACCCGGCAATCAATAAACCGAAACCATTTATAGTGTCCGTATGGGCTACCATTTTTAATCCGCCAAAAATGGCATAAATTCCCCCAATAAATCCGACTACTAAAACTGTCAGCCACAGTCCTTGACTTTTTGAGATGGACAATAAATCGGATATTTCAAAAATACTTTCAATATTCAGCGCACCCGTATATAAAACAATTGGCAACAATGTAGAAACGAAAGAAATAATTAATAAAAGCGCAATAAGAGTTCTTGTTAAACCATCGAACCTTTTTTCCAAAAACTGTGGAATGGTCGTCAACCCCATTTTTAAATACCGCGGGACAAAATAAATGGCAGCAGCTACCAACGCCAACGCCGAAGTGACTTCCCACGCGATAATAATGGCCCCATTCTTATAGGCCGATCCGTTCATGCCAATTAAATGCTCTGTCGAAATATTCGTTAGTAGCATGGAGCCCGCAATCACAATTCCCGTTAAACTTCTGCCTCCTAAAAAATAGCCATCTGATGTATTTAAATTATGCTTGCGCAGTTGCCAAGTCGCAAACAAAGCAACAAAAAAAGTAAATGCTAAAAAACTTAGGAATTGGATCATCGCGATTTATTTAACCTGATTAATTCCAGTTGCAATGAAGAGGGTAGAAGGGCACACATCAATAAGAACCCGAAAAAGAGGCGGCTGGTAAAGCATGTGTTTCTACTTTCTACCAGCTATCAGTAGCAACAAATAAACTTGTAAGTAATATTTCTCTGCGAACATTGCGCCCGCTGTGTGAAAAGAACCATCACGCAGCGGGCGCAATGTTCGCAGGGTTTTGTTGTAAAAGTTTATTTCTTATTACATCTATCTTCTGACAAATCGGTCGCAACTTAAATCAATGATAGGACGTCATTTCTTGCAAAGAAGAATTAGGGTAAAAAAGTTTTGGCAATATAAAAATTCTCAAAAGGATTGCAAGCGAATTCGACTTTAGCTGAAAATAGGAAAAAGGTTTTCCGTACTTAAATTCAAGATGAGGAATAAAACGGGTTTGCCGTTTCCATAAAACAGTCAGCCTTACTAAAAACTTTAAACTCAACAAAGGATTTGGGGCAGCAGTCAAAAACTTAATGTGAAATATTTGTGAATTTAATGTAAACCACAGTACCTTCGTTTTATCCAGTTAATTTACGAAACGCTTTTCTTTTCATTTTGTCTTCAATTGAATTTGATGCGAAAGACTACACCGTAATTCCATTGCTCAATGAAAATTGAAAAACTAAACAAATCTAAAATTTGAACTATGAAAAAAATAAAATCCATATTGGATCATAAGGCCTACAACAAAATCCCGGCATTTAGAAAACTGGTCAGCAATTACAAAAGAATCGAAAAAGAATATAAGGCAGCTGCGCAGAAAAAGCAGAAAGCCAAGCGAAAATACGCAGCTTTAAGAAAGCATAAATCGACTTCTAAAGCAACTTTGCATGCAGCGGCTTGTGCCTGGAAGTTGGCAAGAAACAATAAACGCATGTACCGCATGCTCATGAAAACTTCGCTTCGATATATTTTACGGTATGTAAAAATAGAGGAGGCTTGTGCCGACCAGAAAAAGTCATTGACGGCAGTGGCCAAAGTGGTTGAAAAGAAAAAGAAAAAGAAACCAAAAGCAAAACCAGATAAGGCTTCAAAAGGTACCGGAAAAAAATTGAAAGCCAAAAAAGTAGAAAAATCTTTAAAAAAGCCAGTGGTTAAAAAAACTGCTGCAAAAAAGGAAAAAACAACTCCTGCAAAAAAATCACCACCTAAAAAAGTCTCCAAGCCTACGGCAAAAAAAGCTCCTCCGGCAACAACACCTCCGGCACCAAAACCTGCGCCCGAAACCAAACCTAAACCAGCCCCTATACCCAAACCGGCAGTTGCCAAACCGATAGTACCCAAACCAGTAACTGCAAAACCAGTCGCGCCAAAACCTCCTGTCAGAAAGCCAGCCGCTAAAACAGTGGCCCGAAGGAAAGACGACCTCAAAAAAATTGAAGGCATCGGACCTAAAATTGAAGGCCTGATGTACGCTGCCGGTATTTATACTTACAATCAGATTGCTCGGTCATCCGTAGCCCGTCTGCAGGGTGTTCTGGACAAGGCAGGACGACGCTATTCACTGGCTGACCCAACGACCTGGCCGCAGCAGGCGAAGCTTGCGAATACCGGCAAATGGGAAGAACTCAAGAAGTGGCAGGACGAACTGAAAGGTGGTAAGGTCAAATAGAATGGCCTCAATGGCAAACTCGAAACGGCTCCAATCACGTTTCAACAAAAACTATGACAGCCGGGGATGTACATCCTCGGCTGTGTGATTTTTAAGATAAAGGTAAAAACAGGTTGCAGTACCGCAAACCCGGTCGTTCGATCTGTTCAGGTCAAACGTACTCCGAATCGTCATAATTTCGGCGCAGCTCTTTAAGCTCCATCTCAATTTTGCTTGGTTCTTCCAATCTTGGTGGTTCTTGTTCTCTCATCTTTCGAAGTTCATCTTCAATTTCCCTCGCTTCCCACTCTTTGTCGAGCATGCCGAAACCTGGAATGCCGAATACATCCGTGTAGTGGAACATGAGGCCAATGCCCCAGCCCAGCATCGGATAGATGAACCAGTAGTGCCAGGGAGAAGTCAGTAAATTGATGGCGATGAGCGCAAAATTGACAGTAACGTAGGACATCAAATGCTGGTAAAACTCTTTCTTCTGTTTTACCTTTTTTTTGGCTCTTTTTATTTCATCTTTGGAATACATGGAACAATCGTGTTTACTAATGGGAATTAAAGTTTGAAGGCGATTTGTTTTACCTAAATCAGCATGACCTTGTCGAACAGTGTAATAAAAGTATAAAATCCTGAATAATCCCACATTTCTATTACATCTATCGCAGAATAAAAGGATAATCCTTTACAGGTATAAGCCTGACTTTCACATATTTGCGGTTTTATAACCATCCAATCGACTTCAATTCAAAATTAAGCAATTTAAAATGACTGATAAACAATTGCCAGGTGATATTTCGCTCCCCTCTTCTAGCGCAGAATTAAGCAAGTTAATCGACCAGCGACAAAGCCGGTCCAAATACTCCGTTGAAGATTTTTTCAAATTGCCTGAAAGGTCGAGGTACCAACTTTCGCCCGATGGCAACTATATTTCCTACCTGGGCCCACATGAGAGACGACTCAATTTGTTTGTGCAAAAAATGGAAGAGGGCACTGCCCAAAGAATCACATCCGTGACAGATCGAGATATCTCCTGGTATTTTTGGAAGGATGACCGATTGGTGTTTGCCAAAGACGATGCAGGAGATGAGAACTTTCATCTCTATTCCATTCATGCTGATGGAACTGGTCAGCGAGACCTGACCCCTTTTAAGGATGTGCGTATCAACCTTATTGACGACCTGGAGGACATCGAGAATGAAATTATCATTTCTATGAATAACAATCGCCCGGAGTTGTTTGACCCCTATCGCCTGAATATTGTAACGGGAGAGCTGGAACAACTGGCAAAGAATGAAAACCCTATGGAACCAATCGACAACTGGGTGACCGATCACGAGGGGCGACTACGATTGGCGAGCAAAGTGGTAGGCGGCACCAATACAACCTTATTGTTTCGGGAAAATGAAGAAGACCCGTGGTCGGAAGTATTGACCACTGATTTCCGGGAATCCGTCTCTCCTTTGTTTTTTGATTTTGAAAATCCAAATGCGGTCTTCGTTTCGTCTAATTTGGGAAGGGATAAAAGTGTTATCGTAAAAGTTGACATGAAGACCGGCAGCGAGATTGGCGAACCTCTATTCTCACATGATGAAGTCGATGTTTTTTCCTTGTCATACTCCAGGAAAAGAAAAGTACCGACCTCCATTTCCTATACGACCGACAAAAGACATCTGTATTTTCTGGACAAAACCACTGAAGACCGATATGCCTTTTTGGAAAAGCATTTAGGCGATTATGAAATTGTCGTAACCGCAACCAACAAAGATGAAAACAAATTCATGATCCGCACCTATTCCGACCGTTCGCTCGGTGCTTATTATATTTTTGATGATGAAAAAAAGGAGCTGCAGAAAGTCATTGATGTCAGCCCTTGGCTCGACGAACAATATATGGCACCCATGCAACCGGTCAAATACCAATCAAGGGACGGATTGACAATCAATGGTTATTTGACGCTGCCGGTCGGGGTTGAGCACAAAAACCTGCCTGTCATCATCAATCCTCATGGAGGTCCCTGGGTAAGGGATGGCTGGGGCTACAATCCGGAGGTACAGTTGATGGCCAATGAAGGATACGCCGTTTTGCAAATGAACTACCGCGGAAGTACTGGATATGGAAGGGAGTTTTGGGAAAAGAGCTTCAAGCAATGGGGGCGGACCATGCAAGATGATATTACCGATGGTGTACAATGGTTGATCGAGCAGGGCATCGTCGATCCTGAAAGAGTGGCCATTTACGGAGGTAGCTATGGAGGGTACGCAACCCTCGCCGGAGTAACCTTTACGCCAGATTTATATGCTTGCGCGATTGACTACGTTGGTGTGTCCAACCTGTTCACATTTATGACAACTATCCCGCCGTACTGGAAACCTTATCTGGACATGATGTATGAAATGGTCGGCCATCCTGAAAAAGACAAGGAACAGATGGCCGCTGCCTCCCCGGTTTTTCATATCGATAAAATCAAAGCTCCTCTGTTTGTGATCCAGGGAGCCAATGACCCCCGGGTCAATATTGATGAAAGTGATCAGATCGTGAAAGCCTTAAGGAGTAAAGGGGTGGATGTATTATATTTGGTAAAATACGATGAGGGCCACGGCTTCCACAATGAAGAAAACCGCTTCGAAGTATACAAAGCCATGCTCGGCTTTTTACACAAGTATCTTTGATGCTGGACGGTAGACGGGCTACGGTGGTTCAATAAGCGTTTGGTGATACCGCAATGGAACAATTCAGCAACAGTGCATCAGTGCCATAAACAATGAACTTCCTCCAAAAATTAAAATACATCGATTTTGACCGGGGCATTCAATTGTTCATGGTGGCGGCGTCTGTTATATTGGTGAGCCTGCTCTATCCGAGCAGCGTAAAATTCAAGTATGAATTCCAGAAAGGGCAAGAGTGGCGGTACGAAGATTTGTACGCCCCTTTTGATTTTCCCATTCAGAAATCGGAGGAAGAAATAATCAAAGACCGGCAGGAACTGGAATTTTCCATCACACCTTATTATCGTTTCAACAAAGATTTAAAAGCGGCCAAAATCAAGGACTTCGAGGCTGCGTTGGCGAGACTGAGTTTAGTCATGATCAATGAACAAGGGGACAGCGTGGAGCAATCGGAAGCCAATGAAATTTATTTGTCTTTCATTGCCAAAAATGTGGGCAATCTATTGGAAAAGGGGATCATTTCCCTGGCCGAAGAACACCAGGATGCTTCTGATAATTTTGTCATCAACATCATTGACGGGGAAACAACCTATAAAAGAACGCTGTCCAGTTACACACCGATTGCCAGGGCCCGCCTGGAGGTACTGGATTCTATCAAACAATCAAGCTTGGCCATACCGGCCTCTTTGCAGCAGATCATCATTAATTCACTCGCGCCAAATATTTCCTTTGAAAAGGAAAGAACATCAAAGTTGAGAGAGGTGATGTTGGCTGGACTGGTGACCACCAAAGGTCTGGTCAAACAAAATGACCTCATTGTACAGCGGGGCAACCTCATCACCAACGAGGTATATGAAAAACTCATTTCGTTTCGTAGCAAATATTCCTCTGATATCAGCTCGCTGCGGTCTTCCGGAGTCGTATTTACCGGATATCTGTTGATCACACTGCTGATCTTCATTGCGTTGATGATGTACATCAATGCGTATATTAAAGAACTGTTGCTCAATTGGAAACACCTGGGCTTCATCCTGCTCTGGATTTTGCTCTTCAGCTATCTTACTTTTATTCTGGAGCAAGGCAATGTCCTCAATGCCTACCTCATTCCTTTTTGCATAGTGCCAGTGGTGGTTCGTCATTTTTTCAATTTCAGGCTTGCTTTTTTTACCCATGTCATTGTCGTTCTAATTGCCAGCTTTTTGACCACGCTTGGTTTTACCTTTATTTTTATGCAGATCGTGGCAGGCGTAGTGGCAGTACTGGCAGTGGCTGATGCAAGGGATTGGAGCCGGTTCTTCAAATCTGTTTTGGCGATTGTTCTCGCCTACCTGTTGGCCTATTTAGGCATCTCACTGGTGGAGGAGGGGAGTTTTATGGAAATCGAATGGGAAGTGTATGGATTGTTGATTTTCAACGGCTTACTTACTCTGCTTGCATTTCCTTTGATTCCTTTAGCTGAAAAATTATTCGGCTTTACCACTTCTATTTCTCTGGTCGAATTATCGGATATGAACCGCCTGTTGCTGAGAGAATTGGCGATCAAGGCACCGGGGACTTTACAGCATTCGTTGCAAGTGGGCAATTTATGTGAAGCCGCGGCCCGCGAGATCAGGGCGGACGAGTTGCTGGTCAGGGTGGGGGCGCTCTACCATGATATCGGCAAGATGGCACAACCGGATTTCTTCATCGAAAACCAGGGCAGCTCCAATCCCCATGATGATAAAACAGCTATTGAGAGTGCCAAGATTATCATCAGTCATGTTTCAAAAGGAATTGAACTGGCCAAAAAAAATAAACTGCCCAAGAGCATAATTCGCTTTATCCAAACCCACCACGGTACCACCCGGGTCGATTATTTCTATAAAACATATTTGCAAAACAACCCAGGAGTCGCAGTTGATGAAAAAGATTTTACGTATCCTGGCCCAAAACCGGTCAGCAAAGAAGAAGGTATCATGATGCTGGCCGATACCCTGGAGGCTGCTTCCCGTTCGCTCAAAGATCCAAATGAAGCGGATATTGATGAATTGGTGGAAAAACTGGTCGGCTCCAAAATCAAAAGCGGACAGCTGGACAAGTGCCAATTGACCTACGGCGAGGTCGCCCGTTGCAAAGCTGTTTTTAAAAAACGATTGAAAAGCGCCTTGCACGTCAGAATTGAATATCCGGAATAGCTTTATTCACAGCCTCCTTCCAGGACCCTCAGTTCCACCCTCCTGTTTTTGGCCTGGTCCACTTCACTGATCGCCTTTGGGTAAACCATTTCCCAATTGCCATAGCCATTGTACGTGATTCTTTCCTCGGCGATGCCGTGCTCAATCAAATAATCATGAACCATTTTTGCTCTGTTCAAAGAGAGTGCATAATTCCAGGTGGTGGTATCGACGGGAGGCCTACGAGGTAAATTTATGTGGCCAGCTATCTCGATTTTCATGTTTGGGTTTGAAGAAAGAAATTTTTGCAGCTTAGGAAGTTCCGGTTTTGACCGGGGCAACAAAACAGGTTGGTTGCCCACGAAATAGAGATTGTTCAACGTAAGCTTGCGTCCGGTAATTGTTGAGTCGAGTACAAATTCCAACGGGTCCTTTTTCCGGTTTGACTTGGTCATTTTTGATCCAAAAAAATGGCAATCCGCATATACGTCCACCCCGACGACCAAGCCGATCGGCAATTCTCTTTTAAAATAACCTGTGGTATCGGTATACATCGTGTCCCGCCATTCTTTGTGCCGTACAACGACCATCGATTCCAGCCCTTTCCGGGTGGTGGCATCTTTTACCAATCCTTCGATCCAGCCCATGGGTGGGTATTTCACTATTTCAACGGTCGCCCTGCGGTTGGCCTGGCGGCCTTCCTCGGTATGGTTGGAAGTAGCGGGCTTCGTTTCACCAAATTCAAGTATGGTCATGGCATTTTCGGAAACACCTATATCCAGCAAGGCTGATTTCACGGATTCGCTGCGACGTTGGGAAAGGGCCAGGTTGTTGGCATGGGAACCGATCGAATCCGTGTGAGCCGTGATTTCGATCTGTAGGTTTTTTTGGTCCGTAATAAATGTTTTGATCTCTTGCAAGACTGCATTTGCCTCGGGACGGAGATCGTGTTTTCCAAAGTCAAAATAGACGGCCTCCGAATGAACTTTCTTCCCCTCGAATGGAAGTGAAGGCTGCGGTCGAGCAGGTAATGAAAGGCAGGCCAAGAAAAATGTTATCAAAAATTGACGGGACATTAAAAATCAGTTTTAGCAATTCAATAACGAAAAAGGCCAAAAAAAGGCACAAATGACGTCTCAAATCATGATCTGAAACCCTCAAAATGGGTTTTGAGCCTCGTAATTAGGGATTTGAGGCGCTTTGGGTTGAACCCCTGTCCATCTTTGCTCCATCATTTCTAATCAAAAAAAATTTTATCATGAAAAACATTTTTAGAATTCACTCGACTGTTCAACTCCACGATCTTTTCCACGCTACTTTGTCTGTTTTGATGTTGATTGTTCTGATCAGCATGTTTGCACTGAATGCATCTGCGCAGAACGAACGAATCGCAGCAACCGATATTTTAGATAAAATCAATAAAGCCCAACCGGTCGAAATCTCCAACAAGACCATCGTGGGTGATCTTGACTTTACCACGTTGAAGAAGAAATTTCGCGGAGGTTCCTACGGTGTCCGCAAAGGAGTCGTGAAGGAATATTTTACCAAGCTACTGGCGCCCATGACTTTGAAAAACTGCATCATTGAAGGTGAAATCATCACTTTCAGTGAGGATCAAAAACCTGGTATCCTGAAAGAGAATTTTGTCGCTTTTGACCAACTGGCCGTTTTCGAAAACTGCCAGTTCCAATCAGACGTCACCTTTGAACGGATGACCTTTTACCAGGGCATTGAGATCAAGAACTGCACTTTCGTGAAATCACTGAAATTCGACCGGGTTCATTTTGCTGTGGCTCCCCTGATCGAAGGTGGAAATGCACTTTCGAAACTGATCAACCGGAAGACCAATTGGGATGGGATGTCCAAAGAGTTGCCGACGCCCGAAAAATGGGAAGAAGACGAGAATGTTGTCACGCTCATCCTGAACAATAACACAGCGAGCGAAGTACAAATTCGTTTTGACCGCACCACCTGGAACCTGAGCCCTTTTGGGAAGTCCTCTTTGATCACGGAAATTGGAACCGAAGTTCATTTGCTGAAAAAAGGAAAAAAGGAGCGGGTACTGATCACTGCTGCGAAGGAAATGGATGGACAAGAATTTAAAATCTCCCAACTATAATTTTCGGCTATTTATCAATAGCTGTTTTGTTTACCGGCATCATTGCTACCTAATTCCCCGACTGTTATTTTAGTGAAACTATTTTAAGTGCTTGGACAAAAATGTAGCGCGCGAAAAATGACATTTTTATTTTGGCAAATGTTTGATTTCCAAGTCTTAAAAATCTTTTTCAGGCAAAGGAAAAGTGTCATTTTTAGTGCTACTTGTTTTTGTCCAAGCACTTACTGACACCGAACGACATTATTTTTTTTTCGCCGCCTGTTTTTCATTGATGTGGACGGCCAATAAAATATCACAAACTGTTTTAATCAAAATAACTTTTAGTGATAGATGTGTTCATTTTTGATTGTTTTGTAATTTATAAATTGAAAAAATGGGAAAACAAGTGGCCGATATATTATAGCGCTACTCATGTTAGTATAACCTCATTCGAAATGTAAGGGTACCTTCTAATAGAAGAGACATGTATAAAAATTGAAACTATTCACAATTTTAATGAACACAGCCGAAACCAACAATTTCTATTTAAAAAAACCGCACACCGACCGTCCGCATCCGAACACACCGGCGAACCAATACAAGAATATCATTTTCATAAAAAATTAAAAATCAATGGTTTACCCCAATGGCACAGCCATTGAGCCAAACTAACCGATCAACGATTGAGAATTACATAATGTGTGATTTTAGATTGTTTCATCCAAAGCCCCGGGCCATTCATCAATTTTCACCATTTCAGCCTACTCTAACAATGTTCAAGAACAACCTGAAAATAGCCCTCCGCACCCTGCGGAAAAACAAGATCTACACCGCCGTCACCCTGATCGGCCTCACCGCAGGCATTGCGGCCGTGCTGCTCATTTTCCGCATGGTCACTTACGAACTGGGGTTCAATAAAAACTTCGCCAATTACGACCGCATCGTACGGGTGGTTTCAAAGGAAGCATTGCCAGATGGTGATATAAATTATGGCACCTGTACCCCCATCCCCGCAATGGATGTGATCGAGGAAACGGTCAGTCAGTTTGAACACATGAGCAGGGTGAAAGAAATGTGGGTCACCATGTCGCTCCCCGATCCGAACGGAGGGCCGCCATTGAAAAAATTCAACATGGAGGATGGTGAGACTGGCTTTTTTGTCGAACCCGAATTTTTCGAAGTATTCCAACTTGACTGGAAAGCAGGTGACCCTGCTTCCGCACTGGTACAACCCAATACGATTGTGCTGGCCGAACGCTATGCGAAAAAGTTTTTCAACACCGCAGAGGAAGCCATGGGCAAACAACTGGTGATGGACAACCTCGTCCCCATGACGGTTACGGGAATCATTGCCGATTTACCGATCAATTGCGATTTCAACTTTCCGTTCCTCTCCAGTTGGCCGACCCTGAAAGCCTATGCCGATTATTTTTTCTACGATCCGGAATGGGGCAGCTGCAGCTCTAACAACCAGGTGTATGCCCTCCTGTACGGCCCAGAACAAATTGACGCCGGAAATGATGTAATCGCAGCAGTAGGCAAGGAAGAATACCTCGACCGGCGCACCGGAAAACAAGGGAAGACCCACTACCTGCAACCCCTGTCCGACCTTCATTTCAACGAAGAGTTGAGCCACTCCGGCAACCACCGGGTCGGTAAAACGAGACTGCGCATTTTAGGTGGCATCGGCGTGCTTATCCTGATTATGGCCTGTTTTAACTTTATCAATCTCGCAACTGCGCAGTCGGCCCTGCGGGCCAAAGAGGTAGGCGTTCGCAAGACGCTCGGAAGCGGCCGCAAACAGTTGGTTGGCCAGTTCATGAGCGAAACAGGGATCATCGTCTTTTTGGCAGTCATCCTGGGCGTCAATCTGGCAGTGATCTGCGCCCCTCTGCTGAAGCATGTTTCTGATGTATCGGACACCGTGCCGTTCCTCTCCAACCCAATGGTGTGGGGGTTTTTGGCGCTGGTTTCCATTGCCGTCACCTTGTTGGCGGGCCTCTATCCCTCCCTGGCACTGGCGAGTTACAAACCAGTGGAGGCATTGCGGAGCAAAGTCAGCCAGAGCCGGTTTGCGGGGGCTTCGCTGCGCAAATCCTTGGTTGTTCTACAATTCGTCATTGCCCAAGGGTTGATCATTGGTGCGATCATCACCCTGTTGCAACTGGACTACATCCGCTCACAAGACCTTGGTTTTTCGCAAGACCTCGTATATAATTTTGGGGTCGGCATCGACAGTTCGGCACTGGCTCGTCACAAAGTTTTAAAACAGGAACTGCTACAGATACCTGCGGTGGAAAAAGTCAGCTTCAGCAGCGATCAGCCACTTTCGGGCAACACCTGGGCAAGTAATTTCCGCTATGCCTCCCGGCCAGAGGATGAAAACTACGCCATCACTCTGAAGTTTTGCGACGACGACTACCATGAAACGTATGGCCTTCGCCTGTTGGCTGGTGATTGGTACGAGGCGAGGGACAGTGTTCGCAAGGGGGTAGTCAATATGACTTTACTGAAAAAACTGGGCGTTAGCGACCCGCAAGATGTGATTGGGCAAGACCTCCGGATTGGAGCAAATAACATGTATAAAATTTCGGGCGTGGTGGAAGATTTCCACACCCATTCTTTCCACAAGGAACACCTCCCCCTGCTCATGTCGGCACGCCCCGGCTACTACTGGGACGTAGGCGTCAAGATCCGCCCCGACGATATTGCCGGCACCTTGGCCGCCCTGCAAAAAGGGTTTGACAAGATCATGCCCGAACAGGTTTTCGACGGTCGTTTCCTCGACGAGGGCATCGCCATGTTTTACGAAGACGAAAACCGCCTGTCGTCCACCTGTAAAGGGTTTGGCCTCTTGGCCATCCTGATTTCCTGCCTCGGCCTGTTCGGGCTGGCCGCACATGCGGCCCAACAGCGCACCAAGGAAATTGGCGTGCGTAAAGTGTTGGGGGCCACCACCGCCAGCATCGTGGGTTTATTATCGAAGGACTTTTTAAAGCTCGTCGGCATCGGCTTGGTCATCGCGACGCCGCTCGCCTGGTACCTGATGGAACAATGGCTACAGGATTTTGCCTACAGTGTGGATATCGAGTGGTGGGTCTTTGCACTGGCAGGTGCTGTGGCCATTGCGGTAGCGTTTTTAACAGTGAGCTACCAGAGCATTAAAGCGGCCTGGGTGAACCCGGTGGATAGTCTCCGGTCGGAATAGAAACCTCTGCACAACTTTGCGTCTTCTCCGTGCAGCTCTGCGTCACTTTTTAGATTGCTGTGCTGAGTGGCACGGAGAAGACGCGAAGTTTAAACAGAGAAAACTTGCAGCTACAATTTTTAATTACCACCTTATTTCAAAGGACTCTCAATCGAATTGTGCTTCATGGTCATTTCAAAGAATTCTTTAAACGCCTCTTTGATGTATTTCTTTTTGAATTCATTTAAATAAAAAACCTCTTCTGATTCCGGCACCGACATATAGTAAATGGGAATTTTGATTTGCTCCTTGATACCTGATGCGTGAAAACACTGCACCAGCCACATTTCAAAGAGATAGGCTTCAAAATCATAGGTCGACCAATAAACATAATCTTCCGCAGGAATATTTTCGTCATATGGATAATTATCGTAGCTCATTCCTTCGCTCAGTTCACCATGGGAAATTACTTCGAAAAACCCTTGGTACAAATCAAAGCTATCCCCGCGTTTAATATAAACCTCCAAATGCTCATGCGCCATCATCATGACGACGTGGGCAGCGGGTTTTTCATTTAATTCATCATTCAAAGCTTTGAATGCGGCAATGCCTTTTTCTTTTTTACTGTTTAAATAATTCGCCAGTTGTTGGATGACTTCCACTTGTTTTTGGAACATGTTTTTTATTTTTTGAACTACATACGGTTGAAGCCCTATTCGACGCACACTGGTTGAAGAGAACCTCGGCCGTAGCGGGCAAAAATAATATTTCATGCGAATCAAGGGTTGGAAAAATAAGCCAAAAAACAAGGATGATCCAATGTGAGCCGACGTTAGGAACGTCGGCCCTCGCAGCAAACCCTCCCTTTTATAAGGTATTTCATTTTACCCTTGATTCGCATATTTGAATAATTTGTAAACTCTATAAGCAGGTGGTCGAGAAACATGACACTTTTCCTTTGCCTGAAAAAGATTTTTAAGACTTGGAAATCAAACATTTGCCAAAATAAAAGTGTCATTTTTAGCGCTCTTTATTTTGCTTTGATTTTTGCTCTCGTTCTTTGATGCTTTGGCATCAGGCCCGAGCGGAAAAAAAACTCGTTCCGCTCAGACAGTTTATTGACGCGCCCCTACCGAAACGAGTACAAGTTCAGTTTTGAAATACTCCTGTACTTTTGCCCCAAAACATCGATATGCCAAACATTCGATTAAATATATTCGGATTCCTTCTTTTCCTCGTTTCCTGTCAAACAGCACCAAGTAAACAAAAGCCAAATACTCCTGCCCCTCCCGGTATGGTCTACATCCCTGCCGGCACCCTGCACATGGGCGGCGACAATGAGCAGGCCGATGGCGACGAATACCCCAAACACCACGTAGAGATCAACGCCTTTTGGATGGACGCTACGGAAGTGACCAACCGACAGTTCAAGGCATTCGTGGAATCAGAAGAATACCTGACCGTCGCCGAGCGTCCCATCGACTGGGAAATAATGGCCCAAGACCTGCCGCCCGGAACTCCGCCCCCACCCGACAGTGTGCTGCAACCTGGTTCCCTGGTGTTTCACAAAACGGATCAGCCTGTTCCATTTAATGATCCGTCGCGTTGGTGGAAATGGACCGTCGGGGCGAGCTGGCGGCATCCGGAAGGCCCGGGCAGCAGTATCGAAGACCGGATGGACCATCCCGCGGTGCAGATCGCCTGGGAAGATGCAGTGGCTTATTGCGAATGGGCGGGCAAACGCCTTCCTACCGAGGCCGAATGGGAGTGGGCCGCCCGCGGTGGTTTGGAAGACAACGTCTACCCCTGGGGCAATGAAGACGTGAACGAGGGCAAGCCAAAAGCCAATTTCTGGCAGGGCCTTTTCCCTTATGAAAACTCAGAAAAGGACGGCTATTTCGCCAGTGCCCCGGTCAAAAGTTTTCCACCAAACGGCTATGGCCTGTATGAAATGCCTGGCAATGTCTGGGAATGGTGCAGCGACTGGTACCACTATAATTATTACGCCAGCAGCGATGCAAAAACGCCCAACACCCGTGGCCCAGAGATCAGTCACGACCCGCAAATGCCGTACATGAAACAACGCTCGATGCGAGGCGGCTCTTTTCTGTGCAACGATGATTTTTGCTCCGGCTACCGCAATGCCCGAAGGATGAAATCGAGCCCTGATACCGGGCTGGGGCATACAGGGTTTCGGTGTGTGAAGGAGTTATGAGTTATGGGTTTGACAGATTAAAAATCATTATTTATTAATCATTTAAACGTTAATTAAATCAGGCTCGCTCCTCTCCGATAGCTTCCAACAATCGATCGGTCGTCTCTTGAAAAAATAGCCCGTGAGTCGATCACGCTCCCGTTTTTCATCAACTGCAACTGAAATGCGGCCACTTGAAAAGCTGCCTGAATGCCGCCGCCCTCAATGGGCCAGGTGACCAGGGCAGATCGTTCCGCAGCCCAGACCAAATTGGCATGGCTGTCGTCCTTTTGATGCGATACATAATTTTTGCCTACCATTGCCAAAAATTGGGCAGCCCGGTGGAGGATTGCCTCCGCTTTGTCGAATTTTTCAATATCAAACGGGGCGAGTGTGGTCCATTTTTGATTGTTCATTTAATTTTGAGTTATTGGGTTATAGACAGAGAACCTCTGTGATTCAGCATAGTTCACTTTTTCCGTACAGAAATCAAGTGGTCTATTTGCTCAAAACAATTACTCCACCTGACCCTGGCAGCAAAGCGGTCTGACCTCTAAAGTTCTTAATTCCATTAATGAAACGATATCATCTTTTTGAATTTGAAGACCTCCAATGGTTTCCCAAATTCATCCGCAATTACATCACGGATTTTTTGCAATTTATTTCCAATAAAATGGACGTGTACCAATCCATCACACCCGTCCTGTTAAAAGGATTGAAAAAAAGCGGGCATAAAAAAATCGTCGACCTGGCCGCTGGCGGCGGCGGTGGCTGGGAAAAAATTTTGCCGAGGTTAAAAGAAATAATTCCCGAGTTACAAATTACGCTCACTGATTATTATCCAAATGCCAAAGCATTTAAAAGAATGCTGAAAGTGGACAAAGAATCGATCAAATATGTCCCGGAAAGCATCAATGCGTTGGACGTGCCCAAACAATTGGTGGGCATGCGTACCCAGTTTTTGTCCTTCCATCATTTTAATTATGAAGATGCCAAAAATATTTTGCAAAATGCTGTTGACGCGCGCATGCCAATTGCTGTTTTTGAAATACAGGAGAGAAATATGGAGCATGTATTAAAAAATATATTTTCTCCCATCATGGTCTTATTGACTGCTCCGTTTATCCAGCCATTTTCGATAGGGCGGATTATTTTTACTTACTTAATCCCGATTGTTCCGCTGGCCGTTTTATGGGACGGCGTTGTTTCAGTATTGCGCACCTACTCCGTGGAAGAAATGAAAAAAATGACGACCGAACTGAAAAACCGTACTCATTTTAAATGGGAAATTGAAAAAGTAAAAGACGGACCGATTACGGTTTTGTATTTATTGGGCTATCCAAAATAATGAACGATGAACAAATTAAATTTTTCTACTTTCCACCAACTACGTTCTACTATAATATGAAAACAACATTTGAGAACCTGCACCGGTCCGCCCATCATTTATCGTTTACCTTTTTATGTGACGACCATCGTTTTGAAACGAGTTACTGGTACGAGGGGGTTGATTTTTATGCATTGGAAAATAATTTTGGAAAAGATTTTATGGACAAAATCTATTTCCACATCATGGCTTTCGAATTTAATAAATCCCTGAGCCTGGCTCCGACAGAAATTGATTTTGGAAAATTCAGTTCACTCGTAACACCAGCATTTACAAGCCTTTGGCGGACAATTGCCCAAAAGGTATGGGCACAGTGGCGTTATGAAAACAACTTGCCTGATTATAAAATACCCGAATTTCAAGAAAAACACTTTGAGCTACCAGAAGCTCCGGCCATATTTTTAAATAAAGGAAAAATAAACAACCTCGTTTTTTGCGGCGGCGGAAAAGACAGCCTGGTGTCATTAAAAATAATGGAGCAGCAAAATATCCCCTACAGCGTTTTTACCTATTCTCATTCTATCTACGGGGCCGCACAAAAACAACATGATTTAATTGGCACCTTGTTAAAAAAATGCAACCCCGGCAACATCCACCGGCAATGGATTTATGACAGTTTTATGGATGCACCTGTTTTACAATTAAATAAAAAAATAAATATCCAGTCGGTCACTGCCGCGGAAACACCTTCTTCTATTTTTGCAGTTTTGCCCGTGGCCTTGACCGAGGGGTATACCAATATTTTATTGGGGCACGAACGCAGTGCCAACAAGGGAAATTTAATTTGGGACAAAACCGGGGAAGACGTGAACCACCAATGGGGAAAATCCTTTGAGGCCGAGGTTTTATTAAATAATTATATCCAAAACCACTTAATCACCAATTTTTCTTTTTTCAGTTTATTGCAGCCGATCTACGATGTAGTTATTTTTAATTTATTAAGAAAAAATATCGACGCCGTTCCGTTTACACACTCCTGTAACATCGAAAAACCCTGGTGTAAAAAATGCGCCAAATGTGCTTACGTCTGGCTGAATTACATGGCTTATTTACCGACTAAATTAATTAACGATATTTTTGAAAATACCAATTTATTTGATGTACCGGAAAATGAAATTTGGTTCAAACAAATGCTGGGCATGACAGCGCACACACCGTTTGAATGTATTGGCCAGGTGGAAGAAGTAAGGCTGGCATTTGAAATATGCAAACGAAAAGGATTGACCGGAAAAATGTTGGATTATTATTCCGACAATATTCATTTAAATGAAAAAGAGATAAGCAGCATCGTTGAAAAATATTCAAAAGTATACGAAGAGGACATTGCCTATCCGGCGGAACTGAAAGAGCAATTATTGGCCGTTTTGAAAGAAGGGGAAAAAATGTCGAAAGCATACCTTTCCGCAAATCTCTAAACGAACGGGGCCAGCGGTGTTACCGTTTGCAAACGCTA
>JBCBRY010000046.1:0-59964 GCA_039819485.1 Bacteroidota bacterium | reverse complement strand
TCTCTGTCTAATCTCTGCGTAACTAATTTTGTTACACGGAGATTAGACAGAGAACAGAACAGCGCTTAAACGGAGTCTTTTTTTCATTTCTTTTTTAAAAATATAAAACGCTATTTTCGCCCCGCCTTAAATGTAAAATAAAACCACTCTTTTTTCACCGTCTAACGTCAGCCGGCCACGGTTTGCCGACCAAACGAAAAACTATGTTATCCAACTTGAGCTTTTGGGATCTCTCCATCATTGTCGTTTATTTCGGAATTATTTTATGGATCGCCAAATGGGCATCGGAAGATAAAAGCTCCGACAGGGGATCGGTCGATTATTTCCTGGCGGGAAAAAGCCAGGGCTGGCTTGTGGTCGGCGCTTCCTTGTTTGCGTCCAATATTGGTTCGGAAATTATTTTAGGGGTGTCCGGGGCAGGAGCCAGGGGCGACATGCCACTAGCCAATTTTGAAATCATTGCAGCCTTGGTGCTCATTCTGCTGGGATGGGTTTTCGTTCCATTTTATCTGCGCACAGGCGTGTTTACCATGCCGGAGTTTTTGGAAAAAAGATATTCCAAGGCCTGCCGCAATTATCTTTCGGTCGTTTCTATTCTGGCTTATGTCATCACCAAAATATCGTTGATCATCTTTGCCGGGGCTTTGGTGTTTGAAACGATGGGCATTCCGTTTTGGACAGGTGCAATTTTTACGGTAGTGGCCACTGGGTTTTACACGGTGCTGGGCGGATTGAAAGCGGTCATTTATACCGATATGGTGCAGGCCTTCATTTTATTGTTGGGCTGCCTGTTGGTAACGGCCTTTGGTCTTTACCAAATAGGAGGCTGGGGCGAGATGATGGACACCCTCGCACAAGCAGCTGAGACACCCGGCAACCCGCCCGTCGAGCGATATTTCAACCTTTGGCGCCCCATGAGCGATACGGAATACCCCTGGACGGGCATGCTTTTCGGGGCTCCTATTTTGGGTGTCTGGTATTGGTGTACCGATCAGTACATCGTGCAGCGGGCCCTTTCTGCCAAAGATGTGAGCAATGCCAGAAAGGGAGCCTTGTTTGCCGGTTTTTTAAAGCTGCTGCCGGTTTTTATTTTCTTCCTTCCGGGCGTCATCGCCTTTGCACTGCTCCAAAAAGGGATGATCAGCTTTTCCATGGAAAACGCCGACCAGGCACTACCGACCATGATCACCAGCTTCCTTCCGGTCGGCATCAAGGGACTGGCCATCGCGGGATTGCTGGCAGCCCTTATGAGTTCGCTTTCCTCGGCGTTCAATTCCAGTTCCACCCTGCTCACCATAGATTTTTACCAACAGTGGAAACCCGATGCCAAGGAAAAAGACCTGGTCCGTTTCGGGCAAATTGTCACCGTGATTCTTGTTGTTGTCAGTTTGGGCTGGATTCCGTTCATGAAAGCCTTGATGAGCGGCGGCATTTTTCATTACCTGCAAAGCGTCCAGGCATATATATCACCACCGATCGCTGCTGTTTTCTTATTTGGCCTTTTGTACAAATGGATCAACGCCCGCGGCGCCATCGTCGCTTTATGGACAGGGTTTGCGGTTGGTCTGATGCGCCTGGTCTTTGAATTCATGAACAACAATGGCTCGCTGCAAGTAGCAGAAAATTCTTTTTTAGGCCATTTTTTAAGTATTAATTTCCTGCATTTTGCACTGTTCCTTTTCATCTTTTGTGCGGCCGTCCTAATGGTGGTCAGCATGATGGGGGTAAGGCAACCAGCAGCCGTTTTGGAAATGACGACCTTTAAGAAACCGTTTTCATTCAGCGGTTTTAAATTTACGACCGACGTCAAATTGACGGTCGGGTTAATTATTTTAGTTTTATTTATTTGGTGGTTGTTCAGTCCGTTGGGGATTGCGTAATGCGGACGGCCAGTCCGCCCACCAGAACATTCACGGACGGCTGTCCGTGCTACATCATGGATTTACAATTAAAAAATAAAACGGTATTTATTACCGGCTCGACTGCCGGCATCGGTTTTGCGACGGCAAAAATATTTTTGCAGGAAGGTGCGAACGTCATCATCAATGGGCGTACTGAAAAAAATGTAATTGACGGAATAAATAAATTAACAAAAATATTCCCGGATAAAAACATCATCGGCCTACCGGCTGATTTTTCCAATAAAAAAGAAATTGATTTAATTTTAAATAAATTAAATGACGTTGATATTTTAATAAACAATGTCGGCATTTATTCTGCCCAGTCATTTTTTGAAACAACGGACGAAGACTGGTTCCGGCAATTTGAAGTAAACGTAATGAGTGGGGTCCGTTTGTCCCGGCACATTTTACCAAAAATGCTGCAAAAAAACGGCGGCCGTATTTTATTTGTATCCAGCGAATGTGCCACTTTGGTGCCGGAAGATCTAATCGCCTACAGCATGACCAAGACTGCGCTGCTCGCCGTTTCCAGGGGCCTTGCACAATTGACGAAAGGCACGAAGGTGACTGTAAACACAGTACTTCCCGGCTCTACCCTTTCCGAAGGAGCGGAACAATTTTTGGCCGATGCCGCCAAAAAGGAAAATAAAACAAAGGCCGAAGTAGAAAAAGATTTTTTTAAAAACGTACGTACCTCTTCCCTCTTGCAACGCTTTGCTTCCGTGGAAGAAGTAGCCAATACCATCGTTTATTTATCAAGCCCGCTGGCGGCGGCGACGAATGGGGCGGCCGTTAAAATCGACGGTGGAAGTACAGGGGGAATTCTTTAATAAAACCATTAAAAATCATATTTATTTTTAAAAGGATGTTTTAAAAATCCTTACGCAGCTAAGGTTCCCGATATAAAATAAAGAGCGCTAAAAATGACACTTTTATTTGGGCAAATGTTTGATTTCCAAGTCCTAAAAATCTTTTTCAGGCAAAGGAAAAGTGTCATTTTTTTTGACCACCTGCTTACTTAGATTTTGAGTGATAGCGGGCGAGGGGAAAAACGGGAAGGCTTATCTGATATAATTCCAACGGTTCATAATACTTTCACGTTTGCCCGGCGCTACTTCCACTTCCGATTCATCACTCATCAGTAGTAGCGGGGCCCTTCCTTTAACGAACCCTTTTATTTTGTCTACATTGATGAGGTGGGACCGGTGGACCCGCAAGAAATTAAATTGTTCCAATAAGGCCTCGAATTTTGCCAAGGTCTTGGAGACCAGTATTTTTTCGCCGGAATCCAGGGAGAGCAAAGTGTAGTTCCTATCGGCAGTGCAACGGACGATCTCTTTGATATTCACGATCTTGAAGCCACTTTCGAAGGGGAGGGCCAGTTTTTCTTCGGCCTGCCCAAGGTAGGAACGGAGTACACTAACCTGGGCCGCATGCAATTTTACCTGGTTCTTTTCCCGTACCCTTTCTACTGCATTGACGAGCCGGTCAATGCGGAAGGGCTTTAGCAGGTAGTCAACAGCCGCAAATTCAAATGCCCGCACAGCATAATCATCATAGGCCGTGACAAAGATGATACTGAAATCAATTTCATCGAAATAGGAAAAAAGTGCGAAGCCGTCTTCCAAGGGCATTTCAATGTCCAGAAAAACGATATGTGGCCGGTATTGCCGGATTGCTGTCACGGCTTCCTTTACACTGGGCAGACAAGCTTTTACTTCGACCTGTGGGCAGTGGTCGGCAACGATCCGAAACAACAGTTCCCGGCTACTGGCCTCGTCATCCACCAAAATGGCAATTAGTGAAGTCTGGTTTTCATTCATAGATAAACCTACTCTTTTTATGATAGAATCAAGTAGTTTGCCGTCACTGTCTATTGACCATCGGCTGAACAAATAGGATGGCTCAATGTCCAACAACGTGTGATCGATAATTTCTATGTACCAGCAATAATTTACATTGATAGATTCAAAAAAATTAACTACAGTTTGATCACCAACTCTACTTGAGTGCCAGTTGGATGACCAAACCTGTCAAAAAGGTCAATTGTTTTCAAGGAAAGGTGTTTGCCCTGCCTTTTCCAGTTGTTGTTGATCAATTGGATTCGCTCATTGATGTTGTTGGTACTCGACCTATGCCTCCCTTTCCACCTTTTGTCCATGATCTGGAATGCTTTTTTCCTGCCAATGCCATCATCCCTTACCACAATCTTGATAAGCTGGTCCATTTTGGAAAAGGCCAACTCCAACTTCCCGCGGCCATGTTTGTGCATCAAGCCATGTTTAAAGGCATTTTCAATAATGGGCTGTAGTATCAGCGGAGGGAGGTAGGTTCGGTGGGTATCCAGTTCATCATCTATTTCCATCAGGACCTGAACCTGGTCTCCAAACCTCAACTTTTCCAGCTTCAGGTACTTGTTCAAAAATTGAATCTCCTCCTCCAGGCTGATTTTACTTCGTTGGGAATAATCAAAGATACAGCGCATCATGTCGGAGAAGAGGACTAAATAATTCATGGATTCTTTCCGATCCTGCTTGTAAAGGGTCAACTGTATGGCATTGAGTGTATTGAAGATAAAATGGGGGTTCATTTGAGATCTCAGGGCCTCCATCCTCAATTCTTTGATACGGCTTTCCAGCAGGTGAACCCGGTGTTTCCTTTTTTGCCAACGGGTAGTCCCGAAAATGGTCATGGCTACCAAGCCGATCATGGCCAGGCTGAGAAACCAGGGAGTCTGCCAATACGGAGGAGTAATCCAGAAGGTTAGGGTAGCCGGTTGTAAGCTCTCTACCCAGTCTTCATTGACTGCTTTTACCTGAAACTTATACTCACCGGGTGCCAACTGCCGGTACCGAACGAAATTGATATGCCCCGGTGTATAAGTCCATGCTGAATCAATCCCCAACATCCTGTACTTATATTGAAAATCTCCTCTGCTCCTGTAGGCCAGCCCCTCAAACCGAACCGTCAGGTTGTTGTCTTTCAGGGGCAGTTTATATTGACTGGCAAGCACGGTGTCCCTATCCCATATTTTCAGGGATGTAATATAAATTGGAGGAGGGAAAGTATTGTCGGACAGGGCACTTTCATCCATGGCAAACAAGCCCAGGTCAGTGCCGATGTACAGAGTGGAGTCCACCTTGTGGAAAGCATTGACCCCTTCTCTGAAAAGTCCTTTGACATGGACCTGGCCACCTCCTTCTCCTGCCCCCGAACGGGTATCAATTTTCGATAGCCCATTGCCTGTCACTACCCACAGTTGATCTTCTTCATCTACCAACAGTTCATTACAGATGTTGCTGATCAGACCGTTTTCGGTGGTCAGATGCTGGCATACACGATCGTCCCTGATCTTGAACAGGCCATTGGACGAAGCTACCCAAATACTTGAGTCACTGGTTTGGGCAATGCTCTTTTTCTGGGAAGTACCTAGGTCAATAGGCACAATTTCTCCTGTTTCCGTATCATAATACCGCAAATAATTGATATCTGTCATCCATACTTTAGGATCAAACCGGTCAATAAAGAAAGTCCTTGAACGGTTCGCTTCTATCTGTTCAACTCCCATCGTAAAGAGGACAGACCTTCTCGGCTTCCGAGCGGCATACGCTTCAAGGACATTGGTAAAATCATTGCTGGACAACCGGTAGCTGAAGTGGTAATCGCTATAGTATATTTCATCGGAGGGCCCCTTTTCGCCATTTACAAAATTAAATTGTGTGGAACGCTCCCTTCCAGAGTTAATTTCGAAAATCTTGGGGGTAGAGCCAGAAAGAAAGCTGACCACCAGTTGGCCATCAAATTCCAGAATAGATCTGACAATCAGCGATTTGTCTGTCTGGAATACACGTACAATTTGTTGGTTCTCATAGAGGAACAGTTCACCAAAATGGGTGACCACGATGAACTTTCCGTTACTGCCACGATGGATGGAGCTTATTTTTTTTTCGAGCAGTTGCTTGCTATGCAAAGAATTAAAATAGAAAACACCGTCCATGGTAGTGGCAGCCCAATAGCTACCCTCGGCATCCTGGAAGACATGGTTGACCCGGTGACCGGGCAATAGGGGCTGCCCATTGCCAAAGGGCTGCAGGTCGGGGGTCAGGGGCCAGGTGCCGTCACCGGTATTGATCCAGGTAAAGCCAAGGCTGTCTTCATAAATGGTCTGGATGTCCCGGCATTCCGGGATGCCGAGCTCACCGGCAGAAATAATGTTCAGGTTCGGGTATTGGACGACGGCACATCTTTCGGTAGCCCTATCATAGATCCACAAGTGCTTCAGGTCATAGGTGCTTTTTAAAAACTTGAACTGGTGGTGTGAAAAAGGGAGTCGGTTCACCTTGATCCCTGTTTTCACTTGTTTTATCTCGACCGACGTTGCCAACAGGAAAAACTGGGCATCACAAACAACCAGAAATTCATAGAGTTTCCTTTCCATCTCCACTGGGCACATTGAGCAGTCGAAATAATGGTCAAATGTTTTTTTCACCGGGTCATAACCATAAAGATGGTTGCCGACATAGAAATAAATATTGCCTGTTTGCTGGTCAATGATAAAATCATGGACTTTCGAGCCTTTGAGTGGCCCTTCGTTCAGGGTATGCAGGCTGTCGTTTTCGACATAGCCCACCTTGCCCTGGTAGGTGTTGAACCAAAGTCTGCCTGCATGATCGGCCGACAAACCATAGACGACCAATCCCTTCAAATCTTCATTCTCATAGAGTTTAAAGCTGTTGTGCCCACAGTACTTAAAAAGCCCCAGGTTTGTCCCGAGCCAGAGATAACCGGCCTGGTCCTGCACGATGTTATAAACCGAATGGGCAGGGAAACCATCGGTAGGCGTGAACTGAACGTAGGGTACCTGGGCCTTACCGGGCACTGGCCCCCACAATAGGTACAAAGCCAACCAGATGGCACTTTTCCAGATCATGCTTTTATTTTTTCCCAATGGTAACAGGTTTTTTGTGGTGCAACGAATCGCAAGGGCAGTTCGCTGTTTCAGCACTTGTCCACGGTCAATTGTCCTCCTAAAGCGGTGTCTCTCTCGATCCCGATAACTGGGTTCACCCTTCTGGTAACCCAGATTACCTGCTCGCTCAATTCGGGAAAAAGCCTATTTTTTTTTGCTGAATTTTATTGTGCCAACAACAATTTATCCAGCATTGCTGCTAAAAAATTTGCCCCATTCATCCGCTGGAAAGCCATTTCGAAAACAAGTCAAGCAGCCTAAGCCCTACACTTGGCAGATTGCCAAGCCTATACTTCTTTTCCTGTATGCCCAAGTAAAAATATTTGTCCTGGCCTTTTCAAAGGCCCAGCCCCATAATGCCAAAACGATTTCAATTTGGGCCCGAATTGAACGTCACTACAATCATTCATTATCTTTTAAAAATTCAACAATCATGAAAAACATTTTATTGTTAGCATTCTCTCTCCTGCTCTTCTTCTCCGGGCAGGCCCAGATCATCATCGAAAATGGCGGTTTCGAAGAATTCGACCCCAACTGCCCTAGCTTCGGCCAAGGTATCTATCACGACGCATTTAAGGATGGCTGCCTGACCGAGGGTTCGTGGGAGTGTTACAGCATGAGTCCCGATATACGGAACAGCCAGGCAACTTATGGGCCTGCCTTTGAGGGGAACTATTTTGCCCACATGGCGTGGAGCACCAACCCGACCGGCCTGAGGGAATCCATCCATTATACCGTAGCCCAATTGAACGCAGCTACGGAGTATGATTTTTCAATGAGAGTAAAATGCCCTGCCAATTCCGATCCCATTGGTTACCGAGTAGTAGCCACCGGTAATCCAAATCCAGACTGCGGGACCTTACCAACATCCCCAGGCCAGTTCAATGGCGTTACCGGGGTGGTGATTGCATCTGGTACCATTGACGAAAACGACGGTTGGGTCCCAGTCAACGTAAACGATTTTGCATTAGATCCGGCAACTACCAGCATCGTTATTCACCCAGTCCTGGTGGAGCCAAGTGGCAATCTACACCTTTTGGTTGACGGCGTTTCCTTAGTCGGAGAGCCCTGCGGACTGGAATGCATGGCCACCATCGACTTAACCGCCTGTGCAGAAGAAGGGGACTATGGTTTTATCAACCTGCAGTGTCAGGGGGGTGATGTAAAATACGAGTGGGAAGGCCCGCTCGGAACCAACGCCCTGGAGGGCAACAACTGTGACGATTTCCTCATCTACCAATTGAGCGAAGGTATCTATACAGTCACCGCCACCGACTGGAGCACCGGGTGTACGACAGTGGAAACTTTCGAAATAGTGGAAGACTGTTGTGTCCAACTTCCACCCTGCGAACTTCCAGCCCCTACCAACCTCCGCTGTGGCGGTAGCTCCGGCAACATCCTCCTGGCCTGGGACCCGGTACCGGGAGCGGCCGGCTATCAGGTTTCCATTACTACTGGCAGTGCAAGCAGCTGTTTCAGTTGCTTTGGGCCAGGAGGCATTCACGAATACCAAGTGATGGGGGGCGGCACCCAGTTTACGGTCCCGCAACAACTGGGCAATTGTTTTAGATGGTCGGTCAAAGCCATTTGTGAAAATGGCGGTATTTCCGCGCAGTCCGCGGAACAATGCTTTTCCATTTCCACCCTTTGTACCTTTTTTAGCGGTGGGGGCAGCGAAAAAAACCTGGACAAAGGCACCACTGGCATGACAGGTGACGGTCCACTACAGTTTTTCCCCAATCCCACCGGCGGGGATATTACCTTTTCTTTTTCACCAACCCAAGCCACAGATATCGAGCTGGTGGTCATGGATGCCAGCGGAAAGACCATCTACACCCATCAGGAAAACAATGTGCCCAAAGGGTATTTCGAAAAAACAATTCCAATTGCCGGTTTGACCAGCAGCGGTATTTACTTCGTAAAAGTGAAGGCGATGGGAGAAACATTTCATGAAAAGGTGGTAGTCAGTAAATAACTACACCGACTGAATTGAGAAAAACATACACCTGCGCAGCCCTGCATTTAGAGAGGGCTGCGTTTTTTGATTGCCCTCAAGGCTCCTGTTTGACAATCCTGACCGTATTCGACTTGCCAGCTATATTGACCCTGAAAAAATAAAGTCCATTGCTCCAATTGTTTACATCTACCACTAATTCAGTATTTTGATTAAAACCAAAATCCCTTTCTTTATAGATTAGCCGACCGCTCGCGTCATAAACTGCCAGTGCAACATAAAACTGGTCAGAAGAGCTGGTTCTTACCGTCACGAAATCGGTGGCCAGCGATGGCAGTACCGACACGGCCGGTTCGATGTACGGCTCATTGTTTGGAACAACACTCATTTCGCCACATTCCGTTAACGAGGTCAAGTCCGCTAATGCCACCTGGGTCAAATCAGGTGCGATTGGCCCTTTCGCGGTACTGCCTTCTATTTTCAAAACAGTGATCCCACATGCTGACACCCCCCACTCTCCTCCGCCAGAAATACCGGCCACCACCAGGTATTCTTCATTCACAGAAAACACGTCTGTATTTAACTGACAATTGCCACCATCGCCCCGTCGGATAAAAGCCGTTCTATCTTCCAGGTCAATTCCGTGATAAGTTTTAATCACCTTGACATTTACACCTTCTGAGTGAGTGGCAGCAATCGTCACATGGTGAATGGACCACGTTTCATTGATCACTCCGTTATTGCCGAAGGTCAAGGTTTCACAAAAATTATCGATATAAATACAGTCGCAGGCAAAGGCTAATTTCGGAACGAAAAACAAGCAGAAAAGTAAATGGTAAAAAATAGTTTTCATAATCAGCAATTTCAACCTTAGACAGAGTCATACAAAAAAAGGGTTGGGAAAAAGCAGCAGAGCTTTTCAAAAAACAACATCGCTGTTCCCGGTTTCGAGGTCACCAGAAATATTCGCCGATCACCGATATTAAATATTCAACCAGTAATTCACCTTCACCACCAGTCCGCGGCTTTTGGGTCCCCATACATCAATGGCGTAGTTATCCGTATAGACGATAAAGAGATTGGAGAGGGGCTGGAACTGCCATTGAATGCGGCTGTTGATATTAAAATTATCTGCCTGAGTATTGTATTGCAGAAAAGTAGTCCAGAACAAATTGCGGTTAAAATTGATGTCGATTTGCGGGCCGATCAGGGTCAGGTCAGTTTCACCGTAAGGTTCAGGGAACTCCAGGCTGTTCTGCACAAAACGCACACCGAAGTTGCCCCAGGGTTCGCGGCGGTATCTCAGTTCGGCAGAAAACTGTCGGCGGTCACCATTATAAAACCCGCCCGTTTCAAACCCCAGTTCATACGAAAATAATTTCCGCCCGTCCGACTCGTAGTTGAGGCCAAAAAACCCATAATTGTATTCATCAGCTGGCAGCGGCGTTTCATCCGTAAAATCAAAAGGAAAAAACAGTTCCGATTGTTGAAATTCATATTCCAGGTTGATCGAGCTGGTGTTGGCAAAGCTCATCCGGTATTGCCCGTTGAAGCGGGCAACAAAAAGATCGTTGTCGGAGGTCGTTGCATCAAACGTGCTGCGGACACTAAAACGGTGGGTATTTATTTTTTCATTTTCCGGATAAATGGTGTACGCAAAACGGGTAAAGCTGTGGTTGTAGCCAATCCGGTTATCCTCATCGTTCACGGCATCATAATGATAAAGCAGCGTCATAAAGCCCATGTCGTCGACGTAGTTGTCCTGGATGCCCATGAAATTGGTATAAAAGGAAATATTCCGATCGGCGTAAGAAAAGATGGCATGGTAGGAATTGTTTTTACCGTTGACATCGTTCGTCAGGGATTTTCCATAGCCCACCGTTGCCCGCAGGGCGCCGTCCTGGGAGCGGTACTCCATCTCACCACCAATGACCCGGTTATAATCCACATCCGAAAAACTGTCTTCCTGGTAAGCTTGCCGGTTCAGAAAATAGCCTTTGGCTATGGTGCGCCCAAAAACGCGCTGGTTGAAAGCAGCTGCCGTATAATTTTGGGCAAACACATCGTCCGTTTCCTTGGTCTGCAGGTTCATCAGACCGATGCGGAGGTCTTTGTTGACATTGCCGGTAAGGCGGGCACCGTAAAGGATCGGGATGGAGTTGCCATCTTCATCGAGTCCAATTTTACGGCTAAAAAACGGCCGCATCGGCGGGATGCCGAAATTGGTAAAAATGTCGCTGTTTTCAAGAAAAAACAAACGCCGCTCCGGGAAGCGGATATTGACGGTCGTCAGGTTGGTCACCTGCCGGTCCACGTCTACCTGTGAGAAATCGGGATTGAGGGTCAGGTCGAGGTTGAGGTTTGATGTGACCGCAATCTTGGCGTCACCACCGACCCGGAAGTCATCCTCCCGGGGTTCGTTATCTTCAATATCCTTGAAGGTAGAGCCCAGCACATAAGGAATCACATTGATGTTGCTTTTCACCTTGGGCGGTGCCTCGTCCCAGATCAGCGCCCCCGTAAAACCCAGGTCAACCCCCGTCAGTTGTACGGGCACCGGCGCCCAGGTATGCCAGCTATTGGTTTTGGAAACACCCCGCACGAAGTTCATGCCCCAGGTTTTTTTATTGCCATATTTGAGCGACTTAAAGGGAATGGCCATTTCTGTGGTCCAGCGGTCGGCGTACTGTTTGGAATTACAGATCCATTTGTTGTCCCACGCCGTATTGAAACCGCCACTGCCGCCACCGCCACCGCCGCCACGGGTACCGGTATTGGCCCCGATCAGCGTTTCGTGCTGCACACCTGCCGGGTTGACACCGAAGCCCGCGGCATTGGTCCGTTCATTCACTGCATCGAATACTACGGAAAACACATCGCCGCTCCAAAACTGCCGGTTGTCCCTCCGCAACGAAGGAATGACCAATGGCCCATCGCCGTGACAGATTGCCGCGATGTAAATGAACCGATCGTCGTAAGTGAGCATCACTTCTGTCTGATGTTCGTCCTCCACAGCTTTATCATCCACCGGGAAGCTGTACCAAAACGGCCCTACCTTGTTGGTAGACTGCCAAATGTCTTCACTGAGGTCGCCGTCGACCTGGATGTCTTCGGTGGTTTTGAAAATACGATATTGGTGGGTTTCCTGGTTGTTCTGGGTTTGGCCCAATAATACTGATGAGAGGATAACCAAAAAAGGGAACAGCATGGCCATTTCTTTGACCATTTTCAGGCAACAGATTTTAAATTTGGAAATACGATCTGCATTTGAATGCCAGTGTGTCGAAACTTTTTTCATACTAATTTATATGCGCAAATGTAGAAAGGCGGGCTAATGCATCATTTTAAATACAAACATACAGGGAAAAACAGCCGGGTGGCCTTTTGGTTGAAAAACAATGGACTGATCAGGTCAAAATTAATATTCCCTCCTTCTTTTTACAAAAAAATACAGTTTGATTCATTTAATAAAATACAATCAATGAGATTTTTCGCTCAATAAACAGGTGGAGACTCCATTACAAAATAGAAAATTTGCTTAATGAAAAGTAAATACCAATGGTGCAGGATAACAATCTTCGTTCATGAAGCATGAAGTAGCTGCACAGTTTGGATTTTGTTAAAAAGAGAAGCATTTTGCCGCCTAAGTATTTTCAATATAATATTGAGGTTGTCTAACCTTATCCCGATGGCCCGATTAAGTTGTCGGACATATTTAAGCAGTTCATCACAACATTTTAGACGGCCTCTTTTCAACAATGACCGTGTTAAAAAATAAACTGAATGACCACTTTAAGATTCTCTCAGACACTCTCCTTTTTATGCTTAGCCGTTTTTTGCCTAGGTCAGAAAATAGACATAAGACCTGACAAAAAAAATGGCAAATGGGGTTTTATTAATACCACCACAAAAGAGGTTACCATTCCACATCGATACGAATACGTTTCCCAGTTCGGCACAACACCCTATGCAGTGGCCCGGTTAAATGGAAAACATGGACTGATCGACCGTTCGGGAAGCACCTTGATTCCTTTCATATACGACAATTTAGCCAGGTTCTTTACCGGTAGAAACGAAGAGGCGGGCCTGCTTTTACTCATGGCACAAAAAGATGAAAAATGGGGAATCGTAAATCAGAAAGGAGACATTACAACCTCCATTGAATATGACCAATTAAAAGCAACAAGGGATTATTGGGATCCCAAAACACAGAAAAAACGTCCTGCCTATATTGTGCAAAAAGAGGACAAGTGGGGAATTATTGACTGGCAAAACGAAGTGATACTGCCCTTCGTCTATGATTTTATAAGATGGCCAGAGGATGGGTACTGCTTTTATTTAAAGGATGGGGAATTTGGCATCTGGCATTTGGACGGGAGCATGGAACACCCTATTCACAATCAGCGGGTATTTAAAGATGTTCGTTTTACAGATGGCCTGGCATGTGTACGGTTTGGCCAAAAATACGGCCTGCTGAACGAAGATTATGAAGTGGTCATGCCCATTAAATATGGCAGCTTTATCGGGTTCGGCAAAAATGATTACGCCATTACCAAGCTGAACGGAAAATTTGGATGCATCAATAAAAAGGAAGAACACGTCGTCCCTTTTGTCTATGATTACTTGACACAATGGGGCGGTGACCGAAGACTGACCATCACCAAATTAAATGGGAAATACGGCCTTTTCAACAACAATCTGGAAAAAATTATTCCCGAAAAATATGACACCTTATATTTCAAAAAATGTTATCCCGATGTGTTTTTGGCAGCTAAAATGAACAACAAATTTGGGCTGATCGACTCCACCGGGCAAACGGTTATTCCAATTGCTTATGATTACCTGGACATAACATACAAAATAGACAGTTGTGTTTTCAGGGCAAACAAAAACAACAAGTGGGGCCTGGTGAATAAAAGGAATGAAACAATCTGGCCGGTTGAATATGACAGCCTGGAAATATTTGACCGTAACATTATAAAGATATACAAGGAAGGGCAATGGAGTTTATTCGACTTAAAAAGAAACAAGCCTTATGAAAAAACATCAGATAATCCTGTTTTTTTAAAACAGTATGTGGCCAGGCCAAATACCTATAGCAAAAACCTCAATTATAGTTTTAAGGAATTGTACAAAGTCTACAATTTTTCTTGGCAGGACAGCCTGAAAGACAGAAGCTATTATTTGTTTGAAAAAGAAGAGCTAACGGGTGTAAGGGATTTTTATGGGAACACCATTCTTGAACCCGGAAAATTCAAAGAAATAAAAGATATTTATTTCGAGAAAAAAAAGGAGCGGTATTTATTGGTTACCGACCCAGGCAATAAAACAGGGTTGTTTCGTTCAGGCGAAGGCCTTTTGTTACCATTTGTTTATGATGACATTGGCTTTTTTAACGAACAGTTGTACAAGGTAAAAAAGAATGGAAAATATGGATTGGTCAACAGGGAAAACGAAATAGTGCTGCCCATTGAGTACGATGCCATAGATGGGCACCGGGTAAAAAAAGGCTACCAATATGGAATGATCTCTGCGCGTGGACACTTGGTCCTGCCCGTAAAATACAATGACCTCCGAATGAACAAATACCACCTGATCGATTATGCACTGGACCGGAAAAAAGGAACCTTGAACCAGGACCTTGAAGAAGTGACGAACATGGATTATGAAATCAGGAAATCAACATCAAAAAGGCGAGAAAGATTTTTTGAGGAGCTTGCCAAATTCGACACTTCACAAAACAGCAAAAAAATAGAAGTAATTCGCGATGGTGCTGTTTTCTGGCACCTGCCCGACCCTAAAAACAGGCAGGCCGCCAAATGGCTGGACAGATATGGCAACCCAATTCTACCGGAAGGCTACACTGAGCCCCAACATATCTACGGCCCGTTTTTCAAAGTGACAAAAGATGGCAGTTATGGCCTGCTCAACGTCGTAACCGGGCAGGAAGCCATCCCTGCCATCTATGGGCATTTGGCGGTTTATGAGAAAAATGGGGTGATCAGGGCAATCCCAAGGAAAGACGGCAAATATGCGGTATTGGATGGATTCGGAAATGCACTTGTCCCCTTTGAGTACGACATGATCCACTCCTTCGGCAAATACCAACCTTTCGATATTATATTGGCTAAGAAAAATGGAAAGGAGGGCTGTATCAACGACAAAAATGAAACCCTCCTACCTTTTGAATACGATGACCAAAGAGGGTATAGCTTTGGAATGATCGCTATAAAAAAAGGGGACAAATGGGGCTACGTAAACATAAAAGGAGAAACGGTCATCCCTTTTAAATTCGATTTTGCTTTTCGGTTCCATCTGACCGATCTCCATCAGGCATTTGTCCGAAAGGTCAAACAAATACCGGTGATAAAAGACAGCACGGAAATATTCGCTTCCGTGAAGATTGGAAAAGAACGGTTTTTTATTGATCACAGAGGCAATATCATAGAAAAAGCATCTGCGCATGTAACACCAAAAGATGGCTTTATAAGACCGAGAAAAGAAAAGTTTATGGGCCTGCAGGATTCGCTGGGCAATGAATTGCTCCCAGCCACTTATATGATGATCGGTGAAAATGAAAACGGGTTTATCCCGCTGGTCAGCTCTTCCGGCAACGGATATTATTTACCCGCCATCAGCCAAGCACTGTATTTTGATGAAATACAACCTGTGATGACTGTTCCAAACCCTCTGAGGTCTGTAAAAAAAGGAGACCTGTACGGCCTGATCAATAACGAAGGTGGATATGTGGGTGCCTTGGAATATGATGTGCCGCCCAGTCAATTGGGCGAAGGGTTGTATGTTGTTTCAAAAAATAAAAAAATCGGTTTTATAAATGCCAGGGGCGAAACGGTCATTCCATTTAAATACGACCTGGACAAGGATATTGGCACGGACATGCACCGCTTTCATAATGGCATGTCTATTTTAATGAAAGGTGATAAATATGGAGCGATTGACAAAAAGGAAAATGTTGTCATACCTTTTGAATACGGATTTATTTATCCTTTTGAAAACGGAAAAGCATTAGCGAGAAAAGACGGAAAATGGGTGCAAATAAAAGAACCTGTTTTTCAAAAAAAATAACTTGGATTTGTTTTGCTGATGAGCAATTGCCAAACAAATGTCCCCGCACCTTTTTCCCCAATACCCCAATATCCCAATATCCCAATACCCCAATATCACAATATCACAATATCACAATATCACAATACCCCAATCCCCCCACCCACGATGCATGTCACTCTTTGTTCATCCTCACCGTCGGATAGTCAATCCCCAGCTGCTCCAGGTACGAACCATATTTTTGCTCATCGTAATATACCTTTTCCAGTTGCGGGCGGAATTCCTCCATGATCTCCGTATTCAGATAAATGGCCGGGGAATCGTTTTCCGTGACCATCGGCACGTATTCCTGTTTCATGCCCTGTTCCTCCCGGAAATATTTCCAGGCTGCTGCTACTTTTTCCTCGTCCATCAGAAAATCGAGGCAGGTCATCGCGACTACTTTGGCACCGGCAACAACGCCTTTGTGGGCAATCGGTGTGGCCATCGCCACGGCATTCGACCAGTGATGTCCCTGCAGGCCGGGGATATTGGAAGGGAAGCGCAGAGTGACGGTCGGCAGTTTCCAGGAAATATCACCGATGTCGTCGGAGCCGCCACTGATCGGGTTTTTCACGGGCAGGTCCAGTTCGTCCAGCTCTGTCGGAAGCCCTGTGGTATCGCGTGGTGATTGTACTTCTTTTTGGAGCGCTTTGGCCAGCTTCTGGTCGGCCTCACTCCACTCTGGCAGCCCCACCGTTTTGATATTTTCATACATTGTTTTGGCGATCACCTCATTGAAATGACGGGGCCAGGCCGACCCCAGTACTTTTCGTTTTACTTGTGTATTTGTCATCAAGGCTGCTCCTTCTGCTATTTTATTGGCCCGCTCGTACACCTCCATGATCTTGGGATAAGTCACGTGACGGAAATAATACCAGATGGACGCTTTGGAGGGCACCACGTTGGGCTGGTCGCCACCATTGTTGATCACGCTGTGCGAGCGGTGCAAGGGGTCGAGATGTTCCCGTTGGTACTGCCAACCGATGTTCATCAATTCCACGGCGTCGGCTGCACTGCGGCCCCGCCAGGGAGAGCCTGCCGCATGTGCCGCTTCGCCCTCAAACGTATATTCCACCGAGATCAGCCCGGTGCCGCGCGCTTGCCCATAAGAGACGCTCATGTTGCTCGAAACGTGCGTAAATATGGAAATGTCGATGTTGTCGAAGTATCCGTCCCGGGTATAAAAGGCTTTGGTCCCGACCAACTCCTCTGCCACTCCCGGCCATAGTACCAGGGTGCCCGGAATACCTTCCCGTTCCATGATTTTCTTTACCTCGATCGCAGCGATGATGTTGAGCGGGGAGCCGGAATTGTGCCCTTCCCCGTGCCCTGGTGCCCCTTCGATGATGGGGTCGTGATAGGCAACACCGGGTTTTTGTGAGGCTTTGGGAATGCAATCCAGGTCGCTCCCAAGCGCGATCACGGGTTTGCCGTTTCCCCAACGGGCCATCCAGGCAGTGGGAATGCCGGAAATGCCATGCTCGACTTCGAAGCCATTTTCCTTGAGCATGTCGGTAAGGTACCGGGAGGTTTCGATTTCCTGAAATCCCAGCTCAGCAAAGCTGAATACTTTGTCGACCATGACCTGTGCGGTCTTGGCCTGGGCATCCACGGCCTGCTCGACTTCGGTTTTGAGTTTTTTTATTTGTCGCTTTTGGGAGAAGGCAGTCGCAGCAAGGAATAATAGCAAGAATAGACAAGTGGTTGTTCGTTTCATTTTTTGTTTGTTTACCTTTATTTTTAACACAGAGTTTAGACAGAGAAGGAAACAGAGACTCACTGAGAAATTTAAAGTGTTAAGTTAATTAAGGTTTTGCTTCATTAAGAAACGTTTAATCCCATTTTTCAACATCGGCACATTAAAGTTTATCAAAAGGCCAACTGGGAATTTTCCGAATTTCATGTAGGTCAAAACTTGAGCACGATGAACCTCAGTAAGGTTTTCTACATGCTTAAGCTCTAAAACTACAAGTTTATTCACGAGTATATCGATTCGATAACCATGTTCGATTTTCACTTCTTTGTAAACCATTGAAAGTGCTTTTTCTGCTTCTACTTCTAACCCTGCTTTTTTCAATTCGTAGATCAGACATTTTTGATAGGCAGATTCAAGTAATCCCGGTCCCAATGCTTTATGTACATCTATTGCCTTCCCGATAATAATTTGTGTGAGGTTGTTCAGTTGTCTCATTCAAATAGCGTTTTTGAATCTCTGTGAATCTCTGTTTTCTTCTCTGTCTAAACTCTGTGTTAAAAATAAAGGTAAAAAAAATTCAAATCTTCCACCCGTACCTCACCCAGTCCTCCTCATAGTCAATGTCTGATAAAGTCGGCAATAAAAAGCAAGTCTTTCCCAAATCTGTTATGTTTTCCAATGTTTTTTCAGCGACTTTTTTTGTACTCCATTCAATATTTTCAAAAACGCCGGGCGCCGGTTTTTTCATCCCAATTAAATAATAACCGCCGTCGTGTGCAGGTCCCAAAACAAAATCATATGTATTTAATTTTTCAAAACCATCATTAATTATGGCAGCGGATATTTGTGCAATATCACCACCAATTAAAATCGCTTTTTCACAGGGTGGCATAACGTCAATAAATGCGTTCGACATACGTTCGCCGATATTATTTCCACGCTGTTTATTTTTCATGAAATAATCATTGTTCCATTTATCGTTAAAATTAATTTCCGTACTGTAAAAAACATATTTATCTGAATGGACCTGCAATGCTTCCGTTCTCGTTTTTTCCAGCAATGCTTCATAAATCTTTACTGCCCGTTCATTGCCAACGGTAGCTGCCAGGCGGGTTTTTACTTTTCCGGGCACAATGTTTTTTATGAAAATAATTAATGCGCTTTTCATTTTTTTTTAATACATAGGCACATAGAACACGTAGAAATTCCTCGTTAAAACCATATGTCTATTGTAAAAAAATTACTTAAAAATATTATATTTCAGAATACAGTAAATGGCACGAAATCCGTCTTTCCAATTAATTTTTTTCCCTTCTGCATAGGTTCGGCCATAGTAGGAAATGCCAACTTCATAAATGCGGATGTTCGGAATGCGGGAAATTTTGGCGGTGACTTCTGGTTCAAACCCAAAACGGTTTTCTTTTAATTCCAAACCCTGAATGATTTCCCGGCGAAACAATTTATAGCAGGTTTCCATATCCGTCAGGTTCAGGTTAGTGAATGCATTGGAGAGGAAGGTCAAAAATTTATTGCCGATGGAATGCCAGAAAAACAAAATCCGGTGTGGGTTGCCGCCCATAAACCGGCTGCCGTAAACCACATCGGCCATTCCTTCCAGCATCGGCTTCAACAACAAATTATATTCATGCGGGTCATATTCCAGGTCGGCATCCTGAATGATCACGAAGTCGCCCGAAGCATGTTTGATACCTGTATGCAATGCGGCGCCTTTCCCTTTATTTACAGTATGTTTCAGGTATTGGATGGGCAGTTGGGCATTGTTTTTCTGGTAGGTCAGAATGGCATTTTCAGTATCGTCGGAAGAGCAGTCGTTGACGATGATCACCTCTTTTTCCATGCCCTCCGATAGTTCGACCGCTTTCACCTTGTCGAGTATAAAGTGAATGGTGCGGGCCTCGTTGTAGGCAGGTATGACGATGGATAATTTCATTATCAGAAGTCAGAGGTCAGATCGCTTTGCGGTCAGAGGTCAGGCCGGTTCGATCTGACTTCTGACAGCGAAGCGATCTGACTTCTGACAGCGAAGCGATCTGACCTCTGACAGCGAAGCGATCTGACCTCTGACAACGAAGCGATCTGACCTCTGACAACAAAGTGGTCTGTTGAAGAAGCTGCAAAGAAAGAAAACCAGATCAGCTTTCCCAATTAAATACCCGATACTTTTTCCAATAGCCAGTTTTTTAAAACAAGGGCATTACTGTTATTTATTTTTTCAATGATTTTATCTTTTGACCTTTCATCATAAGGAGCGATGCTGGCAATTTTTTTTGTAAAGCGCAAAGTGTTCATGTATTGCTGTTTGACCGATGTGGTAATTTCACGGTTTCGCCTCAGGTAAATGCGGAAGGAATCAATCAGGGAGGACAGTGCCGTATCTTCTTTTAATTCAAAATAGGTACGCAACAACAATAGTTTACTGCCGAGGGCATAGGTAATATTTTGGTATTCCACTTCCCGCAATTGCTCAATGACTTTTTCATATTTTCCCTGTGAAAAATATACGTTCGCCAAATTATAATTATAGGCATTTTCTTTGTCCGACTCGGGCAGCAAGTGCGTATAATTTTGAATAAAATTTTCCACCCACTCAAATTTTTCCAACCGCAACGAAATCGTAATAATATTTTTATAGTGATGAGGATTTAATTGTTGGTTAATAAATATTATTTCTTTTTCTATGGAAATTAAATACAGGTAAAACAACTCTTCATAATAGTCTGGCCGGTTCTGATTTATTTTTGTGTAAATACAATAATTCATCAGATGAATAAAAAAGGTATGTAATTCTTTTTGAGGAAAACAATGCCCCTCATTTTCTATTAAGTTTTTTAATTGAAAAAAATAATCCTCTTGCTCCGGGTACAAGCGCATAAGTACGATCAGGTACCATGCCTTTACCGCCGGTTCATTTAAATAATGACTGTTCTTCACATGTTCCAACAAGCCGGGAAACAATTGAATATCTTCTGCTTCGGACAACATATCCTGATAGCCGAGCGAATCGGTATATTGTTCTAATTTTTTCGAGAGATAATAACAGTCCAGATGATAACTGGCTTTTTTTAAATGGTCAAACAGGGCGGCTTTGTTCGGGTCGTGTTCTTGCTGTTCCTGCAGTTTTCGGTTCATAAAATAGGACAGGTAATGATAATCAGCATCGCGGTTACCTGCGGCCATCAGCGTTTTTTCCATCTGCCGGATGGCACCGTTAAAATGTTTTTTTAGCGGCGTCCCGGTCATGGCGTCGAGCAGGTAGCGGTGGGTGCTTCCCGGATGGCGGACATAGTTGTTGTACGCTAAGAAATCCATTGCCAGGCGCAGCAGGTCGGAACAAAGGCGCCGGAAGCGGGTATCATTGAAATCTTTCCGGGGAAACATTTTTGCCCACACTCCCAACTTATCGTCCTTGCCCTCCGTCTTATTGTTTGAAGACAGGATCGGCCTAACTGCTTCATACAGCCGGACCAGCTCTTCATTCTCATTGAAAAAAGGTGAAAGAAGGTATTTCCTAAAGCGCACTAACTCGTGGCTGGAAAACGTTTGTAGCAAAGTGATGAGCTTGTTGGTGTGCATGGTTTACAGTTCGTCAGTAATGGGTGACTTAAGTTTTTATATTTAATCAAAGGGAACATGGCTGCCATTCATTTTCATCACAATTGCGACTGCATTGATAAAAAAAACCGGCAGCTCGGGATTTCCCCCTTCGGAAACACTGGATACAAATTCAATGAGAGTTGCATCACAAGTAACAAAACGGAAGCTTATAATTGATTTAAATCATTGACAGTCAATTATTTAAAATAAATTAAACCAAAATTAATCCGGAACAAAACTATAGATTTGTTTCATTTTTAAACGTTGGAATATGGCATATTTGTATGGTGGAAAGCAGTTTTTAAGATGAGGGCAGGGTGTTAAATTTTTCGCTGCCAACAAATAACCCGCTGAAAACCAGTAATTTCCCATTTATATTCCAACGATATGATTTTTATGAGGAAAAGATTACATACCTGTTTTTATGTGCTGATCCTGCTCCTGACAGCTAACTGGGTCAGTGCGCAGTGCGAGTTCAACGGACAGGTTGTCGAGCCGTTCAATGACCCCTTGTGCGGAAAACTCATCCTTTCCTACGACACCTGGCAACTGCTTGTACCGACCAACGAATCGATGTTGGAAGGAATTGCCGCCAATGACGAGATCGAGTTTTCTTTTGAACCGGACGGCACCCAGACCTCGGCCTGTACAGCCGGCTCACACATTGAACTGACTTGTGTAAATTTGATCAGCCCTCCGGCCGATTGTATAGCAGACTTTAGCTACTCGGCTTCTTTTAATGAACCGACACCGGTAGCTGCCTTCGAACCGGCCGTTTTAAGCGATGACTTTGCCTATCACTGGGACTTCGGCGATGGCAATACCAGTACTGAGCAATCGGCCATTCATACTTTTCCGTTTCAGGATATTTACGAAGTATGCCTCACTATAGAAAGCACTGATTGTGGGCAACTGGTGCGCTGCCGGACAATTGACCTGCACGAATGCCATTCCGCCTTTGCATATGTCGCCGAAAATGGGACTGTTGAGTTGACCAACCTTTCCACCGGCAATTTTTCCGATTGGGAATGGGACATGGGCAACGGCACTGTTATGCAGAATACTGGCATGCCCAGTTACGATTACGGTGAGATCAATATTTTTACCGTTTGCCTTACTGTCTGGAACAACAGTGGTTGTTCCCATCAATTTTGTGATTATGTCTACACAGGTTCGGGCGACATCTGTGACTTTGCGGAATGTGTTTATCCGGGAGACACCAATGACGACGGGTTGGCCAACGTTTACGACCTGCTCCCCATTGGGGTCGGTTATGGGGCGGAAGGCCCTCCGCGCCAGGTTGATGATGTGTCATTTGCACTCGATTGGTCACCTCAGTTTGCCCCTGATTGGGGTGCGCAGACCATCTCCGGCAATGACTACAAACACCTTGATTGCAACGGCGATGGTGAAATCGACAGCGACGACATAGCAGCCATTGAGGCCAACTACGCCACACCGAATAGCGCGTTCATGGTGCAGGCTCCTGGATCTCCAACTTTCTGGCTCGACTTTGAGTGGGACACCATCGTTATTGATGACAACACCCCTGCCCTGATCGAACTGGAAGCAGACCTTATAGCCGGCCGATCTGACCGTCCCATGCAGGACCTCAATGGGTTTGCATTACAATTGGACTACGATGAAGAGATGGTCGCAACGGACGGTATCGAGGTAGACTACAATGACAATTCCTTCTTTGGCAATTCCAATGACATCATGTGGATTGGCAAAAACAGGCAAGAGGACAATGGAGAATATGACCTTGGTTTTACCCGGAAAAGCATTGAAGCAAATGGATTTGGGCGGGTGGCCACTCTTAAATTCATCATCATCGGCGATGTAATTGCCCGGAATGCTGAAACATCGTTTGTCGTCACTATGGATGACGTGGTGGCCGTCAACGAGGAAGGTGCCTTGTTGACCATCGGCGAGCTATTACCGGCCAGTGTCCATGTAATTGATAAAACCACGACCACATCTACCGGAGAGGAATGGCTCAACCAGCAAGTGCTGGTTTATCCGAACCCAGCTTCAGAGCAAGTCTCCATCCGCCTGAATGACCTGCGTGCAGAGTCGGTCCAGGCCTTCAATGCTCTGGGGCAACTGATAACTGACCTTCCTGTGAATGCTGGTGCATTTGACCTGAATGTTACCAATTGGGACAGGGGTATTTATCTCCTGAAAATCAAAACAGAGAAAGGAGTTGCGACCAAGCGGGTCATCGTTCAGTAACAACTTTTCAGAAATTTTGAAAACGAAAAGCCCGGCAGTCATGGACTGCCGGGCTTTTCGTTTTTGACGGAACCATTTTCCCTCAAAAAGAATTAACTTGCCAACTTTAATTTTTTATCCAAAATTGAGAGAACATTTCCCAAAAAATCAACTTCTCAATTTCCAATTTCTAATTTTCAAATGGCAAAAATACGTCAAAAGCAAGTGGCTGAAGTGATCAAGCGGAATTTCAGCGTAGTACTCCAACAGGAAGGTGCCTATATCTATGGAACAGAACCATTCGTCACGGTGACAAATGTGGTAATGACCCCCGATTTTAGCATTGCCAAAATCTACATCAGTATTTTCAACACCGAAAACAAGCAAGAGGTGATCCTCATGATGGAGGAAGAATACCATCGCCTGAAGCAGTCCCTTTCCCAACGCATCAAAAAACAGGTGCGCCGAATCCCCGAAATGCATTTTTATATCGACGACATGTTAGACGAGATGGAACGAGTGGACGCCCTTTTCAAAAAGCTCGAAGCCGACAACCAAATGGGAAGCAGAGACCAGAATGAAGAGGGCTAAATGACCAGCCACAGGCCCTGGGCTAAAAAACGAATATCAATCAGCGACCATGAATAAACTGACACTAATAATTTCCATTGTTTCTTGCTGCCTCCTCTGTTCTTGCAAAAATGATCCGACTGGCGGGGATATCGAAAATACCTATTGGAAGTTAATCTCCATAAAAGAAGGCAACCAAAGGAAAGTTATCAAAAAAGGACAGGAAGTCACTGCCGTCTTCGCCAACAAGCAAGTATCCGGCAACGCTTCCTGTAACCGTTACTTTGCAACCTATACGACGGAGGGGACTGCATTGTCCATTGGTACGGTCGGTGCTACCAAAAAACTTTGTGAGGACATGGCCCTTGAGCAGTCTTATCTCCATGCATTGGCCAATACAAATGGATACTCGGTTAAAGGAAATCAGTTGATCATTTTTGCCGATGGCGAACAAATGACTTTCAACCCGATGTCAGAAACTGAAATTGAAGACATCGAATTTGCAGATGGAGTCGGACGGCTGGTGGCCACATTTCCTGAATTGCAGGGCGACCTTCCTCCTCATTTGTATCCTATCGTCCGGGTTGACCGGCCGGGCAACTATCCATTTACCGGTACATTAATCGACCCTGAACTATATGCCTTTTTTGACAGGGAAACCAGCGAAATATGGAACAGCACCGGTGGCGATGTAATGGCCGTCGCTCAATTCAAGGGTTTTTATATCGCAAGAGTCCCCGGCCGTTACGTCTCCAGCGACATTGCCCTGTTCCGGCTAAAAGACGGCGTCCTTCAACGCAGCGAAACCATCGCATGGGCCTGGTGCGACGAAGGCTGGTGCAACCAGCAAGATGCCTGGCTGAAAGACATCAATCAAGATGAACTCATCGACATCGTGCAACATTATTCCCTCACCGACGACCGGGGCAAGATCAGAGAAGAACGCATGACGGTTTTATTGCAAACGACGGACGGAATTTTTGAAGCGACCGAAAACTTCGACCTGAATATTGAAGATTATAAAATGGCGGATATTTAGCGGTTAGTGGTAAACGATTCACCACTAACCACTAACCGTTCACCGCTAACCGTTCACCACTAACCGTTCACCGCTAACCGTTCACCGCTAACCGTTCACCACTAACCGCTAAAAACCTCCACTGTTAAATCATCCATCAGCAGCTCCACATCCATCCCGCCTGCGTTCCAGAGGAAAATTTCAATGTTGTCAAACTCCTTTTTTGGTATTTTAATATTCATCCCCACAGGAAACCATTGATCGGGAACCATGACTCGGAAAGGGCGGATAATTCTTTCCCTTACCGGAATATTGTTTTTTTCAAAACGAACGACCAGTTGTGGCATTTGCCAGTAGCTCCAGTTCATTTTCGGGGAATAAAAACTGGCATTAACGGATAGCCATTTTCCAGTTTTCAGATTCTCTTTTTTGGGAATATTTACGCCTGCCGAAAATTCCTGATTAATGTTTATAAATGCAGACCATTTGCCCGAAGTTGTATTTTTTTTACTTAAATAAATAGTATCGGAATGATTTTCAAAATCCTCTTTTAATATTAATTCTACATTTTTTCTTTCCCCAAAAAAACCTTCCTTCGCATCCAGTAACAATCGATCATAAGGATCATTTTTAGTCTTACCAAAAATCCGCCAGTAATAGGCTTTGGTCATGGCCTCCGTTTCGAATGGCCCCCAGTGCGCCTGATAGGTTTGAAAAACATTGAGAGCAATGCAGGCAGCAATAAAAACGGTTAGTATTAATTTAATGGGCCTTGTTAATTGCTCCCTAAAATAGAGCCTTTGCAATAAATAAGCCATCGGAAATGCCAGTAAAATATAGGATTGAATAAATGCGCGCTGACCAAATGCACCACCGTACCACCAAATATCCCACGCACAGATAATCCACGTATTTATTAAACAGAAAAAGAAAACAATGGGGAAAAGTTGACGGATTTTTTCCCGACCCCTGGCCCCCTCCAGCGGGGGAGATGGAGCGCGGTTTCCCCCCTCTGGAGGGGGCTGGGGGTCGGGAAAAGAAGCAGCCTTTAATTCTTTATTTTTAATAAAATCAAAAAACCAAACCACAAAACCAATCAACGCCAACACCATCAGTGGAGTATAGGTCAACCACCCTTTCCTGTACGAAAAAAAAACGTCGGAGAAATGGGGCCGCAAAAAACTAAATCCCTGATCCTGATAAGAATACTCCAGCCAGTTTCCGGAAATAGTTTTCCAATAAATTAACTGGATGCTCCCGATGGCTCCGGTAATTATAACAGCAGTTAATATTTTCGGAAAATGTTTTAATAAAAAAGAAAAACGGTTTTTTAAATCTTCTAAACTGGCCACACCCCATAAAACAGGAATCATGGCATAAATTATTTCGGTCGGACGGGTGAGCGCCATCAGCCCTAAAGCAGCGCCAATCAATATGGCATATTTCCATAAATAAGTTTCATAAAAACGAATGGTCGAATAAGTCAAAACAGCCACCAGCGTAAATAAATAAGCATGTGTGTTTGCAGCATCAAAAGTGGCATAGTTTAAAAAGTTGGTCCCGAATGTCAGGCCAATTAAAACCAGCCCGACAATTTTGCCGTCAAAATATTTACTGAGTATTTTTTTTAAAAAAAACAAGCCTATAACCGCATAAAACACACTCCACCAGTGCACGCTGGCCTGATAGGGCAAAGAAAAGCCATCGGCAGGATGGCCGGTCATTTGGGCCATCAAATGCCCGATGAAAAAAGCAGGCGCATATTGTACTGCCATGCCTGCCGAATATTTCATCACCATCCTTCCATTGGCGGCCGGATAGGCCTGATCCGCAGCGGGCGAAGGTGTATACTTTTCAATGATCCCGGGCAGGAATTCCAATTCAGCCAAATCCTCATAAATAAACAAGGCCGGCAAGTACAAATAGTAACCGCTCACGTCCCATGCCAGGGTAGCATTGGTATGCTGCTCTAAATAACGCGGCTTGATGAAAGTCACCATCATTAAAAACAGGACACAGCAGTAAAAGGCAATGTTGGTGGATTTATTTTGCATGGCCGAGGCTTTTTCCTTTCAGCTACAGTGACAAGTAAACTTGCGCCATGTGTTTCTCTGCAAACTTTGCGGTCATTACAAGTAACTGTTAGCTGATGGCAAAGAAAAGCAATAAATGAGAAAGCCCATCATGACGCAGCATGATGGGCTTTCTTTTATCGAATAAAGGAAAAGGATAAAACTATCCTTCCGTCGCTTCTTCTGTCACTTCCTCAGCAGCTTCTTCTGTTGCATCTGCGGCGGCGGCGGCAGCTTCAGCAGCTTCTGCGGCAGCTTTTTCAGCAGCCTCGGCGGCTCTTTGAGCCTCCCGGGCAGCAGCACGTTCTGCTTCTTCGGCGGCCTCAGCAGCTTCTTTGGCCCGGTTTTCCTCGATCAATGCAGCAATCTTAGGATCATCCGGCTCAAGGGTAAAATCCACTTTGGCGTCCACATCAGGATGGAGGTCCAACGTTGCGGTGTAAGTCCCGATTTCCTTGGCGCTTTCAGGCAGCAGGATGTCCCGGCGATCAATCTCAACAGCGAGCTGGTCTCTGAGTGCGTTGGCAATCATGAGAGTTGTCACACTACCGAAAATCTTACCGCTCACACCACATTTTACAGGTAAAGTCAGATTTTGGCCATTGACTTTAGCCGCAATTTCTTTGAAAGTATCCAACATCTTTTCCAACTTGGCATTTTCCTGACGCTTGTAACTGTCCAGGTTGTTGCGGTTGACTTTGTTGGCGATAATGGCCAGTCCCTGCGGGATCAGGTAGTTGCGGCCGTAACCGTTTTTCACCGTTACGATCTCGAACTTCCTGCCGACCTTTTCAATATTTTTTAAAAGGATAATATCCATTTCTAAAAGGTTTTTGGTTTTTGGTTTTTGGTTGCTGATTTTGGCCGTTTCAACGTACCAGGAACCAGGAACCATAAACCACAAACCATACTATTTCAATAAATCAGCCACATATGGCATCAAGGCCAGGTGCCTTGCGCGCTTGATGGCAGTGGAAACCCTGCGCTGGTATTTCAGCGAGTTGCCAGTGATACGGCGGGGAAGTACTTTCCCTTGCTCGTTCACAAATTGCAGCAGGAAGTCAGGGTCTTTATAATCAATGTGCTTGATACCGAATTTGCGGAAGCGGCAGTACTTGGTGCGGCTGTTGCCCAAATTCGGATTGCTAAGGAATTTTATATCATCTCTTGATGCAGCCATGATTTTTATTTTTTTAGAAGTCAGACCGCTTTGCTGTCAGACGCAAGCAACCAGACTGTAGTCGTTGTCCAATCTGACCTCTGACAATGAAATGGTCTGTCCTCTGACTTCTTCTTTTAAATTATTCTTCTTCTTGTTTAGCTTCTGCCTTGGGAGCTTCCTCCTTCGGTTTTTCAGGGGCGATGATTTTACCGCCCTTCAGGTCTTCCTGCCATTTTTTCAATTCGTCCCATTTGCCTTTGGCAGCCAGGTCGGCTTGAGCAGGCCAGGTGGTTGGATCCTGGAAACTAAAACGGTCGCCGGCAGCGGTGAGCACGGCTTTGATCTGGTCAGGTGTCATGCCAGCCAGTTTTTCAAAGGTCGTGATGCCAGAGCTGCGGAGTACCTCGGCGATCTTTGGCCCCACGCCTTCGATGCGTTTGAGGTTGTCCGGCTGACGTACCGGCTGCTTGGATTTGCGCGGAGATGATTCGGCTGGTTCTGGCTTTTTCTTGCGCTTGACCTTACCGATCTTGCCGTCCCGCTTGTCTTGGTTGTACTTGACGCCGTACTTGTCCAATTTCACGGTCAGGAAACGCATGATATTGTCGTCGCGGCGCATGATCAGTTCCATGGGTGCGATGAAATCCCCTAATTCCGACTGGAATTCCACGCAGTAGTAGTAGCCAGAATGGCGCTTGTTGATTTCATAGGCCAACTTGCGCAATCCCATCTCGTCAACATGTACAATATTGCAGTTTTTGCCCTGCAAGTGATCGACATATTTCTGAGCCGTCGCTTTTACTTCATCGCCCGACAGAACTGGATCTACGATGAAAGTTACTTCGTAATTTCGCATTATTAAATTGAAGTGTTTGAAACTTTTACGAAAACCTTGTGCCTCATTCGTTACAAGATTTCTGAAAAGGGGCGCAAAAGTAGGGAAAAATGGTTGAATGGCTTAATAGTTAAATGTTTTTTTCTTATTGACATCAAGTAACTCGGATTGTTAATCCGAGAAATGAACGCTCGGATTAACAATCCGAGTTACTTTTGCCTCCAATCAATCAAAAATCTTAAATCGTTACCCCCCTAATCGTTAATCAAAAAGTACTCGCATCGCTAATGCAAAACGGAAAACTCTACCTCATTCCCTCCCCTCTCGGCGAAAATGCCCTCCACACCATTCCACATTACGTGGTTGGACTTATCCACAAAATCGAGTACATCGTAGCTGAACGGGCCAAAACGGCACGGCATTTCATCAAAGCAACGGGCACCCCCAGGCCGATGCCGACTTACCATGTCAGTGAACTCAACCGGCGCACACCCGACCGGGAACTACAGGAAATGCTCCGCCCCATCACGGAAGGAAAAGACGTCGGCATCCTGTCCGAAGCAGGCTGCCCCGGTGTGGCCGACCCGGGAGCAAGGCTGGTGTCCCTGGCGCACCGGAGAGGAGTGAAGGTCGTCCCCCTGGTGGGTCCATCATCCATTCTGCTGGCCCTGATGGCGGCAGGCATGAATGGTCAAAATTTCCGTTTTCTCGGGTACTTGCCCGCCAAGGTGGACAAATTGGCTGAGTCGTTAAAAAGGCTGGCACTCCGGGCCCGCAAGGAGAACCAGACCCAGATTTTTATGGAAGCCCCCTACCGCAACCGGCAGGTAATTGAGCAAGCACTCAAAGTACTGCCCCCGGATACGCTGTTTTGCATTGCAGCGGATTTGACCACTGAAACAGAATTCATTGCCACAAAAAAGATTGGGGAGTGGCGAAAGGCCGGCGTACCGGAGCTGCATAAAAGGGCCGCGATGTTTTTGATCGGAGGCTGACTGCCCGGTCACAGCTTCAAGAGAAGCGACTTCGTTCCCGATTTTGGTTTTGCCACTTACCACAGCTTTACGGCCCACTGCTATTCATTTCATGCCCGTTACCAAACGCCCGTTTCTTTCCGCCCATAATTGATGGAGATTGCAGCAACATTATTCAAACAATCAAAATCAATTGACCATGTCACACCACCACGGAAACAATTTAAACTTCAACGTCGCTGAATCGGCATTAAAACCATTGTTCACAACCAATGCTTACCGCCACGCCCTGGCGATGGCGTTTGACTGGGCCATCATTATTACTGCCGTTTGTTTTTGCATTCATTTTTTCAACCCTTTCACTTATCTCCTGACGGTGATCGTGGTTGGTGCCCGGATGCATGCCCTCGCCATTTTGATGCACGACTCAACGCATTACCGCTTTTTAAAAAATAGAAAATGGAATGACCTGATTACGAACCTGTTGACCATGTACCCGCTGTTTACTTCCATTGAAACTTATCGAGAAAACCACCTTCGCCACCACCGTCACCTAAATACGGAGGACGATCCGGACTGGGTCGCCAAATTAGGCAAGCCGGAATTCACTTTTCCAAAAACCAAAGCCGAATTCATCGGGACGGTATTTTCCTATCTGACCTTGTACCAGGGCCTCCGAGATGCAGCCTGGTTTTTAAAAAGGTTTGGCAGCGAAGACAAAAAGGCAGATAAAAAGCAAAAGACAGCCGGTAAAAAAAGTCGCCTCCTCTTTTACTTTTTCTTGGTCGGGATATTGACCATTACTGGCGGCTGGAAATATTTTGCACTTTATTGGGTTGTCCCTTTTTTATCCACCTTTTTTATGTTCCAATACATCCGCAGCGTAGCAGAGCATTATGGTGAATTGTCATACGACCACTTGCTGACTTCCACCCGGTCGGTAAAAGCCACCGCCCTCGAACGTTTTTTCATTGCCCCGCACAATGTGGGCTACCACCTGGAGCATCATTTATATCCCGGCGTGCCATTTTATAATTTAGAAAAATTGCATGACGTGCTGATGGAAAGTGCAGACTATAGCGATAAGGCGCATGTGACGGAGGGATACTTAAGTGGGTTGCTGAATGAGTTGGGGGCGCAAAGGGTGGCGGCGTTTTAATATCGCTCCCAAGTCCTTTTTGCGAACCCATACGCCACAGGGACTTTGGCGCTACGTTAAAGAGCCCGGTGATGTTACCGTTTTAGAACGGTAACATCGCTAAGTTCAATTCTTTTAAGGTTTATAGAAAATTTGAAAAGCCTCACGGCTGCCTTAATCCATAATATTCAGCCCCAAGTCACCCACCTCACTTTTAAACGCCGCCAATTTATTTTCCTTAAAATCTTCAAAGCCATTTATAAAGACCGCCACCTCTTTCACAAACAACTCCAACGCCAATTTTTGATTCTCCGTCGGTGGCGAAAGAGTATGTCCCAAATAAGAACCAATGTTCCACAACTGGTTCGCCAATACTTCGGGGCGGCGATAAATGCCTTGCACTTTTTTCGGCAATACTTTTTCTTTTTGTTTTTTTAATTCCTTTTCAAAATTCATTATTTTTTTATTCCACTCATGCTTAACTGTTCCTTCTTTCTGGTTAATTTTTTCCTTTAAAAACTGAATGGATTGTTCGAGGTTGCGTACCTCGTCCAGAGCAGCGGTGAGCTTATTTATTTCACCGTAAAAATCCTCGATCATTTTATTTTTCACGGCCCAGCCTTCTTCATTTATTTCCAGACGGATGTCCGGTAAAACAGAAAAAGTAAATTGATCTTTAAAATCCTTGTAACTGATTTTTAATAAATAATTATCAGGGGCAACGGGCAGTCCGCCACGCGCCGCTGTTTCTTTTTTGGGCTTGGCCACATTGGGATAGCGCGGGGCATCACGGCGCAAATCCCAGGCGAAGCGGTTGACCCCTTTTTTGGGTTTTTGGTAAATAGTGCGGACCGTTTTTCCATCCGAATTCACCACCTCAATTTTCACCTGGTCTTTTAAGGGCAGTTTATTTTCTTCCTCCGGTGCATTTTTTAAATAATAAGAAATGAGTGCGCCGTACGGCCGGTTGGTGCCATTGTAATACGCATCGCCGACCTTGCCCTGACGGTAGCCGATCGATTCACCAATGATCCGCAAAAAGGCATCGGGGGTGGGAAAAAGTTGGAGGTCATCCTCCAGGGTATTTGCCACGCCGGCCTGTGCCATTGCGCGCAGGGGTCGGATGTCGTCCAGCACCCAGAAGGCGCGGCCGAAAGTTCCGAGTACGAGGTCGTGGTCGCGGGGATGGACGACCATGTCGCGGACCGGGACGGCAGCCGGAAAGCCGTTGGTCCATTTGTTCCAATTTTTACCTTCGTCAAAACTGACATACAGGCCAAATTCCGTCCCACAGAAATAGAGCCGTGGCTCGACGGGGTCTTGTTCAAAGCAGTACACATAACCGAAAACATCACGCGCTTCCACGAGGCGCTCCCAAGTTTTGCCATAATCGCGGGTGCGAAAAAGGAAGGGTTCCCAATTGTTTCGACGGTGGTCGTCAAAGACGACAAACGCCTCGCCCTCCCGGTGCTTCGACACCTGAATTTGTGGCACCCAGGTGCCATCTGGAACGCCTTTGATATTCGCTCGGCAATTGGTCCAGTTGGTCCCGCCGTCCCTCGTCACCTGCACATTGCCGTCGTCGGTACCGACCCAAAGGACTTGCTCGTTCAAAGGGCTCGGGGCGATGGAGACGATGGTCGTATGAAATTCAGCGCCCGTCACATCATACGTCAGCCCCCCCGTTTCGAGCCACTTTTGTTTTTCCGGGTTGTTGGTGGTCAGGTCAGGGGAAATGATGTCCCAGCTCTGTCCCTGGTCGCTGCTTTTGTGCAGGTATTGGCTGCCGTAATAAATCGTTTTTTTATCAAAAGGATTGATGCCGATGCCGGCGTTCCAGTTGAAGCGAAGGTATTCGCCATCGGGGTGTACGGGTTTTATTTTTAACAACTGCCCCGACTCACAATCATAGCGGACGAGGTTGCCCGCCTGCCCCATCGCGTAGCCAAAATTATGGTCCAGCGGATCGGGCACCACGTCGAAGCCATCACCGACGCTGAGGCGCTGCCAGTAGAAATTGCGGATGCCACCTTTGAAAAACACCTGGCTTGGCCCTTTCCACGAGCCGTTGTCCTGCAGGCCGCCATAAATGTTGTAAGGGATTTCATGATCGACGCTTACGTGGTAAAACTGGGCAAGCGGCAGGTTGTCCGCAAACCACCAGTTTTTGCCCCGGTCGTGTGTGATGTTCAGTCCGCCGTCGTGGCCTACCATGAGGAAATCGGGATCGTTGGGATGGGCCCACCAGGCGTGGTGGTCGGTGTGGATTTTATTGCCGGGGGCAAATATTGTCCATGTTTTTCCGCCATCGATCGATTCCGTTACCGTAGTAGCGATGGAATAAATATGGTTTTCATTTTTTACATCCACATAAATGTCGGCGTAATAAAACGGTCGGCCACCGATGTTGGGCGCATCGGGTTTGGACATCCTTTTCCAGTTGTATCCACCATCCACTGAGCGGAAAATGCCATTGCTTTTTGATTCGACGTACGCATAAACGATGGAAGGATTACTTGGTGCGAAGGCGAGGCCGATGCGACCGAGGTCACCTTTGGGCAGTCCATTTTCAGCAGTGACCTGCTCCCAGTCCTCCCCGCCATTATGTGAAATATAAATGCCTGAACCCGGACCGCCAGAGGTCATAAACCACGGCTCCCGCCGGTGCCCCCACATCGCAGCAATCATTTTATTGGGATTGGAAGGGTCGGCTACCAGGTCGGCACAACCAGTGCGCTGATCGACGTACAGCTTCCGCTTCCACGTCTTTCCGCCATCTGTGGTTTTGTAAACACCCCGGTGGCGGCTATCGCCCCAGGCAGCACCTTCCACCCCGATGACCACATGATCCGGGTTGTTCGGATCAACGATGACGCGGTGGATTTGGCGGGTTTTTTCCAGTCCAAGGTGTTCCCAGGTGCGTCCGCCGTCGATGGTTTTGAACATACCGTAGCCACTGTTCATGCTGTTGCGTGGGTTGCCCTCACCGGTGCCGACATAAATGATGTCGGGGTTCTTTTGGTAAATGGCAATGGCTCCGATCGAAGCGGCTTTTTCTTTTTCAAAAATCGGCGTCCAGGTATGGCCGCTGTTTTCCGATTTCCAAACGCCCCCTGCCGCCGCGCCAAGGTAGATCACGTCGGGGTCGTTGAGTACCACATCAATGGCCGTGACGCGTCCGCTCATACCGGCAGGGCCGATGTTGCGGGGTTGGAGGCCGTGGAAGATGGACATGTCGACTTCTTGTGCGCCGGTGTTATGGAAAAGGAGAAAAGAGACAAGAAATAAAATGACTGGACGGTGGTTGCTCATGCTGAAATAGTGATTGTCTTTTTTGATAAAAAGCGGAATAAAGTTAAGTAAGCAGGTGGTCAAAAAAAATGACACTTTTCCCTTGCCTGAAAAAGATTTTTAGGACTTGGAAATCAAACATTTGTCAAAAGAAAAGTGTCATTTTTAGCGTCCCTTGTTTTTGTCCAAGGACTTACTTAGTTATTTTTTTTCATCCATTAGCCCATCTACAAAATACATATCAAACGCCTTCATGTTTTTCACAACCGCTTTTCCTCGATAGGTATAATTGAATTCATTGTTGATGAATGCCTGTGTTTCACCGGTAATATTGACGCGGCCCGGTTCGCTGTGAAATTCCATTTGTTGGGCAATGTTGACGGTGTCGCCCCAGATATCGAAAGCGAACTTTTTGGTGCCGACCACACCGGCCACGATGTCGCCGGTATGGATGCCGATGCGGGCTTCGAAAAAATATTTGTCCTCCGCCAACCTGCGTTTTTTCAGGTTATTCAAAAACTGCTGAATTTCCAACGCCGCCATCACCATGCGCTTTACATGGCTGCTGCCCTGTGTGTACAGGCCGCCGACACACATGTAGGCATCGCCGATGGTTTTGATTTTCTGCAGCCGGTATTTTTCCACAATACGGTCAAAGGCCGTAAAACAATAGTCCAGTTCGGAAACCAACTCTTCGGGCGACAGGTCTTTGGCGATATTACTGAAGCCTTTAAAATCACTGAACAGCACGCTCACCCCTGTGTATTTATGAGCCCGGGCAGCGGCCTTGTTTTTTAACTGTTTCGCAATTTCAGCAGGCAAAATATTTAACAATAATTCTTCGGAACGCTGTTTTTCTTCCAACAGTTTTTGATTGGATGTCTTCAATAGCTGATTGTTTTTCCGCCAAATAAAAAAGCCAATAAAAAACAACAGGCCAATAATGCCAAACCCAATGTTCCGTAGGTTGTCGATTTCCTTATTTGAGGATTCCAACTGCTGTTCGGAGTTCTCTTTTTGCTGCCGGACGTACTGAACGATATTTGCCAGAGAGTCTGTGGTCGACCAGTTTTTTAATATATTTAATTCATTTGAAAAATGAGTGTAAATTATTTCTGTCCTGACCTTTTTTGAAATATTTGAATATTTTTTCTCCAAACTACGCAGTGACTGTTCTATTTCCAAAACTTCCAGCGGCCAATAATTTCCAAAATCCAAAAAGAAATTTGCTCCGTTGACCAGGGTCGAAGGGCTGGCATCGTGCACGCCTTCTATTTCAAAAAACTTAATTCTTGCTTTTCGAAATTGGCGGTCTAAAATAATGGTCATTAAATTTTTGAATACGGTATCATATTTTGGGTGGGCCTGAAAAACAGAATCGGGATAAAAAAGAGTGGTGTTCAACAAACTGTCCGGGTCGGCATTTTTTGTATAAAAATCAATGAGTGTCTTTATCTGTTCATCATTTTTTTGCTGTGTTTCCAGTTCTGCATTTTTTGCGACAAGCAGGTTTTGGCTTTTGCGGAATTTGCCGAATGCAGTGATTTGGTCGAATGCCGGCAGGGGCCTTTTTTGCAGCAGTGCCATTCCCTCTTCATGCAGCGCCAGGGCCATTTGTACCGAATCAACGGCGTCGTCCTCCTGCCCGAAGGCAATGGCGGAAATAAAAAGAAAGATGAGGAATAGTATCTGCTTCATAAATGGTACCCGGCAATGATAGATTTAATTTGCGCAAGTGAAAAAAGAATTTGGTTCGGGCTTTTAATAAATGCTTTTCTTTAAATATCCAAGGTTTTAAAAAGTTTTTGCCGGATGTATGGACGGTCGGAATTCAGCCGAAGTTGCAGACTGGCATATTTCATCGACAAAAGCCCTTAATTCACCTACTTAGGCATGGCGGGAAAGCCATGTTGCCTGAAAATATCTTCCAACCAATCGTTCACGCGAAGATCCATTACCAGGTGCGTTCGGTCTTCGGCCCCATTGTTGGTGACGCCGTGCCTTTCGGTCGTTTCCACATACCAACATTCCCCTTCCTTCATGTGCCACGACTCGTTGTCAAAGTTAAACCTGAAAAGATCATTGGTCACGATCGGGATGTGTACCCGCACTTCCCCGGTCCGGTAACCATAGGCATCCGTATGAGGAGAAATAAAGGCACCTGCCCGAAGCCGGTTCAACCGAGCCTTTAAAATCTTACATTTAAACGTGCCCAACACTTCTTGCAGGTAAGCGTTACGCTCCAGGGCCGGGCCAGGTTTAAAAGCGGTGGACACCGTCGGAATGGTGTTGGCAAGGTCTACAACAAACAGGTCAATCCCGAATACACTGCCCGGCAAGGCCCAGGGAGTTTGCACTTCCGTCCATTCATTTTCCGGTATGCTCAAGAGACCTGCTTTTAGTTTTTTTGGATTAAACCGAAAAGGTAATCGGGTGGCTTTTTTCCGCAGCGGCTGGTTTATCATCTGGTTCGTTTTATCAGGTTATCATTGTGGAGGGATTGATTCATCTTCAGCCCCGTCCATTTCTTGTTCCGATCCATTCACAATGATAACCATCTCAGGTTAATTGCCCGAAAAAATATCGGCTAATTACCGGGCTGAATCGCACACACCACGTTCGAATCCGGACAGACTGGCCTCCATTCATGCAATTATCTTTCACATAAAACACTGGCAATCAGCGCCCTACCCTACTGGCACGTCCCTTGATCCCTACCTAAATATAACTTCGGCTGGTGGCCGACCTGCAACCGAACGAGATTTGCAACCGTCCTTTTGTCCAAACAATCTATCCAACTTATGCTAACCAACTATCTAAAAATTGCCTGGCGCAATATCACCCGCAACAAAGTTTTTTCCACCATCAACATTTTAGGGCTCTCCCTCGGCATGGCCGTCGTACTGCTGATCACCGTGTTTGTGAAACATGAATTCAGCTACGACCAGTTCATCCCCGAAAAAGAAAACATCTACCGGGTTTACCGTTACTGGAGCAGCAATGACGGCAGAACCTACTGGACGCCCTCCCGGCTGGCGGAGAAGCTCAAAGAAGACTTTCCGGAAGTGATCGCTTCTACCGGGCTGAGCCCTTTCGGCGAACAATTGCTGGAATACCGTGGCGACAAACAATATGTGGAACTGACGGCTCAGGTCGACAGCACTTTTTTCCGGACCATGGCCCTCCCCTTTCTCCACGGTGATCCGAAAACCGCACTGGACCACCCCGAAGCAATCGTTATTTCCGACCGCCTGGCCAAGCGCATTTTCGGCGACAGCAACCCCATCGGGGAAACGATCCGTGTGAGTGGAGAAACGGATATGCAGGTTACCGGGGTAATCGCACTGACCGACAAAAACTCCCATTTGAACTATGATCTTTTCCGCCGTTTTATGTGGTATTCTGACTCCTGGACGGGCAACAACCGGGCAACTTATATTCGCGTGCAGCCAGAAGCAAACCTGGCCGTTTTGGGTGAAAAGCTGAACGTGGAAATGAAAAAGTTGATCAAAAAGGAATTCCTTTCGATGAACTACACCCCAAAACCGGAAGACTACGCCGAATGGAAATTTCAGCCGATGACCGATATCCACCTCCGTTCCGGTCGCATCAGCATGTTCAACAACAAAGCAGGCGATATTCGCAATATTTATATTTTTCTGCTCATTGGAGCGCTGGTACTCATCGTGGCCATTGTCAATTATGTGAACCTGGCCACGGCACAGGCGACCAAGCGGGCCAAGGAGGTAGGTGTACGGAAAGCAAGCGGTGCCCTGCGTACGCAACTGACGGGCCAGTTCATGGCGGAGGCATTTTTTCAGGCGTCACTGGCTGCAGTGGTCGCACTGGTTATTGCGGAAGCGCTGTTGCCGGTTTTCAATACTGTTACCGACCGGGAATTAGAGATTTTAGGTGGCAACGCCGCCTGGGTATTGTTGCCATTGCTCGGCCTCACGGGGCTTACGGGGCTGCTGGCCGGATTTTATCCCGCACTGATTCTCTCTGGCTTTAAACCCGTGACTGCCCTGAAAACCAATTTTTTGAAAAGTGGGGAGAAAGGAGGGTTCCGCAAAGTACTCGTGACGGTACAGTTTACGGTGACCATCGCTTTGCTGGTGGTCATGGCATTCATTTACCGACAGGTGAATTTTATGATGGACCATGAATTGGGGTTCCAGCCAGACCAGGTGATGAGCATTCCCCTGAATTTCAAGCAATCGCAGTACAAAGTCGAGTCCCTGAAATCCGCTTTGAAGTCCATCCCTGGTATCAAAAACGTCACGACGGTCAACTCTCTTCCCGGCGACTTTATCCCCGATTGGGGGATCCGGATCGAAGGGCGGGACGAGGCCAAAAGCCCTTATGTGCAGTTTGCCGATGCCGATTATTTGCAGACGCTTGGCCTGGAGATGAAAGAAGGCCGCTTTTTTTCTGCCGAAATAGCAGCAGACACCGTGAGCCATTTTGTGGTCAACGAGGCATTTGTGGAGCAAAACAATTTGGAAAACCCGGTCGGCACCCGGATGAAGTTTTCCTCCGATACGACCTATGGTGAAATCATTGGTGTAGTAAAAGATTACCATTTCAGGGGATTGCAGCGGAGCATCGCACCACTGATCATCCACGGGTATCACCTGCGCTGGAAAACCGCCATCCAACTATCCACGGCCAACTTATCGAATACCATTTTCGAAATAGAAAAGCTCTGGAAACAGATCGAACCGGAACACCCCATGCGCTATACGTTCCTCGACGAGGATTTCGCCGAGCAGTACGCCGAGCAGGAACGCTTCGGCCAAACCATGCTCTATGCGACCTTCCTCACCCTGTTCATTGCCATCCTTGGCCTGTTTGGCCTCACGGCTTTCAACGTGGAACGCCGCACCAAAGAAATAGGCATCCGCAAGGTATTGGGTGCTTCTACGTCAAGCATCGTCGGGCTACTGTCGAAGGACTTCCTCTCCCTGGTGATGATCGCATTCCTGATCGCCATCCCCATCGGCTGGTATGCCACCAACCTCTGGCTCGAAGATTTTGCCTTCCGTACGGAAATTGCCTGGTGGGTATTTGCCCTGGCAGGCGCACTGGCCATTTTGGTCGCCTTTGCAACGATGGCATTCCAAAGCACGCGGGCAGCCATGGCGAATCCGGTAGACTCATTGCGGAGCGAGTGAGAAATGAATGGAGAATGAAGAATGAAGAATGAAAAATGAAAAATGATGAATGATGAATTAGAAAATTTTTCATTCTTCATTCTTCATTTTTCATTCTTCATTTTTCTAACCATTCTTTAAAAGGGGATACCTTCAGTCGGCTGACAACGGCCCTATCGGCAAGTTTGACATTTAGCTGGAGGATAATTTTTCTATTTACAAAGGGTTCGAAAGCGATGATGGCTTTCCGGTTGACCAGCATCTGCCGGTTGATGCGGAAGAACTGGGCAGGATCGCAGACGGATTCGATGTATTCTAATTTTTTTAAAAGCGAATATTTTTTTCCGTCAAAAGTATGGAAGTAAACGTTTTCATTTTCTACAAAAAACAGGGCAATTTCATCAATGCGCTTGACAATTGTTTTTTCCCTGAACTGTGTCAGAAAATTTTGCTGGTACTGTTTTTTTTCTGACGAATTAAAATGGAGCGGCAAATTATTTTTGGTATTTAAATTAGAGACCAATCGTTTATATTTCTGTAGAGCTTCATGGATTTCCTTGTCCTTGAATGGTTTTAATACATAATCAATTCCATTATTTTTGATCGCTTGTAAAGTGTATTCATCATACGCCGTGCAGAACACAACGGGCACAACAACATCAATGTGCTTAAATATTTCAAAACTCTTTCCATCCGCCAACTGGATATCAAAAAACAGCAGGTCAATATTTTTTTGATATTTACTTAAATATTGAACCGTTTCCACGACCGACTCCAATTTTTCCATCACGACAAAATCATTGTCCTGTTCGATAATTTCCTGCAGGAGTGATGCCGTATGCGATTCATCTTCTACAATTAATATATTCATTACTTGATTAGTTTTAATTTCACGATAAATTGACCGTCTTTTTTTTCAACCCAGACACCGTCCTTTACATCCATCAATTCGTATCTTTTTCTAAGTAAATCCAACCCCAAACCCGACGGGTGTTCTTCTTCAATTTTTGGCTGGATGTTATTTGATACAACAATATAAAAGTCTTCCGTATTTTTTATTTCTATTTGTAATGGCATTTTTTTGGTCATGCTATTATGCTTAAAACAATTTTCCACCAACACCTGCAAGGCCAAGGTAGGAAGGTGATGATGAAACAAAGAATCGTCAATATCCAAGTCCACCAAAATAGCCTCTTCATTCCTGCTCTTCATCACAAATAAGTACGACTGCAAAACCTCCAACTCTTCGGACAACGGAATGGTAGTATTCTCATTGTATTTCAACGCCTGCCGGTAAAAATCCGACAGACTCACAATAAATTTTTCGGAATTTAAATGCTGCTGGCGCACCATTGACCGCAGCGTATTCAGGGAATTAAATAAAAAATGCGGGTCTATTTTTGCGTGGAGTGCTTTTAACTGAACTTTATAATTTTCTGTTTGCAGCTGCTCTTTTTCGATCTGCAATTTTGAATTGTCTTCCTGTTTTTTAATAGCATATTGAATGGTCAATAATAAGGCCCAACCAAAAATAGATCGGACAATATAATTCAATTGAAATTCAACTTCGAATTGATTAGCTATCAGCATAGCAAACCCATAATACATTAACGGTATCAATAAAAAATACCCATATTTATATTTGGATTTAAGGTTTGATAAATACCACAATAAATGCCATATCCCATATAAGGTGACTGATGTAACCAACCAGCGAACGAAGATATTCTCATTCTCAAATGGCATCTTTGCCGTATTAGTGTAAAAACTAAGAGCCGGTAGAATCAGTGCAATTGCAATGGGCAAGATGGTTTTTATTTTTAATTTCAAATTCTGTATTTATTTTCTGAGTGCAGGACAAAACTTGACAATGAAGTTTCTTTAAAAAAAATCTATACCCTGTACTTACGATTTAATTAAAAATTAATCTGCGTCAAGATAGGCGGTTCCTGTTGAATTAAGAAAATATATGAACATCCAAAATCAATTAATTCAAGTTCATTAAATATTATGCAGGACCAAGCCCTTCCAATTTTTAATTTACACTCGCAACTTGATTTAATTTGTGAGCAGCATGCCATCCGTCAATTCAATAATTCTATCGCAATTGGCGGCAAATTCATCATCGTGTGTAACGGCAATAATGGTTTGGCCTTGCTCCTTTGCCAGTTGGCGGAAAATGTCAAAAACGATTTTGGTATTTTTGGAATCCAGGTTGCCAGTCGGCTCATCGCCCATAACAATAGCAGGGGAATTGATCAACGCCCTGGCAATGGCTACCCGTTGTTGTTGCCCACCGGATATTCTTGAGGCTTTTTTATACTCAAGCCCTTTGATGTCGAGCAGGGTCAACAGTTCCATGGCCCGGTGTTCTATTTCATCTTTATTCTTTTTTTTCAACTTCAAAGCCGGCAACATCACATTTTGCAGCACCGTAAACTCCGGCAACAGAAAATGAAACTGAAACACAAAGCCAATATGCTCATTGCGGAAAGCAGCCAGCTGGTTTTGATTTAATCCGCTAAGGGAGGTGCCATTGAGGGAAATCTCTCCCTCATAGTTAGTATCCATGGTCGACAACAAATACAACAGGGTGGATTTGCCTGAACCCGATTTACCGACGATGGCCACAAATTCCCCTTTATCTATTTCAAAGGAAATATTTTTTAACACATGAAAATCCACTGGCTCGTAAAAGTATTTATTAATCTGATGGACAGAAAGTGCTGACATAATTTTAGAGTTGAAGTTTGAATTTGAAAATTCCTATCAAAATATATTACCCCCGCAAGATTTCCACAGGGTCGATTTTTGATGCTTTCCTCGCCGGAAGGTACCCGGCCAAAAAAGTGATGATGACACCGAAACAAAAAGCCATGATATAGTCCGAAGCATTGTAGTTCATGGGCAGGGTGGTGAGGGTGCCTATTTCGAAGGGTACCTTGTCAATGATCCGGACAATTATGTTTCCCAGTACCAGCCCTGTCATCCCACCGATCAACCCAATCACGACCGATTGGGTCAGGAAAATTTCCACGACATCGTTTCCATTGAAGCCCATAGCCTTGAGAATGGCAATTTCTTTGATTTTCTCATTGACGGTCATATTCATGATGTTGTAGATCCCAAAACCGGCCACGATCAGGATGGTCAACGAGACGGCCACCGCAATAATATCTCTTAAAACATTGGACGAATCAAGCTGGCTATTGCCTTCCTGCCAGGCTTCTACTTTGTAATCGGTCACTTTTGAAATGACCGCTGCGAGCTTGCGGGCCTGATTGTAGTCATCGATATTGACCATTATTTCGGTCGCATAACTCTTGTTTTTCGAAAAAATCTGCCGGGCGGTATGGATAGAGACCAACGCCTTGGAGTTGTCTGTGCCCTTGGCCCCTGTCTCGATCAGCCCGATCACCTTGAACGCTTTTGAAATACCATCCGATGTGAGGACGATCACATTGTTTCCGGTTTCGACCCCAATCCTTTGTGCCAACCCGGTTCCAAGGATGATCCCGTCCGAACGTTTGTCCAGTTCATTTAAGTCGCCCTCCAGCATGTATTTGGAAGTGTTAAAGAGTTGATCCTCGCTAAACGTTTCGATTCCAGAAAGCGTAGCACTGGCTTTCGAAACACCATTCCGGATGAACACATTTTGATTCAACTGGGCCGTGAACCCCACCACCTTATCCAAATGTGTTAGTTCTTCTTTAATGGCATCTGCATTTTTTATTCCTTCCGTGTACTGGATGTTCCTGGCATTACTGACAAACAACAGGTGGTTGCTGTCTTTTGGTTCGGGCAGGATCGGTTTCACGCCGCTCGGCAAATCGTTATAGATTTTAATGTGCGGCATGGACGCAAAGGTGATTTCCGTTTGTTCGTCGTTGACGCCAGCCATAAAGCTGTTCATAAAAACGTACATCGAAATGCCAAAGGTTACACTCAAGACCGCCACCAACAACTGTCGGAACCGGGAGGACAGGAAGGTACTTGCTATCTGCTGATTGGTACTCATAATTGTAGATTAAATAGATTTGCCAGGCTTAGCGGTAACACCGTTTTAGAACGGCCGTGCCAGAAGCCGGCAAACCATCACGGCTAAGGTTTTACGATCACATCTTTTTCTGAAATACCAGAGATTACCTCCGTCCATTCATTGTTCCTGGCCCCCGCCTCAATCCGTTTTTCCTCTCCATTTTGGAGGATGACATGATTTCCTTTTGAAACATAATTGGTGGGAATGACCAGTATATCATCCCGGCTCCCGGTTTCAATATTTGCTTGTAGCTGAGTTCCGGAGAACATCTTTTCGGGCAGTCGCTCAAATCGGGCTTCTACCGTGTAGGATTGCTCCGCTTCATCAAAAACAGGATAGATTTTAGAAACAACCGCCCCAAAAGTTTGACCGGGATAAGTATTGATGTGTACTGCGACCCGGGACCCCATGTTGACTTTGGTGATGTCATCCTCCGAGACGAACAATTTGATGATATAATCCCCGCTTCCGATTTTGGCAATCGCTTCACCCCGCCGAACCAGTTCACCCCGTTTTTTGAAAACGTTGATCACCTGGCCAGTGGATTCCGTGATCAATTCATAATCCCTCAGCATAGATCGCTGGGTACTGACCTGCACCCGGCTGCGTTCCTCGCTTAATTTTAAACTGTTCTGAACATCGAGGTAGTTTTTTTGCAAGGCAGTCAAATTATTTTGCGCAGCTTCGTACTGCAATTCCACTTTTTCAAACTCAAGCCGGGAGACTGATTTTTTTTCCCACAAATTTTTGTACCGCAGGTAATTCTCTTTATCAAATACCAATTGCTGGGCAGCTTGATCGATCTGTGCTTGAATATTTTGCAGTTGCGGTGCATCCGGTGAAGCATTCTCCACAGCATCGTTGTAAACAACCAGCGCATCTTGTAATTGATTGTTTTGTACATCATTTTCGATGATGGCAATTAAGTCATTTTTGAATACGGTATCCCCCTCGGCAACCGGCAGTGATAAAACAATTCCTTCCACATTGGCTGAAACGGTATAATTGTATTCCTGCTCCGTGTAGCCGCTTGCAAAAACAGCGTCGGAAATATTTTTGCGGACGGGCGAAATCGTCTCCTGCTGTTTGCAGGATGTTAGCACCGCCACCAATGCGATTACAAACCACAACGGTTGATTAATTTTCTTTCTCATTTTCTTTTTGATAGGTGGTTTCATTCGAAATAAAACAATTGAAAACCATGGTCTGGGAAAACACCTTGCACGTAATTTTCAATTTTTCAATTTCGAACAACTTCTATTTATTTATTACTGCTGGTTTCGAAATTAATTTGCCTGATGTAGGTCTTGTACTGTGCGATGGTAAGCGAGGCCAGGCTCTCCAGGTAATTATTCTGGGCGGCCAGTAAATCGTCATATTTGTTCAGGCGTTCGTCCAACCCGATGATGCCGTTTTCGTATCTGTTCTCCGCGTGCACATCATTTTGCTCCTGCAGGCTGAGTATTTCTTCATTTTCGGCCAATTGATCAGCGGCCTGTTTTAATTGCAGTTGCAACAGTTCATCTTCTTTCTGCTTGACCAACAGGGTATTTGCCAACTGCATTTGCTGAATTCCCAACTCCCATTCCGACTGCTTGATCTTTTGTTTGGTGGACCTGCTCAACAAACCTGACATACTGACCTGTACTCCAAAAAGCTGCTGGGGAAGCTCATTGGCACCAGAAAAATCCATGAAATCATTGGTGGCCCAGTTTTTATTGTTCTGATAAACAAGGCTCAGCGACGGATAGCGCAATGCTTTTTTTTGCTTTAATATTGATTGAGATTTTTTGACTTCTAATTCTTGCAGGAGTACCTCCGGATGCGCATTCGAAAAAACAGCATCGCCCATCCTAAACTTATCCAGCGAATCCGAAACCCTGATTTCTTTTCTCGTATTCAACTGACTTTGAAGTTGCAGGTAAAACTGGTCCAGGTTACTTTTTACCAGATTTAAATTCCTTTGATTTTGCAGCTTTTTTATTGCTGCCTGGTTGACTTCTGCCTCGCTGATTATTCCATCCTGGTATTTCCCTTTTGCCAGTTCATAGATTGACGTGGAGACCCTCAGATTTTCTTCATAAATACGGATAGATGCTTCTGTCAGCAAAATGGAATAATAAGTGGAGGCCAATGAATTGTAGACATTGAACTTATTGACTTCTGTGTTCAGCTTACTCTTCTCTATTTCTATGTTGGCAGTTTGTACGGCGAATATTTTTTGGAAATTCAAAACATCCCACTGCGCCTGCACGCTTCTTGAGTAATTGTATTTTGTTCCAAAAGTGAATTCCTCAAAAGTACCTTCCGGTGCTTCCGGGTCGAACATTTGCGCCGGCACCAAGGTAGGCTGTAGCGTAATGTTGTCGTTGTATCCCAGGGAAGCATTGACGGTGGGCAAAAGGTCAGCGGTAGTTTCTTTTTTACCAGCCAGGGCTACCTTTTCACTCATGGTAGCAGCTTGGATAGCGATCGCGTTGGCATCTGCATAATTTAATAGCTCCTGCAATGAATTGAACTGCATTTGCGCACCCACTGACGTATTGATAAAAAAAATGGCTATTAGCAACCGAAATTTCATTGTTCGATTTATTTGGTTCAAATATTAATTACCATTCAAAAATGCGGTGATTAATTATTTGCCAAAGGGGCAACGGGGCTGAATTGAACATTTTGAAAGGTGAGATGAACAGCAGCCCTCAAAGACTATTGACTTATGGTTCCGATGTGAATAATGGTGCTGTTTCATTTGAATTTAAATGGATCGCCGGCGGAAAATTTTCCCACTTGTACAATTCACCTCGCTCTTTGGTCAATTCACCCAACCCGTTCTTTTCTCGTAGCGTTCAACGTCCTAATTTTATTTTCTGAAATAAATAACCATCATTTTTAACTAAAAAAATTAATCATGAAATCAGTAAAAGTTTTGTCCTTGTTTTTTGCATTGTTTTTAATCAATGCTACAACTACTACCGCACAGTCCGCCGCAAACAATTTAACAGATGAGCAAAAAGAAAAACTACAGCAAAACCTGGAAGAATACGCAGTCGCCCTCGATCTTTCGGAAGAACAAAAACCTGAATTTGAAGACGTGACCAAAAAATACATGGAGCAAATGATCGAAGTGAAAGATAGTGGAGGCAGCCGGATGAGCAAGTACAAAAAAGTAAAGTCCATCCGTAAAAATAAAGATGCAGAAATGGAGGAACTGTTATCCAAAGATCAATACAAAGTCTATTTGAACAAGCAAAAAGAAATGCAAGCAAAAATGAAGGAAAATCGTAATAACAATTAAGATAAAAATAGATCGTCCTAAGTTTTCGAGGTATGACATAAGAAGGTGGTCCCGAATTCTTCAGTTCGGGGCCACCTTATATTTTTAATATAAATGACCGTTAAAAAAAATGAGACTTTTCCCTTGCCAGAAAAAAAGTTTTAAGCCACGGGAACTAAGCATTTGCCAAAATAAAAGTGTCGTTTTTAGCGCACTTAATTTTTGACCACCCGCTTAAAGAAAAATAAAATACCTAAAATATAACCTCCCTATAACTTTACCCATATTTGACTCCCTTTGAAAACACCATAGCTCCCATTGATTTTCAACGTATTTTCATCTTCCAAAATCAATTCTCCAGAAAGTGTTTTTTTCCTTCTTGGAGAAAATATGGTTCCACAGCAAAATTTAGTTTCGTTTTCTTTTTTAAAATTTTTCAATACCATGACCTTTCCATGTGCCTGTATTTTTTCATGCTCCACTGCATTATCCGCTGCGACCACCTGACCAAAATACAATCCATCTTCTTCATAAATCAAAATAGTCCCTCCATTTTTATGGTCTTTCCATTTACCTTCAATACCGGTTTGAGCGTTTGCTGTAAAAACGCCAATTCCAGCTAAAACAACCATCAATAAAAAAGCACGCCTCCAGAGTGGGGAAGATTTGGAGTTACCAAATCTTCTGGCCTGAATTTCATCATATTTTTTTACATAGTCCGGATGCTCAGTCCCCATCAACCTGTCCCAGGCCCTAAAATAAAGACCATAATTCCCTTTAAATTTTTCGTGATGCATATTGTGGTGGATGGAGGTATTTAATATTTTAAATAAAAAAGAATGCCGGAACCACCTTGGGGCAATTTCATACCCCAAGTGACCGTACACATTAATCCCGAACGCCAAAAACGTAAATAATACAAGTGACAACGGATGCATTGGCAGGAAAAATAATAGAATCGGCGCTATCATTGCTTCCAGTACGCCTTCAAAAAAATGAAAAGAATAGGAAGCCCACGGTGATGGGTTGACGGATTTATGATGCAACAAATGAACGCGCCTGAATAGTTTTGGATGGTGGACCGCCCGGTGCATCCAATAAAAATAAGTATCGTGTATGACCAAGGCCAAAACCACACTGACCGGAATCCACCACGATGCATAATCCGATAAGTCATCATAAAACCGGGTATATTCTTTTAATGGTGTTTTTAAAATCAGCAAACCGACCCCCGCAATGATCAAAGTAGTTTGCATGGAGTGGCATATTTCGCGCAAAAAATCTTTTTGCCTGGCAAAGCGATCCTGAATTTTGTTTTTTGAAAATACTTTTGGGAAAAGAATATAAAATATCAAAAAAGGAATGCCTGCCATGAGAAAATATCTGGCGGCATTCAAGGCAAAGGGCAACAAATATGGAAGTGTTTCTTTCATTTAAAATCATGTGCCGCCAAAGTCCCTTGGCGCTAAACAATTCCGCCGGAGGGACTTCAGCAGAACCATTATTCTGAAATCACCAATGGTTTTGTCAAAACCAATTCAGCATTGCTCAACCGAATCGTATAAATCCCACTTGGTAAATTCCGTACATTAAAAGTTGTTTTATGATTGCCCGCCGAGCAGGAGAAATTACGAACAATTTGCTGCACCTTTTTTCCTTCCACATCAAAAAGTTCAATATCGATATGTTGACTTTTGTGCAGGTAAAAACTCAACGTAACATCACTGTTCGCAGGGTTTGGAAATGGCAAAAAAAGCCGACTCCCGACCTGGCCGGTAAGTTCCTCAATATTCGTGGCAGGATCATCACCGATCACGATGTCCTCATCGCCCTCCTGGTACGGAACATAGGCCATTCCCACCAGGTACATTTCATCGGTCGTACCTTCTCCCCAGGTGACAGTCTGAGGCGGGTTGCTGGGGTTGTATGGGTTGTCCAACGTATTGTCGTAAGAAGCGTTGATATGGATCACCGAACCCGCCGGTACCTTTTTCATCCGATCGAAAGTATAAGCCCCCTGCCAGTTAAAGTCCCATTCCTCAATCCGGATAATATTGATGGTATCATTGGCTGATGTGACCGCAAATATTTCCCAGTCTTTTCCCAAATAATGACTATGCGGATACACGGAGATGAGGCTGACATCTTCGGTCACGTCCCTCGTCCCGTGAAAAGAGGTGATTGCATCCGGCGGGATGGAAAAAGACAACCAACCTCCATCCAGGTTAAAAGGAAGTACGCGCAACCGGTCCAGTTCCCGTTCAATCGGGTCATTTGATTTTTTGAAGAAAATATTCAGGGACGACTGGTCCGTTTCATCGTTGGGTGATGGAGCATAATGGACCTGCATCAAAAGATCTGCCCCGGCCGGCAGCGTGGTACCGATCCCTTCCGGGAAGAGAACTGTCTGAATGCCCGGTGTATACCCCGTAAAACTACCCTGGGTAGGCACGCCAAAATTACCAAACGACTCATAGCCATATTCAGGTGTTTGCGCATCCATGTCGGCCGCTGCTCCGTTGACTTCATAGGCCAGCAAAGCATGATGCACTGCTTTTGTATTGCCCGGCCTAAACTCGATTGCGGCAATTTCCTTGTCCTCCGTCAGTCCGGTGGGCAGCACAAACACCCGGTAATCGTCCAGGTTGTTTCCTTCGATGAAGTGCGCTTCTGCCATTTCAAGTACCAGGTCAGGGGTGCCCAACTGCGAGCCGGCAGGAAAACCGGGGAGTGGTGGTTCGAGGTCGGGGTTCCCTTGTGGCACGCCGGCAGCTACCCAGTCGGCGATGAGTTGGATTTCCTCCGCTGTCAGTCCTTGCTCTCCCACGAAACTGCTGTAGCTCCGGTCTGGTTGCCAGGGTGGCATGTACTTGATTGCAGTAACGTACTGAATCATGCCAGCCCAGCCCGCTGTCTCTTCGTAGTTGGTCAGGGAAAAAGGACCGATTTCTCCAGGCCGGTGACAGGAAGTACAATTTTCATAGATAATGGGGGCGATGTGTTCGCTAAAATTTACCTGTGCACTCGAACTAAAAAAGAGGAATACTCCGAGCAATGGCAAAAAGGATAATTTCTTCATTTTGATCTTGATTTTGATTCTAAATTGTATGTACATGCCAAAACCGAACAACGATTACCTGGGGGCCTCTCCCCCGGCCCGCTCCAGAGGGGGAGGATCGCCGAGTTCGGATTTGATTATTATTTCAAGCTCAGTTCAATTTATTCTTCCCGATAAAACAGCCAACCGCAGGCGCACTGGCCACCGATACAGGTCGTTCATTGGCAATCGCCTCCAGCACATCTTCGAGCTCCGATGTAGTGGTAATGCGTTTCCGTTTACCCACCCTGGCATACGCATCGTCAATGCGGCCTTTGTATAAAATTTCATTGGCTGATTCATCGAAGACCACCACCTCTGGCGTGACGGTGGCTCCGAACGCCTCCGTTTTATGGTGGTAGTAATCTGTCTTTAAATCAAAAGGGACTTGATACGTTTCTTTAAATGCCTCCATTTTGTCCGGCTTCGATGAAAAGTTGGGGAACAGCCCGACAAACTGAATTTTTTCACCGGCGTACTCCTCGTGCATTTTCCGCAACGGCAGGGTGTAATATTGACTGATCAGGCAATCCTCGTGCAAGAAGATATAGACAGTGATACTGTCGTTCGACCCTGAATTTGGGGTTGCGTTTAATTGAAACCCTGTCAGATAAAGCAAGGTGATCGGCAGCAATAACTTGAATTTCATTTTTGCTTTTTTGTAATTTAATGATGATATAAAAATGAGGCCGTCAGTTCATGTTCTGGGCGGACAATCCAAATGAAATGAACATAATGGGGGGTGAAATGAACGAGTACAGGTAGCTTGCTCCAATTAAAAAAGCAAAGCAGTTGCTGCAAAACTATGTTGAACCAAAACCAGGTAACGTTAACAAAAGATAAGAAATGAATAGCATTGACGCTTCTTTGCAGCGATTCGTTTCCCAGTCCTACTCAAGGAAACAGGCGTGGCGCCCAACACATTTGCGATATACCTGTCCGGTGCCCGGTTGATTACGTTTGGAGAATCATTCCTGTATTTTAAATAGCGTTCTTCCGGAGATAGTAGAACAAATGATTCAATGCTTCGGAAGGCACCGGTATCATTTTGCGATAGAGGTACGACCAACTTGGTTGGCCGTGGAGCAACAGTACTACCTCTCCATCGGCGGGGCCGTCTTCGGCGTAAGCCTGGCGCAGGCCATCTATTTCTACATATTTGGCCGAGTAGGGCCAGTCAGGAAGGTCGTCGAAATAGACATCAGGCGTTCGGACAAACTGTACCCCGGCCGGAGTCGTCAAGGTATCAGTGATCCTATCAGGCTCTTCCTCTGTGACTTCGACGGTCGAATCATCTTTATCGCAACTGACGATTAAAAAGGCAAGGATTATAATGAACAACCATAATAAATTTGTTTTCATGATGAATTTTTTTTTTGGTTAATAAATGATGCATATAAAAATTCAAACACCCGCCAACGCACTGCGGACAGGAAGAAGAACCTGCCATAACATCTGATCCGGCGCATTACCTTTTAGGACTTCAAAAATGGAAGAATCAAATGAAGGAGGTGGTCACATCAGAGGTGAACTGAACATAATGGAAGGTGAACTGTATAGGAGTTAGAAAAAATCAAAAAGAGCGCTTAAGTAATCGTAAACAAGTACTCGTAGAAAGCAGTGCGGCAAGGCCCCATCTAAATTGTAAATAATCTTGCGTGCTTACTTATTACCTTTGCTTTTAAACTACGACACAATGAAAGAACAAAGTTTTAAACTACTTGGCAAAACGGGCGGAGGCATCCTTTCAGAACCGAACAGAGAGCAGCTGGAAACCTTTGACAATCAATTTACAGCAAGGGATTATGTGATCCAATTTGATTGTGTGGATTTTACTTCTTTATGCCCGGTGACCGGCCAGCCCGATTTTGCAGAGATTGAAATCTCCTACACGCCGAACATTAAATGCATCGAGACAAAATCATTGAAATACTACCTGCACTCCTACCGCAATACCAAAGCATTTAATGAACAAATAATCAACACCATGCTGGATGACTTCGTTGCTGTCTGTGAGCCCCGGTGGATGAGGATCAAGGGAAAATTTGCGGCAAGGGGAGGCATTACCTTGACCACCATTGTCGAGCATCCTAATTTAAACAAAGATGAAAGATAGAGCGGTCATTTTGCTGAGTGGTGGGATGGATTCGGTCACAGCGCTGTACGCGTCCCTGGCGGATTATGACATCACTGATGCCCTGAGCTTTGACTACGGCTCTAAGCATGCCGCCAGGGAACTGGTATTTGCCAAATATCACTGCGAACAGCTAAATATTAAACATACCGTTATCAACCTGGACTTTGTCCAACAATTATTCAATTCGTCTTTGCTAAAAGGCGGAGAAGAAATCCCCGAAGGACACTACGAGGATGAAGTCATGAAAAAGACGGTCGTCCCCTTTCGAAACGGCATCATGCTGTCCGTCGCTTGTGGCTATGCGGAAAGTGTCGGGGCAAAAGGCGTCATCATCGCAGCGCATTCCGGCGACCATGCCATCTACCCCGACTGCAGGAGCAATTTCATGCAGGCCATGCGAAACGCCATGCAGCTCGGCACTTATGAAAACATTGAGCTGATCGCCCCCTTTGTCGACATCGATAAAACGGAGATCGTGAGAATTGGCGCCGGACTAAATGTCGACTATTCAAAAACATGGTCCTGTTACAAAGGCCAGGCAATTCATTGCGGCCGGTGTGGAACCTGCATCGAAAGGAAAGAGGCCTTTGCCCTCTCCGGCACGCCTGATCCGACGGAGTATCAGTCTTAAAATTATTGCATCGTCAAACCGATAGTCGAGGTTCTTAAAAAAAATCAAAATGATCCTTCTGGAAATCATCCATCCGCTTTCAGAAAAGCAGGAAAATGTATTGATAGGCGAAGGCAATAATTTTTCAAAACAGCCAAGCGCAACTAAGCATTTGCCAAAATAAAAGTGTCATTTTTAGCGCTCCTCATTTTTGACCACCTGCTTAAGCATTAACTGCCCCCTCAGACCCCAGACTGCGCCTAGCGGCCGATAGGCCGACTGCGGCGCCAACTTAGCGAACATTTGACCCTAAGTTGATCAATCAGCACACCTATCTACTTTATAAACTGGAAGAAAACGTATGGCGGCAAAGTGCAAAATGACAACGGTCGCTATGCGTGGATACGTTATTTTTACAAACCTTTGTGTCCTTTTTGAAAAATCAACTTAAATGAAAAAAACATACTGTAAGAAACTAACACTGCTGGCTATTTGCCTAACCTGTTTTTCAATTTCGATGCCGGCACAGCATCCCGACTCACTCTGGCAGGTATGGCAAGACCCAGCCCAGACCGACACCAACCGGGTCATGGCTTACCGGGATTATATTCAACTGAAATACCTCTATTCGAGACCTGATTCTGCCGTAATCAAAGCAGAAGCCCTTCATGAATATGCCGTAGGAAACGATTACCCCAATGCCGCCGCACAAGGATTCAGGTTGCAGGGCATTGCCAATGCCATCATGGGCGATTATGCCGCTGCGGAAAAATTCTTCAAAGAGTCATTGAAGACATTCAAACAAATTGACAATAAGTCGGGTGTGGCCAATAGCTTGAAAAATATCGGAACGGTAAAGATTTACCAGGGAAACCTGCCCGTTGCGGTAGATTATGCCCAGAAAGCCCTGGCCATATTTGAGGAACTGAACGATCCGGAGGGGATTGCCGGGAGCCTCGACAACCTTGGCCAACTCTATTACGAGCAGGAGAACTATGAAACCGCGCTGCAATACGCGCAGAGGTCTCTGGCCATATATGAGGACTTGGGTGACAAAACAAGCGTAGCGGGCAGGCTTGGCAATATCGGGAGCATATATTGGGGGCAAAAGAACTTCGAAAAGGCACTGGAGGTAAACCAGCGGGCACTTGAGCTGAATCAAGAATTGGGGAACACAGAGGGAGTGGCATTCATTCTACGCAACAACGGCTCTATTTATTTGCAATTGGACAACCCGGAGCTGACATTGGAAAACGCTCAGTCCGCCCTGGCTTTGTACGAAAAGATGGGCATCAAGAGCGGCATTGCCGATAACCTAACCAATATTGGAACAGTCTATAAAGTCCAGGGAAAATTCAATATGGCCCTGGATTTTTGTACAAGAGGCCTCAAACTGGCCGATGAAATAGGCGCACTAAAAATTCAGAAAAACGGGTGCAAATGCCTTTACGATTCCTATAAAGCCTTGGGTAAAAACACCAACGCCCTGCTTTACCTTGAAAGAAGACAAGCCATTGAAGACAGCCTACAGGCCGATGTAACCGCCAAAAAACTCCAGCAAATGGAATTTGAGAAACTGTTGCTCCAGGACAGTATTGCCAGGGCCGAAGAAGCCAGACTGGTGAAAGAAGCCCACCAGGAGGAGGTGCGCAGAAAAAACCAGACTCGAAATGTATTGATGGGGTCTTCATTTTTACTGCTTCTATTGGCAGGTGGACTTTACAGCAGGTGGCGCTATGTGCGCAAGGCGAAAACCGTCATTGAGAAAGAGAAAGAGCGGTCGGAAAATCTTCTGCTCAATATTCTGCCCGCCGAAATTGCCGAAGAACTCAAGGAAAAAGGCCGTGCCGACGCACGAAATTTTGAGCGGGTTTCTATTCTCTTTACCGACTTTAAAGGCTTTACCGCCGCCAGCGAGCAACTGAGTGCCCAGGATTTGGTGACCGAGATCAATACCTGTTTTGAAGCTTTCGATGGCATCATGGACAAGTACGGAATCGAGAAGATCAAAACCATTGGAGACGCGTATATGGCAGCGGGAGGAATACCTGTACCAACGGACGATTCTGTCAGGAACACGATCCTCACGGCGCTGGAAATACAAAACTTCATCCTTAAGCGAAAAGCAAAACTGGACGCCGCAGGCAAGCCAGGATTCGAAATGCGGGTGGGCGTGCACACTGGCCCAGTAGTAGCAGGTATTGTTGGTGTCAAGAAATTTCAGTACGACATTTGGGGAGATACCGTTAACACCGCCAGCCGCATGGAAAGTCATGGCGAGGCAGGCAAGGTGAACATCAGCCAAAGTACCTATGAAATACTAAAAGATGACGCGGATTTTTCTTTTGAGCCCAGAGGAAAGATAGCAGCCAAGGGCAAAGGTGAAGTAGAGATGTACTTCGTTATGAAAAGGTAAAGAAAATCATGACTCATTCGTTATCCTTACAAGTTTCATTCTATGAAGTTGTTTGAAAACTTCTATTAAAAAAATGAAAGAATACACCGAAATTGAAATAGTAAATTCCTCCATAGCTATTGATTCGATCATAGAAATGAAAAAAACCCTGTCATTTCAATTTGAAGGGGATATCATGAGATATAAATTACCGGGAGGTGTTCCAAAATCAAAAACAAATACAAAAACCATCAAATTTTCAACCCAAGGTTATCACGGGGGAATTCCGCTAAATGAGGTGAAACCGGGAATTAAAATGGAATTATTCGAAGATTGGAAGAGAGACAAAAAAGTCGCAGATGGAATAATGAAAAAAAGATACTTTGAAAAAGTGACAAAACAAGATTGGGAAATTACTGAAGAAATAAACCCTGCTGACTGCAATATTCATAACGTTGAAATACCACTTTCAAATGAGGAAAAAGATTGTTTAGAATTGGGAAACATCCCGATCAACATGGATGACAAATGGTTTATATACGTGGAAGATAATATTATTCACTTTTTTAGAAGTTGGACTGGCATCGAAGTATTTCAAGCTGAAATTATTTATGTCGAAAAAGATAAATGGATAATAAATGAATTACGCTTTACTAAAAACCCCGAATTCAAATGGCCAAATATTAAATCACTTTTTGAGAATTTAATTAAATATAAAATTTTGAGAGTGAAAAAACTAATTGGATAAAAATAAGGAGTACTAAAAATGACACTTTTATTTTGGCAAATGTTTGATCTTCAACCCTCTTAACTCTTTTTCAGGCAAAGGAAAAGTGTCATTTTTCTCGACCACCTGCTTACATGGACAAAACAAGGAGCGCTAAAAATGACACTTTTATTTTGGTAAATGTTTGATTTCCAAGCCTCAAAACTCTTTTTCAGGCAAAGAAAAAGTGTCATTTTTCTCGACCACCTGCTTACATGGACAAAAACAAGGAGCGCTAAAAATGACACTTTTATTTTGGCAAATGTTTGATTTCCAAACCTCTTAACTCTTTTCGGGCAAAGAAAAAATATTTTTTTTTGATCCCTCCCTTCCATTTTATCGACCAACACACCTCTGCCGTATATATTGTGCGCAACCGTGGAGATCATCACAATGTTATTGATGCTGCTATGTGTTTAGAACTCGAAAGAAAAGGAATCAGTACAAAAAACTCAGTGGTGCTATTCTTTCAATTCAACGTACACTGTAACTCAAACTTTTTTATACGCATAGGCGCAAAAGAACGCTACATTTCCCTCTTTTCAACTGGGACATTTTTTATCAAAAATTTTTTATCCCAATTAAAAAAAAGGATAAGTTGTGTTCCTTTGTGAACTACGTGTTAAAAAGAAAATTAATAAAAATGACAAACCAGGAAATTATAAAACAGTTTTTAAATGGATTTAACGACCCCACTAAAATCCAAGAATCATTGGCTTTATTAGCGGATGATTATAAATTTAAAAACCCTTTAATTGAATTAAAATCCAAGGCTGAATTTCTCACCTTGGCGCAGGCCATTGGAGCGGTATTGACTGGCGTAAATATTATTCGACTGGCAGAAGACGGCGACTGGGTCGCAGCATTTTATGAATTCACTTCGTCCATACCAGGAGTGGAATCAAATTTAGCGACAGAATGGTTCCGGGTAGAAAACGGAATGATCAAAGAATCCAATTTGATCTATGATGCATCCAAATGGCGGGAGGTATATGCGCAAATGGAAGCGTAAAATAAAAACTGAAATCGAAAATCATTGTGTGGTGTTACCGTTGCAAACGGTAACACCACTTTGTTTTTACATCCTCATTTCTTCAACTTGGAAGCGGCTTAAAAACTCCTTTGTAAAATGGCTGGTTTTGGAAACAAAGTCAAAATGGGCAAACAATGAGAGAAGACACCGGTCCCCAGCGATCCGCCCGATGCCCCTGGTCCAGATGGATGTATGCGGACAAATCAGGGATCAACCACACAAACCTGCCCCCTTCGACCACCCGAGAAATCGTTCCAGCCAAAAAAAATTCACTCACGAACTGGCCGAAAGAGTCTTCAAAAAGCATTTTTTGAAAAAACATATAAACTTATGACAACTGAGAGCAAATCCTATTATATTAGCTTTTCGAAGGACGGCAAAGCGATAGGCCGGCATAAAAGAGTATTTAGAAACCCCCTGTAGTCAATGCCTGGGGGTGTGGGATGTGCTGAAAGAAAGGATAGGCATAGGGCGCATAACAATAGATCAGACTTTAGTTTACCAATAAATTTCATGATTAATTAATTATCGTTTATTTATCCCTATACGTAATTATTTAATTTTCAGCATTTTAATCTGACAACACTTCATAGAACAACCAAAAAATCCACAGATCAGCTAAACACGATTTTTGCGTTTACACACTCATTGTCTACCAACACAAAAAGAAAAAGAGCGTTGATCGTATAAACAGGAAACTTTCTTATGATGCAAATAAATATTAAACATAAAGTACAAGAGATCAAAGAGTTAGCGATGCAAAATCACATAGAACAAGCGATGCAGGAGTTACTGTCTCTTTCTAAACTTACGGACGATAAAAAATTTCAAAACTATGTGATCGTCAATTGCTCTAATTATTATGACTACAAACGCAAATCTCTGCTTGATATAAATGAAGACAAGCAAGCGAAGAATAAATCCATCCTCGCTGTCCTTGAGCTGACGGATGAAGTTGAACTTCATTTTCATAAAACCCAAAAAGTACAAAGACAGGAAAACTTAGACCCCATCGGTGCTGACAACCTGAACAAATTATTGAATTTATTTAAGAAAAAATCTTCACAACTATACCGTACAGACGAAAAAGAACTTGAAGAGTTATATAATTTCAAGGTGCAGCTTTACAATCAAATTTTCCAGGAATTTGACAACAAACTTTTCGAGATTCCCAATGTCCAAAAGCATTATTCCTCTGTACTTTTCAACAGGATTATCTCTTATGAAAAACTGGAGAAAGTCGATGTTGATGCCATTTCTACCATCAGACATAGCTCCAACTTTAAAAAACATGAAAGAGAATTGATTGTAAGCGCATTATCAATCAGCACCCAGAATGTTTTTGACACTCAGAAATTACATCTACTGATAGATTTCCTAACCGATTTTGAAGAGGATGTTTGGCAAAGAGCTTTGGTTGGTATTGTTCTTACTTTATATCCGATTGAAAGTATCCTTCCGTTTTATGAAGACATAACCAATCGACTGTTGCAGTTGAGGGAAATCCCGCAGGTCCAGTCCGCCCTTTATGACATTGAAAGGATTCTGCGCCGAGGGCTATACCGGCCAAGTAAAACACTGAACAATATTACAGACGAATACTTGCTATCTTTTTACAGTAGAATAATCGATGTAAATGAAAGTATTCCAAGTCATAATCTAAAAGGGTTTGTAAATGATGAATTTTATAAAAAAATATTTGACACCGAATCCCTTGCGGAGTTAGTGAAAAAGGAAGAAGTCAGCTTCATGGATTTATTTAAGACCATGAACTTAAGAGAGTATTTTCAAAAAAACGACTTAAGTATCTGGAGCATCGATTATAGTAAACACGAGCACTTTAAAAAGCCCCAAAACTGGTTGCTGCCATTTTACGAAAACAACCCTATTATTCTTAAAACAATAGAAAAAAGCCGAATAAAAGATATTAATTTAAAAAAGCTTACGGACAACTTATTAACGACCGTATATTTAGATAATTTCGAAAAATATTCAATCTGTTTGGATTTAGAGAGATACGATAAAGACATGCTGATCGGTTTCGAAGATTTCGACAACTTAGTTTCTTACCTATTGTACAGAGGAGGTGTGCAACCCGATAAAAACTTTATGAAGCTGACATTGGTGATAAGAGAATTATATAGATACAACAAGTTCTTTTCATCGGATATCTTAAACAATATTTTCCATGATAAAATTGAATTGTATAAATCAAAACTTATCAGCAACCTATCGAATGACAACAGCCGTTTAGAAATCATAGCCAATGCTTCTTACGAAGAGGAGAATTACCTTGAAAGCATTGACAAGTACAAACAGCTTATTGAAAGTGCCCCCGAAAATGAAGGCTATAAATCATCTTTAGCCAATTGCTATTATCACAATAACGATTTTGAAGAAGCAAAAGAGCTATATGAAGAACTCATCAATATTTCGAGCAAATTAGAGAGCAAAATTCATTACTTTGAAAGAACAAGTACAATTTACCAAAATCTTGAAAATGAAGGAAAAAGCTGGGAGTACAAAATCATGGCAGCACAAGGACGTGAAAGGCACATCAACGCTTTAAATGAGGTTTTCAAAGAAAATGAAGACACTAACACCGCCATCTCAATCCTGAACAATTTAGAAAAGCTATCCTATAATTTAAATTTAATCGGAGTCTGGTTTTGTAACCAGGAAAATTACCCGCTCGGACTTTTTCACTTCATTAAGTCGGCCAATTACAGAACAGTAAGGGCTGATAATACGACGAATGACATCAACGACATTCAAACAGTTTACACTAATATTATTAAAGTATCTGAATATTTCATCAATAACATTGGCGGCACTACAGAATTAATCAACAACATCGATGACTTGTTTGACAATAATTTAATTGACGAGGACAACGACAATCTATTGATTTCTTATTTTAAAAAACTATTTCAAACTGTACACG
>JBCBRY010000045.1:0-61447 GCA_039819485.1 Bacteroidota bacterium | reverse complement strand
ACCCCCTTTACCCTCAATGTGGTGGAAAATGCACGCGAAGCGGCCACCTCCGGCGATGTGGATCTCATCGTTCTGACCCGTTGGTGTCACATCCAGGGTATAAGCACCCGCAGGCACGGTAATATAACCGGTCACGTCGCCGTAGGCAGCATCGGTCACCAGGGTGGCCACGCCACGGGCGATCACGTCCACGGCCGGTGCATCGGTAGAACCGTGGTTCACGATGAAATCCACATCGCCGGAGGTGGCCGCTTCGCGTGCATTTTCCACCACATTGAGGGTAAAGGGGGTAGTCATGTTTCCAACGATTCCGGAAGCAATCGCCACGTAAGTCTGGTCAGGGGCAAAGTTCACATCGAAGTCGGCAATGATCTGGCCCGGGTCGGTGCTTGGGGAAGGCGCTACCCCGATGTTCAAGGTTGTACCGGCGGGCACATCCACGTAGGCAGTGGCCGTGCGGAACTCGACGCCCTGAACGAACGGCTGCCCGTTCACCCAGATATCGACCGTCGGCGAAGGGGAATTGTGGATGATCTGTGCCCGGGCCGTGTTCTGCACAGCGGGGAACTCCACCACCGAACCGTCGGGCAAGGCGGCAAAGAGACCAAAGGCAGGGTCGCCCATCATCGGGGGGCTCAGGAAACCGGAAGCGAACACAACCGCTGCGCCGCCGCCCAGCATGCTTAGGTCTGCGCTGTAGGAGGCAACGATTTCGCTGTTCTGGCCACCGGGAGTCACATCCAGGGTATAAGCACCCGCAGGCACTGTAATATAACCGGTCACATCGCCATAAGCGGCGTCATCCACCAGGGTAGCGACTCCTCTGGCGATTACATCGACCACCGGGGCGTCGGTAGAACCGTGGTTCACGATGAAATCTACGTCGCCGGAAGTGGCTGCTTCCCGTGTATCTTCTATAATATTTAAGTTAAAAGGGGTCGTCATATCGCCAACAATTCCTGAAGCGATAACGACATACGTTTTACCATCCTCGAAAGTCACATCAAAAGTTGCGATGATGTCAGCAATTGTCGTACTGGGTGATGGGGCCACTCCAAGAGCAATTGGCAGGCCCGCAGGAACAGTCAGATAAGGAGAGGCCGTGCGGAATTCAACTCCGGTCAAAAGCTGTTGGGTACCTGCCCAGATATCAACCGTTGGAGAGGGCGAATTGTGAATTACCTGGACCCGAGCTGTCTGTGACCAGCCCGCCACCACACCGAACAGGCAAAGGAGTAAAAGGGTAAAATTCTTCATTACATTTTTTTGGTTAGAAACCCGAAGTAGAAACTTGAGAAAAAAATAAGAGGTATGATGTTGATTTCAGGTTACCTGTAGAAAGTAGCCAGTCACGTCAAATTCATACCTTTCTCTTATTTCAAATCAAGGCTCTTTTGCCCTGCTTCAGATTTGGTTTGTGAATAATGGTTAGAAATTTTTCGGTTAGAAACTGTTTTAATCGTTCAAAGGTATATGTGCAGGTTGTGTGTGGAAAGTTGCCTGGCGTTTAATAAAAATTGAAAATAAGTTAAACAAAAATATTTTTTTAAATTTTTTTTATAATAATATATAGTTATAAATAGTTGAATGTCAGTTATTTAAAACATAATAGTGTTACTACTATCAGGAAAAATTATTTTTTCAGTTAAAAATGTAGGCAGCACTTGAACATTTAGTAGCGTTAGTAGTTTATATGATAGTTTTACTATTATACACAATGTAAAAACTTTAAAAAATGCAAGAAAAACAATTTAATCAACAGGTTTTAAATTATACGCCTTTCTTAGAAGCTTTTGCAATAAAACTTACCAGCGATACTGAAAAGGCAAATGACCTGTTCCAGGAAACAGTCTGCCGAGCGATAACTTACCGCGATAAGTTCCATTCCGGTAACCTGAAGGCATGGCTCGCTACCATCATGCGCAACTTGTTTATCAACAGCATGCGGGAGAAAAAGAGAAGACAAATGGCGAATGGGGGAGAGGAACATGACTATCTGCTCGAATCCAACAGCTTGCCCGCTTACAACCTTGGAGATTCATCCATTATGATGAAAGAGCTGACAAACGAGATCGATCTTTTGCATCCTGATCTAAAGAAGCCGTTTCTCATGAAGTATGAAGGATTTAAGTACCAGGAAATAGCTGATGAGATGGAAGCCCCCCTGGGTACCATTAAGAGCCGTATACATATTGCCCGTAAACAACTGACCAGAAAATTGACCTACTTGTACGGCACCAATCAACTGGCAGAACTGGCAGCATAACTGTTTTTCACAATTCATAAATCATTGATCATGAGTAGAATGTCCGTTAACCTTGTTATCAACTCAAACCTGTGCCTGCGCGACCCCGCACAAACAGAACTCGGTAGGAAAATCATTCAGCACAGTGTTTTGCTGATTGATGAAATGGGCATCGATGAGTTTAATTTTAAGAAGCTCGCCCAGCGCATTAAATCCACCGAAGCATCTATTTACCGTTATTTCGAAAACAAACACCACCTGTTTATTTACCTGATCAACTGGTATTGGGAATGGGTCAAGTTCCGCATTGAAATGCAGACCATGAACGTGCTCGATCCAATCAGGAAAATGAAGATTGCCTTGCGGATTATCGCTGATTCTTCACGCCGCAATATGGAAACACCCTACATCGATGAGGATGTGCTGCATACCATCGTGGTAAGAGAAGGGATCAAAGCCTATCATTCCAAAAGTGTGGACGAAGAAAACAAAGAAGGATATTTCCTGGCCTACAAAGCTCTTTGTAAAGTGCTGGCTGATATTGTGTCTGAGATTAACCCCCACTTCAAATACCCAAAAGCCTTTGCCAGCATGATTCTCGAAACTGCAAACAACAACATCTACTTTGCGCAGCACTTGCCCAGATTGACTGACCTCCGGGAAACCGGGGAAAACCTGACCGATAAAGTGGTCGAAATGCTCGAGCACTTCGTCTTTAAAATGACGAAAATAGAATCCGTAGCCCGTCCGGAGGCCGTTTCTAAAAACGGAACGACCATACGGGCGAACTAAGAGGGTTCTTGGTTTCTGGTTTTTGGTTTTTGGTTTTTGGTTTCTCTCGACCAAGAACCAAAAACCAAAAACCAAAAACCAAAAACCAGAAACCAAGAACCAAAAACCAAAAATCTCCATCATCCCGGATAGTATAGGAAGCCTTTGTGAGACTGGCTGAAGAGCCGCTTTCTAACCAAATAAAAGATCATCTATCCCTCGAATGCCTTTTGCGAGGGTTTCCATTGCTATGCCATAAAAACTATCTAAGTATGAAGAATAGACTTGTTTTATTTCCATTGTCGATGATTTTCCTTTTTGCATTTACCAGTTGTGTAACGGTACGCCAGGGAGAAGTTGGGGTGAAACGTAAGTTTGGTAAGTACAATGATCGCCCTTACGAGAGTGGAGTTAAAGTTTATAATCCATTTACTTCAACGATTGTCAAGGTCTCTACACAAACACAGAACCTGGAAGTTGATCTGACCATTCCTTCCAAGGAAGGTTTGAACATCGGAGCTTCCGTTTCAATTCTTTATGCTGTGAAGGCCAGTAAAACCCCTGATATTTTGATAGAAATTGGCCGTGACTATGAGCGCAACATCATCCTCCCGGTATTCCGCTCAGCTGTTGCCGATGTTAGTTCCCGTTTTTATGCAAAAGACATGCACACCGGGGAAAGAGCTTCGATCGAAGACGCCATCCGTGCACAGATGATGAAACTCATGGACAACAACGGTATCGTGATCGAAGCGGTATTAATGAAGAGTATCCGCCTTCCCAACAGCCTGGCCCGCGCAATCGAGCAGAAGCTGGAAGCCGAACAAAATGCACTCAGAATGGAGTTTGTGCTGCAAGAGGAGCGCCAGGAGGCAGAGCGCAAACGTATTCAGGCAGAGGGGGTCAGAGATGCACAGCAAATCATATCTGCCGGTTTGAATGACGATGTGCTACGTTTTAAGGCCATTGAAGCATTCACTGAGCTGGCAAGTTCTCCCAATGCCAAAATTATCATCACAGACGGCGACTCTACACCGTTGTTGGCTAACCCTGAAATGACCGAAACGAAGGGAACAAGCAGCACTACCACAACGGCTGTACCTAAAGTCAACACGAGTTACCGGCTAAAGAATGATTAGTGAGAGTAGTAATTTTTTCTTCTTCATTTGAACGTGCTGGCCGCTGAGCCAGCACTTTTTCAAATGAAATATGTTTTGGCTTTTGGTTTTTGGTTTTGCCCTCCAGACCAAGCCCCCCAACCAAAAGCCAAAAAAAACATTTTCAGTCGAAACAATTTTTTAAGTTGCTGGTCTTACGACCAGCACTTTTTATTAAAGAAGTTGTTTGAAAATTCCAGTTGAGTCGAAAATGTTAGGATTTGCGGCCGGCGTGGAGTTTTCAAACAACTTCCAAGACTGATCAACCTTCTGATTACCAGTGATCGCTTTTTTGTTAACCCAGTGGAAATTAATTGTAACTTGAAAAAATAACGGCCATTTTCAATAAGAAAATTATGCGATTTTTCACCCGTAAATTGATTCGACCTGAAGATTTAAATGCTAATGATACCTTGTTTGGCGGCAGCCTTTTACGCTGGATCGACGAGGAAGCTGGTATTTACGCCATGTCTAAACTAAGAAGCAAAAGAGTCGTTACTAAGTATATGTCGGAGATTAATTTTGTCGCTTCTGCCAAACAGGGAGACGTCATAGAGATAGGACTCCAGTTCAATGAGATCGGTCGCACATCGATCACCTTTGGCTGTGAAGTCAGACAAATGTTTTCTCGGAAAACCATCATTACTATTGATAAAATAGTTTTTGTTTTAGTCGATGAGAATGGCAGGCCCAAGCCGCATGGGGTCAGTCGGGAAGATATCCTTAACAGTGCGGAGTTTCAGCTTCCCGCTTCGTCTCCATCAACTTTCAACCAACAAAATCCTTTCACTGCTAAATCATGACTTCACTTCAGCGATTTTTCAAATTACTTGAGTTAGACCGGAAAGAGATCAGTTACATTTTTGTATATGCCATTTTTGCTGGTCTGATCTCGCTTACGCTCCCGCTCGGTGTTCAGGCAATTATCGGGCTGATCATTGGGGGGGATATCAGCAGTTCCCTGATCCTTTTGATTGCCATTGTTACGGCGGGCACGTTCCTGAATGGCGTGCTCAAGGTGATGCAGATTACGGTTACGGAAACCATTCAGCGCCAGATTTTTGCCCGCTCGGCATTTGACATTGCCTTTCGTTTTCCGAGGATTAAATTCGAGGCGGTCCACACACAATTTGCCCCGGAGCTGGCCAACCGTTTTTTCGATACGCTAACATTGCAGAAAGGCTTGCCCAAAATCCTGCTCGATTTTTCGACCGGCCTGTTGCAGATCTTTTTTGGGCTCTTGCTGCTTTCGTTTTATCACCCGTTGTTCATTGCATTTGGCTTGATCCTGCTGTTTTTCGTGGGCATCATTTTCCGGTTTACCGGTCCAACCGGTCTGCGAACCAGTTTGATTGAATCAAAGTACAAGTATAAGGTGGCTTACTGGCTGGAAGAGTTGGCCCGAACAATGGGGACTTTCAAACTCGCCGGAAGAAGTGAACTCCCCATGAAACGCACAGATAAACTGGTATCGGGCTATCTGGACGCCAGAAAAAAACACTTCCGGGTACTCATTACGCAGTACTATTCCATCGTAATGTTCCAGACCATCATTACGGCGGGCCTATTGATTCTCGGTAGTTTTTTGGTGATCAATAATAGTATCAACATCGGTCAATTCGTCGCAGCAGAAATCATCATCCTCCTCATTTTGGCTTCCGTTGAAAAACTGATACTAACCATGGAAACTATCTACGATGTGCTGACCGGACTGGAAAAACTGGGCGTGCTGCATGATCTGCCCATCGACGATGAAAGCGGAATTTGCTTTGAAGAACTGGATACCGGAAGGGGAATTGAATTGGAGATGAAGGAAGTTGGGTTCCAGTTTCCAGATTCAAAAACGCCCACTCTGAGAAACCTTAATTTAAGAGTGGCCCCCAATGAAAAACTCTGCATTGCAGGGTACAACAGAGCAGGCAAATCAACGCTCATGCAGATCATAACCGGACTGTTTACCGAGTTTGAGGGTTCACTTACCTTCAATAAAATACCAATCAACAACATTGATGCGGTCAGTCTTCGGGCCCATATTGGTGACCACATGCCTTTGCAGGAAGATATTTTTCAGGGAACAGTTCTTGAAAATATCAGCCTTGGCCACCAGGAGGTAGGCCTCGATGATGTCATCCGGGCAGTGGAACAAGTTGGACTAAAAGACTTCGTTGATAAACTCCCTAACGGATATGATACAGAACTGCTCCCGGGAGGTAAAAACCTTTCCAGAAGTATTGTCGCAAAACTCATCCTGGCCCGCAGCTTTGCCAGCCGGCCACAGTTGTTGGCTATCGAGGAGCCTTTCAAGCACCTGCTGTACGACGAACAGGTTCAGCTTGCTGACGCCCTTACTGGCAACGATAGTCCATGGACTCTGGTTGTCGTTTCAAACGATCCGATGCTGGCCTCAAAATGTGATCGGGTAGTGGTGATGAAAGATGGAGAAATAGTGGAAGACGGAAGTTTTAATGATATCAAACAATGTATTCATTTTAACTATGTGTTTAAAAATTCACCAGTCCTTTTGAGTTCTTAAAAAGGGACTGCCTTTTTACAACTAAAAAGCATACAAACATTTTTAGTGTTTCAAAATAAAACCATGTAGGAAGCTGGTACCAATAACTACCGGATTCTGTTTCATCAACGTTCAACACTAGCTCAAAGTCATGTTAAACATTTCAGAAAATTCCATCATAGGCAGGGTTGATACCAAGAAGTATAAATCCTTCCAGGAGACAGATCTGCCGAAGGCCAACACCAGTTTCAAGCGTTGGTTAACGGGGGCTCTGCTAATATTCCTGATTGCTCTTTTCCTCCCGTGGACTCAGAATATTCAGACCAGAGGGAAAGTGACCACCCTGCGCCCTGAGCAACGGCCACAGACCATTCATGCCACCATTGCAGGCAGGGTCGAGAAATGGTTCGTCAAAGAAGGCCAACTGGTCAATAGAGGTGATACCATCGTTTATATTTCAGAGATCAAAACAGAATATTTTGATCCCAATCTGGTGCAGCGGGTTGGCCAGCAGGTCGAAGCTACGATCGGTGGCATCAACAGCTACGGCAGCAAAGTATCGGCCCTCGAAAACCAAATCGATGCCATGCGGCAGGAGCAGAAGTTCAAGACGGAACAACTCCGTAACAAGGTCGATCAAAAACGCTTTAAAGTAAATGCTGATAGCATCGCATTGGAAAGGGCCATCATCGACTTGGACATTGCCCATAAACAGTATCAACGTACGGTCAACCTGCGGAAAGAAGGGCTCCGTTCGCTTACAGATGTTGAAAACAAAAACCTCAAAGTGCAGGAAACCAATGCTAAAAAAGTGGAGATCGAAAACAAACTGGCTGCTTCCCGCAATGAACTGGCCAACGCCCGGTTGGGATTGATCAACATCAGCAATGAGTACGCCAACAAAATATCCAAGGCGCAGTCTGATAAATTTACTGCCTTGAGCAGCCAGTTCGATGCCGAAAGTAAATTGCAAAAGCTCCAGGTCGAGCAGGAAAATTATCGTCAGCGCAGTGGATTTTACTACATCGTTGCTCCACAGGACTGTTATATCACCCAGGCCATTGTGACCGGTGTTGGGGAAACCGTCAAGGAAGGTGAGCCGATCGTGAGCATTATGCCTTATCCTGCGGAATTGGCGGTCGAGATATTTGTCAAACCCATTGATCTGCCACTGATTTCCATGGGCAATACAGTCAACTTTATTTTTGATGGTTGGCCGGCATTCGTTTTTTCCGGTTGGCCCAACCTGTCATTCGGAACTTTCGAGGGCAAAGTAGTTGCCATCGATAACAATATCGGAGCGGATGGAAACTTCCGGGTACTGGTCGGCCCGGACGAGTCCCTAAAAAAATGGCCGGATGCCTTGCGCCCTGGCGGCGGTGCCCAAGCCGTTGCGCTGCTCAATGACGTTATGCTGTGGTACGAGCTATGGCGCCAGTTGAATGGCTTCCCTCCAGATTTTTACAAACAGGAAAAAGTGAACGTTGACCCTGCTAAAGGGAAAAAACTCTAACGATAATAAGCCATGAATGCGATTCAAAATAACCTGAATGAAGAGCCAGGCTCGCCGATGCTTGTTCAGTCGTTTCAGGTAATCAGGTTTCATTTTCCGGAAAAGTATTTCGGGGCCAGGTTTCAGGCCCTCGGTCGCAGTGTCTGGGCGACAATAATCGTTGGTACGCTTTTTTTCATTTCCCTGTTTAGCCCGAATGCAAAAGCGCAGGGACAGGCGTTTGCCCTGGAAGAATACCTGGAACTGGTCCGTATGAACCACCCCATGTCCCGGCAGGCCTTGCTGCTCAGCGAGCAGGCCAACGCATACATGCTTAAAGCCAAAGGTGGTTTCGATCCAAAATTATACGGTGACTGGGAACGCAAATCATTCGATGGTAAAAACTATTTTAATATTGGAGAAGGGGGCATGAAGCTGCCTACCTGGTACGGAATTGAAGGAAAGTTAGCCTACAACTGGACCAGTGGGATTTTTCTTAATCCGGAAAACAACCTGCCAGCAAACGGGCAGGCCATCGTCGGCTTGAAAGTACCACTCTTACAGGGCCTGGTCATTGACCAACGCCGTGCCGACCTTTTTCAGGGTCGTTTTCTCAGGAAAGCCAATGCCAACGAGCAACGACTGGTGATGAATAACCTCCTGTTCAACGCCGCTAAAATTTATTGGGAATGGGCACTGGCCAATGCCTATTTCCGCGTGTACGAAAGAGCTGTCGAAGTAGCAACCATCAGGTATGAAGCGGTCAAGCTATCCTACATCCAGGGAGATGAACCTGCCATTGATACTTTAGAGGCTTACATTCAGGTGCAAGACCGGACACTCCAACGCAACGACGCCCGTGTACTCATGAGGAATGCAACCCTGGAGCTCCGTAATTTTTTATGGGGAAATGAAAATCCAATGCCCGTCGACACGACACAGCAACCAGTGGGGCTCGAAGCTGCTGTTCAGGAAGTTAACCTGCTTGGTGCTCCACCTGATGAGCTGGCCGCCAATCACCCGGAACTGGTAGAATACGATTTCAAAATAAAAGGCCTGGAAGTGGAACGGCGGCTCAAAGCGGAAATGCTCAAGCCTCGTGTTGACGTAGAATACAATCTTCTAGGCGACGGCCTTGACCTCCGCCCAAACGAAGACAATGGTGCTGTGACAGACCTTTTGAGAGAAAACTATAAGCTGGGCGCTTCGGTCAGCTTTCCACTTTTCTTCCGGAAAGAAAGAGGTGACCTGCGCCTGACCGACCTTAAACTTACGGAAGCAGGACTGGGCATGACCCAAAAACGACAGGAACTGCGAAACAAAATCTCGGCCTACCAAAATAACCTGAAAAACCTGCAACAACAAATTGGCCTTGCCACCCAGATGCGGGATAATTACGAACGTTTGCTCCGCGCGGAAAACATAAAATTCCAGATTGGGGAAAGCTCTCTCTTCCTGATCAACTCCCGGGAAAATAAACTCATCGAAGCAGAACTGAAATTGGCCAAGTTACAATCCGAACTGAGAAAAGCCGAAATCGGTGTGCAATGGGCCGCGGGTAGGCTGGAATAAACAGACAATGCTCATAACCGAAACCAGGGAGGTAATTTGACATTACCTCCCCGGATAGTCCCTTCACTTTTTATATTAGACCACCTGTAAAGATAAGGCTCGATTATTTAAGGTTAAGAACGATAATATCAGTTGCTCACAATGAAAGACGGACCTTAGAAGCAGGAACCAAGCATTATGGAATTCTTTTGTTTAGGAGTTCTTTTATCGCAAAGTCCTGATTTGATTTTGTTTTATCTTTTGGTAAAAAAACTTAAACAAAAATGATTTAGGCGGGTTATTAGAGCGTAACTTTTCAAACTTGATAAAATCATCTTTTACCATGCTTAACGGAAAAAATAATTTTGATAAAACCTTGATGTTAACTGATGACGACATTGGCGACGATCACATCATGACCTCTCTCGAAACGCCTCTTCGTCCGGATGCCTTTGACCTTTCTGACGAAGAGAAAATGGCTAAAATCGAGGAGCATTTTCGCGAAATCATGTTGACCATGGGGCTTGACCTGACGGACGATAGCCTGCGCGGTACGCCCAAGCGAGTTGCCAAAATGTATATCAAGGAAATTTTCAGCGGCCTGAATCCGGAAAACAAGCCCAAAGTGGCGATGTTCGATAATAAATATAATTACTATGAAATGTTGGTGGAGAAAGACATCACTTTCTACTCCAACTGTGAGCACCACTTCGTACCGATCATCGGTAAGGCGCATGTAGCCTACATCTCAAACGGCAGCGTAATCGGCCTGTCCAAACTGAACCGCATTGTCCAGTATTTTGCAAAGCGCCCACAAGTACAGGAACGGCTGACCATGCAGATAGCACAGGAACTCAGTAACATTCTCGGAACGGACGACGTGGCCATCGTCATCGATGCACACCACCTCTGTGTTTCTTCACGGGGCGTACAAGACGTAAACAGCAGTACGATCACAGCTTACTACGGCGGTGCATTCATGAAAGAAGCAAAGAAGAATGAGTTTTTACAGTACCTGAGCTTGCCACCTGCCTCCCCGGTTTCGGAAGTTTTACAGACGAAGAAGTAAGACCAGGTTTCTTGATAAGAATCACGGGTAGTCCCGAATTTTTGATTTGTCAGAAATTCGGGATTTTTATTTTCTTTACTTGGAAGTTGTGCATAAAAATCTGTTTGCCCCTAATTTGCATGACCCATGTTCTTTATCCGAAGCATGAAAAAATCAGTCCCTTTTGTTTTCATTGCTGACTGGAAAATCCTTCAAAATAATGCTGGCTATATATTCTCCAACGACTTTCCTTGCTTTGGCATCAATGTGGAGCGTCGGTTCATCGTAGTATTCCGCAGGGGTTTCCGCTAGGGTGATTTCATTTTTCAGAACTGGGCCAAGATGGTATAAATTGAAGCGACTGTCTTTTGCTTTCGCTGCTGCGTCTTGAAGCAGCTCAAACATCTCATTTTCAAAATCATAAAAATCGGGCTCATTGATCTCCATATTTTTTAGGATTTCGAGGAAAACCTTTTCGTTTTTAGCACTCATTGCTCCCATGGACGGGGCAGTTGGTAGAAGGAAAAGGTATAACCGGGCATGTGGAAACCTTTTGGATGCCTCCGAAAAAAAGTAGGTCATTCGATTAGAAACCTGTTGGATAAATGTCTCTTTGAAATTTAAATAAATATAATATTGGTTTAAGAACTGGGAGGCAGCAGCTCCACGGTAACCAAACCTGGTGTCGCTCATTTTTGGTAAATCCAGTAAATATTTGAGCCGTTGTTTGAGGGAGGGGTTCAGAGCATCAAGAGCATTGGCGGCGGCAATGGTTTTCAGTAAGAGGTTGTTTTTGGAAAAACCATTCAATCCGTACAAGACTCTTGAATCTTTGGGCCACCGTGTATTTAGGCTGTCCGGTCGCAGCATGAGCCAATTCGGAGGGCGAAGGACCGGCGTCCCATTGCTGAAATTGATGCTTGGGCGGTCATCGTTCCTGATCAATTCCGCAAAATCGTTACCTGCGTAGCAAAGGAATACAATTGCATCTACTTCGTAATGGGCATCGATCAAATATTCGTGGGCCAGCATTTCCTGCACCGGCGAGTACCTCGGAGTACCCAGGGAAATGATGGTTGAATACAGGCTGTTCGAATCCAGGAAGGTGTTCAAATAATGGGACTGGTGCTGCTTTTTGTAGCTCTCCATATAAGTGTGGTGAGAATCACCAATAAAAGCTACCTGTAATTTGTTGATCGAATCTATTTTTTCATCTTCAATAGTCAGCACCTGGTTGTTGAACCCACATACAGGGTTGGGGTTGTTGTTCTTTTTGGGAAAGTTTAATGGGATGAGATTAAGCTTGGTCAGCGCCAGATCAGAGATCAGCACCAGCAGAATGAATACCATCAAATTATATAAAAAAAGCTTGACCAGTTTCATTTTTGACCTGAGGTTGATGGGATTGAGAAATTATGACACAGGTATTTTTTGTATAAAATAGGTGGCCAAATGATTTAAATGCGATAATTCATCCCTACATTAGCCGTCCGCAAGTAAAATTATAATAGACACACCTTTTTAATTCCCCGTTCGGGGAAACCCTTTTACTCAAATATAAGTAAAATGCTTTGGACCATCTCCCAGGATGAAGGGTCCTCTTTTCATGAACAAAATATAATCGCCATGAAGGTTTGCCAGCTAATCATTGTATTGCTTGTTGCATTTGTTCCATTTTGTGCAAATGCCCAAAGCGCACAGCTCGTCTCAAACGATTCAATCCATACAACATCAGAAAACCCATCGGATTCCCTCCTGCCTAAAGACCGTATTTTCAGGGTGCCTGCCATTTCCCTCGGCGTTCCGGACCCTTATCGGAAAGGCTATTTGGGCATCATTGGCGGTGGCATGATCCTGCAATCAAGAACTCGCATCACCAGGCATTTCTTTGATCCGGACGGCAACGCCAGCCTCGCTATGGGATTGGGAAACCCGGAAAAATGGTTTGGCCTGGAAGTCCGGATGAACATTTACGGTCTGTCGGATGCACTGGGTGCCCCTGGCAATTTTGGGGAGAGTACCTTCGATCTCCACTTCAGCCGTTTGCTGGGCAACGACGTTTGGCTGGGGGCCGGCGGCTATAATCTGACCGGGTGGAACCTCGAGCCACCCAACGAGCTGGCCAGTTATTACTTCGTGACTACCAAAGGCTTTCAGCTCAACCAGCGGACCAATGCTTTCAGCCAATTTTACCTGACCGTAGGGATCGGCAATGGCCGCTTCCGCGCCGATGAGGACTATTCCATTGCAGATGAAGCTCCTTGGAACGTATTCGGCAGCGCGGCACTTCAAGTGCTGCCGGAGGGCAATTTTGTTGTGGAGTGGAACGGCTTCAATATGTTTTCCGGCTTTTCTGTTTTGCCTTTTAAAAAGTGGCCACTACAGGTTGTCATCGGTGTGGATGATATTTTTAATGAAAAAAGAAAACTTGTCGTGGCCGGTTCGATGAGTGTGCAGTTGTTTAACAAACAAGGGCGATCGGCGTTGCACCGGGCCAGTTTGATGGGCCCTCCACCACCACAGACATCGCGGATCTATTGATTTATTCCTGCTTCTGGTATGACCATACTGCCACTGCATTGAATACCACGGCCAGTCCTGCGGTCACCCAAAAGTTATACTGCACGTCGGCAAAGCCACTTCCCTTTAATAGTACCTGCCGCATGACGTTCACAAAATGAGCGATGGGGTTTGGGATGGTCAGATACTGCGCCCATTTCGGCATACTCTCAATAGGTGTGAAAAGACCACTCATTAAAATAAAGATAATCACGAAGAAGAAAGCGACAAACATGGCCTGTTGCTGGGTATCCACTATATTTGAAATAAAGAGACCAAGGCCAAGAACGGCAGAAATGTTGAGCAGGCAAAAGGCAAATACAACCCATAGGCTGCCCACAATGGGCACGTCGAAAATTAGTTTTCCGGCGGTCAGTCCAACAATGAGCAAAAAAAGCCCAATCACGAGGAACGGCAGCATCTTCCCCAGAATGAACTGCCATTTTCGAATAGGCGTCACGTTGATCTGTTCTATGGTGCCGATCTCTCGTTCGCGCACCACGTTCATGGCGGTGAGGAGCATAACGAGGATCGTGACCAGTTCGCCGAGGATGCCGGGTACCATGAAAAACTGATAGTTAAGTTCTGGATTGTACCAATTGGAGTGAGTGATATCGATACGGGCAGATGGCCCGTCGTGCAGGGTCGTTAGCCGGGGGTTGGCTGCAAGGCTGATTTCCTGATTGAAGGATTGAATGACCTGGGTTAAATACCCTGCACCCACAGTGGCCTGCTGACCATTGATGGCATTAACAAGCATTTGCAAATCTGCCTTTTTTGCCTTTAAAAACTCCCTCTCGAAATGAGGCGGAATAGTCAGTATAATGTCTGCTTCACCACTCTGTAAATGCACATCACCCTGCTTCGTCGATATCGGTGCATCCACAACGGTAAAACGGTCGGAAGCCTGAATCTTGCCAATCAGCCAGCGAGAGTAGTGAGAGCGGTCTTGGTCCACGATGGCCAGACTGACATTTTTGACTTCATTGCTGGCCGCAAAACTCAATACTATCAGCTGAATAATCGGTGCAATGGTCATCATCGGCAAGATGGCTTTATTGCGGAAAATCTGAATAAACTCTTTATGGATGATGAAGAATAATTTGCGCATGGAGTAATGATAGAGGTTGTTCTAAATTTAAAAATTGCCTATTTGTATTAATCTGAAAATGTGATAGTTGATAATCTCCCAATCTCCAATAAAACCAATGTATCACGCTTTCCTGATTTTGAAATTTGCCCACGCCGACCCCAACAGAACTATGAGCATGAGGCCGAGTACCATCGTAGGATACCAGATGAATTCGATGCCGTTGCCTTTCAGCATCACACCTTTGATCACCTCGATGAAATAAGTAGCCGGCACGATGGCCGAAATGTACTGTAGTACTTGGGGCATACTGTCGATGGGAAAAATAAATCCCGAAAGCAGCATGGTGGGCATCATCAGACTAAACAAGGAAACCATCATGGCAGCTTGTTGCGTTTCGGATTTGGTAGAAATAAGCAGTCCGAGTGCCAGTGACACCAATAAATAGAGCAGGCAAAGCCCCAGTAAAAGAAGCAGGCTACCCTTGATCGGCACATCGAAGACATAATAGCCCAGTACCAGTACCATGATGGCATCTATGAATGAAAAAACGATGTATGGTACCACTTTCCCCAAAATGATGAGCAACGGTGGTAAAGGGGAAACCATCAGCAAATCCATATTCCCCATTTCCTTTTCCTTGGCGATGGTCAGTGAAGTCATCATTGCAGAAATGAGCAGGAGGATGAGTGCAATAACACCCGGGACAAAGTTGTAGGCACTGCTAAGTTTTGGGTTGTATACCATGCGGGTTTCAATGTTGATATGATAGGGCAGGGTACTGGCATTTCCTTTTATTTGTTGAAAACGCTGGATCATTTGCGAAGCATAGTTGTTCAGGGTGGTAGCATAGTTGGGCTCGGTGCCGTCAGTGATGAGCTGTATCTGTGTCCGTTTTTCATCGTAAAAGGCAGATGCAAAATCATGGGGCAAAACGATAGCCATTTTAATGGTTCCTTTTTTAAAATACACCTCTAACTCATCGTAGCTGCGCAGTTCCCGGACAACCTGGAAGTGGCCGGAAGCTTCGAGATGCTGCTGGAATTCCTGACTCAATTCATCTTGCGCCTGATCAAACAGGGCAATGGAAGCATTATTGAATTCAGTGCTTACGGCATATCCAAACAGCATGACCAGCGCCACCGGAATAAACAATAAGATGACCAGCGTTCGCGTATCCCGCAAAATGTGATAGAACTCCTTCCGAACAAATGCAAAAAATGATTTCACCATGACTAATCTCAAGGTTGATTTTAATGTTGAATGCCACTTAAGTTGCCCATTCATTTGTATGAAGAGGGGCACTAAAAAGGACACTTTTCCTTTGCCTGAAAAAGAGTTTTAAGCAATAGGTGTACTGATTGATCAACATGGGGACAGCCCTGTAAGTATGGCAGTCGCCCGAGTCGCTGCTCCGCAGCGCCGGGCGGCCGACTGCGGCGCCAACTTAGCGAACATTTGACCCTAAGTTGATCAATCAGCACAAAAAGGGACTAAGCATTTTCCAAAATAAAAGTGTCATTTTTAGCGCTCCTTATTTCTGCTCACCTGCTCACCATTCACCGCTTATTCATTCATAAACCGAAGTTCAATGGTTTTTCCGGCAGCCGTCAGGTTAAATGCCGACTTCTCAAAAGTGGGCCTGCCAAACCCTTCCATATTCGATACACCGACCGGCTCTTTGGGCATGCCCATAAAATTTTTATCCAACTCTTTATTTTCATTTTTGTCCTGCATGACAACCACGGCGTATTTCCCGACGGGGATATTTTCAAAAGTGTGGCTGGCCGAGCTGGAAAAATCCGTAATCAATACTTTGTGCAGTGCTTTGTCGTGTTCTCTGGGAAAGCCATCTGCGCTATCGTAGAGCATAAAAACAAGCCGTCCCTCTCCGGGTGATTTGATATCCTTGAGGTGGACTGTGAGGTCTTGGGCGGCCGTCCAGCCTCCGCAACTGAGCAGTAGTAATAAGACAAAATGCTTTTTCATGGTTACTATTTTTTTGGTTGAAGTTGATTGAAAATTTTGTGGTACAGGTTAGTTGATATTTTCACGCGGCAGTCGTTGTGTAAAACAAGAAACAACCTTTATTTACATTAATCCGGCCGTGCAAGCTGGACAAACACCTCGTCCATGCTGGCGGCCGCAAATTGTTCTTTTAATTTTCCCGGAGTTCCGATGGCCTCGATCCTTCCTGCCACCATGATGGAAATCCGGTCACAGTATTCTGCTTCGTCCATGTAGTGAGTCGTCACGAAAATGGTTCGACCTTCTGCCGCTGCCGCGTAGATCATTTCCCAAAACTGCCGGCGCGTAGCAGGGTCGACACCGCCAGTGGGTTCGTCGAGGAAAACAATGGCCGGATCATGGACATTGGCGACGGCAAATGCCAATCGCTGCTTCCAGCCCAGTGGCAGCGCTCCCACTACCTGGTCTGCCAGTGTTTCTAATGCCAGTTCGCTGAGGATCGAATTTGTTTTGGCTTTGATTTGTTGGCGGGACAACCCATAGATACCGCCGTAAAAACGAATGTTTTGTCGCACTGAGAGGTCTTCGTACAAACTGAACTTTTGGCTCATGTAACCAATGTTTTCTTTGATTTTTTCTGCCTGATTGTAAACGTCGAAACCGGCAACAGTCGCCTGCCCTCCTGATGGCCGGCTCAGACCATTGAGCATACGGATGGCGGTGGTTTTACCTGCTCCGTTGGCACCTAAAAAGCCAAAGATTTCTCCCTTTTTTACTTCAAAGGAGATGGCATCCACCGCTGTGAAGGTGCCGAATTTTTTGGTCAGGTTAGTGGCTGAGATCATGGTAGCTGGTATTTCAATATTATGGGATTGGGGCGTAGAAGGATATCCCTCACTTCTCTGCCTTCCACCTCACATTAAATCCAAAAAAACATCTTCGATGGTTGCCCCGATTGGCTGAACCTTGATTCCCTGATGGCCTTCGTATTCCATCATGGCTTCGATGACGTGTACTGCTACGGGTGATTTGGTGGTTAAATGCAGGAACTCACCGAAGGGCTCCACGCGTTCGGTCAGGTCCATGGCCCTTAGGTCTTTTAGCAATTGGTAGAAATTATTGGAACGGACAGCATAGAGCGGTTTTTGGTAACTTTCCATGATGCCTTTCGGTGTATCTATTCCAAGAATTTTACCTGACTGGATGAGGGCAATTCGTTCGCAGAGCGAGGCTTCATCCATATAAGGTGTGCTGACCAGTATACTGATACCGTGGACTTTCAACCGTTTTAGCATATCCCAGAACTCCTGGCGGCTGACGGCATCTACCCCCGTCGTCGGTTCATCCAGAAAGAGTACTTCCGGCTCGTGAATGAGGGCGCAGCAGAGGGCCAGTTTTTGTTTCATACCTCCGGACAACTTGCCTGCCCGCCGCTTTTTAAATGGCTTCAGCTGATCGTAGATATCTTTGATCATGTGGTAGTTCTGTTCGATGGTTGTGCCAAAGATGGTCGCAAAAAACTGTAGGTTTTCTTCTACACTCAAGTCTTGATAAAGAGAAAACCGGCCGGGCATGTAACCTACCTTTCGGCGTATTTTCCGGAACTCCCTAACCACGTCAAGCCCTGCCACCGCAGCACTTCCCGCCGAGGGCAGCAATAGGGTTGTGAGTATTTTGAACAAAGTACTTTTACCCGCGCCGTCCGGCCCAATGAGGCCAAATAGTTCTCCTTTCTTTACCTGAAAAGAGATGTCTTTGAGTGCTGTCAATTGGCCGTAATGACGACTGATATTCTGTATTTCAATTGCTGGTTTCATTACAAAAGGTAGGTTGCAGGTGATTACTGGATGACGGGGACCTTGAGTTCGATTTCTACTTTATTCCCAACCATGAAGGCCATCATTGGTCCGTCGATCTTAAAGTCCTCCCGATTGATGGTCAGACGACCTTCGAAGAGACCTTTGTTTTCGTCTCTGCTAAATTGGAAGGGAAAAGTAACTTCCTTGCGGATGCCCCTGATTTCGAGTGTCCCGGTGACGAGAAATGCTTCCTCCTGTTTCTCGAAAGCGGAGGATATAAATTTGATTTCAGGAAAGCTGGCTGCGTCCAGCCATTTCTTGCCGCGAGCATGTTCATCCTTTTTTTTGTTGCCCGTACTTATGGTGGCGACTTCCACGGCGACATCAAATTTCGCCTCGTTCAGGTGGGGCTCGTTGAATTGGATGTTCCCGCGCAAATTACGCAATGATCCTTCTGCCCCTCTGGTTGAAAACCGGATTTCATAATCTTCGGTTATTTGCCAAACGGAGCCGGCACCAAGTACAGCTTTAGCCCGATAGGTAGTGTGAGCGGGTTGGTGGACGGTGTTTTCAGTGGAAGTGATTCTGAAAAAAGCCATTAAAACAAAGGGAACCATCAAGGAAAGAGTGATTTCTTCAAGCAGATTATTTTTCATGATGTTTACATTTTATCAGAAGCCAGATGGACTTCGATTTGATTAGAAAATTGACTGTGTTTGTTTTATCGAAAAACTACCTCGCCCGGCATCCCAACTTTTAACCTGCCGTCATTCTCCACTTTCACTTTAAGTGCATACACCAGGTTGACCCGTTCTTCTTTCGTTTGGATGGTTTTGGGTGTAAACTCTGATTCACTGGCAATCCAGGTAATTTTGCCCGGTAATTCCCGATAGGTATCACCGCCTGTATCGATGCGTACGGTTACCTCTTGGCCAATCTTGGTATCCTGGATTTGGATGGCGCTTGCATATGCCCGAAGGGTCAGGTGATCGAGGTTGGCGATTTTATAAAGCGGGGTACCGAAACCAACGATTTCTGATGGTTCGGCGAGCTTGGTCATGACTGTTCCGCTGATGGGGTTGTGGATATAACAATTGCGTAGCTGATTTTCGATGGTCTTGATCTGTGCGGCCAGGGGGGCTTGTTCTGCGAGAATACTGCGGTTGGCCACTTGCACGGTGCGTTGGGCTGCATTGATGCGTTGCTCCACCACCTTAATTTCACCATTCAGGTCGTCCAATTGTTTGGGTGTAGCTGCTTTGTCATCCAGTAGTTTTTGGACCCGGTCCCGTTCGCGCAGGAGGTTTCTTTTTTGTTTTTCCAAAACGGCTACATCAGGCTCGGCCTCTCTCAACTTTTGGGGTAATGTTTCGATGGTGGCAAGTAACTGGAGTTTCTGCAAGTGAAGTTGGGTCGTGTCCACGAGCGCAATCCATTCATTGGCATTTAGTCGTTGGCCCTCTTCAATTTTAAGCATGATTAACCGGCCGCTTGATTCAGCACTGACCACCGTTTCAATGGCCTCAAAATTACCATATGCATCGGCCCTGTTTTCTGTTTTTTCACAACTGCAAAAGTTGAAAATCAGCAATAGTAAAGCGGTTATTCTTAGTTGACTCATTATAAAAATGATTTTTTTATTTGACAGATTTAGTCCTGAAAATGGTTTAATCATTTAGGGGTGTTCTTTCTACTGGTTTGTATTACAATGCTCCGCGCTGCGTCAGATAATCAATCTTTACTTGTTGCAATTGCACCCGGTGCAATTCAAGTTGCTGCCTGGCGCTCAGTTCAGCGTTGACCTGTGTCAGGTAGTCTGTAACTGTGATCACACCATTTTCCAGTTGAGAAGAAAGCTGCAGTAGGATCTGGCTTTGCAGATCGGCGATTTCCTGGTCACGGGTAATGCGGTTTTCCAGTTTGACGACATCTTTCCGGTATTTTTCTTTGGTCAAATTCATTTGGTGTTCAAATGTTAATTGTTGGTTGTCAATGATTTGCGCTTGCATGCTTAACAGTTGCCGGTCCCGGTCTTTTTTTCCCCAGTCAACGAAATTCCAGTTGAAGGAAAGGCCACCTATGGCATAAGGGGCCACGGAGTTATCAAAAAAATTCAGTGGATTGGGGTAACCAAAACCAGCGTTGAGAAAAGCATGGAGACGGGGCCTGTAATGAACGTCGATCAACTGCTCGTTGGCCAGCAACGCTTGTTTTCTACGTTTAAATAATTCCTGTTCGGGCCGGTTGAGGGGACGGTCAAACCGCAGGGTGTCCAGGTTGGGCAAAGTAAGATTGGCGTTTTCATCAATAGCAGCGCCGGTCAGTTCTTCCAGCACTGAAAGATAACTTCGGATGTCTTGCTGTACCTGCTCCCGCTCAGCCATTATTTCCAGCTGGCGCACCTCCATTTTATCAACTTCGCTCGGTAAAACGGCACCATGGCGAACACCTGCTTCCAGGTTGCTTTTTTTCTCTTCCAAATCTTTCAGAGTCACGTTGAGCAGACCAACCTGCTCCCGCAAAAGGAGCACGCCAAAAAAGTACCGGTTGACCTGCTCGTGTACTTGGTAGGCATCTACTTCGAGTGATTGTTGGTCGGCAGCAAGCTGTTGGCGCGCCACTGCCTTTTGGGTTTCTATTGATCCGCCATCATAAATCTGATATTGGGCCTCTGCATACGTTTTGAGGTTATAAAGCGGCAGGTCAATGTTGATGGGAGCCATTTCTCCATCTGGAAAAGCAACTACTTCCGATTGGAGAGTGGCGTCGGCTTTCCAATGTACGGACGGCAGCTTCGAACGGTCAATGTTTTCCAACTGTAGCTCATTGGCCTTTTGCAAAAGGGGATGGTTGCCCAACAGTGGGTATTGGTCTCTTGCCATTTTGTAAGCCTCTGTCAATGAAAGACTTATGGCCGGCTGTGACCAAACGCTCGTCAGGCAGAACATCCCAAGTAACAGGAAAAAATGATGTCTTGAGTATTTGATATTTCGTTTATCCATAAGGTTTAATTTTTTGGATTAACTTTTTGGTTAATAATGGGGCAAAAAAATTTGGCAGCACTTAGAGGGACGTTGACACATGTGATGGACGCCACTCTATTTTCTACCAGTTACTCTCTTTTTTCCACCCGCAAAGCATTTTTCATGAAACCAACGACAATATCGGCCCGGTCTTGCATCATAGCGTCAAATTGCGCACCGGGCAGGTCAAGTAAATTAACGACGACCGGTTTGGCAATAAAAGGAAAAACCACCATCCCCATAATGTTCATCATAAGGTGAATAGGGTTGATCGGTTTGATTTTTCCTGCTTGCTGTTCCTGAATCACTTGCATAAAAAAGGCAGGAAAATCAGGGAAACCAGCGACTCTTCTTTTCATCACGGAAATAAATTCGGCCCGGTTTTGCGATAGTTCATGCATCAGGAACATTGGCATGTAAGGATTCTCTTTGATCATGGCAATGTAAAGGCGAATCACTTTTTCCAGTTTTTCTGTCACGGGGTCGTCACCGTGTAAGGCTGCTCCTAATTTTGGGGCCAACGTTTGTACTACCTCCTCAATGATGACTTTAAAAAGCTTCTCTTTATTGCGGAAATAATAGTGTAGCATGGCTTTGTTGATACCAGCGGCATCGGCTATTTCCTGCATCCTTGCACCGGCAAAACCTTTCTGCATGAAGACCTCTTTGGCTTTTTCTAATATGAGCTGTTCCGTTGTTTCTGGCATCTAAACGAATGGTTTAACCAAATGGTTAACGCAAGATTAAAAAGTTTGTTTTTGAAAAACAAAATTCCTTGGATTTTTTCAGCAAAAAATTTTGATTTTGGTTGTTAGGAGGTAGGGTATGCTTAACGATAGTCGTATTATTCACAGTAAATAAACATGCACCGATCACCTCCTGGCCTTTACCCAAACAGGTGGAAATTCCAATGTACCACCTTCAATGGATTTTGAACATTTTATCAGTACTCATGGAAGGATTCGATATGCCCATTTAAACTAAAAACTACTTCACAAAATTTCTAATTCTTTCAATCAAAGAATCTTTATGCGCTTATGAATTGTGCCACTACTGACCTTAGTCCTTATGTGCCCGACATGGCTATGCCGTGGAACCAATCGCGGGCTATTCACCTATTTCGGAGAATCGGTTTCGGAACCGATATCGACACTGTACTTGCTGCACTGAGCCAGTCCCCGGCCGACGTAGTCGACCAATTGGTGCAGGAGGCAGTTGACCTGCCGCTGAGTCCGGTTCCCGACTTTGCCGACAAAGTTTTTGCTGATTACGGCTTGGCCGTTTTAGAATCGACCCTCGAAAAGGATGGCTGGGCACGTGACTGGATCAGGGAACTGCAAAACAACGGACTGCGCGGTCGCATGGCCCTGTTCTGGCACAATCACTTCGTGACGCGGTTTGATGTCTACTTGTCCTCGTCGTACTTGTACCAATACCATAAATTACTGCAAACTCATGCGCTGGGCAATTTCAAGGAATTTGTCCGGGAGATTGGCCTGACGCCGGCCATGCTGGTTTTCCTCAACGGAGTAGAAAATGTGGCAACCAGTCCGAATGAAAACTATGCCCGGGAGGTCTATGAACTGTTCACCCTTGGCGTGGACAATGGCTATACCCAAAACGATATTGTCGAAACGGCCCGTGCCCTGAGTGGATTTACCAATGTACCGGAGCAATGGGGGCCGATCCTTTTTGACCCGGCAACACATGATGGCGGGATGAAAACTATTTTTGGCCAAACCGGAAATTGGGGCTATGAAGAAGTGGTCGAAATTTTGTTTGAGCAGCGGGCACCTCAGATTGCGGAGTTTATCGCCACCAAGTTATACCGGCACTTTGTTAATCCAGTAGTTGATGAATTGGTCGTTCAGGAGCTGGCTGCCGTTTTTCAAGACAATGATTGGGAAATTGCACCGCTGCTGTCTGCGCTTTTCAAGAGTGCGCATTTTTTCGACACATTTAATATGTCGACGATTATTCCAGGTCATTTGGAGCATACCTTGATTTTTTTAAATGAAATGAATGTGGAGGTCAGCGGGCTGAGTGTCCTGGGCATTTACGGTGACCTCATCAATAATGGACAGCCCATTTTCAATCCCGTGGATGTGGCTGGCTGGCCCGGCAACCGGGCCTGGATCAATACGACCAGCATCGGGTACCGCTGGAATTATGTGGAAAGTCAACTGGGGCTGATCACGATCTTCAACTTTGGCTACCTTGCTGAGTTGGTCACCAAAATCACCGATGAGGAATTTGATGTCGAGATTGTATGTCGTGACCTCATACACTATTTTTTACCGAAAGGGCTGCAGTTCGAACAGGACTACGATGCTGCCCTGGTCAACTTTAAAGGGGAAATTCCAGAAAATTATTTTGAGGACGGAACCTGGACGGTCAATTACTGGGCCATGCCCTTTCAATTGAACGGTCTGCTTAAATTCATTAACCGGATGCCCGAGTATCAATTAAAATAAATCAACCATGTGCGAAAATAAATCAACCAGAAAAGGAATTGACCTGTCCGACAAAAAGGCCCACGCTGCCGACCACTCCGCATGGGACAGGAGAAGCTTTCTAAAAACCATTGGCCTGGCCGGAGCCAGTACCTTTACTTTGCAGACGCTCCCCATTACGAGTATGTTCAGTGCCACTTTAGCGAATGCTTTTAATGGTGAATCCGGTAAAAAACTGGTACTCATTCGCTTGAAAGGTGGCAATGACGGACTGAATACTTTTGTGCCTGTTTATGAATATGATCTGTACAAAAACCTCCGCCCGACGCTGGGCCACGAAACGTCGGACCTGATCAACCTGAACAACGATTTTTCCATGCCTACGGCCATGAGCGATTTACTCCCGCTGTGGCAGTCTGATCAGATGCGGGTCATCAACAGTGTCGGATATCCCGACCACAATTTGTCCCATTTTACCGGGGCGGATATCATGGCCAGCGGCAACAGCAACCCCAGTGAAAACGGGGACGGCTGGCTGGCCCGGTATTTTACTGGTCAATACCCTGATTATATTGAAAATCCATGCGACTTTCCGCCGGCCATAAAAATCGGAGGGCCGACGAGCATCCTGTTCAATGATGCGGATAAAATTGACATTTCAGCAAATTTTGCTTCTGCGGAGCAATTGAATGACCTGGCGGAAACCGGGGTACTGTTCAATAATACGGATGCTCCCGATAACTGCTATTACGGCGAGCAGGTACTCTTTCTGCGCACTATTGCAAATGCAGCTTCTATTTACAGTGTTTCCATTTCCGATGCTTATAACAATTCAGTCACCGAGGCTACTTATCCAGCAAGTTTGGGGGATCAGCTGAAGCTGGTCGCCCGCTTGATCAAAGGTGGTTTGGAAACCCAGTTTTACCTCGTCACCCTGGATGGTTTTGACACACATGTTTCCCAAAACGGAGGCGGTGACCATTTGGGCTTACTCGAAAATTTAAGCTCAGCTGTCCGGGCATTTTATGAAGACCTGGCGGCCGGCGATGCGGATTCCGATGTGTTGAGCATGACCTATTCCGAGTTTGGTCGCCGGGTGGAAGAAAACGGTTTTGCCGGTACCGACCACGGGACAGCTTTGCCCATCATGCTTTTTGGGCCTGCCCTGGAGGGCGCTGGTTTTCACGGCATGGATCCCGATTTGACGGATCTGAACAGCGATGGCAACCTGAAGTTCGGCACTGATTTTCGCTCTGTTTATGCCACCATTTTACAAGAATGGTTATGTCTTGAGGCTACGGCTGTCGATGATATTTTGGGCGGGCAATATGACCGCCTGACAGACATCGGCATTTCCTGTAGCACGACCAGTACCCAATCGGTTGCAGGTTTGACCCAGGCGGGTTTTGCTCACCGTTTGGCAACACTTGGTGCAGGGGAATTTCAGGTCATTTTGGAAAATCCGAAAGCAGGTAAAGCGAAAATCGAATTGCTGACCATTTCCGGAAAACGGGTCAAGACAATTGCTGACCAATATGTTCATCCGGGGGTGCATTATCTCCCGTTTTCCATTGCTCATCTAAATATTGAGTTGGCCCCTATGGTTTACTCGGTTGAGATGAATGGTGTTCGGCAGGTAGGGAAGTTTTTAGCGAGTAGCCGTTGAGGTAAGTGGAGGTGGAAATAAAAGTTGGGTTCAAATTGTGGGGGCCCGAAGCGAGTTCGGGGTAGATTATCGAGCTGCTTACAATCGAGTGTTCTCGTAACAGAGGGTTTCGAATGAGGAATTGAGTTTTAACAAAAAAAGATGAGTCATCGTACTTTGCGTGCGATGACTCATGTAATATCAGTACGGTAATTCAATACCGGTTTATTCAGCCTGTGCTGCTTCCATCACGGGATAGTCCGTGTATCCTTCAGGCCCTGGGGTATAAAACAAATCATGGTTCGGCTGAGCCAAATCGGCGCCTGCTTTAAACCGTTCCATCAAATCCGGGTTGGAAATCCAAGGCCGGCCAATGGCTACGAGGTCGCCTTTCTCTGCTTGCAGGTCCGCTTCCGCACTTTCATCGTTATAACCACCGCTGAGGATAAAAGTCTGTGCAAAGTTGTTGCGCAAAATCTGTTTAATCGTAGCCGGAACCTCCGGAGCGCCCATGGCAGAATGATCGACCAGGTGCAGGTAAACGAGGCCCAGATCACTCAGTTTTTTGCTCAATTGGCCATACTGGGCATCCAGTTCTTCATGAATGGAAATGCCATTGAAAACGCCATAAGGTGAAATCCGCATGCCCGTTCTGTTTTTGCCGATGGCGGCAGTGACTGCTTCAGCTACTTCCAGGGCAAAGCGGTTGCGGTTCTCAATACTGCCACCGTATTCATCATTGCGCTGGTTGGTGGCGGGAGAAAGGAACTGTTCGATGAGGTAACCGTTGGCACCGTGCAATTCCACACCGTCAAAGCCTGCTTCGATGGCTTTTTTTGCTGCATGTACATATTCTTGAACTGCCTCCTTGATGTCTTCCGTAGTCATTTCAGCCGGTATGGGATAATCCTTTGGCCCTTCCTGGTCGGTGTACATTTTTTCGTTGGCCAGTGCAATGGGGGAAGGGGCTAAGACTTTGGTTCCTTCGGGCATATTGAGTGGATGGGATACCCGACCTGTGTGCATGAGTTGCAGAAAGATTTTACCGCCTTTATCATGCACCGCATCAGTGACGAGTTTCCAGCCGGCCGCCTGTTCATCACTGTAAGCACCGGGAATGCGCGGATAACCAATTCCGTTAGGTGAAGGGGAAGTGCCTTCGGTGATGATGAGGCCTGCTCCGGCACGTTGGGAATAGTAGGTGGCCATCAGTTCGTTGGGGATATTGCCGATGGCTCGGCTGCGGGTCATGGGGGCGATGACAATACGGTTTTTTAGTTGGGTTCCATTGAGATCATAAGCCTGAAAAATCTTTTTAGACATATTGGATTTTATTTTTGAATTAGAAAAAATGGGTGGTCGGCAGACCGGCGGTGGGAAAACGCATTGAAAAGGGAATTGGTTGAATGGGAAGCAAAAATTGATTTTGAATTAAACATAGGTGCGACACATAAGTGAGTATTTATCACTTGAACTGTCTCTTTTTACCCTTGAGTTGAATAGGGCTGGTAAGGAAGCAATAGATGATAAAAACAGATCTCTAAAAAAGAAGGGAGCTGAAGAGGAGTATAAGACTCCTCTTGCTCCCGTAGTAATCCCTCTTTTTCTAACCTGGATTATCATGAAGTTTACATCTCTTTTTCAATCGAAATTTCCACCCATTTTGAGGTAGGGGTTTTGCTTTCTTTAGCAATTGAGTCAATGGGGACCAGTACATTGGTTTCCGGGAAATAGGTAGCCACACAGGTGCGCGGCAGATCAAAGGGTACTACGATGAACGAACGGGCTTCCCTTCGTTCACCCCGGTAGTGACTTACGAGATGCACTACATCCTGCATTTTTAATCCGGCATCTTTCATGTCTTCCTCGTTCATCAGTACCACGCGTCGCTCATTGTAAACGCCCCGGTAACGGTCGTCCAGTCCATAGATGGTTGTATTGTACTGGTCGTGGCTGCGGATGGTCATCATAATATAGTGTCCTGCTGCGATGCTTAGGTCAGGAACCTCATTAATGGTCAGTTGGGCTTTTCCGGAAGGCGTATTGAACTTGCGTTCACGGGCGCCGTTCGGCAAATAAAACCCACCGGGCTCCCTTACCCGTCGATTAAAATCACCGAAACCGGGAATGGTCGCTTCAATGGCATCCCGAATGAGATCGTAATCCGCTATCATTCGATACCAGTTCACTTTTGACCGATAACTTAAAGTAGCATTGGCCACTCCAGCCACGATGGCCGGCTCGCTCAATAAATGAGGGGAAGCTGGTCGAAGCACACCCTGTGATGAATGGACGACGCCCATAGAATTTTCGACTGTGACAAATTGTTTGCCGGCGGCCTGAATATCAATTTCGGTGCGGCCCAAACAAGGCAGGATGAGCGCTGCTCTTCCATGGATAAGATGGCTCCGGTTTAGCTTGGTGGACACATGGACGGTCAAATTGCAACGCTGAAGCGCTTTGGCTGTATACTCTGTATCGGGGGTGGCGGAAAGGAAATTACCGCCCATGGCAAAGAATACTTTTGCTTTTGACTCATACATGGCTTTAATGGCGTCCACCACTGCATATCCATGCTGCCGGGGCGGCTCGAAGCCAAAATGGTCTCGCAGGCTATCGAGGAAGGCTGGTGGAGGTTCTTCCCAAATGCCCATCGTGCGGTCGCCTTGTACGTTGCTGTGACCACGCACCGGGCAAGTGCCGGCGCCAGGCTTACCAATACTGCCCTTGATCAGCAGCAAGTTGACCACTTCCTGGATGTTCTGCACCCCAAACTTGTGCTGCGTCAGGCCCATTGCCCAGCAAACGATGATTTTCTTTTTGTGCATCAGCAGATCCGCCGCAGCGTGAACTTCCGATTCAGAAAGGCCGGTCATGGCGACTAACTCACTGAAGTTGTGTTTTTCAAGGTCCTCGATAAACTCCCAGTAGCCATCTGTTTGGTTATAAAGAAAGATGTGGTCCAAAACGGTGCCCGGGTTACGCTTTTCTTCCTCCCACAACAGCAGCATGATGGCCTTTAGCAAAGCCATGTCGCTGCCAACTTTCAGCTGTAAAAACAAGTCGGTGAGCGGGGTGCCGCCCGTCATCATTTTCCGTGGATTTTGTGGGTGTATAAAATGTAAAAGACCGGCTTCGGGCAATGGGTTGATGGTGATGATTTTACCACCGTTTTCCTTGCATTTTTCCAAGGCACTTAGCATCCGGGGGTGGTTTGTACCGGGGTTTTGGCCCATTACCAGAACGACTTCAGCCTCGTAAAAATCGGCTAATTTGACCGAACCTTTTCCGATCCCCAAAGTAGCAGACAAACCCTTTCCACTCGATTCGTGGCACATGTTGGAACAGTCGGGGAGGTTGTTTGTCCCGAATTCACGTACGAAAAGCTGGTAGAGAAATGCCGCTTCGTTGCTGGTTCGTCCGGAAGTATAAAAGACGGCTTCGTCCGGAGCATCCAGGTTGTTAAGGTGCCGGCCGATCATTTCAAAAGCATCTTTCCAGCTGATGGGTTCATATTTGCTGGCACCGGCCCTCAGTACCATTGGTTCGGCGAGCCGCCCTTTTTTGCCCAGTTCAAAATCGCTCCACGTCCGCATTTCGGCCACCGTGTGTTTCTGGAAAAAATCGGCGCCGATACTTTTTTTCTGTGCTTCTTCGGCAATGGCTTTGATGCCATTTTCGCAATACTCGCCCAGAGCAGAACGGTCGTCGTCGGGGTCGGGCCAGGCACAGCCGGGACAGTCAAAACCACCCTTTTGGTTCAATTTGAACATGGTGCGGACAGCGTCGGTCGGGGCCATATACCTGGCAACATGCCGCATGGCATTGGTAACGGCGGGTAAGCCAGCAGCTTGCTTTTTCCGTTCTCCCAACTGGAGCCCGGTAAATTTTTCGGGCGGTTGGGCGCCGGGGGTTTCGGTAACGACCACAATGTCGTACTCCATTTCTTTTTGGTCAGAATCTTTACCCATTTAATTTGGTTAGAAAGTTTACTGAAACAAAAATACCTTCCGGCCTGGCCAAAAAATGCTTCATTATTCGCAATCATGTTGTCTCCCCTGATCCAATTGCGGCATTTTTTGTCGGGAAGGTTTTATCTCAACCAGAACCATTCTCCCCGAGAAGTGTCATAGAAATACGTTGCCGACAAAACACAGATTACAAATGATCATAAAATAGCTAATTATGCCGCATCTGCTTAAAAATAGAATGATGCAAATGCTCCAAGGGCTGGATGAATCAGTCCACCAATACAAGCAGGCCGTAGATGAAATGGTCAAGGTGGGATATCTGACTCCGGCAGAAGGCCAGGAGCGACTTCTGCGCTATCAATCCAGCCTGACAGACATCTGCCAACTGGTGGACGGCCGGCCCGGCCAGCTGGGCATTGACCAGCATCAGCGCCAGGAGCTGAAAAAGGAATTTCAGCGCATTGAATGGCGCCTGCAAATGCACGGCACAGAACAATCGGCCAAGAATGAAACCGATGCCATTGTAGCTTATTTAAACCACAAACGGCAACAGGCGATGGGGCAGTTGGAGCATTCTATGCAGATCGCCCGTTCACTCTTCCAGACGCAGGGAGAGATCACCGAATCGAATGACTCTTTTATCCAAATGAAGGCCGTCGAACAGGTAAACCGGGATACCCAACACCTGCGGCTGCCTTGCTGGTACTGGGGCCAAACGCCGGTACATTACGACCAGCAACTGGTGGATGAGATAGAACGCCAGACAAACTGCCAGGCGACCATTTTTCAGCGCATCCCGGAAGGGTTTATCCGCATCTCCACGAACATCCGAAACCTAAAAGGACGGCGGGGGGTAGGTACCTTTATCCCGCTTGATTCGAAGGTGATCTCGACCGTACTGAAAGGAGAAACTTACCGGGGGAGTGCCTTTGTCCTCAACAATTGGTATTTATCCATTTACGAACCGTTTTACCTCAACGGAAAAGTGGAAGGTATCCTTTACGTTGGCCGTGAGGAAGCACTGGAGCTGATGCCTACGCAAGCCTGGTCGGCAGAAAAAGTAGAAAAGATATTTGCGGAATTACGGGCGAACGGAGCATTTGAAACGGGAATGGAGGACGGAATGACTGAAAAATTGGTCAAGGTGCTGAGTGACCTGCCCGACCATGGGACACACCCCGTCATTAAAATCGGCCTGAAGGAAGTGGCCGCCATGCTCATGAAAGAACGGGAAAAAAGGCAAACTTCAGCCACCGGCCGTTCCCCCGGACCCAATCTTGAACAAATCACTAAATATATCCAGGAAAACTTGGCGGAAGATATTTCTATCGATTTTTTGGCGCAGCAGTCTTTTATGAGCAAGGCTTCTTTCTATCGGTATTTCAAGACAAAATTCAACATGACCCCTAACGTTTTTATCAACCAGGAACGGCTGCGACAGGCCGTTCAGTTGATGCAGAATGAAAGTGGGCTGTCAATCCGTTCGATCTGCCAGGAAGTGGGTTTTAAGAGTACCTCTTATTTCATCAAATTGTTCCGGGAACATTATGGGCAAACCCCCAAGCAATTTCAAAAAAGACAAAAAAGCAGGACGCAAAAGGTTTCAGTATAAATGACCAGGAACCTTGAAAAACCTGTACCTCTGCGAGCTTAGCGTCCTCTGCGTGATTAATTTTTTTCACGCAGAGGACGCTAAGCTCGCAGAGAGTTTTTTATCAATTTATTTGAATTATAGTCCGTCTCCGTCTGGTTGGGCTGAACCACGAAAAGAAAATGAGTGTGATAACGCTGAGTTTTAATGAAGGCATGACATTTAAATAAGATAGTGAGGGAAACGGTTACGAAATTTATGTTTGTATAAACTTGAATGAAATCTAATGGTTTTGGTATGTGGTTGAATAAATTGATCCTTTTTAAACCACTCGTTCGCCATGAGCCAGTTCGTAGGAGACATGTTATATGGCGCTTGGGGCGGCGGGTAATTTCCGACTGTTGTTGGCGCTGATTAATTCAAAAATGCAACAACTTCGTCAATCACAAAATCCGTCCTGAGAATGCGGAAATGCCCGGTGCCTTCAATTTCTATGAATTTACAGTTGCGCCAGTTGCGCTGTACATTTTTGGAACGTTGGATGGGAACGATTTTGTCATTTTTGTCGTGGATGATCAGGGCATTTTCCACCTTGATGGTTTTTACAAAATCGCTGACATTTAATTTGGCGGGCTGGACGCCGGTTTCTGCTTCGAGTTTACTGATTAATTTTTCTTTTACTTTCTGAGTGATGCCCACTTGCTGCGAAACGTCTTCAATTCTTTCCAGAAATTTATCGGGCGTGGTCAGCAGTGCGTATTTCTTAATATCGAATTGGGGGTTTTTATACAAAGCGAAAGTGGTCGCGACTCCACCAAAAGAATGGCTGACAATATTCGAGATGTCATGTTTTTCAATCATGACGCCCACCAATTCGGTAAATTCAAAAAGGCTTGTTTTGCCCTTGCTGCTGAACCCGTGCGAAGGGCCGTCGAAGGCGTATACGGTATAATTGTTCTTCAATAATTTTTCGATCAAATCGGAGAAATTCCCGGCCTGCCCTTCCCAGCCATGAACGAGCAAAACTTTTTTATCACCTCCTTTCCAGAAATAGGTTTGTATTTTAAATCCTTTAAAAATGACGGTTTCTTTATGTGCCTGGTCCAGTACTCTGATTTCATGCTCCCTCAGTTTTCTGACCTGTGGGTTCGACAATTGTTCGTACGCCTTTTTGACCATGAAACCGGGGAAGAGTGTGGAAATGATTTTGATAACGGACTTTTTCATTTTAGGGAAAAAATTGATTGAGCAACTGGCAGTAGGAACAGGGGGAAAGAGAAATGGTTTTGGGATGCAGGGTTGAAGTTTTTTCAATCAAAATTACAATCTGTGAGCTGCTGAACCAGAGTTCGGCTGTACATCATTCATCCCGACCACGAAATTCGTCCCAGCCGCGCATGCCACCGTACACCACATTTTCCAGGACCAAAAAATCGAAAAATATCATTTGCTCATTGGGGTAGATCAGGTTCCAGTGTAATCCATCGGAGGAGCGGTGTACGCCATAATTGTTGCTCATGATAAAATAGTCGCCCACTTTGATGACCTCGTAAACGTAGGAACGCTCTTTCGGCCCGTAGCTCGCTTCCTGCCAACTCAAACCCCAGTCATTGGATACGGCCAACTCGTTGAAAACGTACATGGCAAAGATTTTATCACCCCGCAAAGCGGTGTAATGGATAGCGCCTTTTTGGTGGGCCCATTTCCAGTTGGCGCCTGCATCGGCCGACCTTAAAACCCCCTGGCTGGTGCCTGCGATGATCTGCTTTTCCTGTTGGTTGAAGCTCAATACCTGTGGCCCCTCATAAATGGTTTTCCAATTGATACCACCATCCTTCAATGCGTAGATGCCTCTATCACCACCTACCAGCAGTCGATCAGTTGTTTTTAAAATGGTCTGCAGTCGCAAATCGGATAAATCATAGTTAAGGGAAAGCCAGGTCTGGCCTTTGTCGGAACTATAATAAATACCTGCTTCAAAGACGGTCACGTAAATTTTTCCGTCGGCGATATGGAGCCCGTTTATTTTTTTATTGGGCAGTTCCGGTCCGATGCTTCTCCAGGCAGATCTATTGTTTTCACTGATAAACACGCCTTCGTTATCAGTCGCCAAAACCATTTCATTTCCCAGCATTTCCATGAATGAGATTTGAGTGCCTGTTGGCAGTCCTTGTCCGCACGACTGCCAGGTGAGGCCATAATCAAAGGAACGGTACAGAGGGGAAAATTCCTTTTCTGCATTTTTTACCGGGACGGAATGCTTTTGGGCCGGGTTGACGACTTCATTTGCGGGCTCTTTTTTACCGTTACAGGCGGCTATCATGAACAGGATCAGAACGCTGTATAAATGTTGGAATTTGAATTGGCTGGTCATCTTATAAGTGCTTGGACAAAAATAAGGAACGCTAAAAATGACACTTTATATTTGGGCAAATGTTTGATTTCCAAACCTTAAAGCTGTTTTTCAGGCAAAGGAAAAGTGTCATTTTTTGAACAGCCACTTATTTCATCAAAATTATTTAAACAAAACAAAACATTTCGCTGCGTGCATCCAATCCGCACATGTAAAAGAATGTAAACGAAAGTAAAAACCAAGCGGGAACCCTCGCTGGTTCCAGGGTATAAAGAACTGATAATTATCATTTTCAAGTTAATTTTTGTCACCGTTCTAATTTCTCCTACTCAATAATTTCGCATCAGAATTATTCCTCATCACATCTAAAAAGAATAAGATATGTCATTCAACTTAAAGCAAAATGGAATTGAAGTAACCAATATTTTCCGGAACACCAGTGTACCGGAACTCTATGAAATTGCCCTTAGTACCGAATCAGGATCTGCTATCTCCGATGTCGGTGCGTTGATGGTTTACTCTGCTGAAAAAACAGGCCGTAGCCCTAAAGACAAACGCGTCGTCCGCCACCCTGATTCAGAAAACAATATCGATTGGGGTGACATCAACATCGAACTGGATGAACATACCTTCCAGGTCAACCGGGAGCGGGCCATCGATTACCTGAACACGCGCGAACGGCTCTTCGTGGTAGATGCCTTCGCCGGCTGGGATCCAAAATACCGCCTCAAAGTTCGGATCATCTGTACGCGTGCCTACCACTCGCTGTTCATGCAGAACATGCTCATTATGCCAACGGCAGAAGAACTGGCCAACTTTGGTACACCGGACTACGTCATTTACAACGGCGGTAGCTTCCCGGCCAACCGGTTCACCAGCAAGATGACTTCCAAAACGAGCATCGACGTGAGCTTGGAAAACAAAGAAATCGTCATTCTCGGTACCCAGTACGCAGGGGAAATGAAAAAAGGAATTTTTTCCATCATGAATTACCTGATGCCACTGGAAAACGTACTGCCAATGCACTGCTCTGCCAACGTTGGTGACAAAGGAGATGTGTCCATTCTTTTTGGCCTCAGCGGTACGGGCAAGACCACGCTCAGCGCCGATCCAAAGCGCAAGTTGATCGGTGACGACGAGCATTGCTGGACGGATGATGGCGTGTTCAATATCGAGGGCGGCTGCTACGCCAAGGCCATCGATCTGAGTGCCGAAAAAGAGCCGGACATTTACAATGCCATCCGTTTTGGTACTGTCCTCGAAAATGTAGTCTATGACAAAACGACTCGAAAAGTAGATTACAGTGATGTGAGCATCACGCAAAATACCCGTGCATCTTACCCAATCAATTTTATCGATAATATCCAGATGCCTTGTGTGGCCGGACATGCGAACCACATCATCTTCCTCACTTGCGATGCATTTGGTGTGCTACCTCCGATCAGCCGTCTGACACCGGAACAGGCGAGTTACCACTTCATCAGCGGTTATACTGCAAAAGTAGCCGGAACAGAAATGGGTGTAACGGAACCACAAGCAACTTTCTCCGCCAACTTTGGTGCTGCTTTCATGATGTGGCACCCCAATAAATATGCGGAATTACTGGCAGAAAAAATGAAGCAGTTCGGTGCGAAAGCCTGGTTGGTCAATACTGGCTGGACAGGAGGCGCCCACGGCACCGGATCACGGATCAAATTAAAATATACCCGGGCAATTATCGACGGTATCCATAACGGTGATTTTGATAATGTAGACTATGTGAAAGATGAAGAATTTGGATTTGAAATTCCGACTGCATGCCCAGGCGTGCCATCCGAAATCCTGGTACCAAGAAATACCTGGAAGGATAAAGAAGCTTACGATGCGCAAAAAGAAAAACTCATCGGATTGTTCCAGGCAAATTTCAAACAATTCGAAGAAAAAGTAAATGCACCGATCGTAGCTGCCGGCCCGAAAGCAGGGGCACTGGCGGGTTAATTGAAACTAGCTACAGCTTAAGAATTTTAGATAAATAATTACTTTGGTCTGATCCTGAGCCGCCCCGTACGGCTCGGGATTTCTTTCTCCAACTTAACCCCAATACCCCAATATCCCAATCTCCCAATACCCCAATATCCCACCCCCCCCTTTCATATACTCGACACATACATCAACAACGAAAGCCCCGTCACAAAAAACAAAATACTCCGATAGACCCATTGGTCCGAACAGGGCGTTGCTTTTTCCATCTCAACATATTTGTCATCTTTAATAAATAAGAAATGGTGAAGGGCATAAAGGACCAAAAATACGCCGACGGTTTCCATGGTGGAGGCGCCCCGTTTCATAATTAGATAGGTCAGTGCAAAATAAAAAAAGGAAGTCGTGCCTGCCATGGCGGCAATGGCATAGTGGTGTGGGAAATTCTTTTCTGAAATAAATTTCTTGCACAAGCAATAAAAGCCGAGAAAAAGTTTGCCGTAAAAATCCATGAATTATTTTTTGCAAACATAACAGCGGGAAAAGGAAAAAGTGGTGGTATTTGTAACAAAATTCAACAATGAAACTTTAATTCTTAAAGCACTTCTCCTTCCTCCCTGCGAAGAGGGGGGAGGGGAAGGTTGTACTCGTTGTAGTTTATAAAAATGTAATTTTGCACAGTACCAAAAATAGAAGTATCCGTCTTGGCTTTAATTTAATTTCTCCAGTTCAAAAAGATCAAATAAAATTGCTTTTCTTTATATTCTATTCCATACGATAAACACTCTGTTTTACATCAATTAAAACCAACCTACCATGAAATCAATCAAATCACTCATTGTTTTTTTCCTTTTTTTTCAAACTGTTCTATTGGCCGAGAAACCGGCACCCATCATTTTTATTGTAGATGCAAGTGGCTCCATGTGGGGACAGATCGACGGGGCAACGAAAATGCAGATCGCAAAAGATGTGTTGCAGGAGCTGGTCGGCAACATGCCGGAAGAGCAGTCGCTTGGCCTGGTGGCGTATGGCCATCGTCAAAAAGGGGATTGCCGGGATGTGGAATATTTGGTGGCCGCCGATTCGGAAGACAAAAATTTATTCAATAATAAAATGGCGGCTCTGAAACCGCTGGGAAAAACCCCGCTGGCCTATTCTGCCAAACTGGTCATTGACGACCTGCGGCAGAACGGTGGAAAAGCCACCGTCATCCTCGTGACCGACGGAGTGGAAACCTGCGACGGCGACCTTTGTCAACTGGTAAAAGATGCGAAGGCGGAAGGTATTGAATTCAAGATGCACGTCGTAGGCTTTGATTTAAAACCAGAAGAAAAAGCCAATCTACAGTGTGCAGCAGAAGCCGGTGGCGGCGATTACCTGGATGCCGCCAATGCCGAAGAATTGTCCGATGTCTTGAACAATACCGCTGCGCAAACAGTCGATGCACCAGCTGCTAATTGCCGCCTGACAGCCAGTAAAAACGGGGCACTCATTGATGGTTTTGTAAAAATTACGGATGCGGTTTCCGGAGAGCAGTTGGAACAAAAGCACCGGACCTATGCCGACACGGCAGCGTTTTTCCTGCCCGCCGGTAAATACAACGTAGAGGTGACCGTGCTGGGGTCGGAAAGCCGGGGGATGGGAGCCATTACACAGCCGTTTGAAGTATCAGCGGACAGTACGAAAATGAATGAAATTAATTTTTCTTTTGATGCAGGGACTGTCATCTTTGATGTCACAAATAATGGTGAAGGTTGGGATGCGACAGTCAGGATCAAAGTAGCTGGTGAAACTAAAAACATTGTTCAGGGGCGGACCTATGGCCGCCTCAAAAGTTTCGAATTAAATGGAGGAACCTATGAAGCAGAAGTTTTATTGCTTAAGATCAAAGGTGATATAAAACAAACCCGCACCTTTTCCATAAATGCGAATCAGGCCGATACCGTGCGGGTCAATATTGAAACTGGCATCGCATTTATTGGTGCCGAAAAAAATGGGGAATTAATGGACGCTACCGTGAACATTGTAAAAATTGGCGAGACAAAATCCGTTGCGGCCGCCCGCACCTATTCCAGCAGTTCATCCAACCCGAAAAAATTTATTTTATTGCCCGGAAAATACAAAGCAGAATTGGTCGGTGTCACCAAAGCGATCAAAAGAATAAAAAAAGAAATTGAATTTGAAGTGAAGGCCGGGGGTGAGGTGACGAAAATGGCAGGGTATTAAAAAAAAATCAATGATTAAATTCAAATAGATTTCTTAATGAAATATTTCAATTACTTAAGTGGCTGTTCAAAAAAATGACACTTTTTCTTTTCCTGAAAAAGAGTTTTGAGGTTTGGAAATCAAACATTTGCCCAAATAAAAATGTCATTTTTAGTGCTTCCTTATTTCTTTTGTTGTTTTATGTTTAGCGGAGCGCAACTTGAAACGGGCCTACTATCAGTTTACAACTGACAAATTCAGGAATCAAGGCATTCCAAACATGATTGTGGGAAAGATGATTTCTGTCCCTTCTGCCAGGCAGCCACAGACTGCCTGTGGGCAGGGGATGCAAGTTACGTTTCACTAAACTTGCAACAACAAATGCGGTACAATTTCAGGGTGTGACACTTTCCAGCCATAGCTCCCGATATTCCCCATTTTTGTCATACATGTCCGCCTGACACTCAGTCTTAAATCCGTTCGGAACCAGAGGATACTTCGTTTCATATATAGTCTTAATTATACGGTAAGCAGGTGATCGAAAAAAATGACACTTTTCCTTTGCCTGAAAAAGGTTTTTAAGATTTGGAAATTAAACATTTGACAAAATAAAAGTGTCATTTTTAGCGCTCTTTACTTTTGTCCAAACACTTAATTGATTTTATCAATTAAAAAGAAAAAATGTTTGTAGAATTTTACGTCTTTTCCGCGCATCTCTGTTTGCTTTTTTGGTTATTTTGTCATGCAGCGTTTAGAAGGGGCAAAGCAGATTTTAAACAGAGAAAGTTGTTAAATTAAAATCGAAGGCGAAACAGAACAATTCGAAATATGTTTGTAGATAGTATTTTGAATGCTCTGATCTGTAGAGAAATTATCAACCAATTTCATCCAGTTATGTGGACCTGCCCAAATTGCGAACGACTTTTCAAAACCACCAATCAGTCACACTACTGCGTCAATAAAACCATCGATGACCTGTTTCTCAACCGCCCTGACCATCTCGTGCTGGCTTTTGATAAAATAATGACCAGTGTGCTGCAATGGGAACCTAATTCGCTGGGGCCTTCAAAAAATGCAGTTGTGTTCACCAACAGGAAAGCATGGCTCATCCTCAGGCCCATGACCAAGGAATTGGATCTGAAATTTTATTGTTCGGAACCATTGGAAAGTCCCGTGCTGAAAAAAGTGACGACGTGGGGAAATAAATTCGCCCACCACATCCGCATAAAAAACGAGGATGAGGTGACGGACGAAGTGCTGCGGTTGTTAAGGGAGGGCTTTGTTTTTGGTATGAAATAAATGGTGAAAAACCAAAACCAACCATTTCCGTTTTGGTGGGAATATGGCGTACGGGACAAATTTGGTCAATCTGTATTTGACCGTGTTGGACCTCCCCCCGGCCACCTCCAAAGGGGGAGAATCGCACATTGTTTTCCCTCTCCTAAGAGGGAGGTGTTTACCTGGCTTTCTTCCCCTCTGGAGGGGGCCGGGGGGAAGATCAAGGATGCAAAGAATTAGTTTTGTCCTGCACCCCGTAAAAAATAGCATACATGAAATATTCATCGACGATTATTGAGTTTGCACAGATTCTTTTTGGCGTTTTCCTCGCAAGCATCGGCCTGAAAGCATTTTTATTGCCCAATGGTTTTTTGGACGGCGGGGTAACGGGGATTGCATTGCTGTTAAATATTTTGACGGAAGTAAATGTTTCCGTCCTGTTGGTCGCAATGAGTATCCCATTTTTGATCATGGCATATTTTACCCTGTCAAAAAGGATTATGCTAAAATCCATTGTCAGTATTCTGCTGTTGGCGTTTTCCATCCAGTTAGAATCGTTCGAGACCATCACGGATGACAAATTATTGATTTCCATTTTCGGAGGAATATTTATGGGGCTGGGCATCGGTATTACCGTGCGCAACGGAGCGGTACTGGATGGGTCGGAAATATTGGGCATTTACATCAATGACCGATTCGGGATTGGCATCGGCAAGGTGATTTTATTTTTTAATGTAGTCTTGTTTGGTATCACGGCCGTAGTGGTTTCTACCGAGATCGCCCTTTATTCTATTTTGACTTATATCGTAACTGCGAAAGTGACCGATTTTGTAGTGGAAGGGTTTGAGGACTTTATTGGTGTGATGATCGTTTCAGAACACAGCGATCAGATTGAAAAAAGTATTTTGCATGACCTGGGAGCTGGAATGACGATCTATCAGGGGGCAAAAGGATTTGGGAGCAAAGGTGTTAGAAGTGACTTTAATATTATTCATACCGTCGTCAATCGTATTGATATTCGAAAAATACACCGGGTTGTCGACGATATCGACGAAAATGCCTTTGTGGTGGAATACGATATTAACAGCATTAAAGGGGGAGTGCTGCGGCGTTACCTCGAACGGAAAAAACAACAGAAACAACTCTCCCCGGCTTTGCTGACGGATTTTTAGATAAATAGCTTCACGCACGAAAATCAAATTCCCCAACTGGCCCCGAAGGTCAGAAACAGGTCGTGTTTCCGGACTTCTTCCAATGCAATATTTTCGTAGAGATAGTTCAGGGATATATTAAAGGCGAACTTTTTTATGACCGGAATGCGGAGCGTCGATTCGCAGTAATAACGGTAATCGTAGCGTTTGAAAGGGCTTTGCTGTACCCAGCATTCGTAGTGCAGCCTGGCCCTTTCATCAAACAGTTCGTGACGGCCAAACAGCCGTACCCTTCCCCGCCAACTCCGGATACGGGCAGCATCAGTGACCGGCTCCTGCTGAAAATTATTGTTCCGAAACCAGGTCTCTTCCATGATGGCCGTCATTGAAACCTTGATCAATTGATCGACCTGCTTCAACGGCACAAAGCTGGCTCCAAGTCCGACTTGGTACCGGAAGTCGATTTTTCGGCGCCAGTTCCGTTCCAGCCAGGTCAGTTGGTAAGGGTAAATCCTCCGATCGGGGTGGAGATAAAAATAATTTTTTGAAATGATGTCGTCTTCGGTCTTTTTCCCTCTGATGGTTCCGGCCCGGTAGGTATTGCTGGTAATCATCCCGAATTGTTCAGCCCGGTGCTTCAGTTCTCCCTTGGTAATCAATAAGAAACGCTCGACGTTGCCAGCCGAAAGTGTTCCGGTTGCACTCACGACATATTGCCAGCGCATCGTGTCGGTCTCTGACAGTTGGGCGCAGGCGGTTTGCCAAATGCATGAGACCATCATACCGATTAGACCGATTTTGTATTTGTCGAGAAAAATTAATTTCAATGCGGACGGTTATTTCTAAAACTTTTCTATTTGCTAGGTAAAAGTAAAAATCCGTTGCCGCAGTAATGCTTGAACTGAATGGGAAAAATATCTATCAAAGCCATTTTGCCGAATATAGTGTCCAAATAAAAAATTAGTTTATTCCAACCAAATGGATTGACAGGTGGGCCTAAAACATACCGATCAGTATTTTTATGAAAAAAGCGGAAACAACCAGTAAGCATTTATTTTCGGAAAGAAGAAAAAATGATTGATCGACAAAAATGATCAAATTTGTAATGAATTAGTCTTTGTACAAAAATTAAGATTTTCTTAAAAGGGGTTTCTGAAAATTTGTGCCACCTTTCGTTTTATTTTTTTTGCTTAAGTGCGCGTGTGAATGAAGTATTGCCCAATTTATTAACTCAACTTAAAGAGGAATTTTTTTAAATATTCCTTTTAAAAAAAATCAAAGCATGCGCGAATTTATTACTACACTTTTTCTGGTTGGTTTTTTGGGGTATCACGTAGAGGCCCAAGACCGTCAACTGCCCAACGGATTTTCCTTCGGTTTCCAATTAAATGAATTTCAAAACGATTTTGGCATTGGTGCAAATGTGACCAGCCCTGCTTTTCTTTACGATAAGGTGGCAGTCAGGTTGAGAGGGAATCTCATGTTTCACCAACACCCCGAAAATGACGAAACAACCTGGACTCCCTATGCCAATTTCACTTTTGGCCTGGTGTCCGGGCGAACCCAAATTAGCGATGTGATCCGGCTGTATGGGGAAGGGGGAGTGATCGGCCTGCTGCCCGCATCCGATTTTTCCACGGAAGATTTTGAGTTCGGTGGGTATGGGTTGTTTGGGTTTGAATTTTTTCTGGGTACCAATGGTAATTATTTCATTGAAATTGGTGGTGTGGGCACCGGTGCCACGGCAGATAAAATACCCAGCCAGCCAATTTATTCCAATGGTCTTTTGCTGAGCGTGGGGTACCGGGTGCAGTTGTAAAAAAGATGGTTCATCCGGCTACACTGCCAATTACTGGAGTATTTGACGCGCAGAGGGCGCAAAGTTCGCAGAGAATTTTTGATCGAAATCTCTGCGAACTTTGCGCCCTCTGCGCGTTGAACAATGACGGTTGTTTTCTCAGGTCAGTTGATCACCCATCTTTTAGTTCGGCCAATTTTGTTTCATAAGAGGCAATCAGTTCTTTAGCTTTTGGCGAATCCATGAATTTCAGGGATTCAATTATCTGGCGCATGGTTTCGGCAGAAAAGTCTTCCTTTTCGGGAAAAAAACTCTCCTTCGGCGCAGCTGAAAAGAATACCTGATCGGACCACTCATTGCGCAACCCGTCAATGACCAGGTGCACGCGTTCGGTCTTTCCTCTATTGGCGACAGAATGGGTATAGTTGACATTGGTGTACCAACACTCGCCGGGGTTCATAATGAGGCGTTTGCCATCCAGGAGGAATTCTACATCCTGGTTGGTAGTGATCGGGATATGCAGTCGAAAGCAGCCGTCGTCGTAGCCTAGGTTATGATCGGTATGCGGTTTTATATAAGCTCCCACACCCAATTTCATAAGCCGGACAGCCTGGAAATCGCACTGAAATGAGGCGATGACTTTTTTGAAATAATGACAGTCCTTTATCACTGGCGTCTCTTTGATGCCCAACTCGTTTTCGCTGTGGTTGGCGAATATATTCGTTGGGTCACCGTGGGGCGCGTGCAAGGCCAATATTTTCCATTCACCTTCATACCCCGAAGTGACGTAGTGTGCGCCCCATGAATTTTGTTGTGCTTTTTCGAGATCCTTTAGAAGCGCCTTTTCCTCAAATTTAAATGGTAACCGAAGGTGTTTGGTGATGTTTTTTTCTTTCATATGGTCATGTCTTTAACACGGGGCAAATTAGACATTCTTTTTTATTTTCTGCAATTATATTGATAGAGGACAAAATTGATTGATCATAACTCAATCGTGGTCAACTTCTCCCCGGCCCCGTCCAGAGGGGGAGCAATGAACGCTTCTTTTTCCGACCGTGGAGAGGTGGCTGGGGGGAGGTAAGCAGGTGGTCAAAAAAAATGGCACTTTTTCTTTGCTTGAAAATGAGTCTTGAGGCTTGGAAATCACACATTTGCCATAAGAAAAGTGTCATTTTTAGCGCCCTTTTTTTTGTCCAAACACTTATTCTTGTACAATTAAAAATCTCACTTTTAATTGATAAAAGATTGGTTCGAATAGGTGATGCTCTTTTGCAAACAACTTCAAGGAAAAAATATCCATTTTTTAACTTGCGACTTTTTAAAATATCAACTGTCAACCCATGCTCGAAACAATGGCAATTTTGAGCGGCTCACCAAAAACTCGATGTCCTTATCAGAAACGGATAGCTCGAGTTTCATGCGTTGGTTAAAATAAGGATGGATTTTTTTTATGGAATTGATATTGACAATCTGCCCCCGGTTAATTTGAAAAAAAACCTGTGGGTCGAGGCTGTTCATCAATCCTTCCACTGTATTGGCATAAAGGTGCCGGTGCCCGTTAAAAGTAAATAGAAAAGTAAGGCCGTCATCTGAATTGACAAATGCGATATCGGAGCTGCTGATGAATTCAAAATGATTGCCTTTTTTTACCAGGCAGCGTTGTTTTTTGGGTGGGCTTATTTTTCCAAAAACCGCTTTTAATTGTTGCTTGAACTCTTCATTGTTTTTTGGCCGGAACCGTTCATATTTTTCGAGCGCTTTTTTAAGGTCGTCCGTGTGTATGGGTTTTAGTAAATAGCCAATGCTGTTTAACTTAAATGCCTCAACTGCATATTGGTCATAGGCAGTGGTGAAAATAATCGGCGATTCAATTTTGACATGCTCGAAAATTTCAAAACTCAAGCCATCGGATAATTCAATGTCCAAAAAAATAAGGTCAGGACTTTTGTTTTGCGACAACCAGTTTACCGCATCCTCAACGCTTTCCAAATGTGCTAAAATTTCCACTTCCGGTTTTACTTTCTTTATAATAGTTTGTAAATAAAGAAAAGCGTTTATTTCATCTTCAATTATTAGTATTTTCATTTTAAAATAATTGATGCTTTATTAGTTATTAGTCAAGTCCTTGGACAAAAATAAGGGGCGCTAAAAATGACACTTTTCTTTTTACAAATATTTGATTTCCACGCCTCAAGACTCATTTTTAAGCAAAGAAAAAGTGTCATTTTTTTTGACCACCTGCTTATGCGTTATGAATTATTCGTGTGCTTTATTCATTATTGTTGAGTGTGCATAATTTATTTTAATAACTAATAACTCATAATCAACGGCACCGCCACCTCAAATAATTTTTCATCCGTTTTGACCAGCAACGGTGCATTTGTAAAAAAGGCAATTCTTTCCCGGATATTCTTAAGGCCCATGCCAGTGGATTTTACTTCATGGATTCTTTGCTGAATGTTGTTTTTTACCAAAATATAATTTCCCTCTTTTTTTACCTCAATGTGCAGTGGTTTCTTTTTTGAGACAATATTGTGTTTTACAGCATTTTCGATCAATAATTGCAGGCAAAGCGGAAGTATTTGTGTACCATTTACTGCCTTGTTTTCAATCGTGATTTCAATGCCTTCGTGAAAACGTTCTTTTAGTAAATCGGCGTACAATTTTACATTTTCCAATTCTGTTTTTAAGGGCACCAATTGCTGCTCTTGATTACTGACTGCATAGCGGTAAAACTTTGATAATTTATCTAAATAATTCATTGCCCGGTTTGGGTCAGTAGGGATGAGGTTCATCAAGGTGTTTAAACTGTTGAATAAAAAATGCGGGTTGATCTGATTGCGCAGATTTTCCAGTTGTCCCTGAATGTGTGCCGAGTGGATTTTTTCTTTTTCCAAAATGGCTTCCTTGTATTTGTGGAAAAAATAAATAGTGTCATAAAGCATGGTTATGCTAAAAGTTAAAACGTAAGTAGCACCAATTCCTTGAAAAAATGTGGGTTGGAATAAGTCTGATGTACCCATTAATTTGAAAACAATTTTTAGCAACCAACTGGTGCTAAAAGATATAATCGGAAAAAATACGACGATGACGGCCAGTTGTATAGCAAATCTTTTCAGGGTATCTGCAAACTCTGTGAATCTTTTCCGCAAAGCAATAATCAAATAGCGGTTGAACAGCCAATAGAGTGTAGAGTAAACAATCGATTCAGGAAACTGCTGGTGAAAAATTTTCAGGTAGGACGGTATGTCCAGTCCAAAAAAGATAAGGGGAATAATTAAAGCCAAAAATGGGATGCCAAGTAACAACAACAAACGGTCATCGAATCCGAGGTATTTTATATTCGGTTTGATCATGTAACGTAAAAATAATTTGCGACTTGCACTGTACAGTGTTTTTTCTAAAGAATAAGTGGAGTAAACATAACTTATTTTTTTAAACATCTTATTTCTTTTAGTAACTCGGATTGTTAATCCGAGAACAATATTAACTTCTCGGATTAACAATCCGAGTTACTAAATTAAAACTGCACCCGGTAAAGAAAGTCTGGGAAAAACCCGATCTGGTCCAATTGGTCAATATTGTTTGTCTGCCGGTTATATTGGCGGGCAAATACATTGGCACGGTTGGTCACGTTTTGGAAATCAAAGAAAAATTGGTGAAATATTTTCCGTTTGCTGCTGTTGAACTTCATGCCCAGTTTTACATCCCATCGGAAATAATCATCGTATTGCAAGGTAAATGCTTCTTCCTCCTGCAATATTTCAAATCCGGCAGCACGGGAAGCTTCCAAATCGATGGGCGTGTAAAATCTGCCGCCCGCAGTCGTCAGTTTCGTATCAACGACAAATGCGTTTTTCTTTTTCTTTCCGATTTTAAATTCTTTGCCGGCCAATAAATTCACGACATAACCATTGTCAAAAGGAGTGCTGCGCTCTATCTGGTCACTGCCTTCGTATTTGCTTTCGAAAAATGAACCCGTAAACAGGGTATAAAAACCTTTGCTGTAGAATTTTTCCAGGGTTATTTCTACTCCCTGGTTGTAGGCGGTGCCTTCGCTGACGAGCGACGTTTTATCGTCCGCAAAAGTAAAATCGGAGCCTTCCGTCAAGCTGGAATAAGAAGAAGTGAATGGATCAACAGGAGCCCGGTCGATGGCTTGGTAATAGACCTCCGTTTTCAGCCGCCAGTCGTCGCCAAGTTTCACATCGTAGCCGAGTACATAATGTTGGGAGCGCACAAAGTCCAGGTTGGAGTTGGTACGGACCAGTTCGCCGTCGACTTCCTCGTTCAGGAAAAGAATGGGTAGGGGAGCTGTCTGGTTGTGCATCCCATATCCAAGCGTGATTTTGTGTTTGGTGTTAAATGAATAGGAGACGGAAGCCCTTGGCTCCAGGACAAACTGTTCGTTCAAAGTGGAATATTGACCGTGCAGGCCACCATTGAGTTGTATCTTTTCAGTCAGGCGGTATTGCGTTTGGACGTAGGGCTGGATAATGCTGAAACGGCCGTCAATGTCAAATACCGTGAACCAGTCTGGTTCGCCGTCACCGTCAAAATCAAAGGATTCTGCGCGGTCTCTGGTGAAGGAGTTGTTGCCCAGGTTTTCGTACAACAACCCGGCGCGGATGGTTTGTTTGGCATTGATCTTCGTGTTGAGGTAAGACGAAAAAGTGAAGCGTGATTCCCGGTTATCTACTTCGGTCACCCGCAGTTTTCGTTCTTCCGGTGTACCGAATTCAAAATACCGGTCCTCGGTATATTCGTTGCGTCGAGCCGAGGCACCGACGACCGTGCGGACGTAAGATTTTTTACCGACGATGATGTTGTGTTTCAGCCCGATGACCCCGAATCCACCCTCCACGAATGCATCTTCATCTTCAGCGGCAAAGAGGTCGTCTTCCTCGATTTCTGCACCCAGAAAATCAATGGCCGAACGGCCACCGATACCGAAGAAAGTGAATTTGCCGGCCTTCGAACGACCCAGGTCGATTTTGAAAGAAAGGTCTTGATAATCAGGCACCGCTGCGGTGGAACCTGCCCCGAGGAGGCCCACAAAAGAGTAGCGCCCTGCCACGATGTAGGACCCGCCGCTTTTGCCCAGGGGCCCTTCGGCCATGGCCTCCAGTCCGCTGAAGGCACCAAGCTGGACAGTGTATTCTGCCCGGTCCTTGTTGCCGTTCCGAAAACCGATGTCAAACACGCCGGCGGTTGCATTTCCGTATTCAGCAGGGAAGGCAGAAGTAAGGAAATCTGAGTTGTTCAGTACATTGGGGTTGAGGGCACTGACGGGGCTGCCCGTGGTACCAAAGGTGGAAAAGTGATTGGGGTTCGGTACCGGAATGCCTTCAATGCGCCACAGCACCCCGGTCGGTGAATTGCCTCGGATGACGATGTCGTTGCGGCTGTCGTCCGGTGCGGAGACACCCGCAAAATTGGCCGCCAAACGGGCCACATCACTGCGGCCACCGGAGAACCGGTTGACTTCTTCCACTGAAAACTGCCTGGCTGAAATGGTGGCCATTTCATTCTGAGCCTGGTCTTTGACGGTTTTGGCGGTAACGACAACCTCGTTGAGCTGTTCCACTGATTCCTGAATGGACAGGTCGAGAATAACGTCTTTTCCGGAGGAGACCTCAACATTGGGCAGGGTCATGTTTTCGTAGCCCAGGTAACTGACTTCCAGAACGTTACGACCAAGTGGCACATTTTCCAAAATAAAATAACCATCCAGGTCGGTCACCGTCCCGATGGGCGGATCAACATTGAGCAATTGTACCGTAGCGCCGATGACGGGGATTTCGGACTGCTGGTCAAGCACCGTGCCCTTGATGGTGCCGGACTGGGCAAAAATGATCGTAGCAGTCATCAACAAAACAAGAGATGTGAATATCTTTTTCATGATTAAAAATTTTCGATTTGCATTATTTAGTTAGAAATGATGGCGCAAATCTGGGCCGAAGCGGCGTGGCAGGAAAGCGGGAAAAGTTGGGATGCGTTTTTTGGAGGGTGAAATGCAGTGAGCGGTTAAATAAGCTCAAAGTTGGGCTATCGAATCAGGTGAACCTCACCTTTAAGGAAGATCGTGCTGCCATCGACCGCTAACACCCTGGCATGCCAGGCGTAGACGCCGGCGGCCGCAGCTTTGCCCCGGCGGTTGCCGTCCCAGCCCTGGGATCCTGCCCCAAGAGTAAGGTCACGAGCCTCAAATACGAGACCGCCCCAACGGTCGAAAACAGCCAGCTCGACAATCTGGGTAAAGCCATTGCCTCCGTATAAGGTGAAGAAATCATTGACGCCATCACTATTGGGAGAAAAGGCGTTGGGCGCATAAACCTGGCTTGTACAATCTACAAATGAAATTTCGACCTCATCTTCGAGCGGGCAATTTTCCAGAAAAAAAGTGGCCGAATAAATCCCTGGCCCATCAACAGGACGGATCAATTCTGTGCCGCCGTCGTCCCAGATAAGGGTTCCGGAGCCAGGCAGGGAAGGGGTGAGGGAGAATGGCTTACCCTCGCAGAGGGTCGTATCGGGACCAAGGTCGAGTTCGACATCGGGATACGTTTCACTGAAATATTTGACGGATACCGAAGTCGTGCCTTCGCAATAGCCATTGGACACCGTGAGACGGTAGATGCCATTCTGTGTGACCTCTCGCAAAGGGTCCACACTGCCGTCTTCCCAAAGGTAGCTGATGGCGTCTGGTGTTGTTCCATCGAGGAGGAAGCTTTCGTCTTCGCACAATAAGGTATCGGGGCCGAGACCTGATTGAGGTGCGGGCAGAACAGTTAATCCCAGTGTAAAACTGTCTGGGCATCCCCCAAAATAGATCGTCTGCGTTACCTCGAACTGGCCTGGGGCCGGAAAAAGAATGGCGCCGGGAAATTGCGTGGATGAGCTGCCTGGCATACCACCTTCGAAAGTCCAAAACCATGATCCGGCACTGGTTTGTCCAAGTCCGCTTGGAGAGACTACATCTCCGGCACAAAGGCTGTCCGGCAACTCAAACTCAGGGGTAGGGGCAAGAACCGTAGAGCAGTAATCCTCAACGGTTAGATTGACCGGGCTGATTGCAGTGTCAAAAGTTGTATCCAACGTCAGGTTGTTCTCCGTCCATGAAAGATCCGTTGCGGTGATGGCAAAATCCTCAATGTCCACGCAAAGATCAACAGCTTCGCAAATCGGGAGCAGTCCTTCCGCATCAGTCTTTATGATGCCAGCCATACCGGCGGAATCCAAGGTGTAAGAAGGGACCATGAAAAGGTAGCCACCGTCTTGCGTGGCCGTCGGTTCTCCGATTTCGAAATTACCTGCCGGGTAACCCCTCGTCCACTGTACCGAACCATTACTGTCCATTTTAATAAAGCCCATTATTTGTTCGATCATCGTACGGAGCAACACCCCACCGTCGGGTGTAGCGATGCCATTTCCATTGATCGATACTGCTTCGTTGCCGATGACTTTAGCCCAGAGGAGGTCTCCTTGTGCTGTCAGGCGGGCAATGACGATTTTATTGAAATTGCTGGATGGTCCGGCTATCAACAAATGGCCGTTAGGAAACTCGTCCACTTTGTTGATTCCAAAACCACTGTATGATTTGGCCCACAAGGGGGAACCATTGGCGTCAGCTTTGACCAGCAAACCAGCCGGTTCACTGGTGTTGCCGCCAATGAGGTAATCGCCAGAAGCAAGTTGAATAATAGAACGGCTTCTTGGTAAAGTGTTGATTTCAAGGGATTTAGAAAATACGATTGCTCCTTCGGAGGAAAGCTTGTGATAGTGAAATGCATGCTGGAAAACATCGCCACCAGATGTAGTTAAGCATCCGCCGTCATCCGTAGTGGCCAAGCCCTCCAAGAAAGGGTTGTTAAAATTATCCATTGATTTGTCCCAGACCATTTGTCCGGAAGCATTTAATTTAACAATAACCTGCTGGGTATTATTATCGGGGGTTTCTGCTTTGGAAGTGTAGAAAATGTTGCCATCATTACCACAGGCTATCCTAAAAGCGCCGAATGCGCTGGTCGTGACCTGCCGTGCCCAGTGCAGGTTGCCGGAAGGGCTTAGTTTGATTATCTGCCCGGTCAGGCCGCTCATGACGATGCTGGCATCGGGACATTCACAGATAGCCGAACCAGTCATCAGGGCCGTATCGAGTGAAATGCTCTTTTGGAAAGCTACCTGAGATTGGATAGAAGAAAAAACGGTAGCCAACAGAAAAGAGAGCAGCAGGATGTTTTTCATGAAGGAGATCGTTGTTTTGTTTTGCTGAACAAGAAAGAATCGAGCAGTGTAACGCTCCTGGTAAAACAATTCTTTTCATCTTCATTGAGCTTAACAATTGATCTTTTGCAGTGCCCAATTCACACCACTGCGACTCGTCCTTGGCTTTCCGAAACACCGTTACTTGATACATGTCAATCTATTCGCTGCTCGAAATCATTGTTTGTCGATGGTTTTAGCCCTTAATATGCGGCCAAACTAAATTCAAGATATCATGAAAAATTCCTCGCTAAAATCTTTCGTAAAGCAATTCCTCGCCGCCATCAGTGGCATGGATAAAACCACCGAGCTCATTGACAGGTACGTCGCCGATCCGGAATTACGGGAACACCTCCTGATGTACGAAATAGGGTTTCCCCGTTATGAGATGATTCCAGAAGAAATGGTTGAAGAAGGGAACAAAGTAGCCGTGCGCCTGGTAGTAAGAGCTAAACACAACAATACTTTTATGGAAATTCCACCCACCGGAAGACGTCTGGAACTGCCAATGATGGTTATCTATGAGATTGAAAATGAGAAAATCGTCGGGCACTGGATGAGTTACGACCGGATGTTGTTTATGGAACAGATCGGTGTAATGCAGCCGGTGTAGTTAATTAGGATAAAGGGTAGCTGTGCTGATTGATCAACTTAGGGTCAAATGTTCGATAAGATGGCGCCGCAGTCGGCCTATCGGCCGCTCGGCGCAGTCTGGGGGCAGAGGGGGCAGTTGTTTGGAAACCGTGGAATTTTCAACGGTTTCCAAACAACTGCATCCTTAAACCCCTCCTCGGCCCGGCGCTGCGGAGCAGCGATTCGGGCGACTGCCATACATACACAGGGCTGTCCCCATGTTTATCAATCAGTACAGGTAGAGGGATGAAAAATGCCCATCTACCCTCTACCCTCCACAAAAAAGACGCAGGGTCGCAGCAGAGAAAAATCAGGAAAGTGCTTGCAGAATAGCAGCTGCCTCCACCCGGTTGCGGTAGTCGCCTCCTTCACTTTGCGCAAAAGAAACCGTTCCGTCCTGTTCGATGATAAAAGTGGCGGGGACGGGCAGTTCCCGCGAATCGTCCGAGTAGTGGCTGTCATAGTCGATGCCCAGACCGGCCATGGCCGCCAGCGGTTTTTCGGCATTTTTAAAGACGGTGGTAAACTGTCGGGCAACGATGTTTCCGCTGTCACTCAAAACTTCAAACCGGAGTTCGTTTTTCTGCTGGATGTTCAGCGATTCATCAGGTGTCTGTGGTGAAATGGCCACCAGTGTGGCTCCGACACTTTTTATTTCATTTAAAACTTGCTGGTATTGGTTCAGTGCAAGGTTGCAGTATGGGCACCAGGTGCCCCGGTAAAATGTGAGGACCACCCGTTCCTGCTTGAGTACGTCGTACAAGCTCACCGGGTTGCCAGTTGCGTTGGGCAAGGAAAAATCGGGGGCTTTGTCACCGACATTTACTTGTAAAATGTCTTTGTGGTTCTCTTGCAAGGCCGCTGCATCGGTATCGAATACCTCAAGGATGTCGGTCGGCAGCATCGAGGAGAGATTGTTTCGGAGTTCTTTCAGGCCTTCCTGGTAAGAAGGGATCAACAGGTCATTCATGATTGGAATTTTTTACGATGTTAAAAAATAATTACACCGCAAAGTTCTCCTGACTCCGAATCAATAAAAATGAAGTAGAACAGGAAATCCGCTTGAACCAGTTCAAGATTTTTTGCCCTTTCTTGAACGGATTTTACTTAAAAACTCCGCTGAGATACCCAGGTAGGACGCAAGGATATACTGGGGCACGCGGCTGGCGATGTGGGGATATTTTTCAAGATATGCAGCATAACGTTCCTCCGCCGTTTGGCTAATATTGGAAATGACCCGTCGGCGAGAGTAGGCAAATGCCCGCTCCGTGGTCCGGCGAAAATATTCGCTCAGGTTATGGATTTTTTTACAGAGATCTTCAATGGCTTCATACGGCAACTGAAAAATGATGGAGTCTTCCAGGGCTTCCGCGTACAGCGTCGCTGGCGTCTGGGTGATGTAGCTGTAAAAATCGCTGACAAACCAGTCTTCCACTCCGATGCTGACGGTATGCTCCTTTCCGTCCATATCCAGGTAATAGAGCCGGAAGGCCCCTTTTTCGACATAGTTTCGGTGCTGGCAGACAAAACCGGGCTGTACGATGAACTGCCTTTTTTTGACCCGTTTTTTCTGGATGATGCCCGTTAGCTGCCAGGCTTCTTCTTCGGTCAGGTCAACGTACCGGCGGATGTTGTTCAGGAGGTTGTTGTATTCGGTCATGCTACTTTTTAAAGAGGTTTCACTGAGGGATTTGACATTACGAATTTAGTGATCAGTAAAAATGCTAAAGATTCATTTTTTCAAAAAATTCCTGTAAAATGTTTTTTGATTTTTTCCTCCTGCTGTTGTCCGGTAGGTCCAGGTGCCGACCATTTCTCCTTGGCTATAATTTTCCGTCACTGCTTTTTTATCGTCATAACGGACCGCCATCCATGGTGAACTATTTTCGTGAAAAATGTTTTCGGCAATTTTATTTGTATTGATAAAAATTTTTTCCCAGCGTTGCTGTGTGTTAGAATAATTGGTCAACACGGTGTCTTGTGCCTAAATGGAAGAAAAGAATAAAAGGAGGAAAAAAGCAGCAATTAAAGGGGGGGGGCATGTTGAGTGATTTTAAGAAAATACAAGCACCCAGCGTGAATAGAAATTTTTTGTTCAATATTTGTAGAATAAATAAGCCTAAAAATAAGCAGGTGGTCAAAGAAAATGACACTTTTCTTTTGCCTAAAAAAGATTTTTAACACTTGGAAATCAAACATTTGCCCAAATAAAAGTGTCATTTTTAGCGCTCTTTATTTTGTCCAAGCACTTACTTAATTGAAGGTAAATTAATTCTAATTTTTTTTAATACATAGACACTGCAGCACACATGGATTTTTATTATTGAAAATAAGTGAGGTGTTTAAATTTAAGGAACCCTGATTTATTTCCTCCCCCCGGCCCCCTCCCGAGGGGGAGATATGCAGGTTCACTTGTCCCTTCGGGAGGGGGCCGGGGGAGGGACTTTGGATTGAATGAATTGTAATTTTTGATCTCTGGACACCTCCGATTCTTTGGAGTAATAATTTCTATGTGTCCTATTGAGGGCTATAGGTGATAAAAAAATTACGGACTGATTCGACCTTACATCAGGACGCTGCCGTCAGCCAATAGGCCCTCCCGTCCAGCGTCCGGTTAATCAAACCTTTACCGAACATCAAGCGCCGGAGGGTGGCCGGGTCTTCAAAGCTATGGTACTGGTTAAGGATTTCGTTGACCTCTTTTTCGGTGTATTTTTTACCGGTCTCAAATTTTTCGGCGAGGTACTGGAGCATGAGTGCTTGTTTTTTCTTTTGCCGTTTACCGGGGAATCGGTCAAATTTCCCGTTGTCGTCGAGGTAGGTACGGAGGACGTTATATTTTTCCATGCGTAAAAATTTGTTGATAATGTCATGCAAACATAATTCGTTTGTATTTGGTTCCATGCCGATCCTAACTTTAAAATTATTTTTTTTGCACAAACTCCCTACCTTAGCTTTTCCTGACAAAATAATACCAACCACCTAATTTCACGGAAATGAAATCATCACTCACCTCCTGCCTTGCGGCCTTTTTAATGGCTGTGGGAACTTGTCTTTTTATGAATTGCCAATCTGCTGATCATCAAAAACCGTCTATGGAAACTGTTGACATCGAAAAAGAAATCGAGAGCCTTCTTGGTCAGATGACCATCGAGGAAAAAGTAAATATGATCCACGCCAGTTCTGCTTTCACCAGCGGGGGAGTGGAGCGGCTCAGCATCCCTGAAATGGTCATGTCGGATGGCCCGCACGGTGTCCGGCACGAACATGGTCGCGACTGGGCGAAAGACGAGGGCGTCAGGGACAGCAGCACTTATTTACCAGTGGGCACCGCCCTGGCCGCTACCTGGAATACCGATTTGGGGTATCAGTTTGGAAGAGTACTCGGCAGCGAAGCCAACTACCGTGGCAAGGACATGATCCTTGGGCCAGGTTTCAACATCATCCGCTCGCCGCTCAATGGCCGCAACTTCGAATACCTCACCGAAGACCCCTATCTCAATTCCCGTATGGTGGTGGGCTATATCAAAGGTGTGCAGGAGTTTGGGGTGGCCGCCTGTGCCAAACACTACATCGCCAATACCCTGGAATTTGAGCGGGAAAAAGTGGATGTGCAGATGAGTGAACGGGCACTGCGGGAGATTTATTTACCGGCCTATAAAGCTGCCGTGCAGGAAGGGAAAGTACATACTGTAATGGCGGCTTACAACAAATTCAACGGTACTTATTGCGCACACAACCACTATCTCTTAGACGATGTATTAAAAGGGGAATTTGGTTTTGATGGACTGGTTGTAAGCGATTGGAGTGCCGTGAAAGGAACGGAAGCGGTGACCGCAGGTATCGATATTGAAATGGGGACAGACCTGGAACAGATGGGACGTGGTGAGGAAATCGACTACAACAAATTTTACCTGGCCGATACTGTCGTTGCCCTGGTGAAAAGCGGACAGGTGGAGGAGTCGGTGGTCGATGAAAAGGTACGCCGCATCCTGCGGGTGATGTTCCGCATCCACAAATTCGACGAGCGGCCTCCGGGGGCTTACAATACAGCAGAACACCAGGCCGTAGCGAGACGGGTGGCCGATGAGGCGATTGTCCTTTTGAAAAACGACAATATCTTGCCGCTGCAAAAAAACAATATCAAAAAGCTGGCAGTGGTCGGTGCCAATGCTGACTGGAAACATGCCGGGGCAGGTGGTAGCTCGCAGGTGAAGGCTTTCTATGAAATCACGCCGCTGCAAGGTTTGAAAAATAGTTTTCTGGACGGAGCGGAAGTCAGTTACCGGCCTGGGTATGAAATTAAAAAGGAGGGTAGTACGGATCAACAAATGATCGATGAAGCCGTCAAAGCAGTAGCAGAAGCAGATGCCGCCATTTATGTGGGTGGATGGATTCACGGCTACTCCGATGAGTGGAACGATAATGCCTACGATGCAGAAGTGGTTGATAAGCCCAGTATGTCTTTACCATTTGGACAGGATGAACTGATCGAAGCACTGCTTGCCGCCAACCCCAACACTATTATCGTACTGATGGGGGGCGGGCCAGTGGACATGCGTGGTTGGAAAGACCGGGCCAAGGCCATTGTGCAGGCGTGGTACCCCGGTATGGAAGGTGGCAATGCCCTGACGGATATTTTGTTGGGCATCACCAACCCCTCTGGTAAAATGCCAATGACTTTCCCTGAAAAACTCGAAGACAGCCCGGCCCATTCCGTCGCCTCTTATCCTGACGAAAACCTCGTCATCGATCACAAGGACGGAATCTTCGTTGGCTACCGTTACTTTGATACGTACAACGTGGAGCCGGCATTTGCTTTTGGGCATGGCCTTTCCTATACCACTTTTGACTATGCTGATTTGACGGTCAACAAATCCGACGAGATGGTTACCGTTAATTTAAAACTGACGAATACCGGTGAAATGGCAGGCTCGGAAGTCGTACAGATCTATGTGAAAGATAAGGAGGCTTCCGTGGAGCGGCCCGAAAAAGAATTAAAGGCCTTTCAAAAATTGAAATTGGAACCTGGGGCGTCCAGAAATGTGACCGTACAACTGGACCAGGAAGCATTCAGTTTTTATGATGAAACAAAAAAACAATGGGTCGTGGAACCGGGAACATTTGAAATCCTGGTGGGTAGTTCTTCCCGCGATATTCGCCTGCGCGGAGAGGTAGAGTGGTGATTTTTTTTTAACACATAGGCACACAGGACACCTAGAAAAAATAAAACGATGAACAACTATGTGCCCCGTGTGCCTATGTGTAAAAAAAATCACCCTATTTTACAAATTTCAAACGGAGCAATTCTTCTCCCGTCTCTTCGTGCAAATGTTTTTTTAGAAAAGTGAAACCATAACGGTCGTAAAATTTCCGGCCAATTTTATTTTTTTCAAAAACCTCCACTTCCAGCTCGTCAAATAATTCGGCCACCGTATCCATTAATTGTTTGCCAATTCCCTCGCCGTGAAATGCCGGCAATAAAAATATAGCTCCAACTTCATTTTTTATCATCGAAATAAATCCGATCAATTGTTGGTCTTTTTCATAAACCCAGGTTTCGGTGTTGGGTAAATAAATATTTCGAATGGCTTCGGCTTCTTTTTCTTTAAATTTTTCCGTCATAAACGGATGGGCTAGCGTAGTGGATTCGTACCAGACTTTTATAATTGTTTCCATATCCGTTGGAAGGTATTTTCTGATCATTTTTGAGTTTTTTTTAATTGGGAAATTTTAATGATCTTTTTTATCCTTTAACTAGACCTCGTGCTTGATAAAGATATTCAGAAATAAGGAATCCCTCTCAATGTATTTCCTCCCCCCGGCCCCCTCCAAAGGGGGAGATATGCATGTTTTTTCTCCCCCTTTGGAGGGGGCAGAGGGAGGAAATACAGATTAATTAAATCAAGGTTATTAATTTTTAACACCTCTGCTTAATTGCAATTTTTCAATTGCGTTAAAATGTGCTCGTAGTCTTTTAACAATTGCAATTCCATCTGTCCCATGATCAGGAGTACCCTGGCAAGCCTTTCTTTGTCGTTGGTTAAAATGGCATCCATCAGTAATTTATTTTCCGTGTCGACCCTGCGCTGCAGGTTGTACAGGCTTTCCAATTCGTAAAGACAGTCGTAATGCAAGCTGTTGGTAACGTTGATGGAATTGGCGGTTTTCCAGGCGATTTCACTCAGTTCCGGCAACTCCAGATAAAGATCGAATTCTCCTCTGTAAGTATATTTTTTTCCTTCGGCGGCGGTTGAATCAAAGACGGTAAAAAAGCCTGGATATTTGTTTTGCAGGGAATCTAAATGTTCAGGTGTCGTGACCACGATGCTGGTGCTTTCTTCATCGCCGGGATCAAAATCACTGTAGGCATTTAAATAAGATTGATTAGTGGTTCGGACTTTGGTCAGTTCGTTGAGGTTGTTTTTTATTTCATCTTCTATTCTCACCAAAGCGGTTTTTTTATCCTGATTTATTTTTTGGGTAGTGTTCCAGTCGTTGAACCAAATGGCCAAATTAATGCCCACGAAAATCAGGAATATTTCACTGAGAATATATTTCCAGTTTATTTTTTTAATGGATTTAAATCTGCGCATAAAATTTTAAATAGATTTTCAATGAAGTGATATTTAAAATGTTTATTAGAGATAGGCTTTTAGGCTGATAAAAATCTTTTCAAAATTTGAAGTGTGTAATTATTTTTAGATGAAAACAGGTTTTAACGTGATCAATAAATGCAGCTGTTCCTTGCTGCCGGAAAATAAAAACCCAAACTTCCGCCAATGGGAAGTTTGGGTTTTCATAATTTGAAATAAGCTATAATTATTTCCCTTCCAGGCTATGAACAAATAATCCGCTCCGCAATTTGGGCTCAAACCAGGTCACCTTTGGCGGCATCAGCAGATCATTGTCGGCGATATCGATCAGCTCTTGCATCGTGACGGGATAGAGGGAGAAAGCAGCTTTCATTTCGCCACTGTCTACCCGGCGTTCCAATTCGCCCAGGCCACGCATTCCGCCTACGAAGTCGATGCGTTTGTCGGTGCGCAGGTCAACGATGTTCAGGACGGGTTCCAAGACATGTTTTGACAAAATGGTCACATCGAGCCGGCCGACCGGATCGCCGTTGTAGGTCCCGTTTTTGGCGGTCAGCTTGTACCATTTATTGTCGATGTACATACCGAAGGTATGAGGTGTGTCTGGCCGGTGTTCTCCACTTTTTTCTTCAATGATAAAACTCTTGGAGAGCATCTCGATAAATTGTTCTGTGGTCAGCCCGTTCAGGTCGGTCACTACGCGGTTATAATCCAGGATCTTCACCTGGTCGTCGGGAAAAAGAACGGCCATGAAGAAATTATCCCGGTAGCCATCATTGTGATGACCACCCCTTGCTTCTCTCAATTCCCTGCCGACCAGTGCGCCAGCGGCTGTCCGGTGGTGCCCATCAGCCACGTAGATTTTAGGGACTTGTTGCTCAAATAACTGGGTGATGGTGCTGACGTGGGCGGTGTCTTCCACTACCCACAACGTATGTTGGATGCCATCTTCTGAAGTGAAATCGTAAACAGGTGCATCCTCTTTGACCGTCTCTACCAATTGGTCTACAGCGTCTACCTGAGGGTAGGAAAAGAAGACCGGCTCGTAATTGAGCTTACTGGCCCGGACGTGGTTTTTACGATCCTCCTCTTTGACCGGGCGGGTCAGTTCGTGCTTTTTGATAATATTGTTGAAATAGTCTTCAATGGCGCAGCAACCCACCAGGCCGGTTTGCACATGCCCGTCCATGTTTAATTGATAGACGTAGAAACTCTCGTTTTCGTCCTGGACCATGACGCCATCTTTCACCAACTGGTCGAAATTATCTTTGCCTTTCTGGTAAATCTCGGGGGCATAGTGGTCGTGGTCGTCCGGGAAGTCGATTTCCGGTTTGATTACATGGTAGAAGGAAATGGGGTTGCCTTCACTTTCTATGCTGGCTTCCTTTTCGTTCAGCACATCATAAGGACGGCAGGCGAGGTCTTTCGCCTTGTCGGCAGTAGGCCGAAATGCTTTAAAGGGGACAAGAGTGGACATTGGTTGTTGTTATTTAATTCTGATAAAGGTGATGCTTAGGGCGGTTTTAAAGAGTTGGTAACAAGTTGATAATCAATTGATTTGGTCGGTATTTTGTTCCAATCAGCTTGGTGTCAATTTTATGGGTCAACCTTTTATCAAAATTTCCGCGACTAAGGTCAGCTTTAAAAGCGGCAAAAATAGGGTATTGGCAACAGTAAGCAAGTTAATTTTTTGAAAAACGTTGGGAGTTTTCACTCAGCAGAAAAAGGTCAATCATGGAGGATGTCAGACAGGATAATCAATGAAATTAATCTAAGGTTAACCTTTGATAGTTAAATTTGACCAAATGGCCAATGTGCACGCTAAATCCTCCTCTATGAAAAGAATTATGTTTTTATTGATCAATTGCCTACTGGTTTTTTCTTCCTGCGATAACAACGATGACGGTTATGGCTGTGAGCTTCCACCGAATGCCTTTAGTGCCCCGTTCGGTTTCAGGCTTGTCTCTGAAACGGGCGAAACCCTTATTGCCACCAACGGAGCGCCATACGAAGACACTGACGTTGAAATTATAGATGCGGACGGCGAGGAACCATTTGGTACATACATAGGAAGGGCAGGATCCATGTCATTCAAGGTTGCTGAGCACGGTGAGGAAATGGGCCTGGTCATCAGGAAACAATATTATCTGATTTTGCCTGAAACAGCTGACCTGAAGCCGGATACCAACGAAATCCGAGCCTCCTACATGCTCGGTTTAAGTGAGTGCAACCAAGTTTGGTACGAAACTTTTCAGGTCTCATTCGGCGATAGCATGTACCATACAGGTGAGTTTCCTACGGACAGGATAGACTTTATCAAAAAAATGTAAACCTCTTTATTTGAATTCTGATCCTGCTATCATTCGAAGATATAACAGATTGTTTAGTTTACTTAAAATTCCCTTCACCCCAACTGAAAATTATCATTCGCCTTCCTGTCTAAAGTCATGGATTGGAAACCGTTGTTGCCATAAATTTGTCGGTATAACAAAGTAGTGACGAAACAAGATCCTTTTTGACTGAAGACCAAATTTAGTACCCTGTAACAATGACTATTTGACATGTTTCGCCGCCGATGGCTGCCCCCTAAAAACCCCACAGGCGCAGCAGCGAAACTTTCAATCCCGCACTTGCTCCGGGATGCGGAGCGAATTGTAATTAACTTTTGTTACACAGTAAGCAGGTGGTCAAAAAAAATGACATTTTCCTTTGCCTGAAAAAGATTTTTAAGACTTGGAAATCAAACATTTACCAAAATAAAAAGTGTCATTTTTAGCGCTCTTTATTTTTGTCCAAGCACTTATTCAGCAACCAAATATTTCCAAATAAAATGACTGTAATCACTAAATCCAACAACACGATGTTATCCAAATTCATGGATATCATCCGCCAGCGAAATCCGCACGAACTGGAATTTCACCAAGCCGTACAGGAGTGGGCGGGCAGTGTGCTTCCTTTCGTAGAAGCCAACCCTCAGTACGGAGTAGACCAACTTCTCTTGCGCATGACCGAACCCGACCGGGTTATTAGTTTTCGGGTCAGCTGGGTCGATGACAATGAAGAGGTACAGGTCAACAAAGGCTATCGCGTACAGTTTAACAATGCCATAGGACCGTACAAAGGTGGCCTGCGATTTCATCCAACTGTCAATCTCAGCGTGCTCAAGTTTCTTGGTTTCGAGCAAGTCTTCAAAAACAGCCTGACCACACTGCCGATGGGCGGTGCCAAAGGCGGTTCTGATTTTGACCCGAAAGGTAAGTCCGATCGCGAGATCATGCGTTTCTGCCAGTCCTTCATGGTGAACCTTTACCGTTACATTGGCTCAAATACCGATGTGCCCGCCGGTGACATTGGCGTCGGTTCAAAAGAAGTGGGATATCTCTATGGCATGTATAAGCGATTGGTCAACGAACACCGGGGGGTTTTTACCGGCAAAGGACTTTCTTATGGAGGTAGCCTGATTCGGCCCGAAGCTACTGGCTACGGAACGATCTACTTCATGGAGGAAATGCTGAAAACAAAAGGAGATAGCATGGAAGGTAAACGTTGCCTCGTTTCGGGTTCGGGTAATGTGGCACAGTACGCCGCTGAGAAGATCATTCAGCTAGGTGGCAAAGTGCTGACCATGTCCGACAGCAACGGCACCGTTCACGATCCGGATGGCATTGATCGGGAAAAACTCGATTACATCATGGATCTGAAAAACAACCGACGCGGCCGCATCAAGGAATTCGCCAAAGAGTACGGACTCGAATACATTGAAAATGGCAAACCGTGGGATGTCCCCTGCGACCTTGCTTTCCCATGTGCCACGCAAAATGAAATCAGTGAAGAGGATGCCAGGTGCCTGGTCAGAAATGGTTGTCAGGGAGTGGCCGAAGGCGCCAACATGCCAACGACCAACGAAGGGATCGAAGTTTTTCAGGAGGCTAAAATCCTCTATGCTCCCGGCAAAGCATCCAACGCCGGTGGGGTCGCCACATCCGGACTCGAGATGTCCCAGAACAGTCTGCGCATCAGCTGGACCCGCGAGGAGGTCGATCAGCGCTTGCACAAGATCATGAAAGACGTGCATGAGAAATGTAAAAAATATGGACAGACCGAAACGGGCATCGATTATGTCAAAGGTGCTAACATTGCCGGCTTCGTCAAAGTCGCCGACGCGATGCTTGGACAGGGAGTGGTTTGAATTATAATGGTTAATGGTTAACGGTTAATGGTTAGTAAATAACTTGATTAACCATTAACAATTAACCGTTAACTGAATAAACATATTAACTTAGGGGCAAAAGAGTTCCTAAATGAAAATACACGGAAATGCCCAATTGACAATA
>JBCBRY010000044.1:0-66704 GCA_039819485.1 Bacteroidota bacterium | reverse complement strand
ACAACATAAAAGAGTTTGAATTTTATTAATAAAATTCAAACTCTTTTATGTTGTTTTCTGATGATGGTATTTGCTTGTAAAAAGCAAAGTGATTTTTATGAAACAAATAATCATAGATTGGGATACTGGAATAATGAAAAATGTACTGCATGGTCAAATGAGAATAGCAGGAGGGCAGATAGCGCTGAAGTAAAGCGAATACTGAAACGGTACAATAAGGGTGGAAAAATTAAAAAGGAAAATGTCCAAAAGGTAGTGTTTGCTAAATCAGCAGTCAAGATGGTAGAGGTAATCGGCAATTATAAAGATTTTAAAATTCATGAATATGATTATTGCAGAGCGTGGCTAATTGATTCCACATTGGTAGTATTCTTTACATACGACTCTCCATATGCTGGAATGATTCATCATGATAGGTATATACTGGGATTGAAAATAGAAGAAAATGACTTTGAGTCGAAAATTAGTTTTAGCACAGATGTAATCGGCCGCGATGGAAAATTGGCGAAAGGGGATGTTTACTATGACCAGCTTACGCTCAATAAAAAAAGCTTTACGGCCGGAGACACCATTTGCGGTAAATTGAATATTCGAGCAACATTCAGGAATAGATCACGCCTTCTGTTGAAAGGTAGTTTTAAAACGATTGTTTTTGATGCCTTGGAAAACGTGACCGATAAAGATGAGAGTGCCCGTAAAAGAATTTTGGACCGGCTGTGGCTCCGCTAAAAAAAGAACTGAATCGAAACAACTTTGGCGGCGAAAGCCGCCAAAGTTGTTTCGATTCAGGGTTTCTTAATTAAACTAATTTTTAATCTTCCCAGACTTTTGCAAACCGCCCATAAGCAGGATGGCCGTCCGACCGCGCAATGACATTATAAAAGCCGGAGCGCAGTTCGCTGACGGGTATTTGAAAAATATTATTTCCTTTTTCAAAGAATACATTTTTCAATAATACCTGCCGGCCGGTTTGGTCATACAGCTCGATGCTGCCTTCACTGGCGTGGGGCGCAAATATTTCCATGGTGACAAAATACTTCGCCGGGTTCGGATAGATATTATCGAACAGCAAGCGGAAGCGTTCCGGTGATTTTAGAGAAATGCCGCCACCGGCATTAAATCCATTGATCAAAATAGTGGCTTCGTCATCTTCCAGCGGGGTACAGCAGGTACCGTTGCCGGGACTGCTGTCGGTATCTGTTTCGTTGAGGGCACTGACCTGGGCGTAGGGCGTCAGGGCATCTTCTGTGAGCAGGAAGTAGTTGACCGTGATGCTGGCGCTGCCGCCCGCAGGTACATCGCCGACGTTCCATTCTTCATTTCCAAAGGGGTTAAAACTGCCTTGTGTAGCGCTCCATTCATTGCCGCCGATATAGACGGTTTCACTTGGTTTAGGGAAACTGATCGTTACACCCGTGGCAGGTTCGCTGCCGGTATTGTTGACTGTAAGAGTGATACCGAATGCTGAATAAATTGCCGGGCTGGCATTATTGGTACTCATGTCCAGTTCGAGGTCGACGCCACCGATGCTTCCACATTCAACGGTAAAATCTGCGGCGCAAGTCCGGGTAAAAACGTCGGTAACGGACAGGTCAGATGTCAATATGCTCGGGGTGAGGGTAATGCTTTTGGTTTCGTCTATTTTACCGAAGAATAACTTTGAGTCTCCACCATTGCCAAATGGCAGGGCGCCGAACCAATCTGTCCCATAAGGAGCAGAACCCGTCACCAGCAGATCGAACCGGGTGGAGTTGGGGTCGGAGCAGTCCAAATTGGAAACAGTGGCCACCAGGTCACAATCTTTGGGAGGCGTTCCGCTACAGAAGGGAGTCAGCTCGCCATCGGAAGTCACTTTCATCATGGCGTAGTCGGCCGAGTTCAATGATCCGGTAAACAAGAAACCTCCATCCGAAGTTGCCAATTTTGCATCCAGGCGATAGTCGCCAGGCAATACGTTCGACCACAGTTCATTGCCCAGGTTGTCCAACTTTCCATAGCGGTAGCCGTCGTCATCAGGGTCGGGCAGGTTATAACGAAATCCCAGCACCACACCATCATCGCTCGTGGGCACAAAGTCATTAACAAGCTGATCTGAATTGTAGAAGCCTTCTCCATTGAAAAGGGCGAAAAGACCAAAGCTGAAGATGATATGGCCATCGGAGGAGGCATACCTGGTGAAAAAACCTTGCTGGCCATTTGTGTTCGCCACAAACACGGCACTGCCTTCAAGGTTTGGTTTAATGACTTGCATGGTAATGGACGGTGGGCCGCTGGCTAAAAAATTGATCCACTGTGGCTCCCCGCTGGCGTCAATTTTTATCAGGCGTAGCAGGTTGGTTTTAAACATTTGGAAATAATAGCCGCCATCCCTGGCGTCGAGCAAGTCGCTAAAACTAATCACTTCGTCTTCGGGGGGCAGGAGGTTCTGCTGTAACACATTGCCCAACGGGTCCAGTTTTATGATAAATGGAATGAAGGTTAGGTCGGGGTCTTCTGTCTCCACGGTGCCTGTCAGGAAAAATCCGTCAAAGACTTCCGTTTTTTCTGCACTAAAAGTTAGGTCAATAAAGTTGCCGGGAGCAACGAACTCGAAGTTATTGGTCCAGATGACTGTACCATTGGCCTCCTGGTATTCAAGGTTAATAAAAGCAGGGTCGTTTGAATCGGAGGTGGCGACCAATTGATTGTCGGTAGGTGCAGTAGGGCTGGTCGTTTCGGTAAAATTGGTCTGTACACCATTGAAATCGGTTTCGAGCCGATAGGTCCTGGCCTCCGTTTGTGAAATCTGCTGAGTTAATGAATAGGCATAACCGTCAGCCGTTTCTTCGACGTTAGCGGTGGCATTGGAGAAATTGGGAGGTAACGGGCCGTAGGTTTCCAAGAAACCACATTCGTTGGGGTCGCTCGGTGTGACGGTAACATTAAAATTGCAAAAAGTCTCAAAACCATAACACGAAATCGCTTTGTAGCCGACCTCCGTAGTGCCAAGTGGGAACAAGCTGTTCGAAGGAAGGCCAGCGATCAGTTCTGGAACTGGCAGATCGGCACCGTTCGGGCAGTTGGTCTGTGAAACGTTTAGTGAAGGATAGCTGATAAGGACTTCGTCTTCACCTGGAGGGGCAGTCACTTCAATGTCATCGTGGCAATTGGTGAAAGTTACGTCGTGCGTAATATCGAACAACTGCACAATTTGGACACAGGAAGCTTCATTGCCGCAGGCATCTTCGAAATCGAAAGTCAGTTTCACAGCTCCCGGGCCACCAATAAAAGATGAGCCACATGGGCCGGCACCTCCAATCGTAATGACTCCGCCGCTGCCCCCGCCTGCTGCGCCAGAGAAGGTTGTCAATACTAATTCAAGCCCTCCGTCCGGGCAGCCTGTAATGCCGGTCGGGTCAATCACTCCATAGCCATCAATGCAAGGTACTGGATTTGGACTGCCTGGAGGGGGGACTAATACCGTTGTATCTGACGGGCAATTTAACACGATACCACTGACGCTGCTTTCCACTGTAAAAGGTGCCACAGCGGTATTGTTGTCTTCATTGCTTTCGGTTACCTCTTCTTCGGCATCTATTTTTAAAATAAGAAAATAATCGCCGAGTGGGAGGCCGGGAGGAATGAGAGAAGCCCCAAGGATGCCTGAATTGATTTGGCCGGCGCCAAAGTTGCCGGTGTCGATCAAGCCGTCTTGCAGGTCATCTGGACTCAACGAATCATCTGTTGAAATATATGCTTTGATGACAAAGGTGCCGGGAGCCGGCCCGTCGCCAATATTTGAAGCGTCGAAACTGTAGGTTAAATTTTGACCCGGGTCGACGGGCGAATTTTGAATAGCTAAATTGGCCAGTACCAGGTCGGCTTCCAGGTTGGGCGGACTGCTGGAAGTGCTGGCTTCGTCGTCCTCATTTACCGAAGGGGGAGTACCGTTGCCAGGAGTGGAGTCAGCGTCCTGCTCGTTGGCGCTGCTGACTTGCGCATAGGCATCGGGAGCCGCTGGGTCAAGTAAAAAATAATTGACTTCCAGCGTGGCTGATTGGCCCGCTCCAAGTTCGCCTACGGTCCATTCTTCGTTTCCGTAGGGATTAAAAGTACCCTGGGAGGCGGTGAATTCATTACCACCGGAGTAAGCTATTCCGTTGTTTTTTGGAAAACTGATTTTGACACCTGTGGCCGTTTGTCCGCCAGCGTTGGTCAAAGTTGCGGTCACGGAGTAAGTGGACCATTGGGCAGGAGCATCGTTATTCTGCAACAGGGAAAGTTCGAGGTCAATGTCGCCACCTGGCTGGCAGTTGTCGAGGATTGCCTGTTCATTGAGGCAATGCTGGAGATTGCCATTGATGGAGATGTTGCCGGGGACTCCACCTGCATTGAGCAGGGGAAATATGCCACAACAATCATTCAGCAGACCATTGTTTGTGACAGTTAAATTTCCACCGATGGAGGTCAGGGAGCCCAGTGCGTTGATTTGTTGCAGAGAGGGGTTGTCGTTGACGACGACAGAGTTCAGGTCTGATAAGTTTGCAAAACCGTCAATGTCCTGCAAGAGATCATTGCCGACCATGATAAAGATGGCGAACACCTCGGTTAAATGTTGAAAACCGTTGATGGTCGTCAGGGCATCATTGTTGATGATTTGTAGATTTTGGTCAATGATTTCCACATGGTTCAGGCCGCTCAGGTCTGTTAAATTTGGGTTGTTTTCGATTTGCAGCAGACCGCCTACACGGCTCAGGCCGTTTAGACCAGATATACTCTCTAAAGCAGTATTTCCTTCGATGGACAAGAAGCCCGAACGGGTAAAATTATTCAAACCATTGATCTCGGTCAGGTTTTCATTTTCGTCAAAAACCAGGGAAGCTATTTCGGTTTGGCTAAGATTTTCGAGGCCATCCAAATTGCTGAGAGCAGCATTGTTTCGAATTGAAAATGCGCCGACGGAATCGAGGTTTTCCAGGCCGCTCAGGCTGCTCAGGTAAGGGTTGTTTTCGATGGTGAGCGCCCCTCTTACTTTTTCCAGACTTATCAATGAATCAAGGTTGTTAATGTAGGGACCGGAAATGGTAAGGTTGCCTTCCACAATCGCGCAGCCGGGCCAGCCGTTTATATCTGCCTGCGTAGTGAGGACAATATCGCCGGGGCAGCTATTTTGGGAAATGGGTTGCTCCAAAACGACACATACATCATCGAAAAGAGCGCAGACTTGCGTGGAAAAGTTACCTCCTTTTGCACCAAAAAGAACGATGGCCTGGGTGGCATTGGCCGGGGTAATGACCGATCCGGTCTGGCTTTCCCATTCGTCGACATTTTGGGGGGCATCATCAAAAGTAGTGGTGGAAAGCAGATCCCCTTGATTGTAATACCTTATCTCGATATATGGCTGAGCCTGGCTGGACAATTTTTTCCAGTTCCACGACAACACAGCCTGAACGGGTTCGGTTGCGGTAATTCGAAATATACCGTAGATGTAACCGTTAAGATCGCCGGGTCTCGTACAAACTTCCAGTGCATTGCCCGTAATGCCCCCGTCTACAACATCGGTTATGGCAAAATGAGGATCCCAGTTCGGGGTCAGGTCGCTTTCGAAACTTCCGTCCTCAAATAAATTGCCCACACAGTTTTGGTCCGGGTTGTAGTAGGAGCAATGTGGCGGTGCATTGACGGTGAGGGTAGTTGCGCAAGGGGTTTGGGAGCCATTGTCCGTTATTTCAATAGTGGTGGTATTGTAGTCGAATATATTCAAAGGACCAAAGCTTGTGATGATCCCATACGACGCATTAAGAGGGCCGGCCAAGCCATCTACATTGGCGATCCAACCGCTTCCGCCCACATTGGGATTCGTTGCCAGGACGGTAAAACGGTACTCATCGTCAAGGGGGTCATTGGGTGTCCAGTTATCGTGGCAACTGGTGCCCGTAACGACAGCATTAACCATACATGGGGGGCGGAGTATGATATGAGCTTCATCATCTTCATTCGCTACAGGTGGCCAGGGTGTGCCATTATCGGGGGTCGAATCTAGGTCTTGTTCATTGGCGGTGATGACCTGGGCATAAGCATTTGTTGATACCGGCGTGATCCAAATGTAGTTTACTTCCAGTGTAGCGGAGTCGCCGGCGGGAAGGCTGCCTACGGTCCATATTTCATTTCCATATGGATCAAAACTGCCCTGTGAAGCGGTATATTCATTGCCGCTTGCGTAGTCAACGCCAAGTGGTTCTTTAAATGAAACCTGCACTCCGGTCGCTGTTTGGCCACTTTTGTTGACGAGCGTTAGACGAACGAAGAGGTTTGGAAATTGCTGCGGATCATTGTTGTATTGTGCCAGTGAAAGTTCGAGATCGATGGTACCACTTGGCTGGCAGTCGTTAAGAATGGCTTGTTCGCTTGCGCAAAACATGGCATTGCTGTTAATGGTCACATCGCCCGCTACTCCGCCAGAACTCAATAATGGAAATAAGCTACAGCAATCATTCAAAACAGGGTTGTTTACCATTCTCACGAACCCGTTGAGCGATGTGATTTCACTTAATGCATCAATCTGCAGCAGCGAGAGGTTATTGACAATCTCAATGGAAGTTATATTGGATAAGCTTTGAAAACCATCCAAATCGGTTAAAAGATCATTTCCTACGATGGCGATTCTTCCTGCTATGGTAGTTACTTTGCCAAGTCCGTTGATAGTTGTCAGGGCATCGTTGCCCACAATTTGTATGTTCTCTGCAACGGTCTCGACATTTGAAAGGCCACTTATATCTGTAAGACTTGGATTGCCGCCAATCTGTAAAAGTCCTCCAACCGAGATCAGGTTTTGTAGGCCTGTAATGGCTTCTAAAGAGTCACACACTTCAATGGCCAGGTATCCGGAATGGATAAAATTGTTCAGACCATCGACCTTTTTCAATCTGGGGTTGGCATTAATTACGATGGACTCAATTTCGGTTTGGCTTAATCCATTGAGGCCATTCAGATTGCCGAGCGAGCCATTGTTTCTAATAAATATTCTTCCAACAGAGTCTAAATTTTCCAAGTCGTCCAGGCTTGTCAGGAGAGGAGTATCTTCTATCCTGAAAAGAGCCGTTACTTTTTGCAAACTTGATAGGGGGCTGAGGTCGGTGATGTCTGCACCCGTGATGTTGAGATTGCCCTGCACAATCGTACAACCAGGCCAGGCATCTACTTCGGCCTGAGAGGACAAGGTGATTGCGCCGGGGCAAATGAGCTGTTGAGCATTGGAACAAGGGTCGATGGGAACCGCTAATCCTAATTGAAGGCAGCTTGGGTCATCGTTGTCGTAAATGGTGAATGGTACACTGCCGTTGCTGATCGTGTAGGGGCCTGCAGCCTGTGGTACGCCATAGTCGCCGGAAATAACGCTGCCACCAATGTTGACTGACCAGCCATTCTGGCCCGTGTCGGTTCCATTTACAAGGAAATCAAAAGTGAAGGTATCGTCATTTTCATTGTTGGGGGTACCATTGTCGCTGCATACACGGTTGATCAGCATCCCGTTTATGCTACAGGAGGAAGTGGTTCCATTTAATTCAAATTTGGCTTCATCATCCTCGTTTGGCGTACAGCAGTTACCATTACCGGGAGTGCTGTCGGGGTCGTTGCCCACGGCATCACTGACCTGTGCATAGACCCCAACCGGAGCATCAGTCAGCATGAAATAGCTGACGGTGATCGTCGCCGAGGCGCCCGGTAGCAAATCGCCCACTTTCCAGATTTCTTCACCTAAAGTAGTGAAAGTGCCCTGTGTGGCAGTCCACTCGCTGCCGCCGGTATAAACGAGTTCAGCAGGTTTGGGGAAAGCTACTTCGATACGGGAAGCTTCGTCTGGCCCTTCGTTGGTTATCGTTAATGAGACCACTGCATTCGAATAGATAGCAGGGGCTGTGGGGTTGGCCGTCATTTCAAGTGAAAGGTCTATATCTCCTCCGACCTGACTACTCACCTCTATGAACCAGGCGTCAAATGCTCCGTCTCCATTCGCCCCTGAAACATCAAGATCATCAGAAGTCGTACCACCGACCACAAATATCCCCGATGGTGATAGAGCAAGGTCACTCGCAAACTCACTTAACGTGCCACCAAAGTTTTGCTCTGCCAGCAGGTTACCATCCGGATCGAGCTTGATCACCCAAATATCATCACCGCCATAATGGCTGTAAACATTACCTCCCGAGGTCCTTGTGGTTCCGGTTGCGTAAATAATTCCATCCGGATCAACAATTACCTGATTGAAATAGTCATACGATGGGCTACCGAATGAACCTTCCCAAAGAAGGTTGCCATCCGCATCTACTTTGACTAACCAAAAATCGGCCAAGCCAATGTGATTGGACACATCCCCACTGGGTTGGGAACCTGAACGGCCAGCCATCAGGTAGCCTTCATCGGGAGTAGCCACCAGTGAACCCATTGTTTCGGTGGAAGCTCCTCCGTAAGTTTTGGACCATTCGATATTACGCTGTGCGTCCATTTTGATGAGCCAGTAATCTTCTGCGCCGTTGATAGAGGGGACGTCCCCTCCCTGACCAGAAGCAGTACCACCTATTAAATAACCACCGTCTGACGTTTCCAGTATGTTTCGGCCCATAGCAAAATTTCCTTGTAGTAAAAAGGCAATGTCGCTCCCTATGACATTACCATCGGAGTCAATTTCCAATGCCCAATTAGCATGATTATTCGTTGGGTTGATGGGTGGGACATCGCCATCGTTGGAAGATGTGTTGCCCGTAAGGATGTAATTTCCGTTGCTGGTGGCAACCGCCTGACTAAGGTTGTCATTATCAGAACCGCCAAAATATTTTTCCCAGACCAGGTCTCCCTGTGCATCTAATTTGACGACCCAGCCATCATTGTCGTTTGATCTACTGCCGACCACCAAAATACCACCGTTCAGGTCTACGATTATATCTCGCGGATAATGGATGCCAGAAGCTCCAATTATTTTTTGCCAAAGAAGGTTGCCAGCAGCGTCGTAAGCCCGGACTTCACCAGAATTTTCAGAAGGCGCTCCCGGTACTACCTTGAGTATATTGAGGAACATTACGTAACCCCCGCCAGGAAGTGTTTCAATGCCTCTTATGCTTTCATTGACCACTGGTTGGCCAATGGTTTGCTGCTGAATCAAGTTCAACTGTCCATGAATATTTGTTGCGTAGATCAACAAGCCCCATAGCGGCAGGAAAGGGAGTAAGAAGGAGTAGCGTCGTTTGTTCATGTTTTCGAGTTTTGAAATATTATAAAAGAGCCGAATAAAAGAGAAAAGCTGATTGGTTGTTCAGTTGGGAGATGACCCGAAGCAGTCGAGGATTTATAACCTCGACTGCTTAAGGTGAAATGATGAATTAACTAAAGGTTGAATAAGGAAGACGTTCAATCCTCCCAAACTTTTGCGAACCGCCCGTAGGCCGGATGCCCGTCCGCCCGTCCGATGACATTATAAAAACCGGAGCGCAATTCGCTGACGGATATTTGAAAAATATTATTTCCTTTTTCGAAAAACACATTTTCCAATAATACCTGCCGACCGGCCTGGTCATAAAGTTCGATCGTGCCAGCTCCGGATTTGGGGGCGAATATTTCCATCGTGACAAAATACTTTGCCGGGTTCGGATAAATATTGTCAAAAAGCAAGCGGAAGCGGTCTGGTGATTTTAAGGAAATGCCCCCACCACTGTTAAAACCATTGATTAAAATGGTCGCTTCATCGTCTTCGAGGGGGGTGCAGCAAATACCGTTGCCGGGGCTGCTGTCAGTGTCCGTTTCATTGAGGGCATTGACTTGGGCATAAGGCGTCAGGGCATCTTCCGTAAGCACAAAGTAGTTGACAGAGATGCTGGCACTGCCTCCGGCGGGTACTTCACCGACGTTCCATTCTTCATTTCCGAAAGGAACAAAATTTCCCTGTGTTGCCGACCATTCATTGCCGCCGGTATAGACAGTCTCACCTGGTTTTGGAAAACGGATCGTTACGCCGGTAGCAGGTTCACTACCTGTATTGTTGACCGTCAGCGTAATTTCAGTATCGCTATAAATAGCAGGGTTGGGATTGCTGGCACTCATGCTGAGTTCCAGATCGACTCCACTACCGCTGCCCCCACCACATTCGGGCATAAGGGCCCCTCCGGCAGCTGTTTTGAGAAAAACAGTTTGATCGGCCGGAGAACCGATTGAACCTGCGCTACCAGCAAACAAGGCTCCACCGTCGGTGGTCTCTCCAACCGGTGTCAGTTCAAAATCAGGATCGGGAATTTCCTGTTTCCAGACGAGGTTGTTGGCTGCGTCGTACTTAGCCAGCACTTCAAAATCAGGCCCACTACCAACAAATTCATTGGCGAAAAGGCTGACCAGCAAACCGCCATCAGCCGTTGGTTCGATGCCGTGGGCCCACGTCTGCCGGAAGCCGGTGGGATCCGGGGAAATCTTTAAATCTGCCAAATCAACCCCTACTTGTGTGCCATCGGACACTTGGTACTTGGCCACGAAGGTTTGGCTGTTGTCCGTTTTCATGGTATAGACAAAATGGCCGTCATGGCTTATTTCTGTTTCTATCCAGGAGGAGGAAGGCGTATCGGAGGCGACTCTCGCCTGCCAGGGCGCCGAGCCGTCTCCCGGGATCACGAACAATGAATAATTACCCGAAGTCCGCCAATCTGAAAAGAGGCTGCCATCCGGGCCTTCGATGATTCGGCTAGTACCAAAAAAGAAATCGGGGTCGGGGAGATCTGCAAAGGTTACATTTTGTCCAGAATGGTCGGTCATATAAATTCTGTTAACAATATTTGGGGACAGGGACAAGTCAACTATGCCAACGCCGAAAGCATAGCCCGAGGAAGTTCTCAATGCCTGACCACTCAGGAAAACGGCGGCGGTCGGATTGGGATAGCCGAGGTCGATCAGCACCGCTGTTCCGGCAGGTAGATCAGGAGACAGGTTGAATATCATTTCAATAGTGTCGTTACTGACGACCTCCAGTGCTACATCAATGGTTGGAACAATGGGCGTTGCAAAAGCTGAAACGACATTCCCCGTGAGATCGAGTTCGTAAGTATCAAAAGAAACGGGAGCAGGAACCACTGGAACATAAGGTCTTGGCCCTTGAATGATTTGGTAACCGTTTGCATCTTCAGTAAATTCGAAATCTCTTCCATAAGTAATTTCCAAAGGGTCGAAGCCCGACGGGGTAAAATAAGTAGTGAATGAGCAGGATGGACCGCCATTGCCGCCGTCACTAACAGCGAAAGGAGCGGAAATGACATTGTTAAATTCATTGCTTTCTGCGACCTCTTCATCTGCATCTATTTTTAAAATCAAGAAATAGTTGCCCGGAGTGAGGTTGGCGGGAATGGCAGAAGCACCTGGTATGTTTGGAAGGGTAAGGCCTGTCCCAAAATTTCCGGTGGGGATGATGCCATCTTGAATGTCGTCATTGCTTAATATTTCATCTGTAGAAATGTAAGCCTTTACTACAAAGTCATTGGGCGCAGGGCCCGTGCCGATGTTTGAAGCGTCGAAATTATAATTCAGAGCCTGCCCTGCCTCGACCGGCGAATTTTCAATATCCAAATCGATCAGGACCAGGTCAGGCTGCAAGAATGGAGGCCCCCCACCTCCGGTACTTGCCTCGTCGTCTTCATTGACGGTCGGGGGAGTGCCATTACCGGGCGTAGAGTCACCGTCCGTTTCATTGGCGGCACTCACTTGGGCATATGCCTCTGGCGAATCCGGATCAAGTAAAAAATAACTGACTGTCAGACTGGCAGTTTCTCCTGCGGGGATGCTACCGACCTCCCATTCTTCATTTCCGAAAGGATTAAAGCTACCTTGCGTAGCGTCCCATTCACTGCCACCGGTATAAACAACGCCGTCGGGTTTTGGAAAATGGACCCTGACTCCGGTTGCGGTGGCCCCGCCTTCATTAGAGATGGTGGCGATGATGGTGTAATTGCTCCACTGGGCAGGGGCCGCACTATTTTGAAACAAACTCAGGGCAAGGTCAATGTCACCTCCGCCAGTGTTTGGGGTGACAGTAATGAGCTGGGAAGCAGCCTGTACGTTATTGTCCTCGTTGCTTTCGGGTACTTCTTCATCTGCGTCCAGAAACAATAAGGCAAAATATTGGCCGGGGGCCGTACTGATCGGTACGGGGCCACCCAGGCTGGCCGTCCCCAAACCAAGTATCATGTTTCCTCCAATCTGAATATCGTCGTTGCTCAATTGGTCGTCGGCAGAAAGATAGAGCCTTGCCCGGAATGGTTCCTGGCCGGGTAACAGCGGGCCGCCGACATTGGCAGCAACAAAGTTGACGCCGAAACCGGCAACGCCTCCGGCCTGTACCGAAGTCAGCGGAGCTACTACACCCTGCGGGATCAGGTCGGGTAGTTGGCTCCCACCTGAGCAGTTGGGATCATCGAGGATGTCCTGTTCATTGCTACAGGGCATAGGGTTGCCGTCGATGGTAATTGCTCCAGCTACCCCGCCACCGTCGAGCATTGGAAATAAGCCACAACAATCAGCCAGGGAGACATTATCAAGGATGTTAATGTAGCCACTTATTGCTGAGATAGAACTGAACACACCCAGGTTCTCCAGCATGGAATTGCCCACTACTACGATCGAGTGAAGGTTGGTAAGGTTATTTAGACCATTGAGGCTTTCGAGGTTGGCATTGGATAAAATAATGAAGTTCTCTTTTACGGTGTTTAAATTCCCTAGCCCGTTGATTTGCGTGAGCGATTCCTGATCGATCAGTTGAAAATTATCCTCAATGGTAACCAGGTTGGCAAATCCGTCCAGGTTGGTCAGGCTGGTATTGAACTCAATGAGTAGGTTGTCGCCAATGGTCGTCAGCCCATTCAAGCCGGTGATGGAAACGAGGTTGTCATTGCTTAGAATTTCGACGTTTCCGCTGGTTTCAGTAAAATTATTCAATCCACTGATTGATTGTAAATTATCGTTGTTGTAAATACCGATTGTTGCTATCTCAGTCTGACTGAGGTTCAGCCCGTCTAAATGGGTAAGCTGGTCGTTTTCCGCAATGATCAATGCTTCTACCGAGTCCAGGTTCTCAAGTCCGGAGAGGTCATTCAATACTAGATTTCCTTCGATCAAAAAGCCACCTCTTACTTTTTGTAAAGTGGTCAACGGGCTCAGGTCCGTGATGTCGTTTCCAAAAATTGAAAGGTTACCTTCTACAATGGTACAGCCAGGCCATGCATTTACTTCGGCCTGGGACGACAGGGTGATGTCACCGGGGCATATGAGTTCGGGGTTTCCGCCAGAAAAATTTAATGTGACAGCTGCCTCGTCATCTTCGACGGCCATACAGCAAGTACCGTTGCCGGGGGAGCTGTCCGAATCATTTCCACTTGCGGCCGTCACCTGTGCATAAGCAGTGCGTTCATCGCTGGTAAGCATGAAATAATTTACCGTTAAAGTAGCTGAAGCACCGGGGGCGAGACTCCCCACGGCCCAGGTTTCGTTGCCGAATGGTACAAAACTTCCCTGAGTCGCCGTCCACTCATTGCCTCCTGAGTAGACCACATCGGCCGGTTTTGGAAATGCCACTTCAATGCCTGAGGCATTTGCGCTTCCCGAGTTTGTGATGGTTAATGAAATGGCTGTATTGGAATAGATAGCAGGGGTAAGCTGGCTGGCAGTCATATTGAGCGAGAGGTCGATATCGGTAGGATTACTTGGGTCGTATTCCACCTCCAATATCCATCCATCCCATAAGTTCGAACCACTAAAACCCGTAACGTCCCCATCGCTCGACCGGGTATATCCTGCAATGTATATTCCATTGGACGACAGAGAAATATAGGCCGGCAGCTCAAAACTGGAACCGCCAAAATTCTGCTCTGCCAATAGCTGGCCATTGCCATCAAGGGCAACTACCCAGATGTCACTTTCGCCATTGTTGGCGCCAACCAGTCCGTCCGATGAATTGCTGCGGCCGGTGACTAATATTTGATCGTTTTGAACTTCAATGGCAGTTGGCAAAACATCGCTGTCGGTTCCACCCAGGGATTTTTCCCAGAGGAGGTTGCCCATCTGATCCAGCTTTACGATCCAATAATCCTTTGAACCGAAGCGCTCCGAAATGTCGCCGCTAACAGAGGAGTTGGTATCCCCGGACAGGATGCTGCCGCCGTCTGCTGTGGGGCGGATAGAATAAAGGATTTCGGGTCCGATCCCTCCGTAGGATTTGCTCCAAACGATATTTCTTTGGGCATCGGTTTTGATGATCCAATAATCATAGTCACCATTGCCAACCGGAACATCTCCACCACTTCCGAACGCACTTCCTCCGATCAGGTACCCACCGTCGGTAGTCTGGTAACCGTAAAAATTATTCAGGAAAACACCTAGCCCAAAATATACTTCGTTCCATTCCAGGGCGCCATTCTGGTCGAGCTTCACCGCCCACATCCCAGCATTGTTGACATTGTCGGGTATAACGGCCAAGACATCTCCATCGTTGGAAGACGTTCGGCCAGCGATAAAATAGCCGCCATCGTTTGTTCGGGAAATACTGGTACCGAGGTCTGCCTTTGATCCTCCATAAAAAACTTCCCATAAAATGTTGCCCTGGCTGTCCAGTTTGACGACCCAAAGGTCAGGGAAGCCTACCCCTACATTGGAGTTGCTCTGTCCTATGATGACCATATCCCCGTTTGCCTCTACCAGAATGTCATTGGCAAAATCGCTGCCTGGCCCGCCGAGATTTTTTTCCCAACTGATATTGCCATTGGCATCGTATGCCACGGCGGTAACATACTGATTGCCCAAAGGGCCACTACCGCCCACCTGCAGGTCATAAGTAACGACAAAGCCGCCGTTGGGAAGTGCTTGTATAACGGACCCTTGTTCGTTGGCTGTGGAAACCCCATAGGTCTTTTGCCAAATCAGATTGAGTTGGGCATGTAATGAGGAGGTGGTCATCGTTGCCAGTAAAAACAAAAAAGAGAAAATTGACGTGTAGAGTTGTTTGTTCATGTTTTACAAAAGGAAGTTGTTTAAAAATTGGGTTTGTAATTAGACTTCATCCGAAATTAGAAAATTGGAAATTACTGAACGGTTGATCTTCCATACATAGCAAATTTTCAATTTCTCATGTTCAATTTCGAATCATCTACATCAGTGTTTTTGTGTCTTCAATGTTTAAGAATGCTTGTGTGGCTACCGATCTATTTCGGTACCTCGATAGTTCAGAAGTGAAAACAGTACAGGGAAAGAAATCTGGCGTAAGGTAGTGAGACAGTAAATGGATGTAGCGCTAAATTAATAAAAAGACTTTATTGCATTGTTCCGCCTGTCTGTCAGGTGTAAATTCTGACGGGAGGCAGTCAAATATCCCTTGGTGGTTTTGGTTGTTTTTCCGTCAATACAGGCGGCCGGCTCACTTAAAAGTGGCCGGCCAGCCTCATGGGTTACTGCCCACGTTCCGTTCTTTGGAAATGAAGTGTACTTTTTTAATGATCCACTTATGGATAAAGCCAGCAGGGCCGCCCTTCCTGACCAAAGACAGTACCGGGCAAACCCCTCAGTGCTTTACAAGTTTCAATACAGGAGTCCACAGCCTGTGTTGATTTTTTCAAATTGAGCTTTTCTAAAAAAGTAGATGTTTGCTTTTCAGATAATTTGATTGGAGACTAACAGCATTTTGAATGCTTACGTACAAACAGTCGGTGCAATATAGACGTGAAATGAAAGATGTTTGTTCTCAGGGAAAGTTTTAGGATCACGCAAATATGAGGAAAGAAATGAGATTTATCTTAAATGCAAAGACTTAATTGTATAATTTCTCCATAGCCGGAAGTGAAAATTTAAAGAAAAACAGAGCAGGTTTCGAATCCCTCCAAAAAAAAAATCAAATATTAAAAATTTTCAAAAAGGCCCAATATACTTGGTTTAAGTCCACTTGATTGCTTTCCCAATTGCCTGGTCCATAGCTTCTGGATACTCCCAGATAACGTTAAACTCATATATATAATGTAGTAAAGAGTTAAGTGTCTGGCTGACAAGAGCCACCAGGTAAAAGAACAGTATTGAAGTAAATTTTGCCGGTTGCCATTTTATCACAACACTTAATACCGGTTTTGCAAAACCCTGCCCCTTGCAAGTAAACAATTGTCAACAATCAAGATCACTCACAAATCAAAATTTTGGAAAAAATGAATACTTACCAACCACTCTATTCTAAACCTTGGGAATTAGTTTTTTTAGCAACCTTAGTGTTCTTCTTCCTAAATTGTTCAACCTCTAACACACCTGCTATTCAATACCACCAACGTGCGGCCATAGCGGAAGGTGCCGGAAAATTGAAAAAGGCAGAAAGGCTTCTTGGCAAATTGATCCGAACGGACTCTGCCGGAGTGCTGGTCAAAAGGGATGCGGCTTTGGTTGCTATGTACCAGAGAAAGTCATCCCTTGCTGTAAACTATATCAAGCAAATCCCCTGCGGAAAGGGCTGCCAGACGGAGCTGCGAATCAAAATTAATACCCTGGCAGGTATCCGTGCCTTGTATCAGTCCAGGCGGAGCGATGCGGTCAGGCATTTCCGACATGCCAATAACATGATCAAAAGGTATGACGCTGGCAGCGAAAGGCTGAGGTCCGTGGTACTCTGCAACTTGGGCGTTGCCATATTGTTCGACCAGGGACGCAATGGGGCTCCCGATACCGTGAAGACTTACAAGCAGATACACAAAAGGGATTTTGAAAGAGCCCAGCATTATTTCAGCAAAGCATTGGACACGGATGGCAGCAATTGCATTGCCCAGTACAACCTGGAATTAATGGCGTCCATTCTCCAATTGCCCGAAGGTTCATCAGACCGCGGTTATTTCAAAAAGAATAAAATCAGCGGGATAAAATCTTCCTTCTCCAGGTTTGGTTGTGTCGGTGTGCGTTCGGTGGAAGAGTTGGATAGCTCTGCTTTGTTCCAGCACCAGGAATATGCATCACGTCTGATCTATCATGAGCCTTACTCTTTAGTTCTGCGATCGGGAGATTTGGAAAGAGGGGAGTTCTCTCCATATCTGGAAGACTTCCATCTGGAGCATCCAACCTATGAAGAGGTTTCTGAAAAAAGCAAAAACGCAGCAGGTCAATTCAGGTCGGCCGTAAAGTAGGAAATGTATGTACACTTTCTTCATCAAAGGTCGAGTCGGGCAGCACTTTCTGGCTGTGTGTCCTTTTATCGGCTCTTTGCACAAGTGGGCCGGTAGGATGGTTGGCTCAGGCCCAGCGCAATTGGGTCGGAATTTCGAGACGCAACAATTAGAAAACATTTAAAATAAATTTCCATGGAAACACTTAACCAAGGGTTCAAAACAAGGCCATTGCCTTTATGGGTACGGGTTCTTCAGGTGCTCGTCATACCCGTATTGCTTGCGTTGGTGGCAGTCCTCCCCGATTGGGGGGGCTGCAATCCGCCTGTTGTAGAACCAACGGAAAATATCAGGATTGTTGGCATTGCCTATTTTGAAAATGGGCTACAGCCAATACCAAACTGCAACATCAGATTGATGGATTTGACCATGGGACAGGAGTTCACCAGTACCGACGGGGGATTTACATTCGAAAGAGTGCCCTTGTCGAGCGAATATTCTTATCTCAAAATCGGGATAAAATTGAAAGGGCATGAAAACTATACATCAATAGTTCTCCCTGTCGATATAACATTGGGCGCGCGGGAGATTGACCTAGGCAGTGTAGTCTTTCCAGTGAAACCGGTGGAGACCGAAATACGCAGCCGTGAAAACAATTCTTCCCACTTGGGAGAGGAGCAAAACGAGGAAAATAAGACTGGCCTTCCAGCATCACCTGCCCTCTCCGATGTAAGGATTCTGTACCCGTCGGGCGTGTTCAACCCTACGGTTAAAATCTACCCTGATACCTGGCACACAGACCAACGTATTTCCTGCCTGGCAAAAGTCGAAGAAGGCAAATACTTGGTAAAACTGCAAACGGATGAAGGTGCCTGGCTGGCATCATTTACCCATCGTGATGAATTCGTGGTTGGATCAAAATTCAAATTCGTTGATAACTAATTATCTTATTATGAAAAAATTATTCACCCTCCTAACACTATTCACCTTATCGCAAATGACCAGTGCCCAGCTTTCGCCAGTCTTGGTCATACAACCACTGGAATTTGACAAGGCACTGATCAGCAGGTCCGAAATCCCCGACCAGGTATATGATGCCCTGACGGCCGCTTTAACCAGGTGTGGTGGTTATGAAGTACGGTACAATCACCACTGGCTGTGCCAAGATTGTACGTTTCCGGAAATCGGCACGTTAGAACGGGAAATCAATGAAATATTGCTTGCTCTTTACATTTACAGAAATGGGAAACATAAAGATGTAAAGAAGCTGGAGGAGTTCAAGAAAAAGATCACGACGAGGGTTGTCGTACTGGGCAAACTGAAAAGAAAGAGCCACAGCCTGAACGAATATGAGCTGGTACTGTACTTTGTCGATCTCAATACTTCAAACCTGGTCATCCCCATTTTGTCCCTGAGTTTCACTGCCTATGAGGTGGAAGACTTTGAGGCCATCGAAAGGAAACTGCTCAAAGAACTGGCCGATGAAGATTTTTGCGAGGCCGTACCCACCAGCCCGTCACCGCTCACCAAGGAAAAGTTGTTAGAAGCACTCCGTTTGTTGGTACGGCTTGAAATCTGTTTTCCTCAGGATCAGGAAATCCAGAAAGAAGTCAGAAATGTGAAAGCCGATGATAAAACCAATTTGCTCTATCTGGATCAAAAAGCCCTGGCCTACACCGAACGGCTGGAAAAGATGCTGCGTGATAAAAACAGCACCCAGGACATGCTGCTCAAGACGGCAACGGTGCTGCGCGAAACTTATTATGAACTGAGCCAGGCCAGCGAGTTCTGTTGTCCAAGTGATTTCGAGCGTTTTGTCCAAATGATGCAAAATATTGAACGACTCATTAACAGCGGCCTGTAGCATTTGTGGTTTGGGCGGGCTGGTACCTGAAGGGGCCCTCCTTTTTTTCTTCTTGATTCAAGTTGCGAACAACTTGGCAGAGCGTATTAAATTTCTTCATCAAATCCCTGAAAATTTATAATCATGAAAAGTCTTTATTATTCTTTCGTTCTACTCATCGCATTGGCCTTGTTTGCTGGTTGCGAAACGGTAAAAAAGCTACCACCAAGAGAAACAGTTGAAAACCCTCCTTCCAATGGTGAGTACGATCAGCGTTCCGGAAAGGGCGTTCCGTTCATTGTATTTGCCAACGGGAAAAAACTCAAAGGGGCTTTCGTTACTTACAATGAAACCAGGCAACAGACCGATGAAACCGGCAGGTGTTATTTCAAGGTGAAAAGTTTGGGCAGGCCCGGACATATTTTCGTCAGCCATCCCGAACTGGAGATACAAGCCTCCAGGGAGATGCTGATCACCGACCCTACCGAAATCCATCTTTCGCCCACTTATGGAGACCTGAACCTGTTGGAAGAGCCAATCAAGCAACAACTACAGCAGAAAAAATCGATTGAGCAGCTCCTGGCAGAAGCCGAAAAACTGTTGGACAACATTGAGCGGGAAATCCTGGACTATCAGCGTGAACATCCCAATAGCCTGGTGCCAAAACATCTGGAAATTGTCAAACTGCGGAGAACGGAACTGAACGAGCTCAAAGCACAGGTCAAAGACATCAACCGCCGATATGCCAAGGTGATCCAACAGCTCGACAAAGGCGACCTTGTGGATATCGGGAAACACGAAATGGCTTTGGGCCGCCTGCACAACTATGCCCTGGACTTTCAGCGCAAGGTCAATAAAACGGTACACGCAGCGATCAGCAACATTATGGCCAGGCCAGATGCCGTTTTTTCTATGAACGTTTTCTTCTCGGAGGGGGAGTATAGACTTGATCAATTGACCCCCGCCCAAAGGAGCAGCCTTGACAGCTACATTCAAAGAATAACCAATCTAAAAAGCAGTGCTTACTCCGAACTGGGCCATACCGAACTGGAAACGGTGCTACAGGCGATTGGCTACGCCGATGGGGTGCCCGTCAGCTATAAACTGGAGCTGGAAATCGAACCTTTGTGCAACGGTCAGTTTGAGTACCAAGACCCCAATAGCTGTCTGTCTTATTTAAGGGCCCAGGAAATTCTGAATTATATTGCTGTACACATCGAGGCATTTGAACCTCACATTCTAAAAGACGGGAAAGGCAGTGAATTGGCTGGAGGCAGTACTCACGAAAACCCGCTCATCCGCAAATGCCAACTCTCTTTTTTCGTAGTAGACAAGGATCTTACCCGTCCTACGGAATATGGAAAGTCTGCTCAGAACCGGGCGCAACGGTCCAGATAACGCCGGATAACGTCCGGAACTGCACCTTTGTATCATTACGAACCGACGCCCATTCCAGCCGAGTACCTTTTGCTGGTTAAATGGGTAAAACAAGTACATAAAATCATGAAAAGTCTTATTAATGAAACGAATGTTGTTTCATCTGCCTCATTTAACCATCAGGCAACATTTGTATGGCATTGTTGTCAATTGATCAAGAAAAAGTATAAATTGTTTGACTATTTATATGACAGTTGGTTTGCCACAAATGCCCACAGCTGTCACCAGCTTGGAAAACATTTTTATTATTTATTGCCCAATGATCGATTACAGCCTGCCATAGCTCGCTCTCCGTTAGAAATGTATGAAAATACGGTATGTCAATTAAACAAGCTGAAATTGGCCGGAACCACTTTCAGCTATTTATTCATCAGAGAAATCAACCAATCTTATTTATCCGGAGACCCGAGCGCCGCTGAACAGAACACTTACTTAGATGGAGGATAGGGATATGTTGTTTCTTGCTTACAAAACAAAATAGTATGGAAAAGCACCACTGGTTTCAACAACTCCTCATGGCCAAGCAAGAATCCCGATTGAAAATTTTGGAGTATTTACTTTACGCTGCTTTGGCAATAGGTTTAATGATCATTTCCATCGGGCAAAATAAAAAAGTCTACGAGGCCAATTTTACATCGGTCGTCGCTTTGGTCTTGGTCGTATTTTTTGGGATTACCTTCCTTTTTGTCGACAAATATCTGGATGAGAAGCTGGGAGGGGTTACCAATATCAAAACCGATTGGGCCTATCCGGTTCTTAGTGTTGCTTTTCTCGTTTGGGCCCTGAGCTATGACCTGACCCTGTTGAAGGTTTACTGTCAGAAAAATAATTTCTGTGCGGGCATATACGGTGACCTTTCACCTGAAGGAAAAGAAGTTCTCAAGAATTTCTACTTCTTTTTGAAGGCTGCTCTTTCCAGTATTAACAGCTGGGCGTTTTTGGTGGCGATCAAGCATTTGACTTTTTTTTCCACCAATTCTACGTTACGGGAAAATTCTTCCTTCAAGGTATTTATTGATGGATTATCGTACAAAATTATTTTTCGTCGCACCTGGACTGCGATTGTATCTGGATTTATTATTTGGTTTTTGGTGTCCGTACTTGTCGTGACCGTCCCGATGGCAGCCATGCCCCCTTTGTTTGAAGCCATCAACTGGGTTCAATTACCCGATCTGATTTACTCATTCTGGGTGATTCTGATGTTGTTAAAAGCACTGAGGATTGTCTTGAAAGAGAGAGAATTTTCAATTTTTATCCCTGTTGTCAATGTAGCACTGGGCATAACACTTGTCTATCAAATCATTAATCTCTTCCTGGCAAACTCCACCGTGGCCAGCTACTTAAGGCCGATTGGACTGGTTTATCAGGTCGTGTTGGCTATCCTGTTTTTGGCCATCGGAGTGACGTTTGTGCTTAAGGTTGGTGAAAAAAGGAAAGCTTACGTAAGCAAGGTTGAAAGGTTTTTATTGGATTTTTCTATGAACAACGGGTTTCATAAATCAAATTCAAGAAGTATTGAACAGGCTTTGAAAGCATTGGCTGAATTGATCAATATGCCTTTTGACGACTTTGTTGAAAAATTCCAGATTGATCGTGAAAAAACGAAGAATGGCGGAGAAGAATATAAATACAGCGATGAACATGCATTTGTGCAAACCATTAAGGCTTGCTTCAGTGACGGAAAAATCAGCCTGTTGATGGTCTTGTTCACAGTCATGGCTGCACTGAACGACCCGGATAAGAAAAGCTCGAAAAAACTACAGCGTGAAATTGATGCCAAAGTGAATAAACTGATAACGCTGCTCACCGAAGAGAAGCAAATTGAAATGAACGACAATGTCCACGGACCGATTTATGTGAGGGACGATTTGTACCAAAGGTATCTGAATCCAGATAAACACGTGAACAGGGACTTTGAAGACATTTCCGAGATACTAAAATTGATATTTGACCTGTTCAGTGAAGTGGGGTTCCACGACAGCAGTGGAATATGCACGTTGGAATCTGTTGGTTTTTCCTCTGGCAAAAATGAACTTACCTTTCTCATAAAGGGCATCGACACTGAAAAATTAAGGACAAGATTACAAGAAGTACAGACTAAATCCACTTTGCCTTGGCGGCATATAGTATCTCGCAGGATATTAAAACTGAACCGAAAACTAAATAAATATGCTTCGGCATACATCGATCCTCCAACAGATGACCTCGATTCTATCATAAAAATGTTTGGTCACGAAATCATAGAAGAGGGCACTCTAAAAATAACTTTTAAAACATACTTTATGTCATGAACTTGTTATTCATCCACAGCAACAGGGAAGTTCGAATCAGCCCTGATCTAATTTCATTGTTTGAGCATAAATATCCTGGACTGAAAGTATTTTGCTCATCAGGGGCAGATGTATCGCTCAAGGAATTTTCGCTTAAAGATTGGGGAAAAACGCCAAAAAAAATTGAGGATGTTTCCTTTGATGTTACGATGAGGCACGGCGGGGACAAACCATCCAGTATCCAGGTACAAAAAGCAATTAGTGCGGCATCCTTAAGCATTATTTTCGGGGGAGATGGCTACGACTATAAGTTTCGAATGAAAGATGAGTTGCATTTTATCAGAAGAGTAAGTGACGACCACCCTTTTAAACCATTTGAACTGGACACTATCCTGAAGTATGCCGCAGAACTGAAGTCAGGTGTTGAATCGCCTGTTCCCTCAATACTTTTGCAAACAATTGTTGAAACTGAAATTGCGTCAAAGTATACCAAATTATTCAAGTCGCCTCCGCCCGGTTCTATGCATAAATCAGCCGGCAACCAGGCTAAAATTCAGCTCCCTCATTTTCTGAAGATTTTATTTGATGGGGTGATCTGGAATAGAAAACTGCCCAATGGCTCAGCAGGAAAAAAATGCCTCGTCATTTGGAATGAATTTCCGCTTGAAATGAATGCGTCTGAGTATGAAACCAATGAGGTTGATTTTCTTTTTTCAAATAGTTTGTCCATCAACGCCGAAGAACTGCAGCCGACCCACCCTTTCGATTTTGAAAAATACAGTTCCGTTTTCGTTTGCGCAGAATTGGAAATCGACATCAACGGGCTGCCGGCACCTTTGCAAGCAGGTGCGGGCCTAAAAGTTGCCCGGGAGTTACGCCTGCATGGTCTTCGCCAACCGATTGTCATCTGTTCAGTCCAAACGGAAAAAGAGGTTCGCAGCAAGGATGCCTACGACCTGCTGGCCACTCCGGGCCACTATTTCTATAACCTCGAACGGCAGGTTCTCAACAAAAGCCTTAACGAAGGAGAAGGTCTGATTCATCTGTCGGAACTGGAACTGGAGGACATTGTCGAGTTTCATCTGAAGAGCGGGAAGTTCCGGGAAATCCTCCATTATCTGGAGGGCAATGCAGGCCGCATCAGTGACTTCGGGACGCTTGAAAAAATCATTGAAAACGGATTTAGGGTACTTGAACATTTTTTCAAGGAAAAATTTGTTGCCAATCACAAGCAGGCGAATGCTGTTAAAGATGAAATCCTGCAACAGTTAATGATGGTTAAAGGTGAAGGTAAAAAGGAAGACGCCATCAGAAGAGGAATAGTTGAAGCCAAAAAGGAAGAACTCAGGGGACTGTTAGTGGTCAACGGTACATCTGATATAGAGGTCAATAAAGGATGGCACGAGATTCTTTACATTGAGGATGACCCCATCCAAAGGGAAAGGTTCCTACAGGATTTTGAAAAAATTAATAAACGTATCCTAAAATCCTTTAAGTCGGACAAAGAGGCGGACAGTCATCAAGTGATTGAATGCATCACTTTTGGTTCGGGCAAAGGGGGATTGGAGAAGTTAAAAGAAATGAAGAATCGGTGTCCTGTGGTCATCATTGATTGGCGGCTGCTGGAACCCACGAAGCAAGAGTGGCAGCGGGAACCGGACTGGCAGCCCATGCAGGGCCTCAGTGTGATTGCCGAAATTGGCTCCAACCCGGTGGAATTTCCCAGACCGGTTGCCTTTTTTATGCTGACAGACCGGGCCGGGGGAATCTTGGACATGGCCAAAAAAACTTCCCGCTACAGAATACACTGGTATGCTAAAAGGGATGTCGGCAGGAGTGATACTGATTTTGCCGAATTTGCCAACGATGTGATCAGGGAAGGCAACTTGATGCGGCAAAAGTGGACTGACCTGCCTTCCAAAAGATGGAATGCTCCTTCGTTGGGAAAAAATGAAGAAAACCATACCTTTTTATACCCTCTGAAAACGTATTACCGCAATTACCTGATAAAGGCAAACCATGTTGAGCTTAAAAGGCACATCAATTCACAGGCATTGAGTTACCTGATCTACGCCAGGCTGGCCAATGATGGTTTGGAGCCGATGATACCTGAAAAGAACCGGTTGATACTCTTAAGCAGATTGACCAGCCAGTCGCTCGAAGAAGACCTTCCAAAGTTTTATCCAAAAATGATTGCCAGGAGGATTTACCTCGCACTGCTCGAAATCGATCAATACACGAAGAAGAACATTTATTCCCTCCTTTACAAGGGCATTTCTTACAAAAAGCTTGAGAAGGAGACTTCAACTTCCAAAAAGATCAAGAACCCGGAGACTACTCTTGCAAATTACAAGAAGAATTTTAGGACTTATACCGCCAACCATTTGGCCATAATGGCCAAGAGTGAAAATGCCTTCAAACTACCAGAGGAAGAAGAGTGGCTGGCAGAGGTAGAGGAAATGGAAAAAGAAAAAATCCGCCAAATAAATGCTAAGTTGGAAGAGATCCAGGCTGCCATGTACAAAAGGAAAGACGTGAGCTTTGATGCAAAAAAAATCGCGGAAAATGAAAGGAACACCTACCTGTTCGAAAGTCCCGTTGATATGGAACAGGGCAAGAGCTTTTTAAAGGATATCTACCGACTTACGTCTAAAGAAGAATTTGCAGCGGTGAGGGTACTCTGGCAGGACCTGATCAACGAAATCGGGCACGACGATATAAGTTGCGGACTACTGGTAAGGGGGCATTCAGGCTTGGTGGCCTATTGTCGAGCGAACCGGCAACTGGCGGAAGAATATCTCAAGGAAGAATAACAGCCTCTAAAATCGTCGCACTCGTTTCATAAGGACTTCCTTGATTTCCTCTTTCGACCGGAACATATTATTGATGTTGACCACATAGGAAGCCAGGCGATCATACCGCTTGAACATCAGCATGGCCCAGATCATATGATAGTCTGCCCCTTCGAAAACGAGTGCTTTGTTTTCTGCATACTTCTTGGCATTTTTCAAAAAGTCTTTGGGCATTTCGGTCCAGTGCAGGCGAGGGCGGAGATGGTGGCCGATATGATAGCCATCGTTGAAGCAGCGGCGGTTGTAGGCGACATTGATACAGGTGATGCTGTTTTTATAATTGTCGGCCGGGGCATCCGGATCGATGAAGGCGTGCTGCGCCCAATTACCCGACATCATCAGGAAGCGGACCAGTACCATGGGAAATACAAATACCAGCACGGTCGTTTGCCAATTGAAATAAGCAAGGATGGCAGCTACGACCCAGAAAGTGACTTCCCCGACCAGGGCTTTTTTTACAAATTTTGGTTTTTCCCTGAATTGAAAATATTTAACCAACTTGAAAATACCTGTGAACAGAAAGCTGAAATAGTACTTCAAAAAATCCAAAAAGCTGTCGCGCTGGTAAGGCATTGTAGAGCTGTCGTCATGCTCCATGTTATTCTCAGCGTGGTGCATGCCGATGTGATGACTGAAATAGGTGTCGGGCGACTGGCCCATGAACGGGCATAAACCCCAAGGGATCAGGCGGTTGCCCGTCTTGTGTTGGGTTTTAAAAAAAGTATTGTGACTGGTGTTGTGCAGCATGAGGATAAAAGGCCCCATGAAATACAACTGAAAAAACAAGAACAACCCACCCAAAATCCACCAGGTGACACCTTCCACAAAAAACAGCGCCACGGCCAGTGGTATGACTGTAAACATGATTTTCAAAATGAGATAATTGAAAGGCAGGTCCCGCTCGTCTTTGATGTACTTTAGAAAAAAGCGGTCGACAGCGTTGTGGCTTTTTGGCTGATAGGTGGGATCGGTGATCGTTTGTAGTGGTCTCATTTTTTATTGGTAGAGGGTAGAAGGTAGATGGTAAAAGGTAGAGGGAGGTCGACGTCCTTCTACTTTCTACCATCTGCTCTCTGCCAGTTTAACGGGCAAACTGTACGGCCCGCTTTTCCCGGATCACGGTCACTTTGATCTGACCGGGGTATTGCATTTCATCCTGTATTTTCTGTGAAATCATGAAAGCGAGGTCATCGGCATATTGGTCACTGACCTTTTCTGATTCGACGATGACTCGCAGCTCACGACCGGCCTGCATGGCAAACGCCTTTTGCACGCCGTCGTGGCCCATGGCCAGTTCTTCCAGTTCACCGATGCGCTTGAGGTAACTTTCAAGTATTTCCCGGCGGGCACCTGGACGGGCACCAGAGATTGCATCGCACGCCTGTACCAAAGGTGAAATGATGTTGGTCATTTCTATTTCATCGTGGTGGGCGCCAACGGCGTTGCAGATGATGCCGTTTTCTCCGTGTTTTTCACAAATCTGCATGCCGAGGATGGCGTGGGAAAGTTCTGTTTCTTCTTCTGCAACTTTTCCGATATCGTGGAGCAGGCCAGCCCTTTTGGCCAATTTGGCTTGCTTGGGGCTGAGGCCCAGTTCGGCTGCCATGATGGCGCAGAGATTGGCTGTTTCGATGGAGTGTTTGAGGAGGTTTTGGCCATAAGATGAACGGAAACGCATGCGCCCGACCATTTTGACCAAATAAGCATTCAAGCCATGAATGTTCAATTCAATGACCGTGCGTTCCCCGATTTCGACGATCTGTTCATCGAGTTGTTTTCTTGTTTTGGCCACCACTTCTTCGATGCGGGCCGGGTGGATACGGCCATCTGCGACCAGTTTTTTCAAGGCCAGACGGGCCACCTCCCTGCGGATGGGGTCGAAGCTTGAAATGACGATGGCCTCTGGGGTATCGTCTACCACGATTTCAGCGCCGGTGGCTGCTTCGAGGGCACGGATGTTGCGGCCTTCCCGTCCGATGATCTGTCCTTTCATGTCATCGCTTTCGAGTTGGAAAACGGAAACAGTGTTTTCGATGGTATACTCCGAGGCCATCCGCTGGATGGTCTGGATGATGATCTTCTTGGATTCCTTTGCCGCATCTAACTTGGCCTGGGTGACGGTGTCTTTCACGATGGCCATGGCATCGGTTTCAGCCTTTTGTTTGACGGCGAGGAGCAATTGTTCTTTGGCTTCTGCTTCAGAAAGGTTGGAGATTTTTTCCAGTGCTTTGATGCGTTCTTCATTGGCGGCGTTGAGTTCTTCTTTTTTCCGTTGTACGACTTTCAGTTGTTTGTCGAGGTTGTCCCGGATGCCTTTGATTTCGGCTTCCCGCTGATCGAGGTCACTGCTGCGGTTGTCGAGTTGTTTTACTTCATTTTTAAGTTTGTCCTGTTTGGACTGAAGTTCTTTGGTCATCTCCCGCACCTCAAATTCTTTGTCCTTCACAGCGACCAGCCGCTCTGCTTTTTCTGTTTCAAATTTTGCTTTCAGGTTGTTGAACCTTTCCTTGGCTTCCTGAATTTTCCGCTTCTTGATGCTTTCGTTTTTCGACTCAGCCTTTTCGACGATACTCTTTGCGGTAGCTTGCGCTTTTTTGATTTCGCTATCTGCTTTGGCGTTCATCTCGTCGATCAATTGCTGGCGCTTTTTGCCCAGTGCTGCCTTGCCGACAAAGAAGCCAATCAATGCACCGATCAATAAACCGACGGCGCCCATGATTCCTATTTCCATGATAATTTAAATGGTTTGATGGTTGAATGGATAACGGTGAACGGAGAACGGTAAATGGGGAAGGGCTTTCAAAACCACTTAGCCATTTAACCATTTAGCCATTGACCTTATAGCCATTGCTCCAATATTTAATAGCGGCAAAAGTCAGGCGAGTGCTTCGTCAAGAAGTTGCTCGAGGTGGGTCAATTTTTCGGAAAGTTCTGCTGATAGAGGGGCAGAGGTGGGCTGACTGGATGCTTTATGAAGATCAACCGCATATGCGAGAAGTGCCATAGCGAGGCAGTCTTGTTTTTCACGGTTGGGATAGGTCAATTGAAATTTGGTTACCTTTTCATTGACTTCTTTGACGATCCTCCTGATGACAGGTTCATCGCTGGTTTTTATCTTCAGTGGATATGGCCTCCCCGCGATGGTCACGGTCAATTGTAAATGGTCTTTGTCTTCCATATCCTATGAAAAATACAACTTCAAATAAAAATTCAAATTCAACATCGGTTTTTGAAATAAATAGCAATAACGAAATGGACAGAAATATTTTCTACTGCATTTCAACTGTACCTCTATTTATGTTCAAATACCCTTTTGTATTTGAATTTGACACTTGAGTTTGAGTTTGTTAAGCATTCTGTAGCCACGCAATACATTTGTCAATCTCATCAATGTATTGGTCAATCTGCTTTCTCAATTTTTGGGAACTTTCCTGATCATTGTTCCCACGCTGCCCGGCCAATGCCTGCTGCGTATTATATAAACGTTCTGTCAAATTGCCGATGCGGTCGCTCTGCACGGCCAGATCGGCTTTTAGCTTTTCATTCTCTTCCGACAGGGCAGCGTTATTGCTACGGAGCGTTTGGAGCTCCTCTATCAGGGAAAGAATTTTTTGTTCTATATTTTCAACTTGTCCCGTCATGGGTAAATCAAGTAAAATGTAAAATTGAACTTGGTGAAATCGCGTATTTTAACCGGGAAGTAAAAAGTAAAAAGTGTTTTTGATAAGGACTTTTCACTTTGTCCTTTTTACTTACCGTCGGATGACGGCCCCCATGTCCTGTTCGTAAATACGGATCAGTTCGTTCATGATTTTGTCCACCTCTTTGTCTTTCAAAGTCCGTTCGGCGTTTTCGAAGGTAAAGCTGATGGCATATGATTTTTTGCCTTCGCCCAGCTTTTCCGCATCTTCATAAACGTCGAACAAATTTATATCTTTTATCAGCTTCTTACCAACTTTTCCGGCCAATGCCGCAAGGTCGGCAAATTTTACCGAACTGCCAATCACCAGGGCGAGGTCTCTGCGCATGGTCGGGTACTTATTCAGCTCGGTCATGCTGATGCTGTTTTTCTTAGCTGCTTTCAACAGTGCGCCCCATGCGAAATCTGCGTAAAATACCTGGCTTTTGATGCCCATGCTTTTACAGGTTTTAGGTGAAATTTTACCGAATTTCACCAGCGATTTTGGCCCCCGGTGATAGTTCATGTTGTAGGCAAAAATGCCGCCTTGTTCTGCTGATTGCTGGTAACCGGAAAGGCCCAGGCGGGCAAGCACGTTCTCCACATAAGCTTTCAGCGAATAATAATCTGCTTCCGGTTTCCCGGGGTTTCGCCAGCTTTCGCCCCATTGTTGCCCCGTCATGAACAAAGTCAGGTGGTCCTGCTCCTCAAACAATCTTTTCACATCTATCTTGTCCAAGCCATTCTCGCCCGTCTGCCGTCCGCTGTCCTTCGTCCGCCGTTGGTACGTTTTCCCAAATTCGAATATTTTCAAATCTCCCCGCTGCCGGTTTTGATTATGCAAAACGGCTTCCAGTCCACTGAACAGCATGGTCGGGCGCATGATGTCGAGGTGCACATTGGAAGTGTTGTTCACCCACACCAGTTCGTTTTCATCTATTGGTAAAATTTCTTTGTAATATTTTGACTCAGAAAGCGAAAGTGCCATGCTTTCATGGAAACCATTGGCAGCGAGGTAGTCGCTTACCGCATTTTTGATTTCGTTCGGGTTGGGGAATTCCCGTTCGATCATGCTGCTGCGCATCTGGTTTGGCACAGGCACGTTGTCGAGGCCATAGACCCGAAGTATTTCTTCCACCACATCAGCCGGACGGGTCACGTCGGCTTTGTTGGTTGGGACAGCCACGGTGAAACGCTCCTCGTTTTCTGAAACGATCTCCATCTCCATTGCCAGCAGGATGTCATTGATTTCTTTTGGTGAAATGTCCGTCCCGATCAATCGGTTTACGTAGTTGTATTTGACTTCAATTTTTACGGGCTCAATTGGATTTGGGTAAATATCGACGATGTCGGAAGCAACCTCCCCGCCGGCCAATTCCACGATCAGGGCCGCTGCCCGCTTGAGGGCATACACACAGACATTTGGGTCGCTGCCTTTTTCGAACACTTTGGCGGCATCGGTCCTTAAGTCGTGGCGGGTACTGGAACGGCGGATCCATTTTGCATTGAAATGAGCGCTTTCGAGGAAGATGTTTTTGGTCGAATCCTTTACCCCTGATTGGATGCCACCGAATACGCCACCGATGCACATGCCTTTTGAATCGCCGTCGCAGATCATCAGGTCTTCCTCGCTGAGTGTTCTTTCAACTTCGTCGAGCGACATGAATTTCGATTCAGCCGGCAATGTCTTGACAATCACTTTTTGTCCTGCTATTTCATCCAGGTCGAACGCATGGAGCGGCTGCCCTAGTTCGTGGAGGATGAAATTGGTAATATCGACGATGTTACTGATCGGCCGTACTCCAATGGACAGCAGCCGGTTTTTCAGCCAGTCCGGTGATTCTTTGATGGTGACGCCTTTGATGGCAACACCTGCATAGCGGGGGCAGGCCTCGGTATTTTCGACCACTACCTCGACGGGCAGCTCGTTGTTGTCAATTTTGAAATTGTCGACCGTCGGTACTTTTACCTCTCCGCTGCCGGCATGTTGTATTTTCAGGGCTGCCGCCAAATCTTTTGCTACTCCTAGGTGGCAGGTCGCATCCGAGCGGTTGGGCGTCAGGCCGATGTCGTAGACTACATCCGTTTCGATGCTGTAATAGTCCCGTCCGCTCATTCCGACCGGTGTATCTTCTGGCAAAACGATGATGCCGTCATGATCCGTCCCAATGCCAATTTCGTCCTCCGCACAGATCATTCCCTCACTGGCCTCTCCCCTGATCTTTCCTTTTTTTATTTTAAATGGCTCGCCTTCGGTCGGGTGGAGCATGGTGCCGATGGTTGCTACCAGGACTTTTTGCCCGGCCGCTACATTGGGTGCGCCGCAGACGATCTGCAATAATTCCTCTCTGCCGACATCTACCTTGGTCAGGCTGAGTTTGTCGGCATTCGGGTGTTTGCCGCATTCTTTCACGTGGCCCACCACGACGCCTTCCAGGCCGCCTTTGATGGTTTCGATTTCTTCTGTCCCTTCTACTTCCAGGCCGAGGCTGGTAAGCAGGTTGCCGGTCTCTTCCGCCGAGAGGTCGATGTCAATGTATTCTTTGAGCCAATTTAGGGATGTGATCATGTTAAGATGAATTTTTAAACGCAAGAGGCGCAATGGGCGCAAAAGGTTCGCTATTATTTTATTTGCGTTTCTTTTGAGCCTTCAGCGTCCTGTGTGTTTATCAATCGTATTCTTCGCTTTTTAGTTTCCTTTTGCAGTTTTTTTTAAAGGGGCGCAAAGATAGTTAAACGACTCATTAAGGTTGAGTGAAAATTCATAAATCATATATCCTTAATCCTTTAATCGTTAATCTATTTGATTAACGATTAAAGGATTAAGGATTAACGATTTTTGATTGGCTTCTTCACAAGTCCTACCTTTACCTCATGTGGCCATCCTACCTAAACGGTTTTAAAGCATACCTCCAGCTCGAACGGTCGATGTCGGGCAATACTATTGAGGCATACCTGCGGGACATCGGCAAGCTGGTCGAGTACCTCGACATTCATGAACTGACTGTCTCTCCCGAAAATATTTCCCTCGACCTGCTGCAGGATATGCTCAAATGGCTCAACGAACTTGGACTCGATATCCGCTCGCAGGCGCGGCTGATTTCCGGCATCAAAGCTTTTTACAAATATTTGCTCATTGAGGACATCATTACTGTCGACCCAACTGAATTATTGGAAACGCCCCGCCTCAGCCGCAAAATACCCGAAGTGCTGACTTACGACGAAATCCAGCGCATGACGGCTGCCATCGACCACAGCGAACCACACGGCCTCCGTAACCGGGCCATCATCGAAACGCTTTATGCCTGCGGCCTGCGGGTCACGGAACTTATCAACCTGCGTATCACGAACCTCTTTCTGAATATCGGCTTTGTGAAAGTATTGGGTAAAAATGATAAAGAGCGCCTGGTGCCCATCGGAGAAGAAGCCGTCAAGCACATCGGCTTTTATATGGAAGGTGTGCGCCGGCATTTAAAAATCAAGAAAGGTTGTGAAAACATCCTTTTTCTCAACCGTCGGGGCGGACAACTCAGCCGCATCATGGTCTTTTACGTGATCAAGGATTTGGCAAAATTGGCGGGTATCGAGAAGAATGTGAGCCCGCACACCTTTCGCCATTCATTCGCTACTCATCTTATCGAGGGCGGCGCCGACCTGAAAGCAGTACAGGACATGCTTGGACATGAATCCATCACCACTACCGAGATTTATACCCATCTTGATACGGATTACTTGAAAGAAACAGTTTTGAATTTTCATCCGCGAAATGTAGCCATGCGAAACGGTGGATAGCTGACTCCGAATTCACTCCGGGGCCGGGCGGCGGAAGGTTGCGTTTTTTCCCTTTGTTAAATTTCAGCAAATGCAGCACCTTTGGGGGCTTTTTGGGCATTTAGGAAAAAAGGCTAAATGATGATGCGAAAAATAATGCAAAGGATTCTTCCCCCCGGCCCTCCCGACGAATCGGTACAGGCTCTCCAAAGGGCGGGTGAAACGCGGTTTAATCTCCCCCTTTGGAAGGGGGCGGAGGGAGGTATCCTTTGCAGAACCTACTCGCTAACCCGTTTACTTGCCTGCTTCCTTCTCGCCCTCTTCCTGACCAACTGCGCCAATCCCATTGCACCGACAGGCGGCCCTAAAGACGAAGATCCTCCAAAGCTCGATCTTGAAAACTCTACACAAAACCGGCAGGTGCGTTTTGAAAAAAAGGATATTGTACTGGCTTTCAATGAGTGGGTGCAGCTGAAAGATGCCTTCAACCAAGTGGTTGTTTCGCCGCCATTGGAGTTTCGGCCGACCATAGAAAGGAGGAAGAAAACCATTCAGTTTAAATTCGACGAGCGGGAAGCACTGCGAGACAGTGCTACTTACGTGATTAATTTTGGCGATGCCATTCAGGATTTGACGGAGGGAAATGTTGCGAAGGTCGTTTTTGTTTTTTCCACTGGTGACTATATTGATTCACTGTCGGTGAAGGGGACGATCATTGATGCGCGTACTTCCGAGCCGGTGGCGGACGTTTTGTTTATGCTTTATGAAAATTTGGCAGATTCGGTGTTCCGCACCGAACGGCCTTTTTATTTTTCCAAAACAGATGAGAAGGGGAAGTTTAATGTGGAGAATATCAAGGAGGGGCGCTTCAAGGCGGTTGCATTGGACGATAACAACCTCAATTACCGTTTCGATTCAGAGACTGAAAAGATTGCTTTTTTGGATTCCGCCATCTATATAAAAGGTGTTGAAAAAGTAAAAACTAAATCCCTGCAACCACCAGCCGATTCATTGATGCTTGATTCGTTAACAATTGATTCATTGGTAATTGACACCCTGACGGCAGATTCGGCCCAAATTGATTCCCTGCCTCCTGATTCCCTAAACAACCAACAATCTGCAATCATCAATGACCAACCGCTGCTGCTCCGTTTGTTTCAGGAAGAGCCTGCCCTTTATCTTCGGGATGACGATGCCCGGACTTACGGGCAGGTCAAATTGGCATTTAATACGGAGCCGCAAAAGGTGGAGGTGACTTACGATAGCATTGGGCTATATACTTTTTTGGAACAGGAAAAAGATACCATTTATTTATGGTACGCCATGGAGGCTGATGCGGCTTTTAATGTATATGTGAAACGGGACACGGTGGTCGATACAGTAGAGGTGAAAAGCGGCCTGAAGGATAAGTTTTTTGAAAAGGCAGCATTAGTGGCCAAAGGAAAAGCACCGACCCGTTTGCCGATCTTGATGCCCGGCAGTGATTTTACCATGCTCTTCAACCATCCGTTGTATGCCATCAATGATACGTTGACCAACCTTCTCGAAGATTCTTTGAAAACAGCAGTTACGGGCCGTTTTTCCATCGATTCGGTGAATTTCAGAAAAATCAATATCAACGCTGCCTGGCAGGAAGGCCTCCGGTACGAGGCAGAATTTCTGCCTGGTAGCCTGACAGATATATTTGGATTACAAAATACCGACACCTTGCGACGCGCATGGATCGCTGGTTCGGCCAGCGAGTTTGGGTCACTGACACTGCGGGTTACAGGTTTTAGCCCTGATACCACTTATCTGATTCGCCTCTTGGCCAATAATGATGAAGTGGTTGACACTTTTCACGTTAAAGGCGATTCTATCTTTGAAACTAAAATGGAATTCTTGCTCCCCGATGTCTACCGCATTGAGATCATCGAAGACCTGAACGGTGATGGCCGATGGACAACCGGAAGTTATGATGATAAACGCCAGCCAGAGAAAGTGCAGGAGGCTACCTTGGAAGAGGTGCGGGCCAATTGGGAAGTTAGTGCTGAAGTACCTTTCAACCGGCAAATAATCGTTCGGAGTACAGACTCCCCGGGTGGCAGTAGTGGCGGAGGTGGAGTGCCGTCGAGGAATCCGGGGAGTGGTGGGCCACCCGGTAACAGGGGACAATAGAAGAGCATATATTTTTTCAAAAAGCACTTTTAATAACCTGGATGTGGTGCTTGCGAGGGTGCAAATCCCCGGCTGTCGAATTCCCACAATGATGGACTGACGAACTGATGGCTATCGAACTCCAGGCTCTTTAATGCCTGTTAAACCTTGTTTCAATTCCGTTAAACGAACGTTAAAGTAGAGCTGCATGAAATGGCCAGATGGTCCTTAACCCGTTTGTTTTCAGTTGATTATGATAGATTTTAAAAAATACTTAAAGAAATGGCCTTGTAACATTGGCCGTAAAATCATGTCTTAACTTATGAATGGTGGAGGAATAGTTAATTTTGGCGGCAAATTGAAAAAACCTTGGAAGTGAAGCAGCAACTCGTTTTTTACAGCGCTTCGTTTCCAGCAACTTTAAAAAATAAAACTCATAAATCATGGTAAAAAACACCTTATTCGCACTCCTCCTGACGATCGGTTTTGCCTTCACGGCCAACGCACAGCGTATCGCTTATGTCAATGTAGAGGCTATTCTTGAAAGTATTGCAGAATACCAGGAAGCACAGACGGAACTCGACGAACTCGCCGCCCGCTGGCGCACGGAGATTTCCGGTGAGTATGATAAAATCAAAGGAGAGTATAATCGCTACCAGGCCGAACAAGTACTGTTAAGTGACGATGCCCGTCGGGCCAAGGAAGAAGAGATCATGGAAATGGAAAAGAAAGTACGCGAATTGCAGAAAGAACGCTTTGGTCCCAACGGAATGCTTTTCGACAAAAGGAAAGAACTGGTACAGCCCATCCAGGACCGGGTATACGGAGCGATCCAGGATTACGCAAACGACCGGGGCTATGATTTCATTTTCGACAACAGCGGCTCGGCCGGGATGATCTTCGCCAACCCGGAATATGATAAGACAAACGATGTGATCGATAAGATCAGGAAGAATTGAGAGTTGGTTTCTGGTTTTTGGTTTCTGGTTCATGGTTTGAATCAACCAAAAACCAAAAACCAAAAACCAGAAACCAAAACCTCCCAGAACCAACCATTTCATTAACTTTGCGCTCCTTTTGAGTTAAGCACTGGATCGGTGCTGCGCAAATCATGAAAATTTACAAATAAAACTTAGACTAAACTTATGATGAAAGTATTGTTCAAATCATTGATCCTGACAGCAGCCTTTATCCTCATTACGGATGTTGTCCAAGCTCAGAAAATCGGCTATGTAAATTCAGCCCTTTTGGTGAGCGAACTTGCAGAAATGAAAAAACTGAATTCAACACTGGAAGCTTTTCAAACACAATTGAAGAAAAAAGGAGAAGCAGAAGTGGCCAAGTTCAAAAAGAAAGAACAAGAGGCTGTGCAGAAAAAACAACGCGGAGAAATGACTCCTAAAGAAGAAGAATTGGTAATGGCTGAGTTACAAGCTATGCAGGATAGCATCTACGCTATGGGAGCCGATATGGAAAAACAGCTGGCAACAAAGCAGTCCGATGGTATGAAACCCATACTTGATAAAGTGAATGCTGCAATCGAAGCAGTTGCTGCGGAAGGAGGATATTCCTACATCCTCGATACGCAGGCAGGTGTCATCCTGTATGCAGACGAATCGGCTGATGTGACCGAGTTGGTAAAAGCAAAAATGAGCTTGTAAAATCTGAGAGTTTCATGTAAAGAAACAGAAGAAGCGGGGCAGTGATCAAAACTGTCCCGCTTTTTTTTAATAAAATCTTAACGCCTGCGTTAAAGAGTGCAACCCTGAAAACAGAACACTGTCAATAAGTGTAAGAAAAACACAACAGGATTTGGACTACGGAAGTACCCACAGGAAAATTGTTGAAAAGTGCATGCGGGGCGACCGCAAAGCGCAATTTGATCTTTACAGGCTTTATTCCCAGGCCATGTATAATATATGTTTGCGCATGGTCAACGATGACCTGGATGCTGAAGACCTCCTGCAACAATCCTTTGTTGATGTTTTTACTAAAATGAACAGTTTCCGCTACGAATCGTCCATCGGGGCGTGGATCAAGCGGATTGTGGTAAATAACTGTATCAACTTTTTGAAAAAACGGCGGCTGCAAATCACAAGCCTTGACGATAGTTTTCTCCAGGTAGCCGATGACTTGCCACTGGATCGGCACACCATCAACGTGGATGCCATCAACGGTGCCATTCGAAAACTGCCTGACGGTTACCGTGTCGTCTTTAGCCTCTATTTATTTGAAGGCTATGACCATCAGGAAATTGGTAGCATCCTGGGAATTACAGAAGCTACTTCCAAGTCGCAGTTCAGCCGGGCCAAGAAAAAACTGAGAGACCTGCTCGAAGGTCAAAAACTGAGGATAGAATGAGTGAATGATGGAATGAGCAAATGAAAGCATATTCAATCATTCTTTCATTCACTTATTCACTCATTGCTTTTTTAAACTGAAGATGAATCAATTAGAAAATTTTATCAGAGAAAACCGGTCAGCTTTCGATACGGAAGTGCCCAGCCTCGACGTATGGGCAAAGATCGACCGGCAACTGGACAAACGGCCGCAGCCCCGTATTGTCTGGATCAAACGGCTGCGAGCAATAGCAGCAGTCGCAATACTCGCCATCACTGCCTGTGCCATCGGCTTTTATGCAGGAAGTGCCAATGCTGAGGCCCGGTCATTGGCCGACATTTCTCCAGAACATGCTGAGATGGAACGTTTTTACAATATCCAGATTCAGGACAAAATGGCCCAGCTGGCCAATTACCGTCAGGATGGTTTTGTAAAAGCTGATTTCAAAGAGCTGGATGCTATTTATGAAGAACTTAAAAATGAACTGAAAAATGCACCGGAAGGAGCTGAAGACCATGTCATCGAGGCCATGATCAACAACTACCAAACAAAAATTGACATTCTTGAACAAGTATTGGAAAAAGTTCAGACAACCGGACAAACAAATTTAAAAACTGAAGAAAATGAAGTTAGTATTTAAAAATCGGCGCTTGCGCCTTTTGACCTTAGGGAGCGCCTTGATAGCAGGGCTGCTCATGGTTCCATTTGCTTGTTTCGCAGAGAACCCTACCGGTCTCCAGCCCAAACCAGTACAACAGGAACAACCTCCGCAAGAGGTACAGGAATATACCAAAACAACTAAAAAGGAATTTCCCATCAACCCTACCGGCATGGTTGATTTGACCAATAAATACGGAAAGGTAGAAGTGAATACCTGGGAGCGCAACCGGGTGAAAATTGACGTGACCATCGTCGTGGACGCTCGCAGTGAATCAGCCGCACAGGATGTATTTGACCGCATTACCATCGACTTTAGCAATGATGATGATTTTGTTAAAGCAGAAACCAACATTGAATCAAAGAACAGTTGGTGGGACAGTGGAAGCTGGGGTGGTAAAAAGAAAACGGAATTTCAGGTGAACTATGAGGTCTACATGCCAGAAAGCTGCAATCTGAACCTGGAAAACAAATATGGCAATTCTACCGTCGCTGCCATCAACGGCAGCGCAGATGTAGAAGTGAAATACGGTGATTTCCAGTTGGAAGGCGTCGGAGGTGACTTGAAAGTGTACCTCGGTTACGGCAACGGAACGGTGGTAAAAGCGAGGGATGTTTCGGCGGCCATTTCATACAGTAAGATTAATTTTAACGATGCACAGGACATCAATTTTGATACAAAGTATTCAAAAATTTATATCGACAACGGGGCAACGATCAAAGCCGATTCCAGGTACGACCAGTTCAATATGGGCAGCATCAACCGCTTCAATGTAGAAAGCCGCTATGGCAATGTCGAGATTGGCGAGGTAGAAACGGTTATTGCCAATTCACGCTACACCGACTATAAGGTGGAAAACTTAAGTGATGGAGCCGATTTCTCCATCGAGTACGGTGGGCTGAAAATTGGTGAACTGGCCAAGGGCTTCTCTGAGGTCGTGCTGGACGGGAAATACTCTGACTTCAAAATCTATGTGGAACCCGGTGCCAGTTTTACCCTCGATGGTGCTACAAGTTATGCCGGCATTGGCTATCCTGCAGAAATGAATGTTACCTACGAAAAAGACAAAGGCACCTCGCATGATGTTAAAGGCTACGTAGGTACAAAAGGTGCCCGCAGTACAATCAAAGCTACCTTGGACTATGGTGGCTTGCGGGTTCGCTATAAAGAATAGTAGAAGGTAGAGAGTAGAAGGTAGAAAGACGGATCGTCTCACTACCTTCTACCTTGAACCCTCCACCAAGATACATTTCATACTAATTCAATTTAGACCATTCCGATGAATTTTCGGGATGGTTTTATTTTTTTAGGGGGCAGGGGCAGAGGTTAGACCGTTTCACTGTCAGGGGTCAGATCGTTTCACTGCCAGAGGTCAGACGGGCTGGTTTTAGTGCAACATAAACGATCTGACCCCCGACAGCGCAGCGGTCTGACCCCTGACAGCGCAGCGGTCTGACCCCCGACAGCACAGCGGTCTGACCCCCGACAGCACAGCGGTCTGACCCCCGACAGCACAGCGGTCTGACCGGTCTATCTCTTCACAAAAACCTGCCGGCTAAATTTTCCTAAATCTTTTACGGTTAAATAATAGATGCCCGGAATTAAATCAGCTGTATTTATTTCGAAATTATTTCCGTTTATTTTTCCTGATTTTATTTTTTGAGAGAAATTGTTATAAATTTCAAAATCACCATTTACGAATAGTTCATTGGTGTTCACATTGATGAAATCATGAGCTGGGTTTGGAAAAACAGTTATTTTATTTTCCTCGAATTTTTCTATTGAACTGGTTGGGCCGTTTAAATCAAACTGACTAAAAAATTGCCAAATAACTTCACTTGCACTAAAGTCCTGGTTGGTGATACCGATATCGATGGAGGCCCCTGGCCAGGTATGGCCACCGCCGGTTATTTGGATTAAAGACACCCTTGAGTTGTTGCAATCGTTGTAATCAAAGCGTTTAGCTGTACACATATCTGTGAGGGAGATGTTTTCAATGTCCGTGACAACAGCCGAAGCTGCACAACCGTTATTTTCGATCCAAAAATTAATGACGTCAACGGCAGAATAGGCCAATCCAGTTGAGCCAGTATAAGGAACAACGCCATCGCTTGTGCCGTGGATATGGAGAATGGGAACTGGTTTGCCCGGTGCATAATCATAGCCGGGTACCATGCTGCCAGTGACTGAGGCAACGGCTGCTATTTTATCGTTTAATTCATTGGCCAGTCGATAGCTCATGTACCCTCCGTTAGACATGCCGCAGGAATAAACCCGTGCTAAATTGATGGAATAATTAGCCGCCAGTTCATCAACTAATGCACTGATGAAACCTACGTCGTCGGCAGTACTGCCAAATGTCCATCCCACGTTCCAGGCATTGTCGAATCCGTTGGGATGGCAGGTCAGGAAGTTATTGACTTCGGCCACTTCGTTCATTTCCGAATAGCTCTCCTGCTGTTCTGCATTGGAGCCAAATCCGTGTAAATTAAATACCAATGGTGCCGGGTTGGCGGCATCATAACCCGAAGGGATATACAACCTGTAATCCCTTTCCAGGCCATCGTGCATGAGCGTAGCCAGTACGGTTTGTTGGCTAAAAAGAGAGATGAAAGTGAAAAAAGAAAAGAAAAAGGTTGGTAAAAGTTGCTGGAACATAATGGTTGTTTTTTTTTACTGATCGGCAAATATAATGGCAGGATAAAATAACACATTCTAATTCTATAGAGTATTCTATATTTTTACCCAACAAAATAATTAAATGGAAGCCATTCCTGTACTACAATATATTTTAGAACCCGAGCTGCTGTCATTTTATGGTTGGTGGCAAATGAGCGTTTGCATGTTTGCTTTTATTGCGCTGATGGCCATCTGGTGGCACATAGGCCGTCGGCAAAAAGATGTGGGGCAGGTTTGGTTGGCCTTGTCCGTACTGTGCTGGAGTTTTTCGGGCGGGGTGGAGGTTTATTATGCCGGCCAGTTTCAGCAAAACAATAAAGTAGTTTATGAAAAAATGAACGAATTAATTGGGTCGGCCGAAAAAATAAACCATACCGAAATTATTGCCGTAAAAAATGCATTGAAAAAAATAGAAGGACAAACACAGGATCGTGCTTACAGGTTGGACAGTTGGAGAAGTATATTTTCATTGTTTAATAGCCTGTTTATTTTATTGTCCCTGCCGTGGTTTCGTTATATCCCTAAAAGAATAGAACCGATTATTAAATCAAAATACTGGCATTTTATAATCGGCCTGCCGTTTTTATTTTCCCTGTTGCCGACCATCAGTAAAATGTTTTCTGTAAACTCACTTGGTGTCGTCAGGGAACTGGATGTTTATTACGCCATCCTCACGCTGGTTTTTCTGGGATATGTTTTGTGGGAGTCGTTTGCCAAAAGGCGATTGCTGGCTTTGGCGTGGCTTTCGGTCGTTTGCATCCTCATCACATTTGTGGCACAGCTGTATAAAGTCACAGGTCAGGGAGTTGACCTGACGTTGTTTTCTGCGATATTTAAAACCTCATTGATCATGATCTTTTTTGCACTGGCTTTGAGCTGGGTCAAAGAATTAGCGGAAAATATAATTCCTGGTGCAGCTTTGTTGTTTTTACAATTTAAAAAAGAAAAAAATGGGAATAAAAAAATGGAACATTTTGTATCCATTAAAGGCATTCCCGGAAAAGAAGAAAAATGGATTAAGTTATCCACGACCCTGTTTGAACTGTTTTTGAAATTTGCCGAACGCAGGAAAAATAACGGTGAGGACTGGCTGGAAATAAAACCCAAAAATGATTCCCGCTCCGGAAAATTATATGACATCAATGACCATAATGAAATAAAGCGGTTGCTAAATGCACTGCTCGACGGTGTGTTCGGCAAAAATTTATGGACGAAAGAAAAGCATTTTTTACCTTTAAAAAATACCCTATTTGAAATGTCGGATAAAAGGGAACGGAAAATACGGTTGCGAGTGCCGGGTGATAATATTTTTTATTCAGCTTCTTCCTGACTTTATGCTGCCGGTTTTGATCCTGAGTACCTTCCTCATTTCTTTTTCCGGCGTACTGTTGAATTGGTAATTATAACAACTCCGGTGTTCGGAACAGGTTGGATCGAAGAATATAAGCGTACTGTGTTGGTGGGGGAGGGCCTGCCCGATTGATCGTTGCAATTTAATTTTGTCCATTATTGAACAAACCGCGATAATTCCAGGTGAAAAATTACTGAGGCTTAAACCAGCTCGTTATTGCCTGTGTACCTAAAACGAAAACAGGAATAAAAAAATTAAAATAATCTCTGGTCTTTTACAGCGAATCCTTGAGGAAATGGATTAATAGTATGTATCCCGTGGCCTACTCTTCTTATATCGAGTAAACTCTGAAGCCCCTGTATCTAAACAAACATTGGCCTGTAATTTTAAATTAATTTTAATTACTGAGCAGTTTAATTTATTTGATTTATGTTAAAAATTAAAAATTTGATCATCCGTGATTTAAAGCTTATCTATCTATTTTATTTAATTTTTTTTATCAGTATTTCTTCAGTCTTTGGGCAATCCACGATAGTGGAGGAATGGGAACAAAAATTATCGAAAGCGGAGGGGCAGGATCGAATTGATTTAATTTTGGAGATAACAGAGGAATTACAATATGAAGATTTAACCATGGCCGATTCCCTGGCGAGGGAAGGGATCAGGTTGGCCAATGAACTCGGAGATTCTTTGTCGATATATAGAGCCGGCGCTTTATTGGGAAATGTATACCGGCTGCGCCATGAAGTAGCCAAAGGGATGGAATGGATTCGCAAAAGCCTGAACCACTATGAAAGAAATGAAAGCCTCGCTTTTGACAAGGCTAAACTTCTATTGGACCTGGCTGAGTGTTACATGAGAATAAGAAATATAGGGCCAGTTGACAGCTTGATTTCAGAGAGTGATGCTTATTTTAAACATACTGACGATTTGTACTGGAAAAATGAAGTCCTGCATCATACTGGGCGTATGTATTTTCATAAGAAAGATTACGAACAGGCCGAGTATCATTATAATGAAGTATTGAAAGTCAGCAGGCCGCAGGGGTTTACCGGCCAAACGGTTAAGGCCCTAAATAACATCAGCCTCATAAAAGAATACCAGGGGCATTTTGCCGAAGCAATAGAATTGCAGTTTCAGATACTTGAAATGGATTGCAACAGTTATGTAAAAGCCTATGCCTATAACAATATCGGAAGAACATATAGAGTGCTGAAAGATTGGGAGCCAGCGAAAAAATATAATAAAATGTCCATCGAATTAAAGAAAAAGATCGGGATGGAACGTGCGATCCATTCTAATTTGACGACGATGGGGGTTATTCATCAGCATCAAATGAATTATGGAGAGGCTTTGAAATATTACGAACAAAGCCTTGCGATAAAGCAAAAGAATGGGATGTACACAGGCGACCTTTTGGGGGTCATGGGGGGCGCTTATTATATGGCAGGGCAACATGTCAAGGCGGAGGAATATTTTAACCAATTTATCGCGCAGTCAGAGACACAGGGTAATTGGCAGGCAAAAGTGTATGTTCACTCCATCAAAGGGGGGATTTTATATGAGGAAAAAAAATACGAGGAGGCTTTGAAATATTTATTGGCTGCCTATAACCTTGCGGAAGAGAATAATGGTCTTCGCCACTTAATGGGTATCAATGAGGCATTGGTTGATGTGTATAAAAACTTGGGACAGGAGAAAGAGGCAAAATATCATAAGGATTTAAACAAGATGATCGAAGATAGTCTCTACAGTCCCAGGCAGTTGAAAAAAATAGGCGCACTGGAGCAAAAACATTATACCAAGCTGCAAGCGGACAGCCTGGGTTCAGCCGACCAGGAAAATGTGACTGCGGGCAAAGAACAAGGGAGCTGGCTGACGTCCAATGCTCTGCCCGCTCTCGCCCTGCTGGTATTCATTTTAACCTTTGCTTTTTTGGTGTTCAAAAAATACTATAAACCAGCGGCGCCCCCGTCCACAAAAGAACCATTGGACCAGACCAAGATCGATCAATATTTTGCTGAACTGTTTGCCCGGTTGGATGCCAATAAGAATGCAGGTGAAGCAAAAACAAATAGAAAAATTGTTCCCATTGATGATATGGCGGAGTTTTTAAAGTCCAACTTGTCCGCTTCAGGCGACTGGGCCTCTTTCGAGCATTATTTTGAAAAAGTACACAAGGACTTTTTCAAATCCCTCAAATCTGACTTTCCAACCATCACCGTCAATGAACTGAACATGTGTGCATTGTTGAAACTGAACCTCCTAAATAAAGACATTGCTCAAATCATGGGGATCAGCCCGGATAGTGTCCGTAAAGCGCAAAACCGGTTGTCAAAAAAAATGGAACTTTCTCCAAATGAGGCCTTGCGGGATGTCGTCCTGAAAATCTAACAGTCGGTTTCGGCTAAGGAAGGTTTCGGAAATCTCATCCGGTAAAATCATTTTGGTCGAAACACTTTTTTCCCGGTAATCATTGCGATTATAACACTTGGCTTACATTGTCCACTCAATGTCCTGGCCTGTCAATTGTTTGTCCGGCCCATTCAGCGCTATCGCAAATGCTCGTATCCTAACTTTATTCTATTAATCAAAAAGGTGGAGAGTTATCAGCAGCTTGCTGCCAGTCCCATTCGAACCTACTTGTTTGTTTGGTACTCACTGCCAAGTTACGAGTGAGCAACCTTTGCCGAGGTTAAATTATTAAACAGAGAGAAAAATGATTAAAGCCATTATCATAGACGATGAGCCTCAGAGCCGTAATTGGCTTCGTGAAATATTGCCCGGTCATTTTCAGAAAGCGGCCGTCGGAAGAGGGGCAACCGACAAATATTCCAACATCGAAAGGTCACAAAACAAACAACCTGAGGTCATTTTGTTGGACCCCCAAAAGTTGGACAGCACAGAACTCGATCTTTTAAATGTTCTCAATCACCGTTATCTAAATGTCATCGTTGTAATGGCGTACAGTCCGCCTTCGGTCAAGGCGCTTGAAACAATGGACCATTTGCTCAAATCCGTTGATCTTGAAGAACTGCAACTTGCCATCCAAAAACTAAGCAACAGCAGGAAGGAAGAGAAAGACAGGTCGGATTTCCCACATGATCAAGACGAGGGTAGGAAAAAGGAATTACAACAAATAGTGCTTCCTGGCCGTGATTGTCATGTCGTCATCAGACTTCACGACATCATCCGGATTGAAGCACAGGGAAGTTACGTCATGATACATATGGAGGGCCAAAAAACGCATCTCGTAGTTAACTCCCTGAGTTATTATGAAAAATTATTGCCGACGGATATTTTTTTTCGCATCCATAAATCGCATCTCATCAATGTGCAAAAAGTTGAACGGATTGCTGCTGGGCGACGGGGCAAAGTAAGGCTTAAAGATGGCTCGGAACTGAACATTGCTGCCCGCCGTAAATCTTCATTTAATCAATTTATTAAGCAGAAAAAGAAAATATGAATCATGAAGTAATTAAATGCTTGGACAAAAATAAGGAGCGCTAAAAATGGCACTTTTATTTGGGCAAATGTTTGATTTCCAAGTCTCAAAACTCTTTTTCAGGCAAAGGAAAAGTGTCATTTTTTTTGACTACCCGCTTACGTTAAAAAAATTATTCAACACGTTCAATTTTATTTTGCCATTTTATGTCGAATTCCATTATGCCATGCCTTTAAATTAGTGGCCATACAAGCTTGGCATATTTAACTTGATTTATCAGAGAATCTGTTCTCTTTAATTGCAGGTGATTTTAGCTGATCGTTATTTCTGTGCATCGTGCACAAACAGGGGTGCTTTGTGCCAAGTCATAAAAGAAATTTTAAACAATTTATTTAATCACCGGGCTATAAGTCCACAAACTCACTCTTCATGAAAAAGTTTTTTAATTTATTCGCTCTCGTTTTCTGTTTTACTTTTTTAGCAACTACAGCTGTTGATGCACAGATTGTCAGGAATGACGTTAACTGCGAATTTACCATTCAGATTACTTATGCAAAAATGGGACAATGTACTCCTGAAGGATCTTTCTTCGTGACGGTTGACCCACTGTCTACAGAGTCTTTGACTAGCATGATCCCGGCGGATACGGAGATCATCCGGGCAAGAGGAAGGTCAACTACCTTGTGCAGTTTTCATATTGGTGCAACATGTACCTCTTTGCCTCAGACAGAAGTGAAAGTTTGTATCCCACCTCCTTCTACCAATTGTGACAATTATACTGCCGACTGGGAATCTTTTGGCGTTTGGCTTCACAATTAAAAAATAATCACGCAGATTAAATTTAAAAGGGACAGGCCTAAAGCCTGTCCCTTTTATGTTTTTTATTAAGACCCCATTTAATTCGCCGATGCATCTTTGTGCAATTTGAGCATCGGAATTAGATTCAATATTACCAAAAGGAAATAATGGGAAAATTAAAAACGTCTCCTTTGTCCCGAAAACTCCATCGCTTCTCCTTTCCCAAATCCATAACTGAATCCAAGGGTGATAAAACGACCTCGCCGCCCCCAGTTATAAACATAAAAAGTAGGCTGGAAGGTCTGGCTCTCCCGGATTCGGGAAGCGAAAATATCGCGGATACTAAAATTGAAAACAGCCCTGCCCTTGAGTATTTTTTTCCGCAAACCCAGGTCGGCAAAAAGGTTGTCGGAGATTTCCCCCTGCACTGTTTGTTCTTTTGATTGATAACGGCCCGTGACTTCAAAGTCAAAATCGGCCGGCAACTTGATTTTGGTCGTTATTTTGGTTGACCATTGGTCGGCAGAAAAGTCAAATGAAGTGCCCTCAAATGTCCCTTCCCGGTTGAAATAATTATAATTAAAATCTCCGTTGACGGAAAACCATTTTGTGGCGGTATACTTTCCGTTTATTTCTATTCCGGTGGCCCGGTTGGTACCAATGTTCATGGGCCTGGTCGTGTTGACATTGTCCTCAAAAGTGGAGATCCGCTCGACGACGTCGGTCGTATACCGATAATAAACACCAAAATTAAACGAGGCTTTATCAAATACATAAATACTTGCGACCTCATAAGAATCGGTAAACTCGGGCAGCAAATCCGGATTTCCCTGGCGGATGCTAAAATTGTTTCGGATATTAAAAAATGGGTTTAAATCCCAAAGCCGCGGGCGGAATATCCGCTTGGAATACCCCGCTTGCAACGAAAATTTTTCGGAAAATTTATAGGACGTATGCGCACTTGGAAATAGGTTCGTAAAATTCTGATCGTTGGATTCATTGGTGTTTACCAGAAAGGTTCCTAAATCCGTGTTTTCTACCCGCAGCCCCAGTTTTATGCCCCAGCGGTCATTTTCATAAGCTCCCGTTCCATAAACCCCCAGTACTTTTTGGTCGTATTCAAAAATATTGGTCAGGCCATCATTTTGTACCCAAACGCCGTCTTTTAAATCAGTGACGGCAAAATCATTGCTGACATCGTTCAATAAATATTGCGCCCCCGTTTCCAGGGTCCATTCTTTGGAAATCGGCTTTGTGTAATCTAATTTGAACGTGTATTTCGCTTCCGAAAAATTAGTTCTCGTGCGCATATCGTTGGCCGCTTCCGTGCCGACTATATCAATATTTTGAAATTCAGAAGATTGGTCTTTCCCAAAGAAATTGCCCAGCGCACTGAACAATAAATCATGGTCTTTGTGGTCTGGGAAATCGCTCTTGTATTGCAGCTCATACTGGTATTTTGGATTGGTGGCTTCTGTCGTTTCTTCCCGGTACCATTCGGCAACGTTGTTGCCCGCTGCGTCCGTCAAACTAAAATTGTTTCGGGAGGGCTGGTCTTCTATTTCGTAGGCAAAATTGCCCGATAGCGTGATCACGTTGTTTTTATTGATGTGATAATCCGTGCCCAGCACCAGGTTGTAAAAAAACTCGTTTCGGTACTCTGTCCCTTCACTGAAAATGGTCGTATTGTCCTTTAAATCCTGATTGATGTTTCTGCCGTCTCTTGGCAGCTCCCGGTAGCCTACCCCCAACTGGCTGAATAGATTGAACTTTTCAGTCCGCCGGTTCAGGCTAAGGCCGACACTGTGGTTGTGTGGAACCCCCGTGTTTACAGAAACAGACCCATTGATCCCTTTTCGTTCCTCTTTTTTGATCACAATATTGATAATTCCGGAAGTCCCTTCTGCTTCGTATTTGGCGGAAGGGTTGGTGATCACTTCAATTTTGTCAATCATTTCGGCAGTAATGGTGCCCAGCGCATTGCCTTCCTCGCTTGCCAGAATAGAGGGTTTTCCGTTGATGAGGATTTGCACGCCGGTGCTGCCCCTTAAGCTCACCTGGCCTTCAATGTTGACATTGACCGACGGCACATTATTCAAAACCTCCAAGGCACTGGCCCCGGTACTGCTCAAATCTTTACCGACATTAAACACCCGTTTGTCCAGTTTGAATTCGGTGGATGATTTTTCCGCACGTACGACGACTTCTTCCAGCGTCTCACTGTTTTCGGAAAGCGTAATGGTTCCTAAATCCACTTGGCCATCTATGACCGAAAACTCTTCGATTTTTTGATTGAAAAAACCAATGAAGCTGATCTCGATAAAGAAATTCCGGGCATCCGTCTGGACACTAAAGCTGCCGTCCAGTTCTGTCGTAACTCCGGTGATGGGTTGTTGTGTTTCTTTGTCGGCCACCATTACCGTTGCAAAACCAATGGGCTGCTGGCTATTGCTCTCTATGACCGTACCCTTGATATTTACCTCTTTGTTTTGAGCTGAGAGGTTGTTGGAGATCAGCAAGAGCAAAGTAAATATGGCTATTCGAAAATGTGGGATTTCCATGAAAAAATGATTGTCGAGTGAATTGATAGTACAAAGGAAAGGGGGTTTTGTTTTGTGTTGAAACAAAACTCTTTGAACAGTGTAAATTTATCAATGAACAGGGATGAATGGAGAATAGGGAATGGAGAATGGAGAATGTACAATCCTCCATTTAGTTTCTAATATCTTTTATTTGGGTCAAGGCTTTTTGCGTCAGTTGTTCTATTTTTTCTAAGTCAAAATTTCCGTCCGGATCTTTCGCCATCAACTTAGACCCCATGCCGACACAGTACGCACCGGCATCAAACCATTTTTTCAGATTTTCAAAGTCAGGAGAAACACCTCCGGTGGGCATGATATTCGTCCACGGCTGAGGGCCTTTAATGGCTTTGATAAAACCGGGGCCGTAAGTACTGCCGGGAAATAACTTGACTATTTCAACGCCCAGCTCTTCCGCCCGGGCAATCTCAGTCAGTGACCCACAACCTGGGGAAAAAAGGATTTTTTTTCGGTTACAGACGATAGCGATGTCTTCGCGCATCACTGGCGTTACGATAAAATTCGCACCCAGCTGCATGTACAGCGCGGCCGTCCCGGCATCGGTCACCGAGCCAACGCCCATGATCATTTCGGGCAGTTCTTTCTCGCAATATTTGTTCAACGCACCAAATACTTCGTGCGCATAGTCACCGCGGTTGGTAAATTCCAAAAGCCTTGCCCCGCCATTGTAACAGGCGTTCAGCACCTTTTTGCAAATGTCTAGATCGGAGTGATAAAATAATGGAACCATGCCCTGCTCGGACATTTTTAGTGCTACTTGTATTCTTGTGAACCTTGCCATAATTAAACACAAAAGACGCAAGAGGCGCAATGGATATTTAGGCTGGTATTACCGTTTACGTCCACTGCGTCTATTGCGTTGAATTTTTTATCTGGAAACGCGCCCACTCGCATCTCCCTTCATTAATTTTTCTACTTCCTCAACGGTGGCCAAATTCGCATCGCCATAAATCGTGTGTTTAAGGCAGGAGGCAGCCACGGCGAAGTTCAGTGCTTTTTGATCGTCGTCCGGCCAGTTGATCAGGCCATAAATCAATCCGCCCATAAAGCTGTCGCCACCACCGACCCGGTCGACGATGTGCGTGATGTCGTAGCTGGGGGCTTCATAGAGTTGTTCACCGTCGTACAAAACACCGGACCAGGTGTTATGGGAAGCACTGATACTACCTCGTAAAGTAGTGATCACCTTTTTCGCACGGGGGAACATTTCCATCAATTGTTTTAAAACGGACAAATAGGATTTGGCATCGACCGAGTGCCCCTGGGTGACGTCCACATTTTCGGGGTGGAGGCCGAAGTGTTTCTCGGCGTCTTCTTCATTTCCCAAAATGATGTCGCACCCCTCCACCAAAGCGGGCATGACCTCGCCGGGCGCTTTGCCATATGTCCATAGCTTCTTGCGGTAATTCAAATCCGTAGAAACCGTGACGCCCATCCTGTTGGCCGTCTGGATGGCTTCGAGGCAGGCATCGGCGGCACCCTGTGAGAGGGCAGGGGTGATGCCCGTCCAGTGGAACCACTGCGCATCGGCAAAAACGGCTTCCCAGTCGACCATGCCCTTTTCGATGGTCGACATGCTGGAATGCGCCCGGTCATAAACGACTTTACTACCGCGGCTTACGGCACCTATTTCCAAAAAATATATTCCGAGGCGTTCGCCGCCACGAAGGATGTTCTGCGTTTGTACGCCCCGTTTGCGCAATTCCATCAGCGCACAATCCCCAAGGTCGTTGTTCGGCAGTCGGGAGACAAAATCTACAGGCAGGCCATAATTGGCCAGCGAGACGGCTACGTTGCTTTCCCCTCCGCCGTAGATCACGTCGAATGAACTGGCTTGTGAAAAGCGCTTGAAACCTGGTGGTGTCAACCGGAGCATGATTTCACCGAAGGTGACTATTTTTTTCATGAAATGAGATTTCGGGATTTCGGGATCCCGGGATTTCAGGAAAACAAGAGTCGGAATAAATGCGGTTCTCGTTTTCTTGAAATCTCGTTTTCTCGAAATCTAAGTTTATGAAAATGCCAATCCGCCATTGATGTCAAAATTGGCTCCGGTTACAAACGAGCTTTTTTCAGAAGCCAGGTAAGCCACTAAATCTGCGACCTCCTCCGCTGTGCCCTCTCTTCTTACCGGGGTTTTGCAGGCGACGGCCGTACGTATTTCGTCTTTTGTAAAATCATCATGAAATTTAGTAGCGATCAAGCCCGGACATAGTGCATTTACCCTTATTCCCTTTGGTCCAAGCTCCTTTGCCATGGCTCTGGTAAAGGTGGTGGTAGCCCCTTTGGAAGAGGCATACAAGGAAGAGCCGCCACCGCCCCCGTCCCTGGCTGCAAGGGAAGAAAGGTTGATGATGGAGGCACCGTTGCCCATTAATGGCTCAAATACCTGCGTTACGAAAACGGTGGATTTGAAATTGACGTTCATGACCAGGTCATAAAAAGACTCGTCGAGTTCTGGCAATGTTTTACGGGCAAAGAGGCCCCCTGCATTATTGACCAAGATATGAACACTTTCTCCAAAGGCCTCAATTGTTTTTGCCTTTAGGTTTTTGATATCATTTAAATTTGACACATCTGCTCTGACCGCAATCGCTTCGCCGCCAAATGATTGTATCTCTTTTACCGTTTCATTTGCACCAGACTCGGAATTGAAATAGTTCACCACTACCTTAACCCCTTCCTGTGCCAGCTTGACCGATATGGCTCTGCCAATGTCCCTGGCACCTCCGGTTACTACTGCGACTTTACCGTTAGAATTATTCATCATTTATTTAATTAAAAATAGAGAATTGAAAATGGAAAATTGGAAATTAGAAGTTCATCATATAATTCTTCATTTTCCATTTTCAATTCTTTAAACAACTTCATTTTAAATTCCTAATGCCTGCCCCCCGCCAACCTGGATCGTTTCCGCGGTTAAGAAAGCGGCATCTTTGCTGACTAAGAAAGAAACCACGCCGGCCACATCTTCTGGCTGGCCTAATCTCCCCAACATGATATTGTTGGCCCACGAGGCAAAAACTTCCGGTTTTGTGGATTTGATCTGTTTGTGAAATGGCGTGTCAATGGTGCCGGGGGATACGGCATTTACCCTGATGCCGTATTCCGCCAAATCTTTTGCCAATGCCCTGGTGATGGTATGCACTCCGGCCTTGGATGTCCCGTAAATTCCGGCTCCGGGGCCCCCTGCGTTCCATGCGGCATTGGATGTGTAGTTGATGATGGAGGGATGGTCTCCTTTTTTCAGAAAAGGGATGGCCGCCCTTGATGCGAAGAACACAGAATCCAGGTTTAATGCCATGACGAACCTGTAAAACTCTGTGGTCATGTCCTCGAACCTGGACCTGCCGCCCAGTCCGCCCGCATTGTTGATAAGCGCGTCGATCTTTCCATACTTTTCACCAATCCTGATGATGTTTTCGGTGACGGCTTCTTCTTTGGTGACATCAAATCCGCAATATTCCGCTGTGATCCCTTCTGCCTTAAGTTCTTCCACTCTTTTGGCTCCATCCTCATCATTGATGCCATTTAAGACAACAGTAAACCCGTCTTGCCCTAATCTTCTTGCTACGGCAAAACCAATACCGCCGGTGGCACCGGTTATGATAGCTACTTTTCCATTTAATTGCATAATTGTTATTTTTTAGTTGTTATATTTTTTAGGTGTCAGGTGTCAGGTGTCAGGTGTCAGGTGTCAGGTGTCAGGTGTCAGGAGTCAGGTAGTTATTGCCTGGCTCCTGACCCCTGACTCCTTTTCTAAGGTTTCAAAGGTTCAATTCTTGGACACAACAGCCAAATGCTTCCCATGGCAATCACTGCTAAGGAAGCTCCGATTATAAAGGCCGGGGTATAGTTGCCACCGGCGGTGAGCATGGGTACGAGAGCGGTCAACCCGAACGCGCCCAACTTGGCGGCCGTACCCGCAAAACCTGCCAGTGTACCGACTGATTTTCCTCCAAAAAAATCGCTCGGCAAGGTTTGAACATTCCCAATGGCTGTCTGGAAGCCAAATAAAATAATGGCCATTAAGATCACTGCGGTCACAGGCCCTCCCGGATTTGCCATGGTGAGTAAAGTCGGTAACATGATTAAGCATCCAAGGGTGATGACCAACTTACGTGTTTTGTTGACGGTCCAGCCAGCCTTGATTCGGTTCTGGGCCAAGAGTCCACCAAACCATGCCCCCAACATTGCCCCGACGTAAGGCACCCAGGCATAAAATCCAATGGACTTTACATCCATTCCATACACTTCATTAAGGTAAATAGGAATCCAAAAAACGAACAGCCACCAGATCGGGTCAATCGCTGCGGACGCAATGATCACGCCCCAGCTTTCTTTATGCGACAACATTTTGACGGTATCCGGGTTGTATCCTTCATCAAAATCTCCATCTCCGTCCAAATCTTGATTTTGCTGTCCGGTCAAAATGTATTCGCGTTCTTCATCGGTTATCCAAGGGTGCTTGGCAGGTGGGGATTTGACCAAAATCCACCAGGGAATCAACCATAACAATCCCACTAAGCCTACCAGTACAAAGATGTAATGCCAGGTGAAATAAATAGATAATAATCCAATGGTGGGGAAGGCGACGATTCCTCCGATTGCAGCGCCAGAATTAAAAAGGCCTTGTGCAAATGCCCGCTCCCTGGTCGGAAACCACTCTGCGTTTCCTTTTGCTGCACCCGGCCAGTTCCCAGCTTCTGCAATACCCAGTATGGAACGGAAAATACTCAGGCTCATCACGCCTTTGGCAAAGGCATGCAACGCGGTGGCAATTGACCAAAAACCAATGGACAAAGCAAACCCGATGCGGGTCCCAACTTTGTCGAAAATTTTTCCAAAAATAGCTTGGCCAAATGCATAGGAAAATATGAAAACATTGGAGATAATGGCATAAATCGCTTTGCGCTCATCAGCTGTTTTTTCCGGGTATAAATCATCGGCAATGTCAGGCCACAGCACCGGCAGTGATTGACGGTCAATGTAATTGATAACCGTTGCAGCGGCAATCAAGCCTATGACCCACCAGCGTAATCCTTTTATTTTCATCTTTATTAAATTGAAAATGGAGAATTGAAAATTGAAAATTGAACAACGGCACTTACCTGGATTTTCAATTAATAATTTTCAATTTTCAATTATTTAGTAGTCCAAAAAATCATCTCGCCTGGGACTGAAGACGTCGATCAACTGTCCGTCTTCCAGACAGGTGCAGCCGTGCATCACCATTGGTGGGATGTAATAGGAATCGCCGCCTTTGATGATTTTTACCTGGTCGCCAATGGTCATTTCAAATTTTCCACTTTGTACATAAGTCACTTGTGAGTGGTGGTGGTTGTGCATGTTGCCGATGCCACCCGCCTTAAAATCGGCGATTACCAGCATGATTTTATCATCGTGGCCGTGGATCTGCCGGCGCAGAAGAGGATCTACTTGTTCCCATTCCTGGTCTTCTTGTAAAAAGAATTCTTTGCTTGTTTTTACTGTACTCATTTTTTTAGATTGTATTTTTTGAAACACATAGGCACATAGATCACATAGAAAAAATTAAAAACGAATAGAGGTATTCAGACATAAAGAATTCCTAAAGTGTTTCCTCCCCCGGCCCCCTCCCAGAGGGGGAGAAAAAACGTGGTGCATCTCTCCCCCTCTGGAGGGGGCCGGGGGGAGGAAACACGGATTGAACGAATTACAGTTATTAATTTTTGAACACCTCTACTAAGTGTCCTATGTTTTTATGTATTTCAAAAAAGATAGATTGATTTCATTTTTTAGGAGCTGTACCCGCACCTATTGTTGCGTCCTTAAACCAAACTTCTGCATAACTTCCATTGGCGTATTGCTTGGCAATATCACCGCCATAGGTCTCTGCGCCGCCGCACCAGACCAAATTTGATTCAGGGTCTTTTCCATTGGTTTGATTATAGGCCCCTTGTTTAAAATAATTCAATTCCCCGGCGTATGCCTCTTTGCGCTCCACACCGTCCTGGCCAATGGCCACAAATAAATTTTGGGTTTGCTCAGGAATGTCCGCTCTTGTGGTGTATTCGGACTGTACCAGGTTTTTCGTGAAGGTTTTTGGTTCGTGGCCATCACTTGCAAATGTCAGGTACATGATGCCTTCGTGAACGTTGATTTCATAACTGAACGCTTCGCCCAACTCTATTCCATCAGTTGGTTCTTCGGGGTAATCCGTCGGACTTGAACCAACGACAGACATGTCGTGACCCCACACGGCAGAAGAATAATCCCATCTTCCGGAGTTGTCGTCACCGGCTGTGTTGATTTCATAATTCCAGAAAACAGACCCTTTTGTATGACCGGGGAATTTTTTGTAAAATATTTTACAAGGTTCATTCTCGTGCCCTTCTCCGCTGTGAATTTGTCCGACCACCACCGAATAGGAAGCCGCCACCCTGGCATCACCGGAAGTCGAAACGTGCATGACTTTACAAGTGCCGGTCAATTTGCCGCCTTCTTCGGGCGTCCATTCTCTTTTTTCATGTAACTCTGTTCTCGTATTGCTGGAGTTTTTTGAAGTGACGCCACTATTCGGCGTTTTGTAGACCACCCAACGCATCGTGCCGTCAATTACCGTGTAGAAAAAATCTTCATGTGCAAATTCAACGAGGTCTTCCACGTGCGTTCCATCTCCCATTAAAATTTTAAATTTATCCATGAAAGGAATGACCTTGTGAGGGAAAACTATTTTTTTGCTCAAGCCGTCATTTGCCGCGAAATAACCTTCATTTGAAATCGCATCGTCCGGGACAGAAATGCTTGCTTCCTTGAACCAAACTTCCGCATAGTTCCCATCTGCATATTGTTTTTTAATATCGCCCCCGTGGGTTTCGGCACCTGCACACCAGACTTTATTGACAACAGGATCTTTTCCATTTGTTTGGTTATAACAGCCCTGTTTAAAAAACAATCCCTCCTCGGCGTAAGCGTTTTCCCGTTCTACTCCGTCCTGGCCAATTGGTACAAATAGGTTTTGGACTTGCTCTGGTATGTCGGCCTGCGAGGTATAAACCGATTGGATCAAATTTTTGGTAAATGTTTTGGTCTCGTGGCCTTCACTCATGAATTTTAAATTCATGATGCCGTCTTTCACATGGACCTCATAGCTCAACTCTTCCCCTATTGCAATGCCTTCTTCCGGCTCGGGCGGGAAATCCGTCGGACTCGTTCCCACAACGGACATATCATAGCCCCAAATCGGGTAGGAATAATCCCATCTGCCAGCATTGTCCTCCCCAGCCGTATTGATTTCATAATTCCAAAAGACAGAACCTTTTTTATGCCCTGGAAATTTCTTGTAAAATAACTTAAACGGTTCGTTCTCATGCCCGTCAGCACTGTGAATCTGACCAATGACGACGGAGTACGATGCCGCTACCCGGGCATCGCCCGTTGCGGAAACATTCATCACCTTGCACGTGCCGGTCATTTTGGCCTCGGACATTGGGGGCCATTTTTTCGATTGAGCCAATTCAGTTCTTGTGTTATTTGAGGTGCCATGCGTATTCCCGGCATTCGGCGTTTTATAAACCACCCAGTCCTGATTGTTTCCTTTTGCCGTAAAAAAGAAATCCTTGTTCTCAAAATTAATTGGGTGGCCAACATTAGAACCGTCACCCAGAATTAAATTAAAATAATCGAAAAACGGAATAATGTCACTTGGATAAACAGTCTTTTGCGATACCTCTTCTTCTGGCGCTTTGACTGTGTTCGAACAACCATTTAGTATCAGGAAAAAACTAAAAATTAAAAAGGGTGATATGTTTATTATTTTATTCATTTTTTAATTGAAAATGTTTGTAGTGAAAATTTTTAATTTTCAATTCATTTAGTTCATTTTTTCAATAATCGCCATTGCACCATTATATGAAATAATACAGGCGAAAATTAAAGCCAGTGCCATTCCGGTATTTAATCCAATACCTGCTCTGTGCAAGCCCATCAATTCTTTTTTATTTACCAGTACGATGATTCCAATAATGACCAGTGGCAAAACAAATACATTAAATACCTGTGATAAAATTTGCATTTCAATTGGGTTGGCCCCAAAAACGGGAACGACCAATCCGATGATACAGGAGATACCCGCAAGAATTTTAAACTGTTTGGAAGTCGTGTCCAACTGTCCCGCCTGGTAGTCAGCGATCATTAGGGGGGTGATCATTAAAATGGGGAAGATGGAAGAAAGGCCGGCGCTTAAAGTGCCCAGGAAAAAAATGGCAATAGCCATTTTGCCGGCAATGGGCTCGAGCGTATAAACCATGTCCAATACTTTGGTCACTACTTTGCCTTCATGGAAAAGTGCGCCCGCTGCCACGGCCATGATAGAACCACTGATTATAAAAATTAATACTGCCGCCTGGATGGCGTCTTTTTTTTGGTCGTTTAAATTCTCTTTGGTCCATCCTTTTCCTTGAATAAAAAGCGGTCGGGAAAGGAAGGTCGCTGCGGCCATTGTTGTGCCAACAAAAGCGGCCACCAGCATTTTGCCGCCCTCTACTTTCGGGATGCTTGGAATAAATCCCGCTGCAATTTCACCAGGGGCCGGTATCACTACGAATAAGGATAATAAAAAGGAAAGCCCCATCAATGTTACAAAAGTTACCAGTACTTTTTCAAAAATGGAGTATTGGCCAATCCATAATAAAAAATACATGATACTGATAATTATCACGGCAATAATCAGGACGGCCCAATATTCATTGTTTTTTAAAGAGGGAATAAAAAGAATTAAAGTCTCATAAATGGCGTTTGCCGAAATGCCCAATATGCCGATTAATGAATTGGTCTGGCCAAAGGCTACACCGACGATAATTAAAATGGCAATTATTTTTCCGTATTTGATGTATTTTTTAAAACCATATAATGCTGCTTCCCCAGTCACTAAAGTGTACCTGCCGTAAGCTTCCATTAATACCCAGGAAAAAACACAGCTCAATGCCAGGACCCATAATAACTGCATGCCATAAGTACTGCCTGCGACCACCATGGACGTAACGCTGCCAGTGCCGATGGTATATCCGATCGCGAAAATACCGGGGCCGATCAGTAATAATTTACTGAGCAGTTTTTTGATCCATGATATGTTTTTTCGATCTTTCAATTAACAATTAATTACGGAATATTTTTTTCAAAAAGTCAGACATCCTGCCCCCTGTCAATAGACATCAGACAGGACATCTGCGAAAAGCCCTAACCAAATTATTATTGTATGAAACTTCGCGGCCAGTGGGCAATGTTGACCATTTACTCTCACTAATTGTTCGCTTAATGACTCACTTCCAAATCGTAATATTTGACTTTTGAAAATGCGCCTTCATCGGTTGTGACTAAATAATTGCCGGCTTTAAAATAATTTTCAAAAACACCCCATTTTTGTAAATGGATATTTTCATAAACTACAGATTCTTCTTCGTTTAAAATGATTTCCATTTTTCCTTCTGAGGCAATTATTTCCAACGTAAATTTTGCTGTGCCCACATTTTCCGAAAAATTAAATCCTTCGTCATCTGTCCAGGCATCGGTGTAAAGGATTTCTGGTTCCGTGGTATTTATATTTTTTAGTTCTTTGGTTTTTACCCGCACTTTTCCATCCGTCCAATATATTTTTAATACCGGAGGTGCATTGTTGTCGTCTTCGCCAATTAAATCCCTTTGTTCGTCGGTCAGCCTTCCGTGAATTTGCATAATGATGACCCGGTGTGGTTTGCCATCGGCATCTTCGGAAATTTCGGGAACTGATAAAGTACCTTTCATTCGTCCGCCCTGGGAAAAGGTCCAATTCGTATTGTTGCTTCCCGGAACCATTTGCTCACGCAATTCAGTACGGGAATAAGATGAGTTGGCAGTCGATGCACCGGGATGAGTATAAAAGACCAAAGAGCCATCGGTAGAGTCGTTGTACATAAAATCTTTCAATAAATTATTGGTCGCGTAATTTTCTATTTCTGGTGGCTTAACTTCCGTGGGATTGCCGATCGGTAGTGTGACTTTCCAGTTGCTCAAATCGATATGCGGTAAAAAATAATCAACGCCCTCGACTAATTCTTTTTCTTCAATCGGGGGAGTATAAGTTCCGGTCGGGCGTTCAAGTCCTTTTTTGCAATTAATATTTAAAAAAATAATTGTTGCAAAAAATAAAATTGAAAAATTGATTTTTTTTATTGAATATAAATACTGCATTTTTTCGAATTAAATACCGATTTTAAATCTTGTAAGTTTTCTCTGTTTCAATTCTTGTTTATTTTTCAGAAGTGTTCAAAAATTAATAATTGTTTTCCGTTCACTCCTGATGTGTTTCCTCCCCCCGGCCCCCTCCGGAGGGGGAGAAAAGAACGTGGTGCATATCTCCCCCTCTGGAGGGGGCCGGGGGGAGGAAATACATCAGGGTGCTTTGTCTCTGAACAACTTTTCTGTCTGCTAAAAAAAAATACCATAGAATTAAGACAGAGAAGAAAATGGCGGAAAGAAATGTCATTTTTTCAAAAAATGACATTTCTAAAACGGTGGATAAATTTTTATTCGATAAATTCTAAAGAATCCAAACGGCATTCAGAATCTGAATTAGTAAAAACCAAATAGACGACAGAATAATCGCCGGAATTAAATGATAATATTTCATTGACGTAAGTATCGGGATCTGAGTTGTCCGTTAGGTCTACGGAGGCGATGGTTGCGCCTGAGAGTTCGGCCAGATCTGTGATTTCGCTGCTCAGAATGGCAACGGTCAATGTCCCCGGATCACTTTTCATGGTGTAATAAAAACTCAGTCTGTAATCAGTGTTGGGGACTACGGCGATGGCCTGCATGCCAACCCGGTCACCCTCTGAAGGGAGCTTGGCTGCCTGTGCGCCCTCATGCACGGGGCTGGAGGTAATTTGAATAACCCCTCCGGCATCATTTCTCCACGAATCGCGGCCATCTCCGGAACCATCGGGCAGACTGTTGTCTTCGAAACCTGGTTCAAGGATGGTCGGCAACGGAGCCGAGGCTGGTTCTTCCACGACGACCTCTCTGGAGGAGGTGCTGGTAGCATTTAATTTATCGGTAGCAGTCAATGAAACAGTGTAGGTTCCTGCATCGGCATAAATATGGCTGGGTTCCTTTTCGGTTGAAGTATTGCCATCTCCGAAATCCCATGTGTAATCAGTTGCACTGTTGGATAGGTTGCTGAAATCAACCTGCATCCAGTCCAGCTCATTTTGTTTGAAATCAAACACGGCAGAAGGGGGTGTTTCGTCCGGGATGGAGTTGGCCTCCGGCAGGTCATATCCGAAATCGCAGGAAGCAATGAGGACAGAAAGGAGTAAAAACATCGAACCTATCCAAAAGGCTCTTTTATTTATTGTGCTAAAATTGATGCTGTACATAATTTCTTTTTTTTAGATGAAAAAGTGGTTAGAAAAAATTAATAACCTGGATTCTGGGTCAACTGGCCATTGCTCAACCCTATTTCTCTTTGAGGAATTGGCAACAAAAGGTCAGTGGTGGAGAAAGTGAAACCATTGTTGGCAGCAAATTCCGAAAGGACTTCCGTTGCGACTCCAAATCGAACCAGGTCAAAAAATCTTTGATTCTCAAAAGCCAATTCCACTCTTCTTTCATCCAATAATTCTTCTTTGGTAATACTTGTCACGGCATCCGTTAGTCCGGCTCTGTTCCTGACTTCCTGAAACGAAGCCAAAGCGGCCGGGTCAGTTGTGCTGGTGCCGTTACCGGCACCGATGATGGCTTCGACGTGCATCAATAAAACATCAGCATATCTCAGGACGATCCAATCATTGCCGGCCAAGGTCGGATCACTTGATACGGGGTCGATTCCCAAGGCGGCATCTCCGTCCGGCAGGTATTTGATGACCTGATAAAACTGTGACTGCAGCAGGTCCTGGCGGTAAGAATACTGGGTTCTGTTGCCTCCTTTTTCATCCAAAATAGCTTTGGCCTCATCGGTCACGTAGTTGACTCCGGCAGTTCTGCCTACGGCGTTCAACCATTCCGTTGAGAAGTTTTGGCTATCGTTGGAATTGTCAGATACGTATCCAATGGCGAATATGACTTCGTTGTTCCCTTCACTGTAGAAGACATCTTTGAACTCTGGCTCCAGCGAGAACCCTGCACCCATTACAGATTCGCACAGTGCTTTTGCCTCGCTGTAGTTGCCCAGGGTGAGGTGTACCTTGGCCAGCAACGCCTCGGCGGCTGACCTGGAAGCCCTGTTCTGGTAAGTGTCGTCCAAAGATTTTACAGCTGCGTCGAGATCGCTAACGATCAGGTCATAGATGGTACTTGTGCCTACTCTGGTAAATTGAATGTCTGTTTCCAATGGCGCAATGACCCGGTCGACGAGCGGCACGTCACCAAACAATCTCACCAGGTTGAAATAGGCGTATGCTCTCACAAATTTTGCTTCACCTTCAAACTTCAGTGCGTTTTCGGCAGAGGCGACACCTAAGTTTTCAAGTACTGTATTGGCCCTGAAAATGATGTCGTAGCAGCTTCTGTAGTAATCCACAACAATACCATTGGTGGCCTGAATGGTAAAATCTTCAAATTGGGCCGCCTCCCCTTCGCTGCTTTTGGTTTTGGTGTTGTCACTTCTCATTTCAGTCAGATAGAACTCGAACTGAACGGAGTGGTTTTTATTGACATCTGTATCAGCCAGAATGTTGACCCCTTGCAGGCCATCGTACATGCTGATGATTCCTGCTTCCAACTGTGCTTCCGTCGAATAATAGTCAGAGGCACTGACTGCAGCCGTTGGGCTTGGGTTTAAATAATCCTCTTCGCAGGAAGTGAACATCAGCCCTGCTAGGAGAATTGAAAAGGCATATATTTTATGTTTCATTTTTTGCATTTTTAGTGATGGTTGATAAAAGGTTGATAGGAAAGAATAACCAACTTTCATCAACCTTTTATCAGCTTGTTATCAACTGGCCCACAAAACGGGCTACTCAAAACTCTAAGTTCAGTCCAACGGAGACCGTTCTCTGGATAGGTGAGCCCGCTCTCTGATACCCCCAAGTGGTTGGGCTGGTGCTGTTGATGGACTCAGGATTGAATCCGGTGTAGCCATCGGCCGTCATGTACAGGAGGTTTTGTGCTGCTACATAAGCCCTTGCACTGGTAAAACCTGTACGGCCCAATACGTTTGATCCAAACCTGTAGCCAAGCGTCACGTTTCTCAGGGACACGTAAGAAGCGTCCTGAATAATGTCGTCGGTGAATATTTTCTCTCTAATAAATTCCTGATCCGGAGTGGTGTCAGGATTGAAATCCTGGCTGCTGTTAAAGTGGTTGAAGAGGTATTGGTCTCCCATATTCCTTATTTCGGCTCCGTGGCTTCCCTGGATCATGAAGCTTAAATCGATGCCTTTGAAAGTGATGCTATTGGTCAAACTCCAAACTAACTCTGGATAAGGATCACCCAAGATCGTTTTATCATCATCATCGATGACACCGTCGCCGTTCAAATCTTTCACATATACATCTTGAGCTTCACCACCTACCGGATGATATGCGTCATTCAGGTATTCAAGTGGAATATCTCTGTCCACTACCCAGCCATAGTAGGATGAAATAGGATAGCCTTCCAGGTTGATCCATTCAGCGGCTCTTTTGCTGTCCACGTTTTGAATTTGTCCGTCAGAATCGGCAAAGTCAACCAGCTCGTTTTCATTCATGGAACCCAGGAGGGTGGTGGTCCATGTGAAATCCTTGGTCCGGATGTTGTTGGTCCTGAATTCGAATTCAAACCCACTGTTTTTTACTTCCCCTAAATTGACGAGTGCTTCGGTAAATCCTGTGGTCGAAGAAACCGGATTGTACAACAACAACTGATCGCTGGTTCTTTCATAATACTCCAGGGTGCCGGATAAAAAGTCGTTAAATAGGATGAAATCGATACCTGGGTTGATTTCCCTTGACCTTTCCCATTGGAGCCCAGGGTTGGCAATGTTGATAGCACCGAAACCGCCGACAAGATTTCCACCTACTACGGCAGTGTTGGCATTGAGCAGTGCATCGTACGGGTAATTATCAATCAGTGCATCGCCGGTGTTCAACCTGTTGTTTCCAGTAAGACCATAGCTGGCCCTGACCTTCAAATAATTAATGATATTATTGTCTTGTAAAAAACTTTCCTCACTAATGATCCATCCAGCTGAAACTGCTGGGAAATTCCCGTATTTATTGTCTGTTCCAAAGACGGAACTACCATCCCTCCTCATGCTGAAAGAGGCCAGGTATTTATAATTGTAAACGTAATTAAGCCGGCCAAAGAAAGAGAGGAACCTGCCTTCCCAATCTATTGACGAAGCACCGGCAATGGTGGTGGCTGCAGAAATTGTTTGTAACAGGTCGTCGTCGTAACCCGTTCCGGTTACCGAATTTTCACTGGTATTCCATCTTTCCGCTGATGTACCCAGGACCGCGTTGAACTCATGTTGTCCGATTTCTTTGTCGTAAGTGAAATAGTTGTCGTTGACCAGCCGCCACCGGTTGCGGTCGAACAGGTCAAGCTGAATATTGGCGGCACCGTTCCTGTGCGCCTCAAGACCTTGCCACCTCCTCTGCCTTCTGTTTTGCAGCGTTGAAGAGAAGACAGTTTTAAATTTCAGCCCATCGGCGATTTTGTACTGCAAAAAAGTGCTTCCAAACATTTTGAACCTCTTCTCGGTCCGGTCCCGTTCCAAAACTTTTGCTGCCGGGTTGGTATTGGAAGTATTACTGATATCGGTCCCTCCTGATGGCACAGGCATGCCTGCATCCAGGTCATAATCATCAAAATGGCGTTGTATGGCGTAATCCCCGATTTGTACATCCGGGTATTTATGGTAGTTGACGAACTGAATGGTCTGCTCATCATGATATACCGGGAGCCACGGCGTCTGTCTTAAAATGTCATGGGTAGAGCCATCAAACCTTCTTCTGTCAGTATAGGATGGGTTGATGCTCACACCGAACGACAAACGGTCATTCAATTTGGTGTTTATTTTAAAATTCAGGTTATATCTTTTAAAATCATCCGTAAGCAATACGCCTTCGTCGTGCAGATAACTGAGGGTCGTACTGAACTTGGTTCGCTTACTGCCACCCCTTGCACTCAATGAATGGCTGGTGATATTTCCACCGTCAAAAATCACATCTTGCCAATCTCTGTCAACGCCAATTAGTTGTTTATACCTGGTTCTGTCTGACAATTCTCCGTTGGCGGCCATTTCTGCGGCTGCGGTTTCTGCGACACTAAAATAGTAGTCATCGCTGGTATGAGCTTCTTTAAATCCGTGATAGCCATTATAGGAGAACTTGGTCTTTCCATCCTGGCCATCTTTTGTAGTGATGAGGATTACCCCGTTTCCACCCCTGGAACCATAGATGGCGGAGGAAGCGGCATCTTTCAAGACTTCGAATGAAGCGATGTCATTCATATCCATAGAGCCGAAAAAATCATTGTCTACGATCAGGCCGTCCACCACAATCAAAGGATCGGAGCTGGCTACCATAGAACCCGTGCCCCTGATCCGGATAGTTGGGTCGGAGCCTGCTTCACCTTCCGTTGCCTGAATGCTTACACCCGATACCTGGCCTACCAGTGCGTCATCTGCTCTGGCGACCGGAAGTTTGTCCAAATCTTTGTTGGTGACTTTTGATATGGCTCCGGTAAGATGAGATTTCTTTTGACTGCCGTAGCCAATGACGACCACCTCGTCCAGCAGGTTATTATCCGTCTGCATTACAACATTCATCACGGCCTGGCCATTGACGGGAACGATCTGTGTTTTATAACCCGTATAACTGAATTCAAGAATGGCGTTATCGTCTACATCAATGGAAAAGCTTCCGTCTACATCGGTGATGGTTCCAGAAGTTGTACCGCTTACCACAATGGTGACACCGATGAGTGGTAAGCCATCCTGACCGGAGGTTACTGTACCTGTGACCGTCATCAGGGTTTCCTCAAAGGCGGGGTCCATACTGGATGTGGTTCCCTGGAGGTCCAGCGGGAGGCAGAACAACATTGCCATAAAGCTGGCCAGCAGTATGGTAATGTTGATTTGATTTGTTAATTTCGTTGTCATAATTCAATAATTTTAAATTGTGTTATGTTGCTCACCTCAGGGTGAGTTTTTTTATTCTTATAGGTAAAGCACTCATTTTCAGGCAATAGGCCCCTGTCTAAAATGCGGCAGCATTTTAAATGTCTTTTCAAGAAAGACTGTCAGGTCATTTTTACAAAAGTTGAATTTGCAGATTCCGGTTCGTAAAAATGATCGGTGTATTAAATGAAAATAGAAGTGTTACCGAAAAGAAAAGGGTTGGTAACCAATGGGTTGCCAGCTCTTTTTTTAGCTGGAATTGAAGGTTGGCTTATAAAGTTTCATGTTTTAGTAATGATTTAGTGATTGAGTAAATGTGAGACTGCCTTTGGCTGCCAGAAACCAGACCGCTTTGCTGTCAGGGATCAGACAGATTGATGATGTTGTTATCCGTATGACCTCCGACAACCCCCAGGGCAGCCTGACAACTGACCTCTCTAAATCCCGTTCTCGCTTTTTTTCTTTAGATTCTGACTGTATTCAAATACGTCTTTCAAGTGCTCTCGCATGGCTTCCGCCGCTAAGTTGGATTCTTGCGCCACAATGTGCTTCAGAATTATTTCGTGCTCTTCCAAAGCTTTGTAAACAGGTCTGTCCCTACAGACATCAAGTTTGATGAAACTGTTGACGATGTCTGGTGTGATGATGAGCATCAGTGATTTAAGGACTGAATTTTTACTTGCTTCGGCTATTTTGAGGTGGAATAGTAGATCCTCCTCAACAGCTTGTGTGCCTTGTTTTACTTTTGATTCATATGCAATCAAGGCTTTTTTGATGTTAATGATGTCTTCCGAGGTTCTTCTTTGTGCCGCCAGGCGTGCCGCCTGAGTTTCGAGTAGCACGCGAGTCTCGACTAATGAGGCAAAGTCGCTTCCTTCCATTTTTAAAACATCCGAGATGAGCCCCTCTAAAGCAGTGATGCCCATACCGGCAACAATTGTCCCGCTCTGGGGCAAGGTTCTTAAAATGCCATAAAACTCAAGTTTCCTTAGGGCGTCTCGGACGTTCGTCCTGCCTACTCCCAGTCTCTCTGCCAGTTTTCTTTCAGGAGGAAGACGGTCGCCCGGTTTCAATTGACCAGAGGTGATCAATTCACGAATTTGCCGGATGATCTTGTCAACGGGCGTTTCTATCTTTATTTCCTGAAAATTACTGAGTACATCAAAGCTGTCCATAAGGTGTCAAGTTTCGAGTTTTTGGTTGACCTTAAATTGGTCGACCAATTTTTGGATGTCCAAATGTAGTATTTATTTTTATTCTGCCAAAAAAAAAACTATTTTTTTGAAAAATCGTCGAAATAAAAGTTTGGGAGAGGTGGCTAAAACAGAAGAAAGTGCATGAGACAAGTTTTGGTTTTGTTTTCTATGAAGTTGTTTGAAAACTCCTTGTTGGCCACAAATCCTAAAATTTTCGACTCAACAGGAATTTTCAAACAACTTCTATTTAAAAAACATAGACCACAAACATGAGTCATCCCAAATTTTTGAATCGGCTCAAATCAGCTGATTTTCAGACTTAAGGCGTCGATTTCGATGGGTCCCGAAGCGAGTTCGGGACAGGCTGTCGAGCCCATCGAAATCGAAAGAGGGGTTTTTAGG
>JBCBRY010000043.1:0-66779 GCA_039819485.1 Bacteroidota bacterium | reverse complement strand
GTCATTTTATTTTTTTTAGAAGTCAGATCGCTGTGCTGTCAGAGGTCAGCAATCAGACGGTTTATTTTAAAATAAAATGACTGTAAATGAAATAATGGCCGAGCTTAAAGAGTACGGCAGCGAAAAAACAAAAAAAATATTCATGAAGCATGGTGCCAAAGAACCTTTTTTTGGCGTGAAAGTCGGTGACCTGAAAAAGATTGTAAAAAAGGTGAAAAAAAACCATGACCTTTCTTTGGCTTTATACGACACAGGAAATGGTGATGCTATGTATTTGGCAGGACTGATTGCGGATGAAAAAAAGATTTCAAAAAAAGATTTAAACAATTGGGTGGAAAAAGCGGAGTGGCAAATGATCAGTGAATATACCGTGGCCTGGATCGCATCGGAAAGTGACCATGGCATGGCGCTGGCATTGGACTGGATCGATTCGGAAAAAGAACATGTCGCTGCATGTGGCTGGTCCACGCTTTCCAGTTTAATGTCGATTAAAAAAGACGAAGACCTGGACCTGGATAAATTCAGGGGATTATTGGACCGGGTAAAAAAAACAATTCACGATCAGCCCAACCGGGTGAAATATACTATGAATGGTTTTGTGATTGCGGCAGGCTCATTTGTTGCTGAATTGACGGAACAGGCAAAAAAGACAGCAGAAGCAATTGGAAAGGTAAATGTAGATATGAATGGGACGGCATGTAAGGTTCCGCCCGCGGGGCAATATATTCAGAAAGTGGCTGACATGGGCAGGGTGGGGAAAAAGAAAAAAATGGCTCGCTGCTAAATGAAAAAATAAAATTTAATTAAAGGGTTGTATCAAAATTTTCAAACAACTTCTTTAAATAATATATTGTAATAAAATGAAAAACCTGGTTTATTTTTTTGCGGTTGTTTTTTTATTCGCATGTAAAGAAAAAGCTGGTCCAAATAAAGTTGATCCAAGTGCGGAAGAGTGGATTGATTTATTTAACGGAAAAAACCTGGATGGCTGGTCTGTTAAAATAAAAGGCTATGAGCTGAATGATAATTTTGGAGAAACCTTTTACGTGGAAGACGGTGCTATAAAAGTAAAGTACGATGCCTATGATGGATTTAACCAGCGCTATGGGCATATATTTTATAAAGACAATTTTTCTCATTATAAATTGAAAGTAGAATATCGTTTTGTGGGGGAGCAGGCCAATGGCGGTGAAGGCTGGGCGCTCCGCAACAGTGGCGTGATGTTGCATGGGCAACCGGCAGAAACCATGTTGAAAGACCAGGATTTTCCAATTAGTATCGAAGCTCAATTTTTGGGCGGCAATGGAACGGATGAACGGCCAACAGCCAATTTATGTACACCCGGCACGAATGTATTTATGGCCGATACATTATTTACCGATCATTGTATCAGTTCTTCTTCTAAAACCTATCACGGCGAGCAGTGGGTGTCCACCGATTTTTTGGTCTTGGGGGATTCGCTGGTACAGCATTTTGTGGAAGGCGAAAAAGTAATGGAATATACCCGGCCACAATATGGCGGCGGTGTAGTCAATGGATTTGATGAAAAAATAAAGAAAGACGGGCAATTAATCAGTGAAGGATCCATCTCCCTGCAAAGCGAAAGTCACCCCATTGAATTTAGAAAAGTAGAACTGCTTGACTTGTGCGGGTGCATGGATAAAAAAGCTCTTAATTACAAATCGTATTTTGTAAAAGCGGACAATGAAAAATGTAAATATTAACGTACCGTTGAAGCCTCTTAGGTGGCCTAATTCCGCCGGAATGGAGTTCGGCAGTACATTATTACTTCGCAAAAATCTGATCGAAATTCCTGAATGATTTAAATTCAATTGCATTGCCGCTCGGATCAAGAAAAAACATGGTCGCTTGCTCGCCGACCTCGCCTTTGAACCGGGTATATGGCTCGATGACAAACTCCGTCCCCACACCTTTCAATTTTTCTGCCAGTGCCTCCCATTCATCCATTTTCAGGATGGCGCCGAAATGCTTGACCGGCACATTTTTACCATCCACACGATTGGTATCTTCTTTCTCCTCTTCTGCATCCACCAAATGCGCCGTGATCTGATTGCCCCAAAAATTGAAATCGATCCAACGATCAGAGGTACGGCCAATTGGGCAGCCGAGCAACTCATGGTAAAATTCGTGGGTCTTTTGCAAATCGGTAACGGGGAAGGCAAGATGGAATGGTTGCATAATTGATTAAAATAATATGTAAGACAAATAAGTGTTCGCGGGTCAAAAGTAGTTTCTAAATCCTTAGTTTTGTTATCATTCTTTATTAAAAAAGACAATAGAAACCACTTTTAACCCTACCTTGTTGTCTTTATTTGAAACAAAAGGCGAACCCGACATTCTATGAAAAAAGATGCAACTATACTCATCGTCGATGATGAAGAGGACATTCTGCTGACTTTGAGGCTTTTTCTAAAACAACATTTCGAACGGGTATTTACCGAACACAATCCCCACCTCTTGCCGCGCATGATGCGCCAATACGAACCCGATGTGATTTTGTTGGATATGAACTTCCGCAAAGGAGACACCAGCGGGGCCGACGGCATGCGCTGGCTGAAAAAAGCCGTTGAGCTTGATCCCAATGCCAACGTTATCATGATTACAGCTTATGGCGATGTGAAAGTAGCCGTGAAATGCCTTAAGGCAGGCGCTGTGGATTTTGTGGAAAAGCCTTGGCGAAATGAAAAATTGTTGGCGACCATCAACGCCGTGGTGAAGCTGAGCCAGTCCAAGCAGGAGGTCAAGCAGTTGCAGGACCGGCAAAAGCTGTTGAGTGCAGACATGGATCAGCAGTTCACTGAAATGGTGGGTGAATCACCTGGCATCAAAAAGGTATTTGAAACGATCGCTAAAGTGGCCAAGACCGATGCCGATATTTTGATTTTGGGAGAAAATGGAACGGGAAAGGAGCTGGTCGCCAGGGCCATTCACCGCCAATCTAAGCGGGCCAAGGAGGTCTTCATCAATGTTGACTTGGGAGCAATACCCGAAACCTTATTCGAAAGCGAACTTTTTGGCCATAAAAAAGGTGCATTTACCGATGCCAAAGAAGACCGGACAGGCCGCTTCGAAGCAGCCAATGGCGGCACTTTGTTCTTGGATGAAATAGGCAATATGTCCTTGCAGGCTCAATCCAAGTTGCTCACGGTTCTGCAAAACCGGGAAGTGACCCGGGTCGGCTCCGTACAGGCCACACCCATCGATATCCGCCTGGTGTGTGCGACCAACGTGCCTTTGTATGAAAAAGTAAGGGAAAAGTCGTTTCGGCAGGACTTGCTCTTCCGGATCAATACCGTTGAAGTTCACTTGCCGCCCTTGCGCGAACGAGTCACCGACATTCCACTTTTGGCCGAACATTTTTTAAAAATGTATGCCCGTAAATATCAAAAACCCAACTTGCAGTTCGCAGCCGAGACCGTCAAAAAATTACAGGCCTATAACTGGCCAGGCAATATCCGGGAATTGCGCCATGCCGTCGAACGGGCCGTAATCCTCTGTGATAGTGACCGCCTGACCCCCAATGATTTTATGCTGCAAAACCTGATTGAGAGCGAGGGAGAGACGGCTCTTCCATCTTACAACCTGGACGATCTGGAAAAATGGGCCATTCAAAAATCCATGACCCGTCATCAGGGCAATATCACCCGGGCAGCAGAGGAACTGGGGCTGACTCGCGCAGCACTTTACAGGAGACTGGAGAAATACGGTTTATAGATGTTTAAATCCTTTCGCGTAAATATTACTTTCCGGATCATTTCGCTCATCGCACTGGTGCTGGCGTTGGTCTATTGCGTTACCCAGACGGAATATTACATCACTATGTTCATTCTGTTTGTGATCCTGATCCTGACGGTTGTGGATATGGTACGCTATGTCGATCAGTCCAACAGGGACTTCACCGCTTTCTTGCTGGGGATTAAATACGATGATTTTTCGGCCACTTACTCTGGACACCACAAGGGGAAAACATTCGGTGAAATGTATGAAGCGTTTAATGACATCAACCGGAAATTCCTCAATATCAGGGCGGAGAAAGAAGCCAATCACCAGTATTTGCAGACCATCGTAGAATCGGTAGACGTTGGTCTGCTTTGCATCGACGAGAAAGGAGGCATTTTCATGATGAACAAAGCGCTGCAAAAATTATTGAGCAAGCCCTATCTCGTCCACCTGGACGCCCTCGAGCAAGTCGATGAAAAATTGTTGGAAGTGGTGAAGCAGCTAAAAACGGGCGAACGGGAAATGGTGAAAGTGAGCCTCGATAACAAAACCATGCAGCTTGCCCTGCAAACCAATGAATTTGCTTTAAGGAATCAAAAGCTGAAATTGGTTTCCTTTCAAAACATTTCCGGCGAGCTGGAAGAGCAGGAACTGGAAGCATGGCAAAAGCTGATACGCATCCTGCGGCATGAAATCATGAATTCCATCACACCCATCGTTTCCCTGACGGCTACCATCGACAACATGCTTTCGAATTCGCCGCATGGGGCAGTCACCCAAGAGCAGTCTGAGGACATTCGGGCCGCCATTGGCGCCATTCGCAACCGGAGCGAAGGGTTGATGCATTTTACTGAAACCTACCGGAACCTGACCCGCCTCCCGCCCCCAAAGTTCCAGCTGGTCGATGCCAACGATTTGATCGAACGTATCAGGGTGCTGTTCCGACCGGTTTTCGAAAAGAACCGGATCCAGTTCAATGCGCAACTGTCTCAATCGCCGGTCATTTTTCAAGCCGATGTTGAACTGATGGAGCAGGTCATTATCAATTTATTGAAAAATGCCATCGATGTGGTGAAAGAGATGGATGGGCCAATGATCACCATCAGTACCCAGCGCACCAAACAAGGCAAGGCCCTCATCAAAGTTGCTGATAATGGCAAAGGCATAGAGCCGGAAATGCTGGAACAAATATTCGTTCCGTTTTACACTACCAAAGCGGAGGGCAGCGGTATCGGCCTTAGTCTTTCCCGCCAAATCATGGGGGTCCACAAAGGCCGCATCAGTGTGCAGTCGGTAGTGGGAGAGGGAACCGTATTTACGCTGCAAATATGAATCTTGCGAATTAAAAGGTTTTTAAAGGAGGGCTTTAAAACCTCTTTTTACAAAGGGGGGCGGCCCGATGCCACTGCCATTTGTTCGCACTCGTCTAATCGGCTGTTTTGCCCCTGATTCGCTGAGTTATCCTTAAACCGTTCAGCTATCTAACCATCCAACCATTTAGCCTACCTTTGTAAAAAAATCATAGATATGCTTTTTAAAATATTGCTTTGGGGAATTGTCGGTTACATTGTCTATTCTTGGTTTCAGGAAAAATTCTTGCTCAAAAAAGGGGCGGATGACAGCAAGACGACCATTCACCATCATCATTATAATGAAGGTAAAAAACGAGGAAAAGGGGACGATGAAGATTACATAGAGTTTGAGGAGATGAAATAGGAATTGAGTGATTGAGATTTCGGATATTTAGTAAATTCCCAATAACCCAATAACCCAATAACCCAATAACCCAATAACCCAGTTTTCAATACACCCGCTTAAAAGTAAATGGCAACCAACAAACAACCTGAACAAAGCAAAACCCCGCACCCGCAGGTCGGGAAACCAACAACGAGCAACCTCCCCGCCATCGGCGACTGGGTCATTTATAAAAACAATCAACTCATCGCTTTTAACAAGCCGCCCGGCATTCCGGTGCAACCTGACAAAACGGGTGACAAGTCCTTGCAACAGCTTGGTGAAATTTATTGTAAATCAAAGTTGTTCCTCATACATCGTATTGACCGGCCGGCAAGTGGAGTCGTTCTTTTTGCAAGAAATAAAAAAGCAGTTGGTTTGCTGAACGACCAATTTAAAGACCGTTCCGTAAAAAAAACGTATTTGGCCGTCGTTAAGAATAGGCCGGATAAAAAAGAAGGAACTGCCCAACATTTTTTAGTTAAACATCAAAAAAGCAATAAATCAGTCGTTTCGGAAGAAGGGGCAGACGGTAGCAAAAAAGCAACATTAAAATACAAAGTATTGGGCGCCAGCGATAATTACCACCTCCTGCAATTAGATCTGATCACGGGCCGTCATCACCAGATCAGGGCACAGCTTGCCGCCATGGATAACCCCATTAAAGGTGATGTGAAATATGGTTTCCGCCGCAGCAATAAAGACCGTTCAATTCATCTGCATGCCTGGAAACTAACCTTTAACCATCCTGTATCAAAAGAAACAGTCAGTCTGGCGGCGAGCCCCCCGGTTGATCCGGTGTGGGATTTTTTTAAAGAGCAACTCTTAATTAACGGTGAACGGTGAACGGTGAACGGTGAATTAATGGTTGTTGAATGTTTTTTAATTATTTTGAAAATGAAAATATTGATTAATTTATTTTTTGCATTTTTATTTATCCCGGTTTGGCTCGGAGCGCAGGGTTTTGACATGGGGACTGACTTTGATACATTGGGGAAAAATACCCGGTATGAAATAGGCGTAAATGCATTGGATGATCTGAAAGACGGAATACTGATTATGCGTTTGAAAACGGGCAGCAGTAAATTAAAGGCGATGGAAAAAGTGGTGAATAGCAAAAATGTTTCGCCGAGTGAAAAAAAAAGGTTTTCCCAAAAAATAAATGAGTCAAAAAAAGAAATTGAAAATGAAAATAATTGGCTGCGTGAATCTTTAGATAGTAATTATTCTTTCTCTCAAATATTATATATGCCTGATACTGCTGTCCATTTGTTGAAAGCAGGAAAGCAATCTGGCTATTTTTATAATGAACAAATGGAAATTGATCCTGATATTTCAATAAATAACAGGTCTTATTTATTGGCTTTTTACGGACGCACCAGCCGTGCCACAAAAACAGGGGAAGAAGGGATAGTTGTTTTGGACAGGAATTTTAAAGAGCTGATCGATCCTTTTCCACATTATACCGGGCTTACTACTGTTCGGAAAACCTTTGATAAAATATTTAATAAAAAAGAAGAGATTTATTTTTATCATATGATGGCGTTAAAATTTAATGAGCGTTTGGTTAGGTTTGATGAAATATGCGAGGAATGGAAAGAGAAAAAGGAGGAGTTGGAAGCGAAGAATGAATAGGGGAAAATGGAAAAAATTTAGGCAGTAAATATAGTCTTTGTTTATTGGTCCATAATTGACAATCAATAATTAATTATTTTCTTCCAAAATAGGTTTTACAGGAATGGAATCTTCTGGTGGGGTGAAGTCGGGTTTTGCTGGTCGTGGAGGAATGGCAGGAATGTCAGACGTATCTCTTTTTAATCGGGCGTTGGCGAGCAAGGTGGAGTCAACAATGGTCACTGCTGTTTCCATTACCCTTTTTTTGCAGTTTCGGTTTACACCGTCCTTCCAGCGTTTCAATCGGTCGTTCAGGCGTTCTTGAACGACTTCCGCTTTCGTTTTGGAAGGTGGTTTTTTACAAGAAGGAATAATGAAACCAGCGATTAAAAATAAAAGTAATAATGAAAGTCTTTTCATTTTAGTTTTCATTTTGATTTTCACTTTTAATGCGCTCCAAATATTGCTCTATTTCTGATTGCCTTTCCTGCATAATAGAATCCACAGTGTGTTGCACGGCGCTGTCGAACCTAAGGTCGCAAAGGCTGTCCATTAAAGGTTTCAAACTGTCGACCTGTAAACGGAAAAGGCTGTCGACCAATTGGCGGTCTTTGTAGTTGAGGGTCGGCGGTGGGTCGGCGGTGCAGGCTGATGTTGTGATAAGGCAAAAAAGTAGAAATAAAAACAGATAATTATTGATTGTTGATTGTTGACTCTTTTTCTTGCCTTTATAAAATTTCCTCATTTTTTTACAGCTCTGATTATCAATTATCAATTATCAATTACCAGTCCCTTGTGCGTTTTTTCTTTGCTCCGGCCTTCCGCAGTTTTTCTTGTACTTTTTGTTCTTCCTGATCCATGATTTCCAATAACTGTTCTGCTTCTTCTTTGCTCAGGTCACGGCTTTCTTGCTGCTGTTGTTTGGAAGATTGGTTTTGTTCTTCTTCTTTTTGTTCGTCATTTTGGTTCTGCTGTTCGTCCTGTTCGTTTTGTTGGTTCTGCTGCTGGTTTTGTTGCTGCTGGTTTTGGTCTTTATTGTCTTGGTTTTCACCTTGCTGCTGTTGCTGGTTTTGTTGAGGTGGAGGGAGTTTGCGTATGGCCCGGATGAGGTTTTGTTTGGTGGAGAGGTCGTTTGGGTTGAGTCGGAGGGAATTTTTAAATGCTTCGACACTCTCCTTGTACTGACCTGCCTGATAATGGGCATTTCCCAAATTATGGAATGCCTGTGCTTTGGTGTTGTCATCGACGGCCGACTCGGCCGCTGCTTCGAAGTGGGCTACGGCTTCGTCGAAACGTTCAAGCTTATAAGTAGAGTTGCCGAGGTTGTATGTTCCCTGGGTCGAGTTTTCTCTTTCCAGGGCTCGCCGATAATTCAGTTCCGCCTGTTCAAAATTTTGGTCTTGGTAAGATTGGTCGCCCCGCAGGAGGAATTTGTGGCCTTGCTGAGAGAATGCAAAAAAGGAAGAAAACAGGAACAACGTAAGCATTGCCATCCTGAACGACAGGTAGGGAAAATATTCACCGCTAATTTTTTTTTCAAAAAACATCACATCGAAATTATTTGTCCGCAAATATAACCCAAGCGAAGAGACATAAGTTTTAAAGAAACAATTTTCGTCTACTATCTAACTTCAGCCATCCACCGGTATTCGTTTGTCCATTATTGAGAACCAAAGTGGTGGAACCAGGGCCATCAGCATGGAGGCCGGGTAACCATGAGGGAGTTGAGGGCTTTCATCAAAATGTCGGAGTACCTGGTACTTTCGGGTGGCTTTATAATGGTGATCAGAATGGCGGGTCAGTTCGTATAAAAGGATGCGACCTAGCTCATGGTTGGAATTCCAGGAATGCTGGGGGCTTATTTTTTCGTAGAAGCCAGAAGCCAGGCGTTTTCGGCGCAAGCCATAGTGTTCGATATAGTTTACGGTCTCTAGTTCAGAAATAGCAATCATCGCAATAACAATGGCAAAACCCACACCGGCCCAGCCAAAGAAAAACCAAACAGCTGACAGGTAGGCCAGATGTGACAGCTGTAACCGGACCATCTCATTGGAAAATGAAAAAACAGATTTGCCCGCTTTTCGCAGGCGCTTGTTTTCCAAACGCCACGCATGTGTATATACCCCACTAACGGACCGTGCCCAAAAGTGGTAAAGGCTCTCTCCTTTGTATGCCGAGGAAGGGTCTTCTTCGGTAGCTACCCAGAGATGGTGCCCGCGATTGTGTTCGATATAAAACTGGGTATAAAGAGCAGCTGTCAACAGGGCTTTGGCGATCCATCGTTCAAATCCTTTTTTGCGATGTCCAAGTTCATGTGCTACATTGATGCCAATGGTGCCTACCGTAATACCAACGCTCAAGGTCAGGCCGATGGTCTCCCACATTGCAATGGCCCCACTGGTAACGGCCGATAAATAATGCCAGATGATCAGGTATAAAAAGGGCAGGTTGAGGTAGAGCAGCAGATCAAAAAACGGAGCGACGGCTTTTTGCTGTTCTTCTTGCGCCGTCAGGTTTTTTTCTGTCCCTTTGGCAAATTGTTCAACCAATGGGACGATCAAAAAGGCGATGATCAGTGTCAGGTAAGACCATCCCCCTTGCCAGGAAACTGCTACGAAAGCCGATGCCGGAGTGATATAAGCGATCAGGTATTTTAAATCTTTCATCGTGGTAATTTTTATTACTGACGGACGCAAAACCATTTAATCATACGGTTATCCAGCCTTTCCTAATTCAGGAATGGTTTAATCCTTTCTACCATACTGTCGGGCGGGATATCATTGATCAGGTACTGCTTCATTAGTTGTATTAAATTATTGATCATCTCTTCTCTGAAACCCATTTGGAAGCCAACTTTGTGGCAGAGGATTTCTTCAGCCGGATTGACCTCTTGGTCTGCCCGCATCATGAAAAGGAGGTAATAAAGAATGGTCATGCGTTTGCCTTCGTCAGGCGGTGGTGCAATGGCGTATTCTTCTGGGTTATGCCGGATGGCAGCCACTTCCTTGTCGGACAGTTTAAGGGAGTTTGCGGCATAAACGAGGTATTTTTTTTCGATATTGCTAAATTTTCCATCAGACTCCGCTTGTTTGACGAGGAGCGAGATGATATAACTTTTCATTGCCAGTTCTTCCTGAGGTGAGCCGAAGGTCATGTGTTTTAGAGATTAGTTGATTGGTGATTAGCTGAAATAATATGGTTGATATTTTTATGTATGTGCCTTTTCAAGTAATGATAAAAGGCTTGGGACAACGTGAAAATAACGCATACTTGGTTAAATGCCATGTCCGGACAGGTGTTTATTTGATGTTTTGTTCAGTGGCCTTTTGTAGGCAAGGTGACTTATTGGTCGATAAGTTATCGGTTAAACAGGCAGTTAATGCTCCTAACAAGCTGATTGTCAAAGGTGTAGGTGTATTATAATAATTTTGTATATTTTTTTTGTTTTCCTTTAGAATACCTAAATGTAGGGATGTTTACCCTTGGTTGGCTTTCTATTTTTGCGTCAATTAAGCTGCTTGTTTAAGCAAGCGGCATACATGAACATAAACCGATTCAGGATGGCTCCCATCTTTTTATACCATCCGACCCGTTACAATCCCGTATGAACATGATCTCACGACGTTACCTGAAACCGATTATCCGAATATACTTACCAGCAAATTTTGTGGTCTCCCGCAGCACTATTTTCCCGTGAACAATTAATAGGACACAGTCCTTTCTGTAATTCCGTTTTAGCAAAATTTAGAACAAAAACAAAAACATCTCACCGGAAGCCAGAAAGAGCGCCTGTATTTGTTTGCGCCTTCTGAACAAAAAGCACATTCATTTTTCATGGATAGGATACGCCTGTCCATTTGGGTATTTATATACATTTTACTGTTAGCCATTAGCTATTAGCTATTAGCTCCGACAGGCCAACTGCCAATTGCGAATAGCCAACAGTCAAATTCATTCACAAACCAAGCCTACTACTATGCTAAAGTTCAACACTACAGCGGGCCTGCGTGACCGCTTACACTTATCCCTCGAACAGGTTTTTAAAGGCTCCCCCAGAATACCGAGGACTTTGAAGACCAGTTTATTGGCAGCAATATTTCTTTGCTGTTTTTCTTATCAGCCATTATATGCTCAGTGTACAATAAGTTGTGCTTCTCCGGGAGTACTGCAGCTTCCCCTGCAAAGCACAGGGAATTATACTCTGACCAACGCAGTCATTGCTACTTGGATTGGTGGAAGTTGTACCCTTACTCCGCCAGCTTACCCAGAGATCAACCTTTGGGAGGATGCTGCTGCAACGATCCCTTATCCTTCCACGGGAACGATTTTAGGACCTGTGTTCAGTTGTAACGACATTGATTACACGTTTACTTTATATGTAACTGTAGACGGTGATGTTGGGAACGTTTGTTCATTTGATTTTAGGATTGTGGACAATTTCTTCCCGATCGTCCAGTTTCCCCCTGATGACACCTTAACGGCAGATGCCAATGCATGTGCGGTTAACGTATCGGGGTTGGAAGTGGATAGTATTTTGGAAAATTGTTCTTATGATGTCTTCTGGACAAGATCAGGAGCTACAATGGGCTCAGGGACAGAATCTGCAGATGGACTGTATAATGTCGGGACAACGGTCATTGCATGGACTGTTATTGATGCGGATACAAATACAGTGGTAGGTATGACTACCATTACAGTCACAGATGACGAAGCCCCTGTTATCGCTGGGTGCCCATCCGATATTGTTGTCAGCAATGGCCCGGATAGTTGTGCTGCCAAAGTGACCTGGACTCCTCCTACTGTTGGTTCGGATAATTGCTCCGATGCTGTTTTTACCAATAGCGGGATACCCGGCAGTAATATTTTTTCAGTTGGAGGTTCACCTCACACGATCAATTATTTCCTGACAGATCTTTCGGGCAATGCTGATACTTGCACCTTTACGGTGACGGTAAATGATACTCAATTTCCCGAGTTTGCGATGCTTCCGGGGTCACAGTCTTTCTCTCCAGTGTCATGTGAACAGCCTATCATGGTAGGCATCGGTTCTGTAAGTGACAATTGTTCTTCTATCCTTTCAAGTGAGACTTGTTACCTCATTACAGATGATGCAACGGGTGATACCGTACATATGGGAAAAGGCTATTCTTTAACTGATACCCTGGGGATTGGGTCATTTACCATTACGTTTTCAGCAAAAGATGATGCCGATAATGAAACGACTCATTCTTTTACTTATGTTGTTAATGATACACAGGAACCAATTGCCGTTTGTAAAACTGTTCATCAAGTCAGTTTGGATATTAACGGTATGGCCGTTTTAAATGCAGTGGACCTTGATAGTTTAAGCAGTGATAACTGTGGCATTGATTCGTTCCATATAAGACCATTGCCACCTGGCGCCGGTGCTTGGCGGGATACCCTTCAATATGACTGTGATGATATCGGTATAGACACCGTTCGCTTCAGGGTTATGGATTTAAGCGGTAATGTTTCTAATCCACCTGCGTGTACAACAGTTGTAACCATCGTTGATGATTTAGCTCCGACGGCTATTTGTCAAGACATTACAGTGGAGCTGTCACCTGCTGGTACAGTGACTGTAATGGATACGGATATTGATGGAGGTAGCTTTGATAACTGTACAGATCCATTAACGGCCAACCCACATTTCCGGATCAGCAAGGACACTCTTCCTCCCTATACTGGTTTCTCTAACAATATTAGTTTTGACTGTACTGAATTGGGGCCGAATAAGGTAACCCTCCGGGTAAGAGACGATTCTTTGAATACAAATTTTTGTTTTGCAATAGTTACGGTTGAAGACAATATCATTCCGACTGCCCAGGCCCAAGATACTTGTGCATTCTTAAATTCAATGGGTATGGCATGGATTGATGGAATGGATATAGATAGTTTTAGTTTCGATTCCGTGGCTCCAGATCCTATCGTTTGTGGCATTGTTTCCTACAAAGTGGCAGCGTCGCTGAACGGGCCTTTTGTGGATTCATTAAAATATACTTGTGATAGCCTGGGGGCAAGAAGCATCTGGCTTGAAGTTACCGATACCGGAGGAAATAAAGATACATCAGCTGTCAGAACGGTTATGGTTAAAGATACCCTTGATCCAGTTGCTTTATGCTACTCTGAAATTGATGTTGATTTGGATGCTACAGGAAATGCAACAATTACAGTTTCGGATATTGACAGCATGAGTTCGGATAATTGTTCGCCCATAACCCGGACTTTGGATATAACCACTTTTGACTGTACCAATATAGGCGTCGGTATAAATACCGTGGAGTTGGATGTAGAAGATAGCAGTGGAAACAGGGATTCTTGTACCACTACTGTAAATGTTTTTGATAATGTTCCTCCCGTTGCGGCTTGTTCGAATTTAACCATTGCGCTTCAATCAGATGGTAAAGTTGAAGTATTTGCCCTTCAGCTTAGCTTCAGCAGTTTTGATGTTTGTAGTTTCCCTGTGTTTCCACTTCCAAGTTTGGTTTCTGTAAATGGATCAGCAGATTCTACTTCATATATTTTTGATTGTTCTGACATTGGGTCCAATACCGCGACCGTAACGGTTTTTGACATATTTGGAAATCAGGCAATCTGTACCTCTATTGTTACGATCGAAGATACGGAAGCTCCTGTTGTGACAGCTCCTGCCAACGTTACGATCGAGTGTCATGAAAGCAGAGATACTTCAGCCTTGGGTGCTGCTACAGCAACAGATAACTGCAAGATCGATACAATCTACTATTCTGATAGCCCAGCTATGCTGACTGCTTGTTCGGGCACAATTACAAGAACGTGGACCGCAGAAGATTCGACTGGCAATACTGGCACCGCAGTCCAGGTTATTACGGTTGTTGATACGACTGCTCCAACCTTTGTTGCGCCAGTGGATATTGATCTAGATTCGTGCGTGGATAACAGAACGGTGGCTGAATTCGTCTGTGTTATCGATTCCAACAATACTCAAATACCAATTCCTACTGCCAGTACTTCAACCATTTCTGATTTTATAAATATATCCGGACAAGGGAAAGTATTCGATGTGAATGTAATCAACCTTGATATCGAGCATACAGATATAAGCGATATGGAGATATGGTTGGATAAAATAGGAGGGCCATCTGTTCGCTTATTTGCTAATAGCTGCCCTGATTCTGTTAATATAGATAATGTCTCTTTTGATGATGATGCAACGGGAGGTTTTGTATGCCCTCCAACGGGTATAGGAGGTATATTCACTCCTGATCAATCACTTTCAGCTTTCAGTAATATCCAGGTCAATGGCAATTGGCGGTTGAGGATCATTGATAGTGATGGCTCAGGTGACGGAGGTAACCTCAAAGGTTGGGGCTTAGAGATTTGTTATGTAGCAGGTGGAGATACAACCGTTGCAAAAGGTGCGACCATGCTGGCTGATAATTGTGATAATACACTGAACGCAACATTTAAAGATTACCAGGCATTCAAGGGCTTTGCATCCAATACGGCCAATACAGTACCTTCAATGACTAGCTATGATTTTTCTTACTCAGCATGGACTAAATCACCTAATTCATCCACCTATTTCACAAACAATACTCCGTCATCAATTACCATGAGGAGTTTCTCAGGGGTTGGTACTACCACACTGACCTATCCTTCTATACCAGCGGATGGGTGGATAATTTTTGATTATTCTTTCTCGGGAGACAACGGAGATAGTTTTGGTTACTTTGTAAATAGTGGCACACCTATGAATTTGAGCCCAACAAGTACCCCACAAAGAATGGTTGTAGAGGTATTTGGTGGACAAAACTTTGGTTTTTCTATTGTTTCAGACAATGATGGCTCAATCGGCAGTCGGACGATTTCAGATTTTGTTTACGTTGATAAGTCTATCTGTCCCGTGCCGGCATATGATTGTCCCAAAGAATTCTGCATTGCTCGCCTCTGGGATTTGACTGATGACTGCGGAAACGATGCGCTTACTCAGGCACAGATCATCACCACCGATGATACGACCGAACCTACGTTCAGCCTTCCAGACACCATGGTTGTTCTGGCAACAGGAACTATTTGCACACCTTATATTCAAATCGATCTATCAACCTATATAGTGACAGAAGAGTGCTGGCTGGACTCTATCACCAATACTGCGCTTGCCGATTATGGCAAGGGTAATGGTGGAGCAAGTGCTACTGGCTTCTATGCTCCGGGCATTTATGATATTACATTCAGAGGGTACGATGCCTGTGGCAATATAGGTGTACATGAACTGGTACTGGAAGTAATGGATGCCCAGAACCCTACCGCAATTTGCCAGAATATCACTATTCAATTGGACAACTCTGGAAATGCCTCGATCACGGCAGCTAATATCAACAATGGAAGTAGTGATAACTGTGGCATCGTAGACATGACCGTTTCGCCAAATACGTTTACCACTGCAGATATTGGTTCAAATCTCGTGACCCTGACGGTTGAAGATGATGCAGGTTTGACCAATTCATGTCCAGCCACTGTGATTGTACTTGGAGGCGTAGGGTTTACGGCGGGCAATGCTACCGGCCTGGCCGGAGGAATGGCTTTTGTCCCTGTTACTGTTGATTCATTTAATAGCATTACTTTCTTTGAAATGACCCTCGACCTGGTGCTTGGTTCCGTTGGGGCAATTAATTCTATTGAAAATATCAACCCAGCTCTTGGAAGTATTCCGTTATTTAATGCTGGAACAGGTCTTGTTTCATGGTTTGATAGTAGCATACCTCCTTCGGGCGTTACACTTGCTCCGGGTGAGAAACTGTTTGATGTAAAAGTAAATATTAGCCCGACAGCGAATGTAGGCGACTCCTCTCCGCTTGAAATAATCAATACAGATGCCGGTGCTGCAGGGATTCCTGGCTCAATTCCATCTTTTGGTATTGCTGGTACAGTAACGGTCATCGATAATAGTGCGCCGAAAACTATTGCCGGTAATTTCAAAACAGAAATGGGAACGGATATAGATTCCGTTACTGTATTCCTGACAGGAACCGTTATGGACACTGTACCTCCTACGGGCAGTACGACTTATTCATTCAATATGGTCCCTAACGGTGCTAGTGCAACTGTTACACCTCAGAGAGACCGGAATTGGAGATTAGAAGATAATACGCAACTGGTCAGCACTGCCGATGTATTTTTAATTCATCAGCATGCTGCACTGCTGGACACTTTGCCGACTCCCTATAAGATAATAGCTGCCGATGCAAACAAGAGTAACTCTGTGACCACTGCCGATGTATTTTTGGTGCATCAATTGGCGGTAGGTATCGAAGGGCCAATAGCTTCTGTGAACGAGTCCTGGCGTTTCATTGATGCCGATCAGGCGTTGCCATGGCCTAACCCATTTTCTGTTGCTCCATTTGATGAAAGCATCAGTCACCCAGTGGTTAACATGGACTTTTTGAACGATGATTTCATTGGAGTGAAAGTTGGTGATGTCAACAATTCTTTGGAGAATATCCTTTTCTGGGATCCATCTTCTGATGATCGAAGTGATGATGCGGTTAAATTTGTCATTAATGATGAATCATACGAGCAGGGTACGGAAGCAACGGTTGTCTTCCGTGCAAAAGATTTTGAGCACTTGCTGACCTATCAGGCAACTTTGAATTTTGATAATAGTGCGCTGGAATTGGTAGAAGCTATTCCTGGTAATGTGCCAAACCTGAATTTGACTAATTTCAACCTGACGAGATCAGAAGAAGGAATGATGGCTTTCAACTGGTATCATACTAACGCTGCCGGTGTTGATCTGCACGATGGTTATGAAGTCTTTACTTTGAAATTCAACGTTTTGGAAGATATCTCCTCACTGCGTGAATTGATGGCGATAACAGATGCCTACATTCCAATAGAGGCGATGAATGAAGAACGGGCGATTATTGGAGTCGATCTCTTGTTTGAAGGAGTGACCTCAACAGATGTGGAATTAGAGGCCAATCCATTCAAACTATATCAAAACCGTCCGAACCCATTCAGCCAATCAACTTTCATCGGTTTCAATTTACCGGAGAGAAGCCAGGCTACGCTGACGATCCTTGATCCATCCGGAAGGGTATTGAAAGTAATAGAAGGAGAATATGGTGCAGGGTATCATCAAGTTGAGGTCGACCGATATGGCTTGCCAATACAAGGAGTGTTGTTCTATCGTTTAGAAACAGCATCCCATCACGCGATTCGTAAAATGATCTTATTGGATTAATTATTATGTGGTGACAGGCTGGTTCATTTCAGCCTGTCACCACTGATTATAATACCACAGTATTATATGCTACTAGCATATTAGGCTTGGTAGGATGCCTGGGTTACCAACCAGGCAGAATACCCATTATTTGTCCTTGTTTCTCCTTTCTGTGAAAAACAGGAGGGAGAACGGGATATTTTGATTCTGGTTGTAACACCACTATTAGATGTTAAAGGAAAAGGGTCAGACAGGGATTTTTACATAGGTTGAAATCATTGATTTTTCGAAGACATTAAAAAAAGTTTTAATTTCACCAATAATTATAAGCCCATCTATCTTTTCCCAATCACCGAAATACAAATTTCATAAGAATGAAAAAATTCTTACTCCTCTTATACAGCACAGCGTTGTTAGTTCTAACCGCAGTGCCGGTCTCAGGGCAGACAGTAACAATTATTGGTGAACAAGTTGTCTCCTGTCCTGATGCTAAAGCGACCGTTGATATCAGTGTTGAAAATTTTATCGATGTCCAATCTGCTCAATTTGGCGTTAGTTGGGACACCTCTGTCATCAGGTTTTGCGGGTTTACACCAAATCTTCCTCCAACGGTCATCCTGCCCAATGCAGCCAATGCGACCAATGGGTTTTATTTCTTTTCCTGGTTTGATGCCGTAGCACCTCCCGGAGATTATCCTCCTGGAGGCAGTGCGGTATTGTTCACTATGGAATTTGAGGTAATCGGCACTTATGGGGAATCTTCTCCCATTACTATTGGAGACTTGCCGGGTTTTGATGTGGAAATATTCCTGACCGATTTTACCATTTTGGGCTCTGGCGATGTGAACATCACGAATGGAGAGTTAGTGGTTGATGATGTCACACCTCCGGTCATTTCCAACTGCCCTTCAGATCAGTTGATTATTGTTCCCAATGGACAGACGAGCAGTGTGGCTACCTGGGTTGAACCCGATACAACTGACAATTGTGAAATGGCAAGTTTGATCAGTACAAACATGTCCGGCGAATCATTTCCATTAGGTACCACAACTGTCACTTATACAGCTACTGATGTAAATGGAAATACCAATGATGTACCCTGTTCTTTTGATATCACGGTACAGCAAGCAGCCGGCAATCCCAACTCGCTCACCTTCAGTGCTTTAGGAACTTCATTGTCATGTAGTGATTCCATGTTCTCAGTACCGATAATCGTTGAGAATTTTGATGATATGACCATTGTTGACTTAGGCATACAGTGGGATACATCGGTGCTAAGGTACTGCGGAGTGATGGATTCCATCGTAGCGAACAATCCTTTGGGTTCGGCATTTTACAATGAAATAGATTCTTTAAACGGAAGGTTGATATTTTCATGGTTCTATACCAATGCAGCTGGTCTGACACTGACAGATAGTACAACTATTTTTACTTTGAAATTTAAATTAAAAGATTCCAATCTCACAAGTACTACAGTCGAGATTACCAACCTTCCTGGGTTTCTTTTGGATTTTTGGAATGCTTCCGGTCAGATCAGTGTGAATGATGTAACAATTAATAACGCCACTATAAATGTGGTGCCGGATGAGCAACCAGAAATTGTCGGAGGATGCCCTGATAGGACCATATTTGCGGATGCAGACTGCTCTGTACCGCTTCCAAACTACATTGATTCCCTAACTTTTAATGATGATTGTACTGCATTAGGTGACCTGGTATTTAATCAAACTCCAGATTCACTTACTACCAATGTTACGGGTGATTTGGTGGTGACCGTAACCGTCACTGATGAAGGGGGGAATGATTCAACATGTACATTCAATGTAACTTTTATCGATACGATTCCTCCAGTCCCTGATGTGGCGGTACTTCCTGACGTAACGGGCGAGTGTTCGGCGACGGTGACGGCCCCGACGGCGACGGACAACTGTTCGGGCACGGTGACGGGTACGACAACGGACCCACTGACCTATACGACGCAGGGCACGTTCACGGTGACGTGGACATACGACGACGGCAACGGGAACACCTCGACGCAGACACAGACGGTGATAGTGGACGACACGACGGCCCCTGTGGCGGACGTGGCCATGCTCCCTGACGTAACGGGCGAGTGCACGGCGACGGTGACGGCACCGATGGCGACGGACAACTGCACGGGAGCGGTGACGGGCACGACGACGGACCCGCTGACCTACACGGCGCAGGGGACTTTCACGGTGACGTGGACGTACGACGACGGCAACGGGAACACCTCGACGCAGACGCAGACGGTGGTAGTGGACGACATGACAGCCCCGGTAGCGGACGTGGCCATGCTCCCTGACGTAACGGGCGAGTGCACGGCGACGGTGACGGCACCGACGGCGACGGACAACTGCACGGGAGCGGTGATGGGCACGACGACGGACCCGCTGACCTATACGACGCAGGGGACTTTCACGGTGACATGGACGTACGACGACGGGAACGGGAACACCTCGACGCAGACGCAGACGGTGATAGTGGACGACATGACGGACCCGGTAGCGGACGTGGCGGTACTCCCTGACGTAACGGGCGAGTGCACGGCGACGGTGACAGCGCCGACTGCGACGGACAACTGCACGGGAGCGGTGACGGGCACGACAACGGACCCGCTGACCTATACGACGCAGGGCACGTTCACGGTGACGTGGACATATGACGACGGGAACGGGAACACTTCGACGCAGACACAGACGGTGATAGTGGACGACACAACGGCCCCTGTGGCGGACGTGGCTGTTCTCCCTGACGTGACGGGCGAGTGCACGGCGACGGTGACGGCCCCGACGGCGACGGACAACTGTTCGGGCACGGTGACGGGTACGACGACGGACCCGCTGACCTACTCGGCGCAGGGGACGTTCACGGTGACGTGGACGTACGATGACGGGAACGGTAACACCTCAACGCAGACACAGACGGTGATAGTGGACGACACGACGGCCCCTGTGGCGGACGTGGCCATGCTCCCTAACGTAACGGGCGAGTGCACGGCAACGGTGACGGCACCGACGGCGACGGACAACTGCACGGGAGCGGTGACGGGTACGACGACGGACCCGCTGACCTACACGGCGCAGGGGACGTTCACGGTGACGTGGACGTACGATGACGGGAACGGTAACACCTCGACGCAGACACAGACGGTGATAGTGGACGACACGACGGCCCCAGTGGCGGACGTGGCCGTTCTCCCGGACGTGACGGGCGAGTGCACGGCGACGGTGACGGCACCGACGGCGACGGACAACTGCACGGGAGCGGTGACGGGGACGACGACGGACCCACTGACCTACACGGCGCAGGGGACTTTTACGGTGACGTGGACGTACGATGACGGGAACGGGAACACCTCGACGCAGACACAGACGGTGATAGTGGATGATTTAACGAACCCCACCATTAGTTGTCCAGCTGATTTGACTGTGGCTATTAACGCTAATTGCGAAGCGAACTTAGATGATTATACTTCTATGGCAACTGTGAGCGATAATTGCTCAATGGCAGCCAATATAACAATTGCTCAGGTGCCAACTTCAGGTACGGTGATTTCAGCAGATACAGATGTGACGTTGACGGCGACGGATGAAGCGGGTAATGCTGCTGATTGTTCCTTTAAGGTTGTCATAGATGACCAGACAGACCCGACCGCTATCTGTGTTTCAGATACTACTGTATATTTGGATAACCTGGGGATGGTTACCATTAACACTTCCTACGTCGATAATGGTTCTTTCGATAATTGCCCGACTCTTACATTAAACATTGATCAAAATACTTTTGACTGCTCAGATATCGGAGATAACACTGTGACTTTAACGGTGACGGATGGAAATAGTAACTTCGCTACCTGTACTGCCAATGTAATGGTTGTGGATACCATACCTCCCCAATTGGTTGTGTGTGCTCCCGATACTTTCCTCTTGGCAGATGCTAATTGTGAAGCGGTCTTGCCTGATTTTACGGCGCTGACCGTTTTTGCTGATAACTGTACACCAACGGGTAATCTGAAAATCACCCAGGTGCCGCCTAGTGGAACTATTATTTCCAATGATACTACGGTAGCCGTGGTTGCTCTGGACTCGGTAGGTCTTGTTTCTGATACATGTTTCTTCCTAGTGGAATTGATAGACTCGCTTCCACCTACGATCACTTGTCCTGCTGATATTGTAGTTGATGCAAGTTTGGACAGCTGCGGAGCGACGGTCTTTTGGGCTGCCCCTATACTTGATGATAATTGTGGAATTGGGACTGTCATCTGTGACCCTGATTCCGGTTCGTTTTTTCCGGTAGGAGATTCCATTGTTACCTGTATCGTAACGGATGTGAGCAATAATGCAGATACATGTATGTTCACGGTGACCGTAAATGATACGCAACCACCATTTTTGGCTTGCCCTGCGGATACTACTGTTTTCATAGCTGGAAGTGTTGCCGATACCATGATTTTTGATATTGGACTAGATTCGCTCAGTGATAACTGTATGGTGGATACCTTTTTCCACACCTTTTCAGGAGCAATGATGGGTAGTGGAGACGGCGACGCAAGTGGTACTTCCTTTGTACCAGGTGAGACGACAGTAACTTATACCGCTGTGGATGGTTCTGGTAACATGGATAGTTGTTCGTTTGTGGTGAATATTTTACAGAGTGTGATAATTGATTTGGTATGTCCGTCAAACTATTCAGTACCCACAGATGCCGGCCAATGTTCAGCGGTAGTGGATACCGATGCGCCAAGCGTTGATCCGGTAACAGGAGTGGATACGATTTATTACGTACTTACTAACGCTACTACTGGCAGTGGGCCAGATAGTGTTCCGGATGATCAGGTATTTAATGCTGGAACGACGACAGTTACGTATACTGCCGTGAGTGTTACGAATGATACTTCGATCTGCAGCTTTACGGTTACAGTTACTGATCAGGAAGATCCTGTCATTACCTGTCCGTCAACTTTGATCGAGATAGATAATACAACAGATTCGTGCGGGGTAATCTTTGATGCGAATCTGCAATTAGCAACGGCTACGGACAATTGTCCCGGAGTGCTCGTCACCTATAGCGTTGTAAGTGGAGCACTTCTGCCAGTTGGGACTAATACCATTACGGCCACTGCGACGGATCAAGGAACGAATAGTGCTTCCTGTACTTATGAAGTAATGGTAAGGGATACGCAGCCCCCGTTGATTTCACCATGTCCTGCTGACATTATTGTCAACAATGATTTAGGTATTTGTGGTGCGGTAGTGACCTGGACTCCGCCTACGGCGACGGATAACTGTGGAGTATTGTTCATTGAACCAACGCCTTATGAGCCAGGTGATACGATACCTGTTGGGGTAGAATTTATAACTTACACTGCTTCTGATGCTGCCGGTAATGTTACTGAATGTATTTTCTCAGTTACAGTAAGAGACACTGAAATGCCAAATTTAAATCCATGCCCTGATGATATCACTGTTTCCAATGATCCTGGTGAATGCTCTGCGGTTGTGACCTGGCCTTTTATTCAACCTACTGATAATTGTAATGTAGTGAGTTTTGTGGTGTTGCCTCAGTCTGGATCTACCTTCCCGATAGGCAGTACGCAAGTACAGGCTGTAGCCACTGACGGCGCTGGAGAAGTTAATAATTGTTCGTTTGTTGTTACGGTCAATGATACTGAATTTCCAACGATGAATAATTTCCCTGGAAATATTACGGTCAACAATGATCCAGGCATGTGCGGAGCTATTGTTAACTGGAGTGCAATTCAGGTAGACGATAATTGTGGCATAGATACATTTTACTGTAACATGAACTCTGGAGATGTGTTCCCGGCAGGAATGACAACAGTAGAATGTACCGTCATTGATGAAAATGGCAATGCATTTACGGATAACTTTTCGGTAACGGTTATTGACAATGAAGATCCAGTAGTTGATTGCCCGCAGGACATCCTGATCTTTGTAGATGGTAGTGTAGTGGATGATCCTTCCGGTTTTATCGCCGATTTCCAAGCCGTTGCCTGCGATAGTGTTGTTTTAAATTACAATAATTTAACGGCCACGGATAATTGCGCCATAGCCTCGGTTTCTCAGACAGTAGGGCCTGTTTCTGGTTCTACCTTTGAAGCGGGTCAACAGATTATAACGTATAGTATTCAAGACGTGAATGCCAATGATGTGACATGTAGTTTTGCCATAAATGTCGAAGGTGTCCCAGATGCAACTGCAGGGGCTTCCCCAAACAATCCATGTGAGGGTGGAGAGGTATTGTTCTTCACACAAAACACCCCGGGAGCATCCTATGAATGGGTCGATCCAAATGGTATGGTGATTTCAAATGAAGCCTCATTTTCGCTGGCGAATATGACTATGAGCATGTCGGGGACTTATGAAGTAACAATTACTTTTCCATTTAACTGTGTCCAAAAGGCGACTGTAGACGTCAATGTATTTCCCAATCCTGGCTTGACGATCATGAGCAATGATCTGCTTTGTACAGCAGCGGGCACTCCATTGGTTTTGGAAGCCATGGATAGTGCGAACTCGAACATTACCAGCTATCAGTGGGCTACTCCTGGAGGGGCCTTGTTTATTGGCAATCCAATAACGGTTACCTCGCCACTGCCTGGAACCTATTCATTGGTTGCCACGACGGCGAATGGATGTCAGGATACAGCATCCGTATTGGTGGAAATCAGTACCATTCCTGAGACACCTGACCTAACCGGACCGGCAGAAGCATGTATAGGCGAACCTATTTTGTTGGATGGCGAAGAGTTTTCCGGGCCGGGCATTCTGTACCATTGGGCTGCAGATCCTGACCTGGCAACGGCTGGCATCAATGACATCAACAACCATAACAATGAAGCCAATCCAACCACTCCAGGGACTTATACTTATTACTTCTTTGTAACTCAGGGGGGCTGTATTTCAGATTCAGCGGAATGGGTAGTCGTGGTCGAGGATTTTCCATCTTTCCAAGATACAATTATTGGCAATACCGACTGTGTGGACGGAACTACCGATGTAATCATTACCGCTTTGAATTCGATGCCTGGCCTGACCTGGTCAATTGATGGCCCATGTGATCCGACACAGCAGGACTCTCTATTTACTTTCAGTAACGTCGATGCATCTTGTTCTGGACTTTATACCCTTACTGCTATGTCTGGAATTGGTTGTTCTGCATCACAGACTGTCTCGCTAAGTATTACGGATAAACCGGTTACTCCAGTCTTGCAAGCAACCTCTGATACAATTTGTATGGGTGGCTCTACGACTCTGTTTCTGACAAATACGCCTTCTGGGGCCAATCTGCTTTGCTACGAAAATGGTGTGCAGGTTTCTTGTAGTATTATCGGCAATGCAATTCAGCCGAGTACGACAACCGAGTATGGCGTCCAGTTTGACATCAATGGTTGTACCTCTGATACTACCTTTATTGATATAACCGTAGAAGCACCAATTGATATTCAAATAACACCAATTGGTGATGTGACCTGTGTAAGCGGTTCTGATACCGTCACTTTGGTTACACAAGCGGGTGGCGGCACTTACGTTTGGGATGGGCCGTGTGGCGTACAGGTAGGCGATGAGTTGTTGATTCCAAATATTGATCCCGGTTGCTCTGGCTTGTACTCTGTTTCTGTAACTGGAGCGCTTGGACAATGCCTCAGTATTGGGGAATTGCAATTGGAGGTCACAGGGATGTTAGAGCCGATAATGGCAGTCCAATTGGACACTGCTTGTGAGGGGGGAGATGTGTCCTTCTGTGCAGAACCTGAAATATTAGGAGCTACTTATACCTGGACGGATCCCTTCGGAAACGTCTTCTCCAACGAGCGCTGTCCGTCTACACCGGCAATTCAAGCTACTGCTCCTTATTCAGTTGAAGTAGATTTGGAAGGCTGTACTTCCAGCGATGACGTTTTGGTGAATGTGCTCACTGCTCCGATAGCGAAGGATGAAACAGTAGTTGGAATAGTGGACGCCCCTCAGAGCTTCAATGTCATCGTGAATGATGAGCTCGCAAATGATAACTACTCAATTTCGGTCGTCCAGGATCCTACTAACGGTAGTGTTTCTTACAATGGAGAGGGAGTATTTACCTATACGCCAAACCGTGGTTTCAGGCAGACAGATATCATGGCCTACGAAATCTGTTACGATGATTGTCCAGAGCTTTGTGATATTGCGATTGTGACCATCTTGGTCAGGTATCCTGTTGATCAATGTATTGCTACTACGGTTATCACACCTAATGATGATGGGATCAATGATGAATTTATTGTTTCCTGCCTGGAGCTAGGAGGTTGCCCTAATAATCAGCTGTTCATTTTCAATCAATGGGGCGATCAAGTCTTTGAAGCTGCTCCTTATGACAATACTTGGAAAGGAACCTACAAGGATCGGGACCTGCCAGATGGCACGTACTATTTTATTTTCAAATGCGATAACTCGTCAGAAGCAGAGAAAGGCTTTGTTGTGATTCACCGATAACATAAGGTGGTTCCTGGTTTCCGGTTTGTAGCTTTTTCAAAATCAAGACTAACTATAAACCGGGCACCAGGAACCAAAAATTATAAATAGAAATGAATAAGATATATACTTTCTTAATTATTCTGCTGTTTTCAATTACAGCTTTTGGCCAGCAGGAGCAGCATTTCACAAATTTTGTTTATAATCAACAAATGTATAACCCAGCATATGTCGGTAGCCGAAATACTCCGTCATTCACAGGGCTTCACAGGAGCCAATGGCTGGGATTTGAAGGGGCTCCAAGTGCACAGGTCGTAAGTTTTCAAACGCCCATTATGAAACAAAGGGCAGGCATAGGGGGAACCATTGCCAGGCAAGGGCTGGGAATTTCTTACTCTTGGTTTGGGTCTGCCGCCTACTCATATAATTTAAGAATTACACAAGAAATCGACCTTAGAATTGGATTACAGGCCACTTTGGAATATCTTGGCATTGATTTTTCTGATCCTAAAGTGGTAACGGTCTCCCAAGTAGACCCATCATTAAGCGATGGAAACTTTGAAGACCAGTATATTGGAAATGTCGGCGTGGGCTTATATCTGACCTACAAAGACTTATTTTACTTCGGAGCCTCTTCCCCACAGCTATACCCCAATGACATTAGCTTCAACGATTTAGTTAGTGATCAAGCCAAAGCATTCCCGCACAGATATTTTAACTTAGGAGCTATTATTCCCGCAACTGATGACCTCGAAATAATGCCCAATATGTTGATCAAATGGGTACAGCATGCACCCGTTGATGTCGATTTAAACATTATGGCCCGTTACCTGAAAAAATTTACCGGGGGCTTAGCTTACCGCACTGGTGGCGGTGGAACTTCAAGTTCCGGGGAGAGTGTGGATGTATTGTTGTTTTACCAGTTTGACCAGAAAATAGGTGCGGGTTTATCTTATGACATGACGCTGTCCGATATAAAAGATTACTCTTCCGGGTCGATTGAATTAGTCGTTCGATATGATCTGAGGGATGAAAAAGGAAACCTTGAGAATCCCCGTTATTTTAAGAAAAAGTAATGTAATAAGTAAAGCTCAAAAACTGAGAAACGAATTAGCCGATCAAAGACATTGTTCCTTAATTACTTTTAAATATTGTGATTAAGGCCCTATGTGGCTTATTTTAGGTACTTATTTTTGAATTTTCACTTTGACAGGTGCCTGTTTTTCTGACTCCCCCCTACATGAATCAGGGTGTCTGCAAAACAGAAACACACTAGGACAACTATGAAAAAATTTATTGTATCATCGGTCGTTGCGCTGATCTCCTTGTCAGCCATGTTAGAGGCCCAAATTCCTTTGTCGGAAGAACTGGTCGTCGTTAGCAACGAAAGAGGAGTCAATTCTGAGGAATTGGAATTTAGCCCGGTTTTTTACAAGGATGGGATCGTTTTTATTTCCACTCGTCACGAGAGCCTTATTTTTAATGTAAAAGACAAGAACATTGGTGGTAAAAACATCATGTCCATTTACCGTTCACAACGAAACGAAGAAGGGTTTCTCGGTGCTCCCGAACCATTGGCGGATGAATTAATCTTCAGGCTTCATGAAGGGCCGGTAGCATTTGACCGTACCGCTAACAAGATATTTTTTACCCGGAATGAAAGCCAGCAAAAGGCACCGGACGGGTTTAAGAAACTCCAGGTATACGTAGCAAGCAAGAACGGAGAAATCTGGGGTGACATCCATAAACTGGCATTTAACAATATTGATTACAATTATTGCCATCCTTCCATTTCACCGGATGAAGATGTGATTTTCATTTCATCTGATATTCCAGGAGGTTATGGAGGAATGGATATTTATGCGGTGCACAAATCGGATAGTACATGGTCCCAAATGATTAACTTAGGAGATAAGGTAAACACTCCCGGCAACGAAGTTTTTCCTTTTATCGCAGCTGATAAAACTTTGTACTTCGCTTCCGATGGACATGGAGGCCTGGGTAATCTCGACCTTTATTATTCTACCCAAAATGGGCAGACAGACGAATGGAGAACCCCCGCAAACCTTGGTCCGCCATTTAACTCACCATCTGATGATTTTGGGCTAATTGTAGACAGGGACAATAAAAACGGCTATTTTTCTTCTGATCGGAAAGGCGGTTTTGGAGGTGATGATATCTTCAAGTTTTACATAGAAAGTGCAGCAAGTTCACCAATAGCAGCAACCGGAAAAAACCTGGACGGATTAGTAATCACTGATGAAGATGGGGTTCCGATGGAAGGTGCTGAAGTAAGTGCCATTAATTTTAGAGATATCCCTATTTCCGATCAGGATGGACAAATGGTTAAATTAAGTCCGGGTGAAAATGGAGAAAATTTCATTTTAGATGTAAATGCAGATGGCCTTGGTGAGACTGCGCAGACTGGCGCGGACGGTAAAGCAGATATACCCTTAAGAAGGGGCAACTATGTAGTTAAAGTGGCAAAAGAGGGATACATCCCCCAGTACGTTGTCATTACCCCAGATACCGACCTTGATAATCTGAATGTTGTTCTGCAAAGAGCAGTTGATTGCGTTGCATTGAGTGGTAAGGTTACCAGGGAAGGCTTGAATTCCCCTGTTTCTGGTGCCTCGGTTAAAATAACCGATGTTGATTCCAAAGAGACGATCACCGTTTATGCCGATGCTCAGGGATTCTACGAATACTGTATCGATTGCAATAAGACCTACTCTGTTTATGCTGAAAAAGACAATGTCGCTTCGGCGCCAGGCATTATCAGTACGAAGGGTATTCCATGCAACGAGGCCAACAGTAAGATTGAGTTGCCATTGTATCTGGGAGGCTCTCCAATATATGCTGGAATGACTATCCGGTTGCCGAATATCTATTTTAACTTTGACGATGCAGCGTTGCGTCCTGATGCTTATCAGGATTTAGATGAAGTAGTGGGACTGTTAAACCAGTTGCCAGGTCTACAATTAGAATTAGCTTCTCACACTGATTCGCGTGGTGGAAGTAGCTACAACAAAGAACTATCCGAACGACGGTCAAAGAGTGTTTTGGGGTATATTGCCAATAAAGGAATTTCCAGTGACAGGTTGACTCCAGTTGGCTATGGAGAGAGCCAGATAAGAAATCGATGTTCGGACGGGGTGGCTTGCTCCGAAAGTGAGCATCAGTACAATAGAAGAACTGAAATCAAGATTCTTGAATTAGGTGTAACGCCAGAAGGTGTTGTGCCCATTGCCGCTTCGGAGACAGAATTATCTGAGGGTGATGCATATGCTACCCAAACTTCAATCTCTGAGGCTGCAGCTAATGAGGATAAGGGTGGACGGGCAGTAGAAGCTCCTGTAATTGACAGCGAAATTACAGGCGATAACACCGAGAAAAATGTGACCAAAGGAGTAGAAGAGTCTTTTGTAGAAGGAAGCTATGCAGTAATTGCCGGCACTTTTGCCAATCATCATTATGCAGTCAGAAGAGCTTCTTTGTTAATGGAAAAAGGATTTTTAGAGTCTAGTATTGTCCGGCAAGAACGAAATGGCTTGTATGCTGTATTTGTGCAGACATACGATACCCGTAAGGAAGCATTTTCGTTGGTAAAAGATTTAGACAGACAGCAGATTCATGCTTACGTCATGAAGAGATAACCATACAGTTGTACGAAGAGAATCCGTTTTCAATCGTCAGGCATAAAAGTATGACTGGCGATTGAAAACATACTCAGACCAATCCTTGTTGAACCGCAAACTTGACCAGTTCCGTACTGGTATTAAAGTCCAACTTTCGAAGGATGTTTTTCCGATGAGTTTCAACAGTGTGCTTACTGATAAACAAGGTCTTACCGATACCCTGACTACTTAAGCCCTTACTTATCAATTCGAGAATTTCCTGTTCTCGACGTGAAAGGGAGAGCCGCTTACGAAAGTCGTCCTTTAATTTTAGTTGACCCGGCTGACCATTGTCGATTTGAATATTGCCGGGAGAAGCCATAAAAGTGTCGCCTTCAAATACCGTGTTGATGGCTTCGCTCAGATCTTTGGCCGTTGACTCTTTGGAAAGATAGCCCTTAACACCAGCCTGAAACAAAGATTTAATCAGGTCTGGGGCATAATATTCCGAATAAACAACTATGCCTACCCAGGGGGCTTCTTTTTTCACCCAGGCAATGTTTTCATAAAAATCAGCACCGGGCATATTGATGTCCAAAAGAAGAATTGTTGGGCGTGCCTTGGGCAGTAAATTTTGTAGCTCCAGGCCAGAATGGGCAACGCCTACGATAGAGATGTTACTTTGATCCGCAAGCATACATTTAACACCCTGGGCTACAACAGGATGGTCGTCTGCAATAAAGACTTTGATGTGTTTTTGTCTGTTCATGGGTAATCAGTTTTTGTTTTTACACATAATAAAGAGCATTTCAAAGTGAATGCAACGATTGTCAAGAACCGATGAAATGTGCGTGGGAATCCAGCATGGTCAGAATAGCTGGCAAGGGTGTAGAAAGGGCAAAAATGCCTGCTGACTACTATTTAGGTGGGATGTCTTTTTTAAAATCGGTTCTTGGCGAAAGCGCCGCAAGTTAATTATTTGCGAATAATTAAGCAAATTACGTCTTGTGCAATCAAATGTTTCAATATCAATCTATGGTTAGCTGCTGGGGAGCGTGTTCATCTTCATAGACAGACAGAAAATTAGCTAAAAATGACAGAACAGACTAAATCCAATGAGCAACTCAGCCATGAAATTTCATATCTGAGGGAGCAGAACCAAGCCCTTTCGGCCGAACTGGCATTTCATAGGAAAGTGTTTAAAGAAGTTCATGAGGCTTTGGGTGCAGCCAATGAACTAAGCGATGCTATGCAAGGTAACCAAGCGGTGAAACAATTGGCAGAAGAGAATGAAAAATTGAGAAGTCGTCTGAAGTTTTCCCGGTTGTCGGAAAGAGAGAAGGAGATCGCAAAGTACATCGTTCATGGATATACGTCAAAAGAAATAGCCAATAAACTGAATATAAGTAAGCTGACTGTTGATACCCATCGAAAGCATATTCAACATAAATTAGAGGTGGCTAACATGGTAGAATTGTTAAAAATAACCATGCAAATCGATTTTAACCAGGACTGAGTCAACGTTCGAAATCAATAACCGGCACCTGTTCATTTTTTGAAATTATTCATATAAAATAAATAAACCATTCTCGCACACCGAATGCCACTTCGTACTTAAGTTTGTTTCTCAAAAACAAACACTATGGTCGATTTAAAGAGGATCAATGCTTATTGTGAAGCGCACTCCTCTCCACCTTCAAATATATTATTGGAACTTGAAAGGGAAACCTACCTAAAAACACTGGCCCCACAAATGCTATCTGGCCGTTTGCAAGGCCAGCTCCTTTCCTTTGTAAGCAAGTGGCTGAGACCTGACAGTATTTTGGAAATTGGGACATTTACCGGTTATGGAACTATCTGCCTATCTGCAGGGCTGGCTGCGAATGGAATTATCCATACCATAGAAGTGAATCCTGAACTGGCCTATATATCAAATAAGTACTTTAAAAAGACGGGTATTGATAAGCAGGTCATACGGCATACAGGTGATGCCAAAGACATTATCCCGACAATTGGGGATGCGTTTGATCTAGTGTACCTCGATGCTGGAAAACATGATTATGAATCGCACTATGACCTTATAATTGAGAAAATAAAAGAAGGAGGGGTCATTCTGGCGGATAATGTTCTATGGAGTGGAAAAGTGGGCATTAACCTAAATGACAAAGACACCAAGATACTGGAATCTTTCAATAAAAAAGTACATCAAGATAACAGGGTAGAAAATCTGCTGCTTCCAGTCAGGGACGGCTTGATGGTTATCATCAAAAAATAAGACCCTAATGCCGTTACTTTTTGATACTCTTGCTGTCAGAATGACTGTAATTAAGATCGGCACCGTTTAGAAGACTTTTTTCCGAATTGTTTTTGTTATAGGAAACCTATTTTTACTTTTGCTAATCTTCCTTCCCAATAATCAAAAAGTTAAAAAGCTTCAATCGTTTAGCCGATCCGGTCTACGTAAAATAATCACTGATCCGTTATTTAAAAATTAAATCAAAATTTTTTCGTGTATGAAAAAGCCAACTATTTTAGTTCTTGCATTATTAATGGCGGCTACCTTCGCTTTTGGTCAAGGTGAAACATTGCCGACAAACCCTGTACCAGGTAAGTGCTACATCCGCTGTGTAACACCTGAGCAGTATGGTTCTGAAGAAAAGCGCATGCTTGCCCGTCCGGCTTATAAAAGGTTGGAGAAAGTACCTGCCGAGTACAAAACAGAAGAAGAAACAATCTTGGTAAAGCCTGCTTCAAAAAGGTATGTCTATGTACCGGCCGAATTCAAAACGGTAACCGAAGAAATTCGTATCGAAGATTCTTACAATGAAATCACGATTGTTCCTGCCAAGCTTGGTGTCAAAACGGAGACCATTGAATCCCGCCCTAAAGTTGCTCGCTGGGAATATCAGTCTTCAATGGAAAACTGTGACCGCGAAGACCCACGCGATTGTATGGTTCTTTGTTATGTTGAACATCCGGCTGAGTACAGAAATGTTACCACACAGACAGTAGAAAGCGATGCAACCTACAACAAGACACCAAAAGGTGGAAAAATGATGACTGTAACCAAGCAGGAAATAGTTACAGAGGCAAGTGTTCAAGAAATCGAAATTCCTGCCGAATACAAAACTATTTCCAAACGGATTTTGGTTACAGACGAAACTGTGCGTGAAGTTGAAGTTCCTGCTGAATACACTGTTGAAACGGTTACTACGCTGAAAGATGCTGGTGGAGTTGCTGTTTGGGAACCAATCGATTGTAAGCTGACAGACTACAACGTCCTTCCAATTCTTTATGAATTTGGCAGCGCACGTTTGACTTCTGACTCTCGCCGAATCATTGATAACAAATTATTGAAATTGATGAGAGACAAGCCGAATATCCGCGTTGAGCTCAGCTCTCACACTGATTCAAGGGGTTCTTCCGATGCGAATGAGAAACTTTCACAGGCACGCGCTGAGTCAGTTGTAAACTATCTCGTTTCAAGGGGGATCCAGCGCAGCCGCCTGGTTGCTAAGGGCTACGGTGAAAACCGCCCGCGCAACAAATGTATCGATGGGGTAGAATGTACCGAGGCAGAGCACCAGGAAAACCGCCGTACTGAATTCCGCGTATTGAGCAATTAATACAATGCCGGTTATTCAAATTGCGTAAGTCAAAAAGGCGAACCCCTTCAAAGGTTCGCCTTTTTGTGTTTATCACGGCCGGGTTTTCATTTTTAAAAGCAAAATTTATAAATTAGGCCTGTGATTCAGAGGGTGTATGCTAGAACCTATTTAAATCCACTCAATATGTCAGTCAAAAAGAAAAGAAGAAGAGAAAAGATTGATAAACGAGACTCCAAGAAGTTTTTTAAAGTAGTTATCGTTTCAGTACTCGTGCTAATGTTGCTTCTATACTTGATGTACCAAAGCATTTCCTGAATGAATTCCGGGTTTTAAAAATTTTCAAAATAGTTTTTTAATTCATTAGCTTCAGAAGGCTTCATCCTGCCACTTAACACTAAACGTACCTCTCGGCGGCGAACGGCACCCTCGAACAGCTTTTCCTCCGCAGAGGTTAGCGGAATTACTTTAGGCACTGGTATCGGCTTTTTTTGTTCTTTGTTAATCGCAACAAAAGTAAAATAAGCGTGATTGCACTTTCGGGGGTTGTGGCCTTTGATATCTGCTGCAAAGACTTCCACAAAAATCTCGACAGAAGTATTGAAGGCTCTGGTAACCTTTGCATGTAAAGTGACTATCTCGCCCAGTGGTATCGGCTGGTGAAACGATACGTGATCGACCGATGCGGTCACCACATGTGCCTCACAATGCTTGCCCGCACATATTGCTCCGGCCACGTCCATCCATTTCATAAGATTCCCTCCCATCAGGTTGCCGATTGGGTTAGTATCGTTGGGCATGACCATCTCTGTCATCACCGTAGCTGAATCATTTACTTTTTTTCCTTTCATTATCAAATGATATTAGTTGGGCACTTGCCAATGAATGGAAACATCGGAAGTGGGGGCGGTGTGGCGCTAACTCTGAACCGGTTATTTGATCATCACACCTTGTTTTTCCAGCAATGGTATATTGGTAAAATTGTCCTCCGAAATAGCCCCTCTCACGAAGACATATTTTTTGTCGTACATGTAGCCGTCGTAAGAAAAGCTGATCCAAAACTCATTGGCAATATTAAATAGGTTGGTATGGATGGGCTCCAAAAGAACGGCGGACTGGGCTTCAATTTCATTGAAAAAATGGCGGAGGGTAGTCGTGCGCATTGATTCTCCTTCAACTTCTCCATAACCTTTGGAGTTGACCAGGACATTCTCGATTGGATCAGACTTGAAATTTATCACATAAACATCCCACAGCTCTTCATCCTGAACGCCATTATCGATCCGAGGTACAATTGCGACGGCCAGATCGGCCACTTTATATTGAGGAATATCTTTTTTCATATGTTCACGGATTCAAAGGGTAGGTGTGCGTTTTTCATAGTTCAATGCCTTTGTTTACTTTAAGCTGCAAACTCAAAGCCGAATAAGCTTGCAAAATGGCTTTTCAGCTTTTCTTTTACTTCCGATACGTCGATTTCGCGCCCAAGCTCTTTGGCCAAAGAAGTCACATCTTTGTCTTTTTCGTCGATTCCACAGGGGATAATATGTCGGAAATAACTCAGATCAGTATTGATGTTAAAAGCAAATCCGTGCATCGTAACCCATCGGCTGAGGTGGACGCCTATGGCACATATTTTTCGCTTAGGCAACATTTCTTTTTCTGGCAACCATACGCCGGTATATTCTTTAATTCGAAAGCCTTCAATGTCATATTCTGCCAAAGTGCGAATGACGGCTTCCTCTAAATACCGGACGTATTTATGTACATCTGTAAAGAAAAGATCAAGGTCAAAAATTGGATAACCCACAATCTGTCCGGGGCCATGAAAAGTGATGTCGCCACCTCTGTTTGTTTTAAAGAACTCAACACCTTTCTCCTGCAGGCCTTCGTCATTCAAAAGCAAGTTGTCTGGTGAACCACTTTTACCCAAAGTATAGACCGGCGGATGTTCGCAAAAAAGCAAATAATGGCCGGTAGGTAAAAGGTCTTTTCCTTCTTTTTCCAGGTGCCAGTTCTGGCGTTTAATGGCGATGATCCCTTCCCTTAGTTTGCCCTGATAATCCCAGGCTTCCTGGTAGGAAATGCGATTTAAATCCTTAAAAACAACTTGTTGCATAAGGCTCTTTTGTGAAAAGCGGTGCGAAAGTAAGTAATATGAAGGAAAAGTGATAGCGTGGAAAGAACCTTCTAAAGGTTAGGTTTCAGATCGAAAGAGGGGAGCCAAATGGATATCCATAAGTTATTTTCTATAGGCTTGAAATAAAATAAAACCTGCTCCGTAACATGTTACGGAGCAGGTTTGAAAAAAGTGAACTGGAAAATATGCATTGATGCGTTTTCCAATTATAAAACTAAATCAATAAGCCCTTGCAAACAATATCCGGCCTTTTGAGGGATTGCCGGTCAATACACATTTTCCTTCTTCTTCCACGGCGTCATTTGGAATGCAACGGGCTGTTGCCTTTGTCAATTCTTTTATTTTTAATTCAGTCTCGGTTGTCCCGTCCCAGTGCGCCGAAACAAAACCTCCTTTTTCATCCAGGGCGTTTTTGAAATCGTCGAACGTATCAACGGCGGTAGTTCTTTCAGCACGGAACTGCACTGCACGGTCAAATAAGTTTTGCTGAATTTGGTCTAGCAAATCCACGATGTAAGAAGCGATGCCTTCCAAAGGCCGACTGCTTTTTTCTTTGGTGTCCCGGCGGGCTACTTCTACTTGTCCTTTTTCCAAATCGCGCATTCCGATGCCTAAGCGAACGGGAACACCATGTAATTCATGTTCGGCAAATTTGAAACCAGTCCGTTTCTTTGGGTCGGCATCGTATTTCACCGAGATACCTTTGGCTTTTAATTCCTTCATGATTTTTTCCGCTACTTCGCTGATTTCAGCCTTTGGTTTTGGGATCGGTACTATGGCTACTTGCAGCGGGGCCAGTTTTGGTGGCAACACCAGTCCATCGTCGTCGGAATGGGTCATGATCAATCCGCCTACCAGGCGGGTAGAAACTCCCCAGGAAGTGGCCCAAACATATTCTTCCTTGTTGTTTTCATCTTGATATTTGACGTTAAAGGCCTTGGCAAAGTTCTGTCCGAGGAAATGCGAGGTTCCTGCCTGCAAAGCTTTTCCATCCTGCATCAATGCCTCGATCGTCAGTGTATCCTCTGCCCCGGCAAACCTTTCGTTTGGTGTCTTGGCCCCCTGTACCACTGGCATCGCCATCCACTCTTCGGCAAACTGAGCATATACTTTTTGCATTTGCCTGGCCTCTTCAACCGCCTCCTCGCGCGTGGCGTGGGCAGTATGACCTTCCTGCCAAAGGAACTCGGCAGTCCGTAAAAACAAACGCGTACGCATTTCCCATCTTACCACATTGGCCCATTGGTTGATGAGCAATGGCAGGTCACGGTACGAATTGATCCAATTTTTATAAGTGTCCCAGATGATGGTTTCTGAAGTTGGACGTACCACAAGCTCTTCCTCAAGTTTTGCACTAGGGTCGACTACGACGCCACTCCCGTCAGGGTTGTTCATCAGGCGGTGATGTGTCACGATGGCACACTCTTTAGCGAAGCCCTCTACGTGTTCTGCTTCTTTGCTTAGATAGCTTTTTGGGATAAAAAGCGGAAAGTAAGCATTGACGTGCCCTGTGTCTTTAAACATGCGGTCGAGTTGTTGCTGCATGTTTTCCCAAATCGCAAAACCATGAGGTTTGATCACCATGCAACCACGAACGGCAGAGTGGTCGGCAAGGTTAGCGTTTTTCACAATATCAACATACCATTGAGAGTAATCTTCGGAGCGGGGAGTTATTACTTTGGACATGAAAAATGAATGGTTGTTACCTCTGGAAGCAGGTTTGGATAAAACCCTCTAACAAAGCTTTTTAACATAAAAACCAGCTGAATAAGCTGGGTTTCGATGTTTAAATAGTATTTTTAAGAAAATTTTAAAAGACTTTTTTTAAACGGAGCGTCTTATAAATGAGTTTCAATTTAAACTTTAACAGTGGACAAATTGACATTTAGCTCCTCCTTAACAAAAAAAGTGGCGCAAAGCTAATAAATTCGTGTCTGCAAACTCGATTGGAGAGTCGAAGTAAATCACACAAAAATATTTGAAAAATGAAAAGGAATAAAATGAATGCTTTATGGTTGGCCTTAGTCGCCCTGATGGTGTCCAACGTAGCCATGGCTCAGTATGATGACCTCTATTATGATCCTGACACCGACGATGGCTATTATTACGACAATTCGTCTTCATCTAATAATGATTATACCTACGAAGAAGAGGATTATGACTATGATGACGATGAGTATGATTATTACGATTACGACGATTATAATTATCACTATACTTCGCGTATCCGACGTTTCCACCGCCCCTATTATGGCTTCAACTACTATGATCCAGTTTATGTTGACATGGCATATTATGACCCATTCTGGTCACCTGGTACGACTGTCCTGATTTATGACAGCCCTTACAGAAGTTGGAACAGAAGGAGAGGCTGGAACTGGGGATTTGGCTGGAATTCCTGGAGTGGGCCAAGTTTGTTTGCTTCTTACAATCCCTGGAGAAGGGGGTTCTATGACCCTTGGAACAGTTGGAACAATCCATGGAATAATCCTTGGAACAACCCATGGAATTCTTGGAACAACCCTTACAACTCTTGGGCCGGGGGTGGATTTAATAACTACTACTGCCCACCTGCTTGGGGAAATAACAACTTCGTCTATAATAATACGACCAATAATAATTACTACGGTTCACGCACTGTTGGAGGTTCCCGTCCGTCAGGTGGTGAAGGTACCAGCCGTCGCGGGCAGCTACTGACTGAAAACCCAAATAGGTCTTCAGGAGCCAGAACCGCCCCAAACCGGGTTTCCCGGAACAACGATACCCGCGGAACGCTTAATGAAAGAAGCCGCAACCGTACAAACGTGAATCCGGACAATAGCAGAAGCCGGAGCAGCCGCAGTGACGTAAGCCGCTCGAGCCGCAACTCTTCCAGAATCGGTACACCTAGTACAGATAGCAGAACGAGGACTGGTTCGTCCCGCAGCCGTAGCTCTGTGGAAAGAAATAGAAGTAACAGCCCAAGCCGTTCAGGTAGCAGCCGTTACAACAATACTTCTCGTAGTCGCTCCAATAGTAGCATCAACAGAAGTTCAACCAGGAGCCGTTCTAACAGTGGATTCAACAGCCGCAGCAACAGCAGCCGTAGTCGCTCTAACAGCAGCTTCAACAGTGGCTCACGCAGCCGCAGTTCATCTGGCTTCAGGAGTGGTGGTTCTTCCCGCTCACGTTCGGGTGGCAGCAGCTTCAGAAGTGGCGGATCGAGCAGAAGCTCTTCCGGTAGCCGTAGCAGCGGCTCTTCTTCCAGATCACGTCGTGGAAACTGATACCTTAGAAAATCATTTTTTTCAAATATAAAAGTGGGTGGGTTGGTAAACGGCCCATCCACTTTTTTGTATTTAAGATAGCTACTTTTGCTCAAAAATCTTATTCAAGAACAATGATGAATAAACTCGCAATAAGCCTTTGCTTCCTATTCGTATTTTCTATAAATATTCATTCCCAGATACTGACCGATGCAGTCCGCTATTCCCTCTTAGATGTGGGAGGAACGGCAAGGTCCGTCGCCATTGGAGGATCAATCGGTGCCTTGGGGGCTGACTTTTCAGTGTTGAGTACAAACCCGGCGGGAGCGGCCATGTTCCGTCGTTCTGAGTTTACGTTTACTCCTGCCCTTGAGTTCTCATCCGCCGATGCCGTATTGATGGCAGGTGAAAACAGCACCGTGAACGATACAAGGACGAATTTTAACTTTAATAATATAGGGCTTGTTTTTGCCGGCCGGCCATTGAGTAGCAAATGGCGAACGGCGGTTTTCGGGATCGGCATCAATCGCCTGGCGAATTTCCATCAAAATATTACTTACGAAGGTACCTCCTTTGGCTCCATTACAGATCGGTGGTGGGAGCTGGCAGAGGGGCGGCCTCCAGAACAGTTGGATAACTTTGAGGCAGGATTGGCATGGGATGTTGGAGCCTTGTATGATTATGATGCCAACGTGGTTCCAAATTATCTGACAGATTTTTTGGATGGCGTTTCTTTCCTTCCCGGTGGTGTAGAAGTAGACAAATCCCAGAGCATAAACCGCAGGGGGTCGATCAACGAACTGGTATTTACTTATGCCGGCAATTTTGAAGAGAAACTTATGATCGGTGGTACATTAGGCGTACCGATTTTAAATTATGAAGAAACAAAAGTATATCGAGAAACAGACGATAGCGACAGGATCGCTCAATTTGATGAATTGGAATACACAGAGAGGCTGACCACCAAAGGTGCTGGTATTAATTTTAAGCTGGGCATGATATACAGGGCAAGCCAAATGGTACGGTTGGGAGCAGCCATCCACACCCCTACCAGCTATGGACTGGAAGACACTTTTTCGACCGATCTGTCCTATCGCTTTGAAGATAATGATGGTGCACAACGGTTAGAATCTGCCTCTCCGGACGGCACCTTTGAGTACCGTATGCGTACACCTTGGCGTTTCATAGCAAGCGGTGGGTTTATTATAAATCGACAGGGCTTCATTAGCGCGGAGATTGAATATGTTGACTACACCAACGCTAAATTCAACTTCAACAGTACATCGGATCCCGGAGACATGGCAAGGGAAGATGCATTGAACGATGAAATTAATGCACAGTTGAATGCTGCGCTTAATTTCCGCTTTGGAGGTGAATATGCTATCGAGAGATTTCGGTTGCGGGGCGGTTTTGCCCTCAACTCTTCCCCGTACGAAAACATTACCGAAAGAAATGGTTCTTTGAGCTTGGGGACCGGTTACAGGGGAGACAATTTTTTCATTGATGTGGCCTACAAACGGCTGACCAGCGAAGCTGAATACCGTCCTTATCTCCTAAGTACCGGCAACGTCGACATTGAACAACCTGTGGATATTGATGAAAACAGGAACCGTTTCCTCGTAACCCTCGGCTTCAAATTGTAAGGCCAACAGACAGATCTTTCGATTTGCTGGGATGTTCATGTATATCCTCGGCTGCTGCTATTGTAAACACTGTAAACATTAGTGCTAAAAATCCGACAGCCGAGGATTATCCTTCTCAGGTCACCTGCCACTCACTTCTCGGACTGATCCCAACTGTTCCAAAGCTGGCTTATGGTTTGTTAAGTAAAAAAACTTATATAACTTTATATTCATTTTTAAACGAGAAAACTTAACCAACCCTTCCCATGCTGATGATCGCTTTTAAGAGGGCTTTCCTGTTCCTGGCTCTTCTTCTGTCCATTCAAACTTTTGCCCAAAGGGAAAACGCCGGTTTTTATTTGCCGGACGAACGGTTGCTCGTTGAGTCCAAATGGCGATACACTTATGCCTTGCATGCCGAATCCAATACCATCATTCATAAGGCCGAGAACAAGTATGACTATTACCTGTATTTTAGGTACGACTACACGTATCAGGAATTTTTAAATGACCGCTTAAACATCGGAGAATGGAGCCTTAATGATGGTACTTTAAATTATAGTTTTAAAAACATAGAAAAATTTGAAATCGTTGAATTGAATAAATCCATCCTGATACTGGAATTCAACCAGCCTAATAACAACGGAACCTACCAATACCATTTTGTGAAAGTGGATAGCAATAATTCCCCGTTTCCGAAACCCGACAATGAGCTTCCGGAAATATTGGTAGAGGCTGATGACCCCAACGCTCCTGTTTCGTTTCGCCGAAAAAAAAGAAGGGGTTGGTTGTCACGCATATTTAAAAGAAATAGATTAAGGGAGGTCTATACTCCGGAAGAGAACCTAACCTATATAAATATCGAATTAATTGGCGGTGGTTATTACGGTGGCATTAATCCAGTGCTAAAAGATTTCATAATGATAAAATCTGACGGCCGGCTGATCAAAGAAATTCAGACCGTGGAGCATGGGCTAATGGTCACTAAAAAATACATTCCGCGCACCGAGTTGGAAAAGTTTGCTGAATACGTAGTAGCGCAGGGGTTCTATGAAATGGAGCGGGCCTATGACTGCACCTATCCTGATTGCATGCGGCGCAAAAGAGACAAACCTACCCCTGTTCCGCTCCGTTTATCCATCGCTTATGGTGATCGTAAAAAAGTGGTGACTGTCGCTATTTGGGGCAAAGACAATAGAAATATAAGGTATGTTGACTATCCGCCTGTCCTCGACCATATCATAAATAGTATCCATAAAATGGCGAACCGGCTGGATGATCAGGTGGTCAGAAAATAACTTTGATACATTTAAAAAATGGATGGAAATATTTGAGTTGGCAGAGAAATTCGAGCTGCTGTTTTTAATCTCTTACTGGTACTTCTCAATAATTTTTTCACAAGCTTTATCCAACATTTTAAATACTTTATCAAACCCATTGTCATCCCAATAAGGATCAGGGACATTTTCATTAAAACCCGGGGTCAGATAATTCATAATTAATTTCACTTTTCCTTCCTGCTCTTTTGAATTGGCATGCCGTGAAATATCCTGGTAATTGGAACTGTCCATGGCCAGTACCAGGTCGTAGTGGTCAAGGTCGGCTGGTTTAAATTGACGTGCACGCTGGTCCATGATGTCTATGCCATAACTGCGGGCGATAGAAATGGATCGGCGGTCGGGCAACTCACCAATGTGCCAGGAACCCGTCCCGGCCGAATCAACCGACCAGCCTAAATTATTTTCCGCTACCTTTTTTTTCAAAATTCCTTCAGCTAAAGGAGATCTGCATATATTGCCAAGACAAACCATTAAAATTTTCATCATCAATCGAATATGTTGGATTTATGGGCCAGTATTTTTTTAATTAAAAATGCTTTGGACAAAAATAAAATTGAACTTGTACCGCTGTAGCAATTTAATTTTTCATCTATCATGCCATCGCTTGAAAAAAATAAAAAATGGATTTTTATTGTCAACCCTGTAGCAGGTGGTGGCAAGGTGATGAAGCAATGGGCAAGTATCAACAGCGAATTACTGAAAGCAGATATTGTTTTTCAATACCGTTTTTCAAAAAAGAAAATGCACATCACCGAACTGGTCAAAGAAGCCATAAAAAATAACTTCCGAAAAATTGTTGCAGTTGGTGGTGACGGAACGGCCCATGAAGCCATCAACGGTATTTTTCAACAAAATATATGTCCCTCTTCCGAAATTACTTTTGGCCTGCTACCCATTGGTACTGGCAATGACTGGATAAAAACGCATCGCATCCCTAAAAAATTACAACAGTGGACTGTTTGTATTAAAAAAGAAAAAACGGTCTTTCAGGACATTGGTTTTATTATTTTTCAAAAAAATGAAAAAAATGAAAAAAAGGAAAAACGATTTTTTATAAATGTGGCCGGACTCTCTTACGACGGATATGTGGCAAAAAAGGCAGTGGGGCAAAAAACAACTTTTTTTAATTCGCTGTTCTACCTGAAAATGATGGCCCGTTGTTTATTTAGATATAAAATACCTGAACTGGAAATTTTATTTAATGGCCAAAAAAAGGAAGGACGGCTGCTAACTGTTAATTTGGGGATTTGCCGGTACTCAGGGGGCGGCATGCAGTTGGTACCTCACGCAAAACCTGATGATGGAAAGCTGGCAATGACCATCGCCGGAAAAATAAACCCTTTGGCAGTATTGCTTGTTTCCCCTCTGTTTTATTTAGGTAAAATCGGCTGGCACCCCAAGGTGGACTTTTATTTCGCCACCAATGTTCGAATAAACCCCCTGGGAAACCATCCTGTATATGCAGAAGCCGACGGTGAATTTTTGGGAACTGCACCGGCGGAAATTGGCATCATACCTAATGCGTTAAAAATAATTGTTCCTTAAATTAGACAGATTGTTTTTTTGAAAAATAACCTGCCTGCAATTTTTAAAAATGGCGAAAAAAATTCAAACAGGTGATAAATTACCTGCATTCACCCTTCCCAACCAACACGGAGAGAATATCTCCATCGAGCAATTTTTTGGGAAACCATTTGTCCTTTATTTTTATCCGAAAGATGACACTCCGGGATGTACGGCCGAAGCTTGTAGTTTCCGGGATGCATATGCGGAATTACGGAACCTCGATGCAGAAGTAATCGGGGTGAGCGCCGACAGCCCGTCATCGCACCTGGTATTCGCTAAAAGATATGATTTGCCTTTTACATTGTTGAGTGACGAAAAAAACAAAGCGCGGAAATTATTGGGCGTCCCTGGTAGCATGTTTGGCTTGTTGCCTGGGCGGGTCACTTACGTAATCGACAAAAATGGAATCGTAAAACATGTATTTGACTCGCAACTACAAGCAAAGCAACATGTCCGTGAGGCGATGGAATATCTACAAGGTTGATTTATGTTCTGCCAAATCCATTTAATATCGCACCTTTGCCGACCTAATCTTTTATCCACCGCATATTGAAATAATAACTTATCCCGAGCTGACAATTTTTTATTTTTTTATGCCAAATAAAATAAACATGAAAAATACTATTTACCTAACGCTGCTAGGGCTTGGTCTTTTGCTTTTTAGCTGTAAAGGAGGAGAATCCAACGTGGAGGAAAGCAATACAGATTCGACGCTTGCACCCACCACGACCAAGGCGGGAGATATCGACTATGATGAAATGGCCAAAGAGTTTTGTCAATGTATGGAACCAATGTTTGAATTTCAGAATAAGTTGATGAAGGTCTTGGAAAATGGTGACGAGACCGGCGTGGAGGCAATGCGCGATGAAGCCATGCAAGTCCAAAAAGATGGTGAGTCATGCATCATGGCCCTGGAGGCAAAGTTTGGTGTCGTGGAAGGGGCCGAAGCAGAAGAAAAAGCTACGAAAGCGCTCGAAAAGGCCTGTCCTGAAATTATGGAACTGATGATGGGGGGCAGCCCCGAATCGATGGAGCAGTAATTTTTACTTTTGCGCCATTTACGTTGGATTCATACAGTTGTCCAACTAATTTTTCACCACTATTTTCGATACCTGCCTTCCTTTGGTTTCTTCAAAATACAAAATATAGGTACCGGGCGGGAACGCACTCCCGTCCAATGGAATATAGTGAAATCCTTCCGCCAGTTTGGTCTCCGAAAAAAAACGGGTGATGAGTTGTCCGTTCATGTTGTACATGGCAAGGCTGGAAGTTAAAGGATCGGGGAGGTTCAGAGTTACCTGTAGTACCTGACCAAACGGGTTGGGATTCGCCTCCAGCTCTATACTCCGGGGAGGCTCATTGGGCTTGTCGGTTCGGCTATCGGTAAAAAAACGGGGCGACCCGGTCAATTCTACCTCCGATGCATCGATCTGCCGGGTGATGCCGAGAACGGAATAGTCCCATTCTCTTTGATGGAGGTCTGCCAAATTGAAGGAGGCAGGAAAACGGTAGGTGGCCTCAGCAGTTTCCGAACGATCTTCATTCGTTTTTGCCCAAAGAACATAAGTATAGATGTTGTCCTCTCCCCTGAAAGCTCCCCCTCTGACGGCGGCAGGCAGGTTCATCAATGCTGTTTGCTCCGGGTCAAACATTTTTCCTTTCAGTAAATCTGACGTTGTCTTATAGGCATAGCCCGCATCCTGCGTGCGCTGCTGGTAAGGTGGTACGCTGTCGAGGGCGAAATACAGGCCCATCGAATGAAATTCACTAAAATAGCCTGGGATCGTTACATCCCCCAAACTATAAACATGGAACTGGTCGATCTCATTTTGCTGGCAGGCGATCAAGGCTTTGATCAGGTAATTCCGTTGTGCAGCATCGGAGCCGAGGTATTCGTCCACTTGAACCCGCGGGATGTTGCTTTCCGTGATGATCCATTGTTTTTTGGGAAAAAGAGATCCATCGTAACCGTATTTTGCCAAAACATTTTTCAACTGGCCATGCCTGGCCAGCAGCCCATCAATACAGCGGTCAGAATGGCGGAAATAGACAAAACCGTTTACCTCGTTCGACCATTCGCGGGTACTGTTGTCGATGTGCGGATAGGAATGAAAACTGACCACATCAAAGTAGGCACCGCCCGGCAGCGGATATAAGCTATCGACTTTGCCTCCGTCAGGATTGTCGGTGTTTCTCAACAAAACGTCGAGAAAGCTTGGAAAGCCAATGCCACCAAGGGCGATATAGTCTTCGGGGGCAATACTCTTGATAACTTCATAGCTGATACGGAGCAGGCGAATGTAATGTTGAGCAGGAGCCCGGAGGGCATATTCGCAAGGTTTTGGGTCGGAATCCCACCAACTGCCTGGCTCACCAGGCGGAAGCGATGACCCGCCGACAAAGTCGAAATCCGGTTCGTTCCAGATTTCCCAGTACTTCACGTACGGGTGGTACAAGTTGACCATTTTCCAGACGTAAAGGGCGTAATGGTTCTCATCGTTCACGGGGGTCCCGTTTTCACCATCGTCCCAGATGGGCTCATACATGTTGGCAAATAATTCGGAAGGGCCTTCGGGGCAGTAAAGGGTTTGGTCCCGGTGTGCTTCGGAGGGATAGCCAATAAAAACGACGTTGTCTTTGATGCCCAATTTATCATAATGTTTGAAGGCATCGATGCGGATTTCATAACCCCAGTATTCAAGGAAGCTTTCAGAAAGCAGCGGGCGCAGCGCATCAATCCCCAAGCCTTCGACTTCCAGTTCAGGGTTGCCGGCTGCGAGGTCGGCCAATTGCTCGTCCCGCCAAAAATTGTAGGCACCCATATTGGTGCCGTACCTGAACGGCGCCTGAATTTCAACAATGGTATCGTGGGCTGTATAACTGACCTGGGAGGACAGTGGTGCCCATGTGAAAAATAAGAGTATAAGCCCGAGGAGGAAAAGCTTGCTCATGGTGTTTGTTTTATTGACGCAGTTGCGTAGAAGAGGGCAGATGGACTACTCTGTCTTGACTTATTGTTTCTGGTGGTTTTGAGAAAAATAGTCTTTCCACTTTTATCATCTACTCTCTGGTAGTTTGCAACCTGGCTTACTTAGTCGGTAACGGAGAAAGAATGACTACAAAATTCGGTTTAAATGGTTCCAAAAAACTGATGGGCAGTAGCAGTTCTGTAAATAGCAGTTTGTAAGACAATCTAAAAATGTGGAGCAGAATCGGGTTTGAATGGTAAAGTAAAGACTGCAAATTTAGCTAAATGTTCCCAAATCAAAGCAACTTGCCGCACATTTGCAACACAGACGAACATTTAACGATGAAAGGCCTCTATAGTGGCAGTGATTTCGAACCTTGCCAGTATTAAAGCCAAATACTACCGAATGAATATCAGTCTTCACCGTACCCGTGCCCAGGAATCCAGGGCCGCTATCCAGCGATTATATATTGCCATGCGCCACTTGTTTATCAGAGGAGGCTATAAGCCACTGGGAGTCAGCGGTGAAGCGATGATCAATGCCATGATGGAGCTACGGCCAGAAATCTATGGGGTTATCGCTGATCCGGAACGGGTTGAACTGGAAGGGCTGCTTTATGTTTTTCAGCGCTTGCCCATCGGTATAGAAGAATGCAGGTACATCCGGCTTATCAGTCGGGAGGGTTTTGAAAAATCGGGTTTTGAGCCCATCGTTCCTTCTAAGCGCCGGCGGAACTGTTACCGCATCGATGAAGAGCAAATGCTGATCGAAGTAACCAAAGGACGGAGCGATATCTACGATGTACTTACTCATTTGACCTTTCTTTACATAGAGGCGGAAAAAATCCGACGCAACGGCCTCGACAGCAAAAACCGTCAAAAAAGAGATTATCTAAACCTTCGGAAAATAATTGGGAAGGAAAAAGCAGGAGGGCAATTTAGCAAAGAGGTGGCCAGTACTTACCTGGCCACTTTGATCGGCCGCACTTTTGATGAAACGTTTGCGGCAGTAGAAAAATTTGAGGAGGCGTCGGATGTCAACAGCCTGTTTCATATTATTTATTATTTAGGCAAACTGGCCATTGAAGAAGCAGTGGATGACAATGACCGGGAAATCACCTTCTCCTCTGCCTTGCGGGAAAAGATCGGGCACCATATTTACGGAGAGCTCTGGGCCGACAACATCAAGGAGTTTATCTACAAGAAAAATTGGTTCGACCGGCCGATCCACATCATCAGTTCCAATCCGCACAGCGTCATGAACTCCCTGTATGCCCATGCGGCCATCGAAGAGGCCGAAGGGATGGGACTGAAAGAACTGGCTGCAGAACTGAGCCTCCCGGAAAACAGCGGCTGGCGGAAAGCTGTAGAAGAGTATGCCCACGAAAACGGTATGTGCCAGCTGGAAGATAGTAGCGGCACGAACCTGACGGTGCAGATTTTTGACACCACTAAAATCGATGTGGCAAAGCTCCCGGCAGCTATTTCATGGACCCAGGATTTTATCAATAACAACAAGCCCGTCCTCGTCGTGATGGACTATGCCTTTGGCGAGCAGGCCTATGAGGTGATGGACGAATTGTTAAAGCCCTTCGAACCTGTGCCCGATGAAAAAATCCCCATGAATATTGCTTCCATTTCTATCATGGGCAAAGCAGGCATCTTGATGGGGGGCAAGGGCGATATCATGGTTCCAACAGCACATGTCTTTGAAGGAACTGCCGATAATTATCCTTTTGAAAACGATTTTACGGCCAAAGATTTTGAGGAAAACGGACTGGGCGTCTGCGAGGGGCCGATGATTACGGTGTTGGGCACATCACTATCAAACAAAGACATTCTCCGTTATTTCCTGAAATCCTCATGGGAAGCTATCGGTCTGGAAATGGAAGGGGCACATTACCAAAAAGCCATTCAGGCCGCTTCCAAAATTCGAAACAGTATCGACCCAAACGTGCGCCTCCGCTATGCCTATTATGCGTCGGACAATCCACTGGTCACCGGCCATACTTTGGCCTCTGGTGCATTGGGCGTTGACGGGGTGAAACCGACTTATTTGATAACGGTGAAAATTTTGAATAAAATCGCACTCGAAAACAGTGGGGGTAATTGAACTCGCTTTGTTAAACTTTTTGGCAGTATTCCTCCCTAGGGGTTGCTTCCTGTTTGAATCATCTAATATTCAGTTTTCCAAACTTCTGTTTTTTTGGGAAATTGGCATTCATTAAATTTGAAGTTGCCGGCCAGGCAGAAGAGGTTTTTTGAATTAGGGAGTAATGAAAATGGAAAACTGCTTCGGGCTGAAAATCAATGACTTGCAATTTTACAATTCCTTGATTTTAGGGAAGGTCTAATGTTGCAATACTACTTTTGGAAAATAAACAAAACTGCTTTTCATCACAAACAATTTAATTTAAACCATCAATTTATCAACTATGAAAAAAGCATGTTATTTTTTACTTTTTTTTCTATTCGCTTTTAATAGTCAAGCTGCGATCAAAACCGCAAATGCTGTTGAAGGGCCAGTTCTTGTGAGCTCATTAAAAGAATACAACAGCCAGCAAAAAAAGCACTTAAAAAAAGTGGCCAAAAAAAAGGGCAAGAAAAAAATGGGTTTCTTCAAAAAAATGAAATTAAAACTGGCGAAGAAATTCCTGATGAAAAAAAATAAGAAGGGCAGCGATATGCCTCAGGGAGCCTACATCGTGCTCAGTATTTTCTTTTTAGGCTGGCTGGCCATGGGCTTACTGGATGATTGGTATGGTGACAACTGGTGGGTTGCCTTATTGCTGTACATTTTGTTTTGGCTGCCAGGCTTTGTCTTTTGTATGATCAAAATGGGCGATTATTACTAATATTCAAATTGATCCCCACAAAGAGTAAGCTGAATGCCCGGTCAGGGTTTTCAGCTTTTTTTCATTAATACAAATACAATCCCAGTTAATTAATTTACATTTTCCAATAACCCAATAACCCAATAACCCAATAACCCAATAACCCAATAACCCAATAACCCAATAACCCAACATTCAACTCGCAGCATGTTTAAGAAAAAGTACTTCCAATGGCCCTGGTTGGTTTTGTTACTGTGTACGCCGTTTGTTCTGTGGCTGTTGCCTGCCGGTTTTTTCGATGGGGAAGGAGGGGTTATCTTATGCCCGTCCCGGTTAATCTTTGGCATTGAATGTTTGGGCTGCGGCATGACCCGGGCCGTCCAGCACATGCACCATTTTGAATTGGCGGCTGCCATGCACTATCATTCGGCGGTTGTAATAGCCTATCCGGTGCTGGTATTTATCTGGTTTGTTTGGGTGAAAAATGCCATTAGGGAAATTAAAATGATCAGAGAAAAAGAAAAAGCTTCTTAAAAAGGAGCTTTTTAAGTTCAAATGAAAAACCCTAGACAACTTCTATTTTAGTTTCCCTATTTTTGGCACTTCATGAGCCATTCTTTTTTACCTAAAATAAAGATCATCAGCCACGAGGTGGAGTCGCCGCCACTCGGAAGGGAACGGCGCATTGCCGTCATGTTGCCGCATGACTACGATCAAGGAAGAAAACGCTATCCCGTACTTTACTTACAGGATGGCCAAAACCTTTTGCAGCACCGTTCGCCGTTTGGCAACTGGCACGTTGACCAGAGAATGGGCAAACTGGCAGCAGAAGGGAAAGGAGGTCTTATTGTGGTAGCCATCGATCACGCGGAAGAAGAGAGGATCCGGGAATTCTCCCCTCCAGAGGTGACCAAGTTCGGCGCCAGCTACGGAAGGCAATACGCCCGTTTTATGGCGGAAGAACTGAAACCTTATGTGGATCAAAACTTTCGTACGCGTCCCGACCGGCAGAACACAGCTATTGGGGGAAGCAGCATGGGCGGGCTCATCAGCATTTACAGTGGCCTGATTTATCCTGAAGTATATGGCAAAATGATGGTCTTTTCCCCATCTCTCTGGCTGACACCCAAAATCTATTTTCAGGCCATCGATTTTTTTAATCCTTTTTACACCAAAATCTACCTATACGCTGGAGGCAAAGAGAGTAAAACAATGGTCCCAAATATTCAAAGGTTGAAAGCGGCCCTTGAACGGAAAGGGCTGAACAGTTCGAAAATTGAGTTCAACATGTCGATCGACCCGGAAGGCGGTCACGATGAAAACCGCTGGGGAGAAGAATTCCCCAAAGCGGTCAAGTGGTTATTTTTTGATAAATAATTTTAGAGGTCAAAGGTCAGGCCGCTTCGCTGCCAGAGGTCAGAATTACTTAAGAGATCTGTCTGTTAGCGAAGCAGTCTGACCTCTGACCTCTGACTTCTGATAAAAAATGAAAGTACTACACATTAGCATGGAATGTTACCCCGCTGCCAAATATGGTGGCCTGGGCGACGTAGTGGGAGCCCTGCCCATTTACCTCAACCGGGCAGGTGTGAGCACGTCCGTCATTATGCCAAAATTCGGTACCAAATGGCTGAACAAACAACAGTACCGGCAGGTGTTTTCACAACATATAAGATTAAGGGGGGAAAACATCTGGTTCGCCATTGAGGAAGTGACCAGTGCTGATCTGGGCTTTCCGCTATACGTAGCCAATATCCCTGGAAAGTTTGACCGCCCCGGCGTTTATGGCGATCCGGGAGGTGGTTGGTATGGTGACGAAGTAGAGCGTTACTTGTGCTTTCAGCAAGCTGTGCTAAAATGGGTGGTCGATATGCAGTGGAAACCTGAAATTCTTCATTGCCATGATCACCATGTCGGACTCATTCCGTTTATGGTCAAACATTGCGTTGAATTTCAGTCACTACGCCATATGCCAACCGTTTTTACCATCCATAATGGTGCATATAATGGATCATTCAGTTGGAATAATTATGACCTGTTGCCCATGTTTGATGCGGGGGCGAGAGGCCTGCTTGACTGGGCAGATACCATTTGCCCGTTGGCCGCGGGTATCAAGTGCTGCTGGCAGTTGACGACGGTATCGCCGGGCTATCTTGATGAACTCAAGTACGACTCCAATGGAATGGAGCCGTTGATCAATAGCGAAATGCATAAGGCACATGGGATCATTAACGGCATTGATACAGAAGTCTGGGACCCCGCCACAGATTCAATGATCGCTCACCCGTTCGATGGCAAAGACATTAAAAGTTATAAGGCAAAAAACAAGGCGCGCTTATTGGATAAATTCCGCATCATTCCCGATTTGCCAATCGTCACATTCATTGGAAGGTTGGTGAAAGAGAAAGGGGCCGATCTCTTGCCCGATGCTATCCGAAAAGCATTGGGCAGTGGAGTCAAAGTCGGTTTCATCGTTTTAGGTACTGGCGAAAAAGACCTGATGGATACCTTCGGTGGTATGAGGAGCCAGCTTTCCGGGTATTTTGATGTGGCGCTGGAGTACAATGAGGCACTCGCCCACCAATTGTACGCCGGGTCAGATTTCCTGATCATGCCTTCCCGTGTTGAGCCCTGTGGCCTGAACCAAATGTATGCGTGTCGTTATGGAACCGTGCCGATTGTCAGAAGTGTGGGCGGGTTGCGGAACACCATTCCCGATATCGGTGAAAATGGTGGCAGGGGGATCCGCTTTGACCATTTCACCGTAGATGATGCCGCCATGGCTGTCTATCGGGCCTCCCGTGTATATGCCAATGAAGAAGTGATGGATGGCTTGAGAGAAAGGATCATGCAGGTTGATTTTTCATGGGAACGGTCAGCCAAGGATTATGAGAATATGTATAACCGATTGACTTAAATGTGTTTTGTCCCCCCTAAAACTCCTTGTTCGATTTTTGCCGGTGAGTTTATCCCGAATTCACTTTGGAAATGCCGGCAAAAATCGAGAGCTGGTTCCAGTGGTTAGTCTATTTTGCAGGGTGTTCCAGAAAATCATATTTTTAATCTTGCTTTATTTAAATAATAAATTCAATTATCAATTAAAATATAATTTCCATTTTCCAAATCATAATATTCGTTATTTAATTCCTCGTTTTTAAACACTTTATGAAAAGGGGAGAAAAATAAATCATTCTCTTTTATTTTATTTTCATACCAATTAAAGTCTGGCATTATTAAAAGGGTCTTCGCGTTTTTTGGATGTTCAATTGCAGAGAGGTGCATGGCGGTGAACGGGACACCCCATTCCATTAGGATCGTGTCAAGTGGGGCTTTTTCCTTCGTTAACAAAAAACGGTTTGTATTCAGTTTTTCAGAATTGTTCAATTGTGATTCGATCCAGTTAAAGTTATTTTCAAATACCTGTTGGTTGTTGACAATTGTTGTGAGGCGTAATATTAAAATGCCGATAAAAATAAAGGGTAGCCATTTTATTTTTTTAATTAGAACGGGTACCATGTCAAATAAAAAAGGAACGGTTGCGAAAATAATTACAGGTAAATAAGAGACCTCTGAATAAAAACGGTTGGCGGCCCTGGTGTCTGAAATATTATATAATAAAATAAAACCGATCGTGAACGCCCATATCATAACCGGCTTCAGCCACTGTTTTTTAGAAACATAAAAAATGCTCGCGGAGAGCAGCAATATAGGCAACATGTAATAATGAAAAATGCATCTTTTTAAAAATACCATATTTGATGGTAGTGTGTGGAAGTTTGGGAAGTATTCCAGAAAATGATTTTTAAAGTCTACCTGTTTGGCGGCCTCGTACCAATTGGTAAAATAAACGGACTTAAATGCTGTGATGGCGAAAAATAAAACCAATAAAAAATAATATCGCTTGTGTCTTAATTCCTTTTTGTTCAATAAAAAAAACAACCAAAGAAAAATAAAAAATATTAGTGATAATTTATGGGAAAACCCCACCGTAAACAATAGGGCGGATAAAGCGGGAAATTGCCATTTGGATGTTAGATCGGTATTGTGCAAAATAATACCAAAGGATAAAATCAACAAAGAGAGGCCGAGGTAAAATTCGCTTTGCATGTGATAAAAAGTATCTAGCGAAATCAGCGTGAATAAAAAGATCAGCACCCACCCCAGCTCTATGTTTTTTAAATGCTGCACCAATACATGGTAAACCAATAAAAAAAATAAAATATAGGACATGGAAAAAGCCATGGCCAGTGCCCATAGCGGGGCATTTATTTTCATTAATAAATAAGGAATAATTTGAGGAACGGCTGTAATAAAGCGATAATGGTAAATCTGGATGCTTTGCTCGTTGATCATGTTGAACAATTGGAAACCGGCATCCATAAAAAAAGCTCGTTCCTGATAAAACATCATTGCCATGGCCAGCATTACCAGCCAAGTCAGGTAACCTAATCTTTTGTAGAATGATGTTAGGTGCATTTTTGGTAGAGGGTAGATAGTAGGTAGAGAGTAGATGGTAGAGAGATATGGCTTATGTCCCTCTAATCTCTACCCATTGCCCTCTACCAGGTTTAGCTGATGGCATAGGAGGTCAGGCGGCATTTTACCCTGAGGATCTGCCTTATATCCTGCAAGTCGACTTCGTACGGTTTATAGACCTGGCCGTTGTCGGAGATCAGGCGCAGTTGGTCTGAGCTGCTGTCTTCGCCTTTTATCTGTTGGATTCTCTTGGCTACCACCACGTCGGTAACTACTACATAGACATTGTTGTCCCGAAGGGGGTCTCCTCTTTCCAATGGTTCACAGACGACCACATCCCCGTTGGTGATGGTGGGGTACATGCTGTCGCCATTGATTTCAAAGGCGAGCAATTGGCCTTCCAGGTTGGGGATGGAGAATTTAGGAAGATCGGCGAGATAGCTTTCGTCCTGATGCTCCAGTGCATACCCCGCCATGGCTCGCTGAGGAACCAATGAAATATTGGGCCTTCCGCCGAAAAATCGGTCGTCTTTGGAGAAGGTGGGAATCCCGTCTTCAGAAGCAGTAAACATTTCGTCGTGAAGGCCGAACATGAAATTGGCGTCAATTCCATAAATGTCAAACATTTTGGTTAATTGTTCTACTGTAATGTTCCGATCTCCTTTTAAAATGCTGTTTATCACATGGTTATATGTGCCTAATTTTTTGGCTATGTCTGATTTGCCTTTGATGAGCCGCTTTTCTTCGAGTGCCGAAAATACCTTTCTAAACCGCTGATTGACAATGTTTTCCGAGAAGTTACCCATTTTTAAATAAAAAAGTTTTAAAAAATATTTGGTTTTAAAAACAAAATGTTTTTAAATTTGCATCATAAGTTTAAATATGCAACAAGAATTTGCAAATGTGAGTCCGAAGATACAAATAGTTTTCTAAACCGTGAAAATCATGACACCAAATCAACAGAAAAGTTTCTTTTCCGATACCAGCTTTGGAGGCCAAAGGTCGGGCTTCCGAACCAAGAAGGGAGGCGTAACCCATGCCAACCATGAGTTGTCCGCACCGGGCATGGTCATCGTCTGGGCATTGCGCAAGGTCGCCCGTCTTATTGATAAATTAATTGTGCTGGCTAAGTACCAGTTTTATAAACATACGGCTGTAGCGCCGAGCAAGGTCCGCCTGCCTTGGACCAAACTGATAGTCGTTCTTGCCCTGGGCTTCATGGCTTTTAAGGAGGATTTGTCTTTTAGTGTGGGCATGGGAAAGGCTGCCCAAACGGCAAAGTTCGGCAGTGCGGCTGTTGCAGAAGAAGTTGTCCTGAAGGAAAAGAAGGATGAAGGGGAAGGAGGGTTGTTCTCTATCTTTTCAGAGGAGAAAAAAGATTATTTCGCCGAAGGGCCTGGTGACAATGCCAAGGATAAAAAGATTAAGGCTTATGTGCGCCGTTTTAAGGACGTAGCGATTGCCGAAAAGGAGCGGTATGGTATTCCGGCAAGCATTAAAATGGCACAGGCCATTGTGGAAAGTAACTCCGGGCATAGCGCACTCTCCAGAAAAAACAACAATCATTTTGGTATCAAGTGCTTTTCAAAAACCTGTAAGAAAGGGCATTGCACCAACTTCGGGGACGACAGCCACAAAGATTTTTTCCGCAAATACGGTTCCGCCTGGGAGAGCTGGCGGGCACATAGCAAGATGATCGTCAATGGACGGTACAAGCCGCTGCTGAAACATGGAAACGATTATAAAAAATGGGCAAAAGGCCTGAAAAAACTGGGCTATGCCACGGCCAAGCATTACGAACAAACTTTGGTGGGCATTATTGAAAAGTACCACCTCCACACTTTGGATGAACAATGAGAGATTACACATAAGAGAGGTCAGAAAATAGGTCTTTCTTTTATCAGAGGTCAGATTTGGAAACTGTGTTTTTTGCTGTGTGGTAGTGAGCCCCGTCTGACTTCTGACTTCTGAAAGCGAAGCGTTCTGACCTCTTTAAAAAATGAAGAATTAAACAACTTGGAGAACACTAAACGACCCGACTGTTTTCAAAAATCCTTAGCCGCCCCAAAAACCACTTTTGTGATGAAATGAAAACACGCAATCTCTAATTAAAAACCAAATGGAGCGAAGCGAAATCCCGTATTGTAATTTATGGACCGGGAACCCAAAAACCAAAAGCGTATAGTAGTTTTCTCATGTATGTTCTGGGTGCGACCGCTCTCTGCGAACGGCAGAGTTGCGGTCTTTTTTTATGGCACCGGCAGCAGTGATTTTGTTTTTTCGGTTCACCTGATAATAAAGCCCCCCAACCATTATGGAGGCGATACCTGCCAGTAGCAGGATGATGAGCAAGGTATTCTCCGTGTATTCTTGCAGCAGGAAGACCAGCGCAATGAAGAAAATGTTTACAATTACCAAAATCGAAGTAGCCTGCGTGTGGTCTAGGCCAGAATCCAGCATCAGGTGATGGATATGCGTGCGGTCCGGGTGCAATGGGTGCCTTCCCCTCAATGCACGGGTGAGAAATACCCGCAATGTGTCGAACAGCGGAAGGATCAGGATGCCGATGGCTACCGCAGGGGCTGCATTTATTTTATAGGGATTGTCAACAAGGCTGCTGTTCATCTCAATAAAGTGGATGGTCAGTATTGAACAGATAAGCCCTAGCAAAAGAGCTCCGGTATCGCCCATGAAGATCTGCGCAGGAGAATAGTTGTATTTTAAAAAAGCGGCAGTGGCGCCGGCAGCAGAAACGGCCATGATGGCCAGGTCATACTGCTCGATCAACAAAAACCAGACACCCAATGTACCTGTGATAACAATGACCAGGCTGCCTGAAAGACCGTTGATGCCATCGATGAGATTGATGGCATTGATAATCACGATAACCGTAAAAACGGTCAAGACCGTGCTCCAGAAGTCGCCGATGGATTCAATGCCCATGATGCCGTGCAGGCTGGAAATTTTTACGCCTGCCTTGAAGATCAGTATCACGGCTGCCAGTATTTCAACAACCAGTTTCTTTGAAGGGGCAATCCCGTCAATATCGTCTTTTACACCTACCAAAAAGATCAATATGAAAGCACAAAGTACGTATTGCAGGTCGTTGTGGTAAATGTCGAACGGAGTCCATAGCATGATGGAAAAAATAGTACCTGCAAAAATGGCTATGCCACCCAGCCGTGGCGTCACTTTGGTGTGGGAGCTCCGGGCTACTGGTACGTCGTACAAATTCTTTTTGAGCGCAACCCTAATGATCGGAGGAATGACAAAATAGGTGAGTGTGAAGGCCGTGACAAAGCTGATTATTACATCGTAATCGTACATGGATGGGATTGGTGTTATTTATAGGTGGTCGCTGCAAAAGTAAACATACGGGGAGGAATTCAGCAATAAGACACATTTATCTTTTGTAGTATCGAGCTGTCTGTCGCAAGTAAAATATAATATACAAGTTATCGAACGGCTCTTTTCTTACCTTTGCATCCCTTTTTGAGAAATGAGAGTGGCCATATCATCAATGGATTTAAAGTCGCAAATAAATATAGAAAAATTGCCAGAGCACATTGCCATCATCATGGATGGGAATGGCCGGTGGGCAAAACAGAAGGGCATGCCGCGCGTATTCGGGCACCGCAATGGAGTCAAAGCAGTGCGCGAAGCAACAGAAGCTGCTGCTGAACTCGGGGTGAAATTCCTGACTTTATATGCTTTTTCGACTGAAAACTGGAATCGGCCGGTTACTGAGGTCAATGCTTTGATGAGGTTGCTGGTCGATACGATCAGGAAAGAAGTCAAAACACTTAATAAAAACAGCATCCGCCTGCGGGCCATCGGAGATATTCGCAAGCTGCCCGACAAGAGCTATAAAGCATTGTTGGAAGCTATCGAAAATACTAAAGACAATGACCGGATGACCCTCGTTTTGGCGCTCAACTACAGCGCCAAATGGGAAATTGTCCAGGCAGTACAACAACTGGCAAAAGCTGCCAGGGCCGACAAATTGGCCCCGGCGGATATCGACGAAAAGGCTTTCTCTGCTGCGCTTGCCACTGGTGGGATGCCAGACCCTGAACTGCTCATCCGGACGAGTGGTGAGACCCGAATCAGTAATTTTCTTTTGTGGCAAATTGCATACGCCGAGTTATACTTTACAAAAACCCTCTGGCCAGATTTTCGGAAAGAACATCTCTACGAAGCCATTCTCAACTTTCAAAACAGGGAGCGCCGTTTCGGCAAAACCAGCGAGCAAGTGTCGGAGTAATATCTTTTTTGAGCATAAACAGCGGGAGGAAACACTATGTCATACAACCAATACCTACATTGTTCCCACTTTCCTGAGAGGCTGATCAAAAGACAATTCCTACATAAATTAACAAGTAGGCACGCGAGTTTCGTCAAACCTGCGTTTCTTTGCAATCTTTTTCGAAAAACCTTTCCGAATCTATCGGGCTAAGCTGACTTTCAACATGATCAAAAATATTTTACTAAACAATAATAAAGTGGAAGGCAATAAAATACAGAAACCCATCCTGGGTTGGATGGCCGTTTTCTCGTTCCTGCTGTGTTTGAATTACTCGCCCGTAAAGGCCCAGCAAATCGGACAGGACTCTATTCCGGTACTTGATTACACCTCTCCCAAGGATTATGAGATTGGCGGCGTTACAGTAACAGGGGCTAAATACAGTGATGCAAACGCGATCATCTCCATTGCGGGGTTTAAGGTTGGTGACCGGATCAGGGTTCCCGGTGGAGATATTCCCCGAGCACTCAGGGCACTTTGGAAGTTAAGCCTTTTTACGGACGTACAGATATTTAAAGAGAAGACCATCGGTGATGTAGTGTTTTTGGAGATACTCGTAAAGGAGCGTCCACGCCTGACTACTCATTCTTACAAAGGGGTGAAGAAGGGGTCGCATGACGACTTGAACGAGCAGGTCAACCGGCATTTGATAAAAGGGGGGATTGTAACTGAAAGTGTTAAGTCCAATGCTGCCTTTTCAATCAAAAAATATTTTATCGAGAAAGGTTTCTTCGATGTAGATGTGGATGTCATCGAAAAAATCGATTCCTCACGTATCAACTCCATCAGGCTCATTTTTGACATCGATAAAGGAGGGAAAGTGAAAATTAAGGACTTGACATTCAGCGGCAACGAAAGCATCAAGTCGAAAAAGCTCCGCAACCTGATGAAAAATACCCGCCGCAAACGGCGGGTTCTATCTTCTTCCAAACTGATCAAAGCTGATTATGAAGAGGATAAAAAAGCAATCGTTACTCACTATAACAACGTTGGGTTCCGTGATGCACGGATAATCTCAGATAGTATCTGGAGGAATGAAAAGGGACAGTTGATGGTGCATCTCAACCTGAACGAGGGCAATCGATATTATTTTAGAAATATCAGCTGGAAAGGCAACTCCATCTATGATACTAAAACGCTGGACAATATTTTGGGAATCAAAAAAGGAGACGTGTACAATAACGAATTGTTGGAAACACGCCTCCAGTTCAGCCAGGATGGACGTGATGTCAGTTCACTTTACATGGACAATGGTTACCTGTTTTTCAGTGTCGATCCGGTAGAGGTGGCCGTCACCGACGACTCCATCGATTTGGAGCTGCGCATCTTTGAAGGCCCCCAGGCGACCATAGACAAAGTAGTGATCAAAGGGAATGACCGGACACACGAGCACGTGGTGCGGAGGGAGCTGAGGACGATCCCAGGTGCCAAGTTTAGTCGCTCGGATATTATCCGCTCCCAAAGGGAAATTATCAACCTTGGTTACTTTAACCCGGAGAACCTTGGCATCAATACACCTGTCAACCCACAGCGAGGAACCGTTGACATTGAATATACCGTGGAGGAGAAGCCATCTGACCAGTTGGAACTTTCGGCTGGTTGGGGTGGCCGAGGACGGGGAGTGATCGGTACGCTCGGAGTGGCTTTCAATAATTTTTCTGCCCGGAATATTTTTGACAAAAGTACCTGGAGCCCATTACCACAAGGCGACGGACAGCGGTTGTCCGTCAGGGCACAGACCAACGGGCGGTTTTTCCAATCTTATAATATGTCGTTTACGGAACCTTGGTTGGGCGGTAAAAAACCCAACTCGCTGACCGTGGCGGCTTTTCTCTCCCGGCTGACCAATGGTTTTGACAAAAACAGTGAATTGTTCGGCAGCCTCATCAACTTAGGGGTAACGATAAGCATTGGCACCAGGCTGAAGTTCCCTGACGACAACTTCGTCTACTCGGCGGCCTTCAATTTGCAGAATATAAACCTGAATAATTACCTGAGTAATAATTCTGCCAACCTGTTTGTCACTGATAGGGGAGAGACGGTCTCGGACGGTAATTTCCGTAATTTCAGTGTCACCCAAACCATCGCCAGAAGTACGATCAACAATCCAATATTCCCTCAGGAAGGTTCTAGGGTTTCATTGTCCGTGCAGCTGACTCCACCTTACTCTTTGTTTTCGAGCAGAAACTACCGGGATCTCCCGCCGGAAGAACGATTCAATTTCCTGGAATATCACAAGTGGAAAATTAATGCCGATTGGTACCAGACGTTGGTTGGCAAGTTAGTCATCAAGGCTTCTGCCAGGTTTGGGTTCATCGGTACTTATAATGATGACATCGGTATCACGCCTTTCGAGCGTTTCCAGTTAGGGGGTGACGGTTTGAACAACCAGCAGTTTGGGTTCTTCACCGGCACGGAAATCATTTCGATGAGGGGGTATAATCCACAAGATTTTGAAAATAATATTTCTCCTACCGGAAGAATTGCGGCTACGCCCCTTTATGAAAAAATAACGTTGGAACTCCGGTATCCACTGTCATTGAATCCAAGCTCGACAATCTACCTTCACACCTTCGTACAAGGGGGTAATGTATGGCGCCGGAGCAAGGATTTCAACCCATTCGATATGAAACGCTCAGTCGGTGGTGGGTTGAGGGTATTCCTCCCCATGTTCGGGGTACTCGGATTTGATTACGGTGTCGGTTTTGACAAGGATGGGGTGGAACGAACGCTTTCAGGCTTGTCGACCTTCAACATCGTTCTTGGCTTCGAGCCAGAATAACCGTAAGTGTTTTAAAAAAAAATGCCCCCCGGAATGAGTTCCGGGGGGCATTTTTTATTGCCGTTTTTTGCGATTGTTTAAATCAATTCGCTTTCTTCTTTTCGTCTGGTAATTATATAATAAACGACCAGGCCAAGCCCGCCTAAAATCAACATCATTGAAAAATGAGGAACGGGCGAATCGGTGCTCATCAATGCTTCCAGCATCATGCCGACTAATAGCCCAAGTCCGATGCCGGTCATGAGCAGCCCGTATTTTAGGCCGGATGAGCCATTGCGCTGCTCCTTGAAAATGGAAGCTTCCTTTCCATGCTGGATCAAAGCCATCCGCACTTTGTGACGGGAATTGAAAAAAAGATATGCAATAACGATTGTCGCGGTAATAACGCCGATGACAGCTACCAAACCTATTACTTCTCCCATGATAAATAAATTTTGTTGAGAAAATGGGCCGGACTTTTCCAACCCATTTTTGCCCAAGTTGCTAAAAGGTCAAATTTGATTGTCGGTGGTTTGGACGGCCGACAATTGGAACCTGGTTACAAACGGGCAATAATTTTTTCGATTGGGGTGTTTCCTGAATCATTCATTTTCCTCTCCAAAAACACCTGCTCAAAATAAAACAAAGCCGGGCAGCGCACCTGTTTTAAAATTTGCAAACAGCAATTTCGTTACCCTGCCTTGTTCGACAATTTCCGAGCCCTGTGCATCCCGTTGATTTCTTTTGGAACAATTTTTTTTTAAAAAAATACAAGTATTGCTTGACAATTTTGTTTTTGAAACGTTATTCAAAATATATTTGCGACATATAATTTCCACCCCAAAAGGGCAACTCAACAATGGCTTATCTCTGGAATATAGAAAGACTCAATAAGGACCTGGCACGAATCGACGGCGCCATCATGTCCGGCCGCTACAACCTTGCCATGAAACTGGCACACCGTAGCCTCCGGCAATACTATCGTTCTATACTCAAAACCCAGGAGACTTATACCGAACAAATGAGTGCTGACAATATCCGTCAGATGGCTATTTATATCAGTAAATATTTATTGAAATATTTTCGCAAATACGATATTCCTTACTCTGAACGCCGCGTTATTTTTATCTCCCTCGTCTCCAACTTTATTTTCATCACGACCATGAATATGATGGAGTCGGAAGAATACCTGACCGATAAGGCAACCGCCACCTACGCCCGGGAAAATGTGTACAATATCATTTCGTACCTTATGCGTTATTTCGGCTGATTCAATCTTCAGTTCGTCAGCCTCCAGCCTTTCTTTCGAAAAACATTCATAGAATGTGTGGCCCAAAAAATGGTACAACGAAGGGAGCTTCAGTTAAATAATTCAAGTAAGTGCCTGGGTGCCTGGGCAAAAATAAATAGCACGAAAAATGACATTTTTTTGTCCCTTAAATTAATGCTTACTTGTACTGATTTCAAAACAACTGCCCCTCAGACCCCAGACTGTGCCGGGCGGCCGATAGGCCGACTGCGGCGCCAACTTAGCGAACATTTGATCCTAAGTTGATAAATCCGCACACTTACTGCCTAAATCATCCCTCTCGATTTTAGTTCCAAATATTTATTGATGGTATTCATGGACAAGTCTTCCGGGCGGGTAAGAATGGTTTGGATGCCGTGCTGGTTGAGCTTTTGGGCCATGGCCCTTTTTTCGGCAAGAAATTTTTGGGCAATCGTATTGGTATAAATGCCCTGCACGGTCTGCACTTCTTTTTTTACAAAATCCTGTATTTCTGTATTTTCAAAAAATATCACGATCAGCAAGTGAAATTTATGGATGCGGCGCAAAAGGGGCAGTACCCGGTCGAGGGCATACATGCTTTCAAAATTGGTGTACAATAAAATGAGGCTGCGGCCATTGATCAATTTGCGGGCAATGTGATAAAGTAGTTCATAATTGGCTTCGAGCGGCCTTTCTTTTTCCTTGTAGAGAGCATGCAATATTTTATTTAACTGATTCGCTTTGCGGTCTGCCTTTACGGTAGCGCCTATTTTATCGGAGAAAGTAATGAGGCCGGCTTTGTCATATTTTTTCAAGACTATATTAGAAATGGCCAGGCTGGTATTGATGGCATAGTCGATCAGGCTCAGGTCATTGAACGGCATTTTCATGGCCCGGCTTTTATCGATCAGGCAATAGACCTGCTGCGAGCGTTCGTCCTCATATTGGTTGACCATCAATTTGCTGAGGCGGCCCGTCGCTTTCCAGTTCACGCTCCGGTAGTCATCGCCCCGCACATAATTTTTTATTTGGTCAAATTCATAGCTGTGACCAATACGGCGAATTTTCCGGATGCCCTCCTGTGATGACAAACGGTTGAAAGCAAGCATTTCATACTGCTTCATTTGAATGACAGATGGATAAACGGGGGCTTTCATTTTTTCGCCAAGCCGAAAGCGCCTCTGTATTAAATTTAAATGGGTGGAAGCAAAAATATTGATGATCCCAAATTCATATTCCCCCCGGCTCACCGGTCTCAATTCATAGCTGGATACTTTTTCCTCGCCGGCATTTAAATGCATGTCGATCGTAAAGTCCCTCTCCTGAAACTGTACCGGTAATTCATCAATAATGGTCAGGTCGAGTGCTCTTGGCGAATTGTTTTTTATTTCCAATAAAATGCGGTTGGCATCACTGAGGGAAAGCAATTTTGGCAACTTTCTTTTGACCGAAAGAGAAATGCGATTTTGAAACAATAAAAAAACATCGACCACACAAATCGCGACGGACAGCATAAATAAAGTTATTGCCACCGGAAACCAGAGTGGTACCCAATAAGCCAGCACAAAAAAAAGTGCAACGCTGCCGAATATACCAAAAAAGCGGTTGGTGAGGTAGAGATCTCGCATTGGTGCAAATTAAAGAATAAATTTACTTCCTTTGCACTTGCAAATCAATTTGACTGTTTGCTATTGGCCATTGGCAATTTGCCTGATCATAATAATCGCTAATTGCCGATAGCAAACAGCAATTAAAGAGACTATGGCAAATAATCTACTACAAGGAAAAAACGGCGTCATCTTCGGTGCCCTCGACGATCAATCCATCGCCTGGAAAGTGGCCGAACGCTGCCACGAAGAAGGAGCTAAACTAATGCTTACCAACGCACCCGTTGCCCTGCGTTTTGGAAAAATAAACGAGCTGGGTGAAAAGGTAAATGCCCCCATCGTTCCGGCCGACGCCACTTCAGATGAAGACCTGGCCAACCTGTTCGCCAAATCAACGGAACATTTTGGAGGTAAAATTGACTTTGTACTCCACGCCATCGGAATGTCACTAAACGTCCGCAAAAAAAGAGAGTACACCAACGTCAAATACGATTGGATGCACAAGACTTTCGATATCAGCGCAATGTCCTTCCACCGGGTGATGCAGGCACTGTATCAAAACGACCAGATGAACGACTGGGGCAGTATTGTTGGACTGACCTACATTGCTGCGCAAAGGGTCTTTCCTGATTATAATGAAATGGCGGAATCGAAAGCCCTGCTGGAAAGTTTTGCCCGCAGCTTTGGATATCATTTTGGTGCGAAAAATAAAGTACGGGTCAATACCGTCTCCCAGTCACCAACCTGGACGACGGCGGGGAGTGGTGTAAAAGGATTCAAGGAATTCTTCGATTATGCCGATAAAATGTCGCCGCTGGGCAACGCTTCGGCCGAAGCATGTGCGGACTACTGCGTGTTCCTTTTTTCCGATCTGTCGAGAATGGTCACCATGCAAAACCTTTTCCACGACGGAGGATTTTCAAACATGGGCATGAACCCAGCTGCACTGGGGCTGTAAGAACTGAGCGTAAGTGTAAATCATGGTGGTTGCTAATGATCACCATGATTTATGCGAATCCTTTTATAAAGTCTTCCATTTTACCCTTGATTCGCATGAGTAATTGTCCTTGTTTCTATCTTGTCTTTAATTTAAAAAGGAAGCCGGCTTCTCTAAACAGTTTCATGGTTATTAATTTATAAAAAACCATAGGATTATAATCATACTTACCGGGGCAAACATATTTATCTCCAGCATATTTTTTAGGTACATATATTTTTGTTTGTAAGAAAAAAATGAGTTATTTATTTAAAATTTTATTGTGTAAACGACTGTTTTTTAAGGGTTTAAATTGTTTTGTTTGTTAATCGGTTTTCTCTTGTTTTTGAGCATTTATCTTGTTTTGCCATCCGACTTACAAATTCCACTGCCTGATTTAATGATTAATTCCCGACCTTGCCTTTTCCTTATTTCTATTAATAAAATCATTGATATGCGTTCTACTTTACTATATCTGGTTTGTACTCTTTGTTCGGCCAGTTCGATTTTCTCCCAGTTTCAGGCCAGCTCGTTGGGCAATTGGCAAGACCCGGACCTGGTAGTCAACGGAACCTATAACAGCCGCTACAATGACGTGTGGGGCTATGCCAACAATGGCAACGAATATGCAATTATCGGCTCCACGGAGGCCATCCATATTATTGATGTGACCGACCCGACGGCCCCAAGTGAAGAGTACCGTTTTGCGGGAGCGGCCGCAGGGCATTTTGTCATTCACCGGGACATGAAGGTTTTCGGCGACTATTTGTACTGTGTGGCCGATGAGGGAAGTACCAGTACCTTGCAGATCATCGATATGAGCAACTTGCCGGACACCGCCATGCAGGTCTATAATTCCAATGAGTTTGTGGTGACGTGTCACAATATATTCATCGACTCTTCACAGGCGAGGCTCTATATTTTGGGAGACAACAGCCGGACTACCTTGCTCGATATTTCAGAGCCGGCGAATCCAAAGTTTTTGGCTACCTACCCTAAGCCGGATTTTCCATTGCCATACGTACACGACGCCTATATTGAAGACAATATCGGTTATATGAACTGCGCGAACCAAGGGCTGTGGGTTTGTGATTTCACGGATATCAATAATCCAGTTGTATTGGGAACGATGGACGACTACGAAGAAGATGGTTACAACCATTCCTGCTGGTTGTCGGAAGATGGTGATTATCTTTTTATGTGCGATGAAACGCATGGTTCACGCATGAAAGTTGTCAACGTGACCGACCCGCTCGATTTGTACGTGGAGACACTTTTCAGTCCCGGTTTTCGAGACAATGAAATTCCTCATAATGTGGCTGTAAAAGACGGGTTGCTATATGTGTCACATTATTACGACGGCATGCAGGTGTTTGACGTGACCAATGCCCGTAATCCGATTCGGGTAGCGGAATATGATACTTATCCCGATGCGGCGGAGACATGGTATTCGGGTAATTGGGGTGTTTATCCTTATCTCCCTTCGGGAAATATTTTATTGTCAGATATGCAGTACGGATTGTTTGTGGTTGAGAAACTGCCGGATAATGTTGCTGCCATTTTGGATTTAAAAGAAAATGAATTTTCGGCTTGTGGAGATGAAGCAATTGAGTTTGAAATGACGGTCGGGAGTGGTTTTCTTGACAGTGGTGTAACGTTGGAAACGGGGGCGACTAATTTGCAGGCGGATGTGAGCTTCACCCCTAACCCGGCCATGCCCGGCGAAATAGTAGTGGTCACCATGTCTAATTTAAATAGTACCGGAAATATTTTTGAAGAAGCAATTATTAATGCCTCAGACGGGGTTAATAATGCGAGCACTTCAGCATTTGTTGAAGTAAATGCAGGGCCGGTGCCTGTACCCGCCAATGTGTCTCCTTATATGGAAGAGGCCCTCCTATCCATTGATTTGTTTTTCGCCTGGGACGAATCAAGTGATGCCAACAATTATCGACTGGAAATATCGACCGATGAAAATTCTTTTGAGGGCAACATCATTTATACGTTCGAAACGAGTGGTCTTTCTCATACGGTAGACGAATTGCCAGCTGGGAGCGATTATTTTTGGCGAGTGGTTGCCATTGATGAATGTGGTGAAACCAATAGTGATGTCTGGGCATTTTTTACTGTTTTGGTTTCAGTATTTGAATTAAATGGAAATTCCATTACCGTTTTTCCCAACCCGGTAAATGATTTTTTGAGAATAAATTTTGAAACAACTCTTTACTCAGAAATTCAGGTTGAATTAATTAATGCGAGTGGTCAAAAGATTTTTAAAAATAAAATTAATACAGGTGAAAAAGAATTTATGATTAATATGGATGAATTTCTAACCGGTATTTATTTCTTAAAAATAGTTGATGAAAGAAAAATGATTTCACAAAAAATAATAGTGTATTGATTTTTTTCCAAAAAGTGGAATTAAAATAAAAATTGCTTGATTGAGTCATTTCAATCAAGCAATTTTTTTGTTACAAAAAACACAGAAGTTTGGCTTGTGGGAAAAATAAAATGAAAAAATTTGAGCATATACAAATCGGCACTTTCCACACCAATCACTGCGAAGATTTTTATTAGGGCCGAGCGGTGTTACCGTTGCGGCGGGAGGGTGGAAAAATATTTTTTAAAACAACCCCCCCC
>JBCBRY010000042.1:0-67192 GCA_039819485.1 Bacteroidota bacterium | reverse complement strand
AAAATTGAATTGGCCGACGAGCAGAAATTATTTCGAATTTCTAAAACATGAAATTAATGAAAAATGAAAAATGAAAATTCTTCATTTTTCATTTTTCATTCTTCATTCTTCATTCTTCATTCTTCATTAAATCAAATATCAAGCCCCAGCCACTCTTCCAAGGTCGCGACTAATTTAGCTTTTTCATCTTTGTTCATATTTTTAATTCTTGCCCGGCGGTGATCGGTGTTGGCCATGAAAAAAAACACGGCATTAGTATTTCCGGAGCGACGCAAAGCAGTGGCCGACCAGGTATCGGAATTACCGTTTATATAAATAAAATTATTCCCGTTATTATCCAGCCAACTTTTAACTTTAGCAGGCAATTTTCCATCAAACTTTTTTTCCATGCCACGTTCGGGCATAAAGATGGCGGTGGGGTTGGGCTTCATTGGAAGGGCTTGCAAGAGTCCAGCAAAATCATCGGTTTTATAGGAATAATATCCCATCTGGTCACCTGCCTGCCAATAGTGCGAAGCATAGTCCTCCATCGCTTCATCTGCAAAAAAATCCATGCTTGAAATACCGAGAAAGTGATCAAGTGTTTCGTCCAAGGTTGCAGTAGGGCCGGGGATTTCAGCACAATCGTGCCCCCATTGCCAGAAAGAAAAAGGATACTCCAGAACAGCGTACTCAAAGGCTTCTTCTTCCGTTAAATAATTAAATTCCAGGCCAGCTCCTTTATTGAACCAATGCAACTTTAAAAGGGAGGCTTCCCGCTGACCCAGGATGCGTTTTTGCACATCGTAGATTTTTTCCCTGCATTCTTTGGTGCCCACCGTATCCAAAAATTCATAAATGCGCTTTTCTTCCAATGCTAAATTTAACGGGGCCACATAAGGCACACTTACATCTACATCATCAGGGTAAAAATACCGGTAATAAATAGTCGTCTGTCCGCCCTTGCTAATGCCGGTTGAAACCCATTTTCCATTATATATTTTTTTAAAAAGTTGATTGATATGATGGAGGTCAGCAGTGGCTTGTTCCAAATTTAAATATTCGTAATTAATGTCCTCGGGAATACTGTTTCCGAAATATCGATGCTCAACGTCCAATTGGTTGGCTCCCAATAACTGAGTCAATTCATACATTCGGTTCCGGGGCCGCTGATACCCTTCCGTGCAAATGACCATCGGACTGTCAAAACTTTTATGTGTCAGAAACACGCGCTGATAAAAGTGGCCTTTATCAGGATTTTGATGATCAATTGGCTGTTTGATTTTTAATTCATAAGCAGAGGTAAAACCTTCTGGCGCATTTATTTTTTTAAATTGAACATCCGGCAAATTAAAGAGCTGCACCTCTAAATTACCGGGTTGTGCATAAAATAAATTTGCAACGAAAAAGAATAAAATAAAAAATTGATATTTCATAAAAACAGGACTTATTTTCCCGCAGGGTGCGCTAAATTTTAACGCAAAGTTTCGCGGAATTTTCGTTAACAACTTTGTGAAACTTTGCGGAAGAACTTTGCGCCCCCTGCGGGAAGTATTTGATTATTTTTTTTGCAATTCAGCTGCTACTTTTTCCACTTCGCGCCAGACCCTTGCTAAATTGCCATAGCAGATTTTTTCGATATCCTCTTCCGTATAACCACGTTTCAGCAATTCATAAACTAAATTTGGATAGGTCGATACATCTTTCAGCCCGGTCGGCAGCGAATCTCCAACCCCGTCGTAATCAGAACCGAAACCTACATGGTCGATACCAGCTATTTCCACCACATGGTCGATGTGGTCCGCCACCATTTCAACATCCGAGTACAGCGGTTTTTCATACAATGCCCCGAATGCTTCGATGTAAGGCTTGGCCTCATCATCATCTCGCCGCAGGTTTTTTTCTTCCAGCATGGCCCTCATTTTTTCGCGCATTTCCTGCCTGTTTTTTGCCACCTCTCCATCGAGAAATGTCGACCCGAAGTTGATCATGATCACTCCTCCATTTCTCCCGAGGGCTTTGATCATGTAGTCGTTCATATTCCGCTGAAATCCAGGTGTATAATTTCGGGTGGAAGAATGCGAAGCGATAACCGGAGCTTTAGTCAACATGATGGTTTGATAAAAAGCCGCATCCGAAACGTGAGAAATATCCACCATTATGCCCCATTTGTTCATTTCTTGGACTACCTGCTGGCCAAATGGGCTAAGTCCGTTCCAGGTAGTTTGGTCATCGTACGACGAATCGCAAATTTGATTGTCCTTAGAGTGGGTCAGTGTAATGTAGCGAATGCCCCGCTGTTGAAAATATTTGACATCACTCAGTTGCTGAACGGGTGCGCCGTTTTCCATTCCCATCGGCAAAGAGACTTTGGCCGCTTTGAAATTTTGTTCGACCTGGTCGGGAGAAAGGCCGGGAGCAAATTTATCCGGGTGCGCCGCAATGATTCCGTTGACCATGTCGATCAGTGAGTCTGCAACTTCTTTGGCACCGCCTTCTTCCTGATAACGGGAAGGGATATAAATGGACATGAAAGGTGCATCCAAACCACCTTTTCGAGCCCGGACAAAATCAAAGTCGCCTTCATCGGTTTCAATCGGGATGCCGATGAACTCTTTTGTGAGACGAAAGTTTTTAACCCGGAGGCGATAGGGCAGGTCGACATGACCGTCGGTGATGATATATTTGTGCGCCAGTTCGTCGGCTTTCACCCGAAGTGTGTCATCAATTTCACCCGATTGAGCTAATGTATTGAAACTCAATAAGATTGCAAGAAATACTAAGTGAATCTTCATAAGATCGTTTTTATTAATGGGCGGGAAAATAGGGAGATTTGTAGAATTGCCCCCATCGATTTTAACAAGTCCTTTAAATTCCCGTTGAAAAAATCCAATTACTTTTGATTTTTCGACTGACCGATTCACTAAAACAAATTCAGTAGTCGTTATTCTAACATATGAACTTCAGATTACCCGGCATATTCATTTTTCTCTTTCTGTTAAATGCGCCCGTTTGGTCGATGACTGCACCTGCCAATGATGATTGTTCACGGGCCCATGTACTGCGCGATGTGACTAACTACTGTAGTTCACCAAGACAGTTCACCAATGAGGGAGCTTCTGCTTCCACCCTTCCCGGGCCGGGGTGTTTTCCTCCGTATGAAATTGACCCGGACAATGATGTATGGTTTAAATTTAAAGCGACCGCCAACACAGTGAATATTTCTGTTTTGGGTGCCATTCACGGCAACCCTAAAGGAACGTTGCAAAATCCACAGTTTGCACTGTACATGGGCAACTGTAAGGATGGCCTTTGGGAAATAGCCTGCATTGGAGATGCTCAGGGATACAACATCGTTGAAACATTTATCAATGACCTGGCAATTGGTGGCACCTACTATATCAGAGTGGATGGCCGCAACGGGAACACAGGAAGTTTTCAGTTGTGTGTCAACAACTTCAATCCCATTCCTTCACCTTCATCCGACTGTTCTTCAGCCGTTGTTTTGTGCGATAAATCTTCTTTTACCGTTCCCAGCGTGAGTGGTGCCGGAAGGAACAGGTTTGAGATTCCAATCGGAATTTGTCTACAGGAAGAAAGCAGTTCGGCCTGGTATAAATGGACCTGTGAGCAATCTGGTTCACTGACCTTTACCCTCAAACCCGTCAACCCTTCTGACGATATTGATTTTGCCGTTTTCTATTTGCCAAACGGAGTTGATGATTGTACTGAAAAAATCCCCATTCGTTGTATGGCTTCCGGTGAAGATGTGGTCTCCTCCTTTTCAAAATGGTCCCGTTGTTCGGGGGCCACTGGATTGCGGTCTTCTTCCACTGACTTTTCAGAAGAGGCCGGCTGCCAGGACCTGGATGATAATTTTGTGGCGGCCATGCCCATGGAAGCCGGAGCAAGTTATGCCCTGTTGATCAATAATTTCCATAATACCGGCAATGGATTTTCTATAGAATTTGGTGGTACTGGAACTTTTAAAGGGCCAGTGGCCCACTTTGTAGTCAATAAATTAAAAATCAACCAGAGCCAGGATCTTTGGGTAAAAAACAGATCAAGTTTTGAAGGCGGTATTAATAAATGGGAATGGAATTTTGGGGTCGACGCCAAACCGGCCACTGCAAAAGGGAAAGGACCTCATAAAGTTCGTTACAGTTCAAGCGGAAAGAAATCAATATCACTGGCCATCGAGACCGGCAATGGCTGCCAGATTACCAAAGTCAGGCAGGTCACCGTTACTGACCCGCCCCCTCCGCCTCCGCCTGATCCAGAACCAGCTCCTGTACAAGAAGAAAAAGTTACAGAAGAAGTGCTTACACCAAAGGCAGGAGAAGAGACACCACCGCCTATCCCTGTTATTGGAACAACATCTTCCGACCCTCCTAATTTGGAAAAGGCGAAAATCACCGCACTTGCTGCGCCTCCCCCTCCAAAACGAGACACCGTATTTCGCCCAGTCGATTATTTGGTGAAATATACAGCAACGGTCTACTTCGCTTCCGACTCTTTCAACCTTGAAAAAAAGGATTACGATGTCTTGAAAAAAGTCATCGATATTTTAAACCAACACCCTGGTTATAAAGCCATTGTAGAAGGTCATACCAACAATATTCCAGACGATAAATACTGTGACAGACTGGCTGCTAACCGAGCCAACAGTGTCATCGATTATTTAAGCAGTAATGGCATTGCCGAAGACCGGTTTATTCGAAAAGTGCTTGGAAAAGACCGGGTGTTTGAAAAAGAGGAAAATAAATACAAAAACAGGCGCCAGCATCAAAAAGCGGTAATTAGGCTGATGGAACGAAAGGAGGATTGAGACGTCCAGGTGGTTGGTTGTCAAGCCGCCTCCATTCGCTGGCGAAAGATAAAAGTCAGAAATTCACTGGCTCTATCTCAAAAACATTTGAGCAAAGGTTTCTACCCTGCTTTGACCTTCCTAAAATTTTCATCAAAATCTTTTAAGCGGACTATCATCGCCAGCATTAAATAAAAAATAATGCTGGTGGGCAGCAAGGTAATCGCTTCCTGAGGGTAGCTCGCAACGGCCAGCAAAAAGACAGTCGTCGCCAAACAAAGGTAGATCAGCTTTATTGTTGGTGATTTTACCCGGAAATAATAATAGATGGAGGTCCGCATCGCAGTAAACAACAAACCCATATAGATCAACAAACCTACCCAACCCGTTTCTACTGCCAGTCGGACATAGAGGCTGTCATGGGCAAAACTGGCCAGCCATGAATCAGGCGTAAACCGCTTCCCCCAATACCCGGTGCTGCCAAGGCCCGCCCCGATAGGATGAGTTTGGATATATGGCTGCGCCAATGCCTGGTTTTTCATGCGCACATCCATGGTATCACTGCTGTTGCCTTTAAAGGCAGACTGAATACGCCATACAACCGCACTGTTCGTCGATTTCATGACAAACCCGACACCCAGTAAAAAGATACAAAAGGTAGCAAGCACCGTCTCTTTTTTAAAAGTCATGACGACGTAAAACAGGACTCCCAGGGGGATCATCGCAAAGGGGGTCCTGGATCCGGCATAAGCCATTCCCATCGTCATGCAGATACCGGCAAAGATGAGCAGTCCCCTTTGCCATAGCTTAAATGGACCGGTCGCCAGCAGGAAAGTAAAAACACTCATGTATCCCATTAAGATACCAAAGGTCGTTGGATCAGAAAAGAAGGAAAACACTCGCAGCCTGCCCCACTGGAAAATCAGCATAAACCGTTCTTCGTCCTGATGTAGCCAGGTCATCTCTGCGTTGGTAAAGCCAATAAACTCTTGCTTCAGGGAATAAAGGGCGGCGATGAATGTCATGGCCACAATGACTTTGATCGTTGTCAATATCCGTTTATAACTACTAAATGCATAACATGCAATAAAGTAGAGAGACAACATGAGCGCCACAGTACGCACGGTGTATACCCAAGCCAGTTTGGAAGCTGCCCAGGGATTAATGACTTGCAGTAAATTATAATAAATCCAGGCGGTGATAAAGATGCTGATCGGACTTTTAGCAAAGCTGAAATCCTTTTCTTTGATCAAGCGGGCCAGCAGACTGACCAACATCAAGACGAGCAACCCATCCAGTGCTGTACCAATGGGCGCATTGGTGTACTTGTATGCCAATCCGAGCAGGAACCCCACTACCAACATCATATTCACACCAAAATGAAGATTCAGAAAACAGACTGCAACAAGAGGAATCGCCAGCAGTCCGCCCACAAACAAAACAGCCAGTTTTAATGGCAGCATGGAGAGTACGAAAGCAAGTGTGAATGCCCCCGTCAAAGCGATGCCATACCCTAACGGATTGTTCAGTTTTTCATATACCACCTGACGGACAAACCAGTCCTTCAGGCCGGAAAAGCCTTGTGTTACCTGGAAGTTCATTTTCTCATAGTTGGGATGAATCGGTAGATGTACAAGGGGACAAGGTAGAAGAATCATTCGAGTCTCGCTACCTTCTACTCTCTACACGCTACAAAAAAGAATGGGAACTGGATTTTCCGAAGGAAAACCCAAATTCCCCATTCCTAACCCATTCAAATATATCTTTATACTGGAAAGTAATTTTCTGGATTGGAAAGCTAAAGGTAGGGTACAATTTCCAATTTAGAAAAATAAAATCTTTAAAAAACAACCGAGCAAAAGCATAAAGCACATTGCGACGGCAGCTATTTCCAGTAATTTCTCCTTTTGAGAAAGTTCTATTTCTTTTTTTTCTTTCATAAAACAGCTAAAGTGTCAAAAGAAAAAGTGTTCATTTCTTTACTTGGTTGAAGCTCAATGAGTTGCCGAAGTCACCAGGCCCATTTCTCTACTTTCGAGGGTCTGATGTACGGTTTCCCAGAATTGACTGACCCGCTCTGTCCATGTATTTGATTGGGCGGTTGCAAAGCGTTGGTCCGCTTTTTCCGGGGTGTGTTCAGCCATGGCCAAATTGATCAATTCCACAAATTCATTTTCATTTTTCCCGATATAAATATCATCCGCAAAGCTTCTGATATCTTCGGAGAAGTTAGTTGCGACGACGGCCTTGCCTGCCGCCAGGTATTCATTGATTTTTAGCGGATAAATGCTTGCGGTTAATTTGTTAAGCAAAAACGGGATGATGGCCACATCGAAATGCTGCAGGAACGCAGGCAGCTGTGAAATGTGTTTTCCGCCGGTAAAGACCACGTTCGGCAATTTATCCAGGCCGCAGGCAGCAATCTGCCCAGAACTGTTGTCAGGCCCTACGATGACGAGGGTTTTGTCCGCATGTTGTTCGGCCACTTTTTTGAACAAAGGGTAATCCATCCGCACGCTGTCCAGGTTGCCGGTAAACCCAATGATTTTTCCAGCAATTCCCTCCAGCTCTTTTGGTCGTGGCAAAGGCCCTTCCATTGCTTTTTTGAAGATAGAGATATCTACCGCATTATGCAAAATGTGCATATTGGGGTTCAGGTGCTTTTTGATCTTCAATAAATTGCGGGAAGTCACAAAAGCTATATCAGCCTCTGCCAATGCCTTTTCCTCCATTCTTGCACCATGCCTTGCCGTCCAGGGATCTTCCATCATATCATCGATACAAGTATAGATATTGAGCAGTGGCCGGAATTCATCTCTCGGCAATGTACCGGCATGAAAGGGGTTGTAACAGTTCAGGTACAAATATTCCGTCAGGTTATAATCTTTGATGACTTTTTTGATCGTATTTAAAACGATCCGGTTGTTGTATTCATAAAAACGGTCGTAGTTCCGGCCCTTGGAAAGCCAGTTGATCGGCCAGGTCAACGGCGGTTGAACCCCCACCACATTGGGCATGTTCGGTACCGTTTCATATCGCATGCGATTCAACAGCATATCCCTGCGGCGCTCTTTCACCATCGGCTGGTTCCAGCCGGTTATAAAATCCTTCACCGTGTAGGGATGGTTGATATAAAACACCCGGTTGTTCTTCATGAACTCCCTGGTAAACGAAAGGGACACCGAAGAGTACGCATTATCCCAGGGGAACAAAGTGAAGTAGATGATGTCGATGTCTTTTCGCATAGGTGGTTGTTTTTGGTTTTTGGTTTTTGGTTTTTGGTTTCTGGTTTTTGGTTTCTGGTTTTTGGTTTTTGGTTTTTGGTTATTCCTTGTAGTTATTGACCAAAAACCTCCAATTAATTTTCAAAAACGGCAAATTCCTTTGTGATCAAATAATCAAGCGGGAAAAGCCGAAGATTGACCTGGCTCAGGCCGGGCATTTTGTTGACAATACTATGGCTCTTGCGGTAGGTCAGTTTCAGGCCACTCGACTGTACCGCTTGCATCAATTTTTTGTGCGTCAAATGATTCAAGCCTTTATAAGCCTCTACCAGATCGCTCTCTTCTTCCCCGACAATTGGACGGTTGTTTTTTTCAATCATTTTCAACAGCATCCCTTCCGGTAAATACTGGCACCACGGAATGCCCAGCACATGCTGAACATGCGAGGCATAAGGGCTTTTCCAAGGTGGGTACGATACGAATATTTTACCTCCGGCTGCCAGCGATTTAGCAAGTGCCTCGAATATTTTTTCCAAAATGGGCAGCTGGATGTGTTCTGCTACATCGTTTAAAACAACAAAATCGTATTGTTCTTCCAACGGACGGTCCAGTACATTGCGAACTTCAAATCTTACGTTTGGAACGGGATGCCTATCCTTCAAATCATTGGCGATTCGGATGTGGTGACCATCAATGTCCACGCCGTAAACCTCACAGTCAAAATTTTTCGCGTACCACATGCTCATGCCACCCATCCCACACCCAAAATCAAGGACTTTCTTACCATCCAGGTTGAATTTGCTGCGGATAAGCTCCTTGTCCACTTTGAGGTGGTTGGCCGTTTCATCCATGAAATTTTGTTCGGCATAAGTGATGCCTTCATCGTACAAGGCTTGGGTTATCATAATTTTGGTTTTTGGTTCTTGGTTTTTGGTTTTTGGGTCCGGGTTGAATCAACCAAAAACCAAAAACCAAAAACCAAAAACCATTTCTACTCCTCATTTAACGCAGCTGTCAGGCTGCCATTTTGCAATGCTTTTTTCCCGATGGAAATTATCTGTTTGTAAAAATCTATCATGTAGCCAAATGGCCTTAATGGATTCACTTTTAAGTGCTGGTGCAGATAAATCTGCATTATCACGAAAGTAAGCGCATAAGCAGAAAGGGTGCCGATGGCTGCTCCGTAAACACCAAGCAGACTGATAAAAATTAGATTTGAGACCGCCGTAAAGAGCAGGCTCAACAGGGTAAACAGAAAATTGACCTGCGGCCTTCCGATACTATCAATGACCGTCCCGAATTGAACCACGTATGGCATGAACAATCCGAATAAAATCGTGATTCTCAGCACATTGGCCGACTCTGCGTATTCCGATCCCCCGACTATCAAGACGATCCAATCGGCCAGCACCATGACTCCGATAATCGCGGGGACCATAAATGCCATAATTGCTCCCACCGCTTTTTCATAAAGCTGCCGGACTGCCTCTTTGCCATCGGCCAGCCGTCTTGCACTTTGGGGGAAAAGAATATTCGCCATACTGGCTGTTGGAATGTCAATTAGGTTGGTTACCCGAATGGCTGCTTCGTAGATTGCAATTGCCACCAATCCACCCGCAGGTAATATTTTCAATAAAAATTTATCGGTGTTTTTGAAAAGCTGCGCACAGAAATTGGTTCCAAAAACAAATATTCCAAAGCGCAACAACTTGATGATCCAGCCTCTGTCGACCTTGCTGCTAAACTTCAAATAAGGTCGGGCGAAATACCAGCTCACCAGTGAAGCAGCAGCCGCTGCGATAATTTGGCAAACCGCCAGGTGGGACAGCTGGATAAGTTCATCCTGCAAAAACAGCCAAAGAATAAAACCAAATAAAATACCTCCTTTCACTGCATTGCTCCAAAAGATCCCCTTGAAATCAAGGTTGGCTTGCTGAATATAATTAAACTGAAAAAAAGGAATCAGAGCTACCGTGGTCATACAGTAGATTTTCAGCAGCTCGGCCAATGCCGGAACCTCCATCCACGCCCCCATCAATTCAGCCAATCCCAAAAGAGCCAAAACAATTATCGATGTCAAAATACCATTCAAGACCAGGGAAGCCGTTGCTACCCTTCTTATTTCCTCTTCCTCTTCTATGGTCGACATGTACTTGACCAGCGCATTCTGTAACAGTCCGATCCTTCCTACCTCCAAGATGGAAACAATGGCCAGGAACAACGCCCATACTCCAAAATCCGCTTGCGAAATGCTCCGCAATAACAGCAGTAACCCTCCAAAACCAAATACCAGGGCTGCCGCTTTTTCTGAAATTGTATAGAACCCCGATCGGAGCCAGTATCCCGTTTTCAATAAATTGAATGGTTAATTAATCATTGTTGGTTGTTGGTCGCTGGTTGTTTTAAACAAATAACAAGCAACAATTAACAATCATATATTTTTCATGTCTACATTGTTCAAAATGCCACCGAACATTTTCCCGTTCATGCCTTGCAAGTAGTCAAGTGTATCGTTATCGGCATTGCCCATGGGGGACTCCGCAGAGAACACAACTGCCAACTTATCCGTGTAGGGAAGCAGCTCCCGTGCATCGGAGAATTTGTTCATGGCCGCAGATTCCATAAAAATGAAATCATATTTCTTTTTGTAGGCCGCCATAATGCGATCAAAATTCTTACCAGCCAGCACCTCGGAAGGGCTTTGGCTCCCCCCTTTGTTCCCAACGATATCAATGTTCTTCAAATTAGGATCATATGGCTCCTCCCCTGCCCCGCTCATCAAAGCCTTTCGATTAAAATCACTGTTGGCAATAATTGCCTTTCCAAAGGTATTTATTTCAATAAAAGACTTCGTTTTAAAAGCCGACAGTGTATTGTTTTTGAAATTTGTATCGATGATCAATACCTTTCGGTCATTGAGGCTTAAAGCGTAAGCCAACAGTACAATGAGGAACGACTTCCCCTCCGATGCCTTGGGGCTTACAAATAAAAAAGTCTTGGCCCCCGAATTTTCAATCGCAGTCCTGATCTTGCGGATGCTTTCTTTGAAATATTCGAGGTCTCCTTTTTTCTGTGTTTGTGCAAACAGTTTTTGGAGGTCTACATTTTTTAATTTCACTTTATTGACATAACCGACCAGCGGCAGCCCCGTCACCCGGCTAAATTGACTCGGAATAGAAATACTCGTGTCAATAAATGCTAAAAGAAACAGCAGAATACTGGTCAGGGAGCCTCCGGCAATACCTGCAAAAACAGCAAATACCGCCCTGTTTTTCGACTCTGGTTCAGTGGGCATTTCGACGGGTTCTACCACATCCAACGGGCTGTCGACCCCTTCTGCCATATATTCTGAATCTTCATATTCCCTTCTGATCTTGTCGTATTCTGTGTCCAGGCGATCCTTTTCCTGGGTCATGTAATACAGCGTATTGTCATCCTGCAACAGCTTGTTGGCCCTTCCTTCCAACCGGCTGATCTCTTTCGGATAGGATCGCTGCGCCTCCAGTGCCAGCTCAAGTTCCAGTTTGGCATCCAGATGACGCTGGATCAATCCTTTTAATTTATCATCTATTTGCTTTTTTTCGGATTTTGGAATAATGGCCAGCGCATTTGACAAAGTAGATGCCTGTTTGTTTTTCAACTCTTCGATCCGTTTTTCAATGGCCTCGGCATTTTGACTACCATTGGCCTTGGCTTCTACATAATCTTTTTGTAGTTCCGTTATCTCATTCATGGTGGCCAAAAATTCATCGTTGTAATTTATCTGCTTGTAAGCTTCATCGGCCGTGAGTTTGTTATACTTGAAGATTTCACCTTCTAAAAAGGAAATGTTCCGCTGCAAACTTGGAATGGAACCTTGTACCTCCTGTAACTTCAATTCCAATTCCTTTTTTTGTGAAACTACGGTTTCTCTCTGTGTAGACACATCGACCAGCCCATTGGCCGTTTTATATTCATTGATGACTTTGATCATGGAATCGAGCTCCTCCTTGACCTGTGCCAACTTCTTTTCATTGAACTCCAAAACTTTATCCTCACCTTTTCGCAAATCTTCTTCATGCATTTTGATAAAATTCTGCAAAAAGGAATTCACCACAAAGTGAGACAGTGCCGGGCTTTCCGACTCGAACTCTACTTTTACGTAATCCGTTTCGGCAATTCGGTTGATGGCCAATTTCTTCATCAAGCTTTCATAATCATAACCGTATGCCTCCGCCAACCGGGAGTCGGACCGGAAAGGTTCTGGTCTTTCGCTCAATATGGAATCATTGAAATTGGCTTTCAACTTAAGCACAATATCGTCCAGTTCGGTTTGGGTCAATTCCATATCTTCTGGAATCCGGAAGGGTTTTTCAGAAAGTCCGTCCGCCAAAAGGTCATGTGCCAGCAAGGCCTCTGTCAGTTTCTTGATGACGGTGCGCGACTTCATTTTCTCAATCAAGCCACTGAAGTCACTATCAATTTGAAATTGTTGTATGAAACCGTTGTCCCGTGCGAGTGATGGCCCCTGGTAGTTGATGATGCCCGTTTCAATCACTGATTCGGCCTTATAAGTATCAGGGAGTTGGCCAATCAGATAATAAGTGGCTACTGTTGAAATAAAGACGACGGACAGCAGCAACCATTTTCTCCTAAGCAGTATGTTTAGTAAATAATTTAAGTCCATAGTGGTTGTGTAAGTTTTCTCAGTAAAATGGTCTGGGGGCAAGGAATCAGTGTTAAAATTAACTTTATTGTTCTGATCCTTTATTAAAATTCAATGTGTAGTTAAATTTTTAGCCTATGATCGTTGTGTCATGTAGCTTGGGTTCATAGGTAAAATCAGTTTTTCCAATATTTAATAGCCAGGGAAAAAATTAGGGGAATCAAGTGGTCAAAAAAATTATTTGACGAAAGGAAAAAAGTAATAAAACTCTTTTTACGAGGCGCAAAGATAGTCAAAAAAACAATGCGAGTAAAGAGGAAGCCCCTTAAAAACCACGAATTGAAAGGTAAAAAAGGCAGTTCTTGGACTCACATTAAACGAAAAAAGAATACGAAAAGAAAAAGCGGCGCCAAAGGCGCCGCCTAAAATAGACAGAGAATTCTTTTTAGCCGGGGCTAATTGTCTTCTCTGTTCTCCCTCTCATTTTTCTTGTGGTTTTTTTGGTTCTTGGTTCTTGGTTCTTGGTTTTTGGTTGTTCAGGTTTCAGATATGAAAACCGGGTGCTGGGATGGCCAGCATTTAATGGTTTTTTCGTTTTTTTAAAAAAGGAACCCTCGCCGGAGGCAGCACTTTCGAGCTGCCTCCCGCATGGTTTTTTTTATTAGAAAATTAATGTTTAATTGAAAATTTATTGCTTGTTTAGTTTGTCGAGGCTTACTTCCCATTCTTCTCCTACGAGGTAAAGGAAATAGCTGCCCGCAGGATAATTGCCGACCAGGAGGCTCATGGTGTTTCTGCCATTGGCCAAAGTAACAGGTTCTTGCAAGATCAATTTGCCGGTTGGGTCAACCATTTGAATATATGCGTCCAATGATTCACCTTCCCACTGAATTTCAATATTGGCTTCGTTATATACTGGATTTGGGAAAACACGGAAGTCAGAAAACCCGAGTTCTTCAGCAGTTGAAGTAGGATTTTGAGGATCACAACTTACTGCTCCGCCGTTGTAAAGGCCGGCATATCCATAACCGTTGCCAGTAGTGCCAGCTCCGAGGACAGACAAAGAATTACCGATATTCGCATTGGCACTGTTAGGTGGCATGAAAACATCCGCATCATTGTCGATGATGGCAATAATAGCATCACTGGCCGTACCTGAACCCGCCTGGCATCCATAGGCATTCTTGAAAGTAAAAAGTGGCAGTTCTTCACCTTCCTTGTATTCAGGATAAGCGACTCCACCGCTGATTTGCAACGCAAAGGATATATAGTCCTGTTCAGGTGCCTCTTCTGGTGCATCGATTCTTGAGTTGGCCTCCCATGTCATGCCTTCCAATTCGCTTTGGATTTCAACCGGGATAAACTTGTTGGTAGGAGCCTTGATGGTCACCTGCCCATCAGATGTAATGTTCTGTGGCTCAGTGTAGGAAGCCTGAGGGATGACAGAAACGGTATAACGTTCGGTGTCAAAGTCATACCCAATTTTGAATTCGAACTGAGCCTGTGAAGACAAAGCAGAAAAAAGGAAAGCCAGGCACAGGAATAGATTCAATTTTTTCATGGTGTTAATTTTTTGTGTTTGAAATAGTTTCAATTTTGACATGGAGGCAGCTGGTTTGCCAGAGAGATTTCCCTGACAAACCACCTTCCTCGATTATTTAAGGTGTAATTGAATGGTCTAAGAAAAAGAAGTTGCTGAAAGGCGTAGGATTATCTGGATGGAGGAAAATGTTGAAGAAAATCATTTCATCAATATCGTTGCCAGCTCCAAGATACCTTACCGTACCGTCCATGTTCAGGTCACTGTTGAGGTAACCTTTTGCAATATGATTCAGACTACCGGTTTCGTTTTCGGGATCGAGCATTACTTCAAAGAAGACGAAGTCTCTGTCGGAGGCTGACCCCTGGTAAGCGATCTTATCGTTGCCATCAGCATTTCCTCCCCACAACATAGCCAATTGGCCATCCAGTGAAAGTTTTAGCATGTTCTCCGTGTAAGTCGAAGTAGCCGGATCTGTAAAGTCGATGGTCACAGGTGATGCCTTGTCCCGAGTCAGGCCAAACGGTGTTTGGGTCATCACACCAAAGTGATTTCGGTGACGCAGAACGATGTAGTAATCATCCGTTTTGGCCCTGAACACAACCGCACTTTTACCATCTATATCCACCACATCTCCATCTCGCTGGATCAACGCTGAACGGGTCAGCAAACTGTAATAAGGATCTGTTTTCAGGCGTAGTTCAATGAACACCCAATCAACTATTGCATTTTCACCTTCTACCTCAAGGATGGATGGATCGATGGTTTCACCGCCGCCGCCAAGATGGGAGAAAGGCATCAAGCCCAGCAGGTTCAAATCTGTGAACGGTTCTGTAAGTGGAATAAGTCGGTTTCCTTCGTCATCGAAAGTAGTCCTTAGGGCATCTCCCATCAGTTGTTCCGTCTGATCCAAAGGCCCTTGCAGGAATGCACGTAACTGCAGGAATACAAAAGGATCAGGATCGAGATAATCAGGTGTACCATCGAGGTCAGTATCATCATTGGTAACATCGCCGTCGCCGTTGGTGTCTTCCTCAGCGGTCAGGATTCCGTCGTTATCATCGTCAGGGTTAGTTGGATCGGATTCACCCTGGTTGACCGTACCGTCCTGGTTGGCATCTTCAAAGTTATCAGGCAGTGTATCGTCATCCGTATCAGTGTCCAGCGGATCGGTTTCCCCTTCGTCGAGGATGCCATCGTGATTTTTATCTTCCACACCGTCCGGAATTCCGTCACCGTCGCTATCTGTATTCAGTGGGTCGGTATCAATATCCGGGTTATATTCACAGTCTCCACCTGTTTCAACATTATCAGTGATGCCATCACCGTCGCTATCACTTTCGATATTGTAATCATCAAAATCATCGTTATCTGGTACTCCATCGCAATCATCATCTTCGTCGATACTGTTGATCAGTCCATCCTGGTCAAAGTCACAATTACCAACAGTTTGATCAGGCACACACGCATCAGCATCATCTGAGTCAAATAATGGGTCATCTTCCGTGACATTCGACAAGTAACCATCCCCATCGTCATCAATACCACCACATGCAGTAGCCATATCGTTTGGATCACATGGATTGAAAGGATCGCTACCGTTGGTTGTTTCATCAATATCTGAGATGCCGTCACCATCTTTATCAGTGTTCGGGTCACAGTCGTCCGCATCTTCGTTATCTTCTACTCCATCGTTGTCGTCGTCCACATCTTGATTGTTTGGCTGTCCATCTCCATCGCAATCACATTCACCGAACGTACTTATCGGGTCACATTTATCAAGAGGGTCACTTCCGAGGTTGCATTCCTCAAGATCAGATAATGTGTCATTATCAGAATCGCTGGTATTATCATGAGGAAGAGCATCATCAACATCCGGCAAACAATCACCATCGTCATCTTCATCGGTTGCGTTTGGCTCTCCATCTTGATCTAAATCACAGGCACCAACTGTATGGTCCGGCACACATGGATTGTTGTCATCAATATCGAAGAGCGGATCATCCGGCAATACATTGCTGGAATAGCCGTCACCATCGTTATCCGCATTGATGCAGGCATCAGCCTGTTCGTTTGGATCACATGGATCAAGTGGATTCGTACCTCCATCAGTTTCATCAAAATCACTGATACCATCATTGTCACTATCACTATTCGGGTCACAAGGATCAGCATCAAGTGCATCTTCAACCCCGTCGTTGTCGTCATCTGTGTCGTCTGCATTTAAAATGTCATCATTATCGCAATCACAGAAATCTGCTTGCTTGAACGGATCACATTCATCTAATGGGTCAGTGCCTTGCTCGCACTCCTGGATGTCGGTATAACCATCACCATCAGTATCTGATTGCGGATTGAAATTCTCTACATCGCTCTGATCCGGAACACAATCACCATCATCATCGAAGTCATCACCATTCGGTGTTCCATCTCCGTCGAAGTCACAGGCATCATCCGTGATATTTGGATCACAACGATCAAGAGGATTGGTACCTTCAGCAGTTTCATCAATATCAAGGATTCCGTCTTCATCCGTATCAGTTGTTGGGTCGCAGGAACCGAAAATGTCGTCTTCATCATTTACACCATCACCGTCGTCATCGGCATCCAATGCATTGATACCGCCATCTCCATCGAAGTCACATGGGCCTGCGCATCTGTCCGGCACACATGGGTCTGCTCCATCCGGGTCAAAATTTTCTGCCGTTTCATCTACATCTTCAAAATAGCCATCACCATCCGCATCGAGAATACCGGCGCAGCCAAATTCCACTGATGGCTGAGGATCACAAGGATCGTGATAATCCCAACCTTGCTCACATTCATCCTTATCAGTGAAACTGTCGCCATCCGAATCGGAATTTGGATTATATGGACCTGCATCAACGTCATCATTGACGCAGTCACCATCATCATCGTCGTCCTGACTGTTGATAGCACCATCACCGTCGAAGTCACAGTTTCCTGCCTCTTCGTTTGGAATACAAGCATCTTCATCGTTCGGATCGAAAGCAGGGCTGGTAGAAATAACATCCTCAAAATAGCCATCACCATCTTCATCCACATCACCACTCACACAGGCATCACTTGAAATATCCGGATCACATGGGTTCAGCGGATTCGTTCCTGCATTTGTTTCATCAATATCAGACAAGCCATCGTCATCCGAATCACTGTTTGGATCAAATTGATTAGCATCAGGGCCATCATTCACGCCGTCATTGTCATCATCTTCGTCCACCTCGTTTATTTGACCATCTCCATCAAAGTCGCACTGGCCGCCGAGTGCATCGGGTGAACAAAATTCATTTGGATCACTTTCTCCGTTGTCTATGGTACCGTTCTGGTTGGCATCTTCCACGCCATCATCATAACCATCGCCATCGGTATCAGCATCTAATGGATCCGTTTCATCGCCATTGATCGCACCATTTCTATCTGCGTCCTCTACACCATCTTCGATGCCATCTCCGTCTGAATCAACATTCAATGGATCGGTATCCACACCAACTTCGTAAAAGCCATCCATTCCGGTCTCTACGTTATCAACGATGCCGTCACCATCTGTATCGCTGTTTTCATCGAATGAATCTATATCATCCATGTCATGTACACCATCGTTGTCATCATCCGGATCAAATCCGTTGGGAATGCCGTCTCCATCAAAGTCACAGGCATCCACTTCAGGGTCAGGGTTACAAGGATCGGCGTCATCCGGATCAAAATCTGGATGTGAATCTGGATAATTGGACACGAAGCCGTCTTCGTCCTGGTCGTCAGGATCACACTGGTTAGCATCTACGTTTGGATCACAAGCGTTCAGCGGATCAGTTCCTTCCTCGCTCTCAAGTTTGTCAGACAGACCATCGCCATCTGAATCACTTTCAGGATCACAAACATCAGCATCCAAATCATCAGGCACCCCGTCATTGTCATCGTCGGTATCGTCGATATTGGCGAGGAAGTCACCGTCACAATCACAGGTTGGCAAATCTTTATTTGGATCGCAGTAATCCAAAGGATCACTTTCATCACCGTCTACCATTCCGTTGAAGTTGGCATCTTCTTCACCATCACTCAAGCCATCACCGTCCGTATCGGCCGATAGAGGATTGGTTTCGGTCGGATCCTGATCTCCATCTTTATCGGCATCCTCTACACCATCGCTAATTCCATCGTCATCGGTATCAGGGTCCAATGGATCAGTGTCAATGCCTTCATTGTATTCCTGGTCTCCATCTGTTTCATCGATGTCAAGAATACCATCGCCATCATTGTCCGTTTGATCATTATATGGGTCAATATCATCTACATCTGCCACACCGTCGCCATCGTCATCGAAATCTTCTGTGTTGACGATCCCGTCACCTTCAAAATCACAGGCTCCCACCTGGTTGTCCGGAACACATGGATTTGCATCATCCGGATCGAATGCAGCATCAGTTTCAGGTACATTCACTGCAAATCCATCCCCGTCGAAATCAACGAATGTACAGTTTGGTGCTGAAGGGTTCGGATCACAAGGGTTGGTTGGGTCGGTACCCAATTCATGGCATTCATTGTAATCAGTTAAGCCGTCGTTGTCACTATCACTATTTTCACTAAATGGGTTTGCATCGATTTGATCTTCGACACAGTCGTTATCGTCATCGGGATCTTCTTCATTGATTTGACCATCCTGGTCAAAGTCACAGATACCAAAAGTTGCATCGGGATCGCATTTGTCCAATGGATTAGATTCACCATCATCAATTCCACCGTTCTGGTTAGCATCTTCCTCTCCATCACCGATCCCATCATCATCTGTATCAGAGTTAATCGGATCAGTTTCACCGACATCCAAATCCCCGTTTAAGTTAGCATCCTCTACACCGTCAATGATACCATCATTATCCGTATCATCATCCAATGGGTTGGTGTCAATACCTGCGTTATAAACTCCGTCACCAGCAGTTTCAGTGCTATCAGGAATCAAATCAGCGTCACTGTCACTACCTGGATCAAAAGGCAGTACGTCATTGATGTCTTTTACTCCATCACCATCATCATCGGAATCGACACTATTGATTAGGCCATCTTCATCAAAGTCACAAACACCAACTGTATGATTCGGGACACATGGATTTTCATCATCTGGGTCGTACTCAGGTGCATCGGAAGAGAAATTGGCAAAGAAGCCGTCTCCGTCAGCATCGGTACCATTACATGCGATTGTGTTTTGGTCCGGATCACATGGATCTAAAGGATCGCTATCACCTTCTGCGGGATCATAAACACCATTGCCGCCAGTTTCATCAATATCTGTGATGCCATCGTTATCAGAATCACTATTAGGATCGTAGGCATCCACATCAACGTCGTCTTGCACACCATCACCGTCGTCGTCGAAGTCGCTTCCATTAACGAGGCCATCATCGTCGAAATCGCAGGCATCAGCAGTGTGGTCAGGAATACATGGCTGTTGAAAATCTTGCGGATCAAACTCCGGGTGGTCATCCGGATAGTCACCATAGTAGCCATCGTTGTCAAGATCAGTTGGAATACACTCTCCAGGGAAGTTTGTATGAGGACTACATTTATCTTTCGGATCGGATTCCATGCCATCGACCAAACCATTTCGGTTGGCATCTTCGATCCCATCTTTAATACCATCATCGTCTGTATCTATATCAAGTGGATTCATTTCAGAGCCCTCTAAGTATTCACCATCTTTATTGGTATCCTCATCACCATCCTCAACGCCATCGTTATCTGTATCCGGGTCTAATGGGTGCGTGTCCACACCGTTGTTATATACTCCGTCTCCACCGGTTTCTACGATGTCTGTCAATCCATCTCCATCTGTATCGCTATTAGGATTATGATCATCGATATCCTGATTGCCAGGCACACCGTCTCCGTCATCGTCCAGGTCGTCTTGGTTGATCGTACCATCACCGTCCAGATCGCAAGTTGGCGAAGCATCAGAAGGAACGCATGGGTTGTCGTCATCTATATCGTAAGTAGGATCATCCGGAAGCACATCAGCATAAAAGCCATCGTTATCATTATCGGTGTTCTGACATTGCTGGCTATCCGCAAAAGGATCGCAAGGATCAAGCGGATTACTTTCACCAAAATCGACTACCCCATTGAAGTTAGCGTCTTCTTCTCCATCCGAAAGTAAATCACCATCAGTATTGGCATTGGTTGGATCCATTTCATTACTGTCGTGGTTACCATCCTGATCCAGATCTTCCACACCGTCATCGATGCCATCATCGTCCGTGTCTTCATCCAAAGGATTGGTGTCAATGCCGATATCATAGGTGCCATCTTCACCGGTTTCAATGTTGTCAGAGATTCCATCTCCGTCCGAATCAGAGTTCTCATCAAACGGATCGGCATCGCTTATATCCGCCACACCATCATTGTCATCATCATCATCATCTTCGTTCAGTATTCCATCATCGTCGTAGTCACAAAAACCAAGGGTATTATCAGGGTCGCACTTGTCCAGTGGATCACTTTCCCCGGCATTGAAAACACCATTTTGGTTAGAATCTTCCGTGCCATCTTTAATGCCGTCTCCATCTGTATCAGCTAAAAGTGGATTGGTTTCCCCGTCATCCAGTTCACCATTTTTATTGGTGTCTTCCAGACCATCAGGCAACAAGTCATTATCAGTATCATCATCCAATGGATTGGTATCCTGCCCTGGATTGTACATTCCATCCTGACCGGTTTCGATATCGTCAGAAAGGCCATCACCGTCACTATCACTATTTGGGTTGAAATTTTCAATATCATATAAATCTGACACACCATCATCATCATCATCTGAATCCTGGCCATTGATTTGGCCATCTCCATCGAAGTCGCATGCATTGGATTGATCCGACGGTACACATGGGTCGGCATCATCCGGATCATATTTTGGATGCCCTTCCGGATAATTTCCAAAGTATAAATCTCCATCACTGTCCACTGCGTTACAAGCAGCAACGTTGGGGTTTGGATCACAAGCATTAAGTGGGTCACTATCTTCTTCTTCATCAAAACTGCCATCACCTCCCGTTTCCGTGTTATCAGAAGTAAGGTCCCCATCACTATCACTTTCCGGGTCAAAATCGTTGACATCGAATTCGTCATCAACGCCATCATTATCATCATCTGGATCATTCCCATTGACGATACCATCCTGATCAAAATCACATTCATCAAATACGGCTGATGGGTTACATTTATCTAACGGATCACTTTCTCCATCATCCAACATGCCGTTGAAATTGGTATCCTCTTCCCCATCCAATAGCCCGTCGTCATCCGTATCGTTGTCGAGCGGATTCATTTCGTTTGCAGCTGTTTCACCATCTTTATCAATGTCCTCTTTGCCATCTTCGATACCATCATTATCAGTATCAGCATCCAACGGATTTGTATCCACACCTACATTATAAATACCATCGCCACCAGTTTCGACCACATCAGGTATTTCATCGTTATCTGAATCGCTGTTAGGATCACAAGGATCACTATCCTGCAAGTCAGGTACTCCATCACCATCGTCGTCATGGTCATCCGCGTTAACGAAAAAGTCTTCATCCAGATCGCAGGCAGGTGAGCAATTGTTTGGACTACAAGGATCACTGTCATCCGGATCAAAGAACTCGCCGGATGCATCCGGATAAAAACCGTCACCGTCTGCATCGGTCGCTCCACAAGCAACGGCCGTGACGTTCGGATCACAAGGATCTAAAGGGTCACTGTCAACGCCGGGGTTGTATTCCCCGTCATTGCCGTTTTCATCGTCATCACTGACGCCATCATTATCGCTGTCGCTGTCTTTATTAAAATCATCGACATCATCTTCATCTAAAACCCCATCATCATCATCATCGTCATCGTCGATATTTGCAACACCGTCGCCGTCAAAGTCACAATCATCAAAAATCTCCTCTGGATCACATTGGTCGGTAGGATCAGTTTCACCGGCATCCAATTGTCCATTTTGATTGGCGTCTTCCACGCCGTCTTCAATACCGTCGTTATCAGTATCTGAATTGTTTGGATCGGTTTCTCCCTCATCAACTTCACCATTGTCATTTGCATCTTCAATACTGTCCATCAGGCCATCACCATCCGCATCATCACAACCAGGAGCACTGCCGTAGTTAACTGAGTAGAAGTAAAAACCCAAAGGAAAAACCCCGACATCGATGACACTGTAGTCATTGCCAGGGTTGGAACCCATGGAGTTTGGATCCATGAACGGGTCAGTATTGTTATCGATGAGTGTTACTTCGCCATCGCATTCAGACGTCCGTTTAAATGTAAACAATTTTGTCTCCTGCCCTGAAACATAAGTAATTCCATTGTCCAGGATCAGGGCAATGGAAATGTAATCATGTTCCGGATTTTCAATCGGCGATTGGACAATGTCTGCGGCATTGGGCGAACCGCCCCAGACACCATTGATATCCGTAAAATTTGAATAGGTAAACCCGGTAGGCACTACAATAGTAATTTGAGCGGTACCGGTCAAGGCTAACGGACTGGGAGAGATGGATTGATCTGGGCGCACATAAACAGCGTAGGTTTCGCCATCCTGTTCTAAATCAATCCTCAATTCCATCTGTGCCTGCAAGCTTGTAGCTCCTAATACTAGAAAAAACAGCATTAAGAGAGCTTCCTTTACGACGTAGAAGTTGTTGAGCTTCATAGTTTTGGTATTTTAAATGAAAGGGAACATTAGAGAATCATGAGGATCATTCTAAAACCCTAAGGTTTGTTCTGAGCAACATGCGGCTATCGTTTAGCCCCAAGGGACAAGCAACCACCGCGGTTGTATCTTTATCTACCAAAAACTGTATGAAGGAAGTTTTTACCGGCAAGGGCAGGATAATGTACCGGCATAAATAAGGCCCGTAGAAGTGTTTGCCACAACGTGTAAAAAAATTCCATGTTCATCAAGTTTTTGTTTTCTGATGATTGTTCTTAATCACAAGGAGGGTGGTGAATGAGTACCTAAAAACTGAGGGGGAAAAAATTGCTACGCAGAGGGGAGATCATAGCAAGGGGGAAAGACTTCATTGCAAAAAGTCAAATACCATACCAAATGGAGCTCTTAAAGTCGAATCAAATCACCTGAAAAAAATTAAAATATATTGAGAAAAATCGGTTGGCTGACTAATAGACCCTTATAAAATATTTTTTTTAATATACTTTTATAAAAAAATAAAAACACTGAATTTTCAATGATATCCATCCTGCTCAAATGGCCAATTGTACAGATAAACCCAGCATTTCAGGATTGTTTTTTTAAAAAAAATGTGACACTCTTTTCGGATAAATTGGTGGGGTTCCGGATAAGCTGGCCCGATACACTCATACTCATCAAGTACCGATAATACCTTTCCGGGGTCACTCATCAAAAAAATTTGCCCAAATACAAACTGATCGCTCTGCTCCATATATTTTGCACCAGGGTATTGCCCTAAATCCATCTTTGCTCCAGGCATTTTGGCTTCTCCAAGAAAGGTCGCATTTTCATGCAGGAACCGAGCGAAAGGATTGGTGTAGCTTGCTTGCAAAGTGCCGTATACAAAGAGATGAGGATTCATTATTTAAAAAGTGCCCTAATGAAAAATAACTGCGATTTTATCCAATGCTTTCAAACTGCATACTGGCCAGGGCACTGTATTTACCATTAAGCAGGGACAGCTCCTCATGGGTACCCTGTTCCACTACTTTTCCTTCGTCAATTACGAAAATACAATCAACATCGCGAATAGTCGTAAGACGGTGGGCAATGATAATGGATGTACGCCCCTCCATCAATTTGTCCATGGCATCCTGCACAACCTTCTCCGATTCTGAGTCCAAAGAGGAAGTAGCCTCATCAAGCAACAATATTGCGGGATTCTTTAAAATGGCCCTCGCAATGGCCACTCGCTGCCGCTGTCCACCGGAAAGCTTTACCCCCCTTTCACCGATTATAGTATCAAGACCTTCAGGAAAGGAGGTTATGAATTCCCAGCAATTGGAACGTTTGGCCGCCTCAATCACTTCTTCTTCCGTCGCATTGTCTTTTCCATATAAAATATTTTCCCGAATGGTACCGCCAAAAAGTATGACTTCCTGCGGGACGAGTGCCATGTTGTCTCTAAATGATCTAAGGTCTAGTCCATAAATGCTTTGGCCATCTACTTTTATGTCACCTTCTTTTATGTTGTAAAACCTGAGCAATAATTGGACTATGGTCGATTTTCCTGCACCGCTCGCCCCCACCAGCGCAACTTTCTGTCCGGCCCCCACAGAAAAGTCAATTCCTTGCAGCACCGGGACATCCTTCCTCGTCGGGTAATGAAAATGAACATTTTGAAATTGGATATCTCCTTCAATGGAAAGCTTAGCTGGAGGCTGCCCTGATTCAAGTTCGACTTCGCTCTGTGTATTCAATATTTCCCTGACCCTTTCTGTAGCTCCCAAGGCCCCTAACAGCTCCGGAGCAAAATTGGCCAAACTAGCAAAAGAGCCCGCAATGATAAATGTATAAATGGCAAATGACATCAATCCTCCCGCAGTGATGGTCCCTGCCTGCAACATGACCGCCCCTTGCCACAAAACATACAGTAGCGCTCCAAACATAATGGTCACTATAAAGACCGCAAACAATGCCCTGCCATGTGCATATTTTAAAGAAATAGTCACCACCTCTGAAATGGAGCCAAAATAGCGCCTGACCTCAAAAAGTTCATTGACAAAAGCTTTTACGACCTGGATATTTTGAACCGTTTCACTGACAAACGAATTGGACTCCGCCAACTTGTTCTGCCGCTCCTTCGATAGTTTTCGGATGTACCTGCCAAAAAACACAGCGCTCAAAGTGACGACCGGAACGGTTAACAACATTACAATTGATAATTTGTAGGCTGTGATCATCAAGAGGATGATGCCAACAATAATAATGATGACCTGCCGCATGAATTCTGCAAGTGTCACTGAGAATGCACTGTGCAGCTTCTCTACATCCGCGGTGATTCGGCTGATGAGGTCGCCCAATTTATTTTCCTCGAAAAAAGTTATCGGCAAAGAAATCAATTTCTGGTAAAGCGCCTTCCGCACATCGGCGATGCCCCTTTCGCTAACATTCGCAAAAAGCAAAACTCGAGAATAGGATACAATACCTTGAAAAACCAGGATACCGACCATGCCAAGTCCCATATCTTTTAGGTCAAAGTCAAATTTTGAATTTCCCTGGGCAATATCTACCAGTTCCCCGATCAACTTTGGGAACACCATAAAAACCAGGCTCGAAACAAATAATAAAATAAGGCCAATGATAAATGACCATTTGTAGGGCCGGATGTACTCAAATGCTTTTACAGCTTGCCTGAAGCTCTCTTGTGATAACCTGGGCTTTGGAACATCATCGGATTGACTGTTTTTTCTTCTTGACATCTTGAGTTTTTAGAAGGAACCGTTAACAGGCACTTTTTCAAATAATTTTTTACCACTTCTCGATCCACCTCTGATTCGGTCGTTTCAGTACCAACAGGTAAAAAGGCTGTTTGTTGGTCAAATCAGAAGGTCAATTGCAATAAATAATTTTAATGAAAAGTTCCTACTGGTTTTGAATTGCACTTCTACCAATAAACATTTTTAAATTACTGTTAATTCGTCAAACAATATGCAACCATCGTCGAAGTTTTACTGTACTTTTGTATAAAGTCGCTGAATTTAGTGTGACTTATCAAACAAATCTCACAACCGCTACTTTATTCAATTTACATCAGATGAAAAAATCTAATTTGCGCTCTTTTATTTGGTCATTACTGGTAATTTTTAGCTTAGCTTCATACATCTATTTGAAGAACCTTCCCGCAGAGGCCCATGAAGTGGTAGCCTTGGATGAAAAAGTTAAATTCGAACAAACTAATACGGAGGAATCCAAACTTCTACTGCCGGACATCGCTCTTGTCAAAAAAGTTATTGATTTCAGTAAAGTCATTTTTCAAAAGAATTGATTGGCTGATTACCTAAAATGAAAAACGCACAAGTGATTATCGCTTGTGCGTTTTTCATTTTAGGCTATGTTGGTTTTTTTCTTACGGGTCAAATTAATAAAAGGACCTTTTTTCCAACATCCGTTTCGCCTTTTCCATGTCTGGCTGGGTTTTGATCAAAACTCCCATCCCTTCCTTCTCTTCGATCTTCTGCAACGCTTCCGATTTTGAAAATGACTGCAAATATTTCAACCAATTCAACAATTCCCTGGTAGAAGGGGCCCTTTCAAGTCCAAAATTTCTCAACTGATAAAATAACTGGATACTCTTTTCTACCAATTCCTCGTCGGCAACTGGAAAATGCTTTCTCAGAATTTGTTCCATCATGTCAGGGTCAGGGAAACTGATGTAATGGTATATACAGCGTCCCTTGAAAGCCGTTGGTAATTCCTGTTCCCGGTTGCTGGTAATGACGATGGCTGGCATGTCTGATTCGTTTACCTCAATCTCCCTACCTGATTCGGGGAGCACAAATTTGCGATGACTCAAAGCAAAAAGTAAGTCGTTGGGGAATTCCCTCGGAGCCTTGTCTATTTCATCGATCAAGAGCACGGAATTGGGATGACTGTATGCCTCTGCCCCAGGCCCCAGGTTAACGTAGTCATCGAGTTGCTCTGTACTTCTACCTCCACTGCTCAAAGGTTCCAGTCCTTTTTCGATTCGTTGTGCATTCAGGACTTCGACCTGTGAGTCCCGCAAATATTTCACATGATCAAATTTTGCCACAAATTGTTCAACTGTACTTTTTGAGCCAACTGGATAAACAAATAATTTCAGCTGTTGGTCTTTGGCAAATTGAATGGGCAACTCGGTTTTTCCAGTACCAGGCTCCCCTTCGATGAGAAGCGGCATACCGAGGACACGAGCCATATGAAATGCCTGGGCAAGTTCAGAATCACATAAATACTGGTCAGAGCCAGTCCAGATGGTAGTTAATGCCATTTAGTTTGATTTAGAATAAGGTGCAAACGTAAGGAAAGGAAATAAAACGGAGGGATATGGAGAAAGGTTTAGGAAGATATGGTCAGAAAGGGAAATCTATTTCATCTTCTTCTTCATCAGAAACGGCATCTGAATCGTAATCTGAGAGATTGTCAAGGATGATGCCCAACAGCTCGTCTGCCATTTCAAGTGCATACAAAAACTCTTTTTGTTCTTCTTCGGTCAATTCAGCTTCCAGCATCAATTGATAATCCGGGTCTGTATTGTGAAAAATGAAATCATCAGCGAACAATTCTTTCTGCTCCCGCCGGTGGCGCATGTCTTCTTCAAAAAGTGCCTCTTCTTCTGGTGTTATTTCTATGTCAGGATCAAGTCCCTGAGAACGGAGGTACTCCTCCCATAGATCAAACTCATGCTGCATGCTTTCCCTCATGTTGAGGCATTGACATTCAGAATCATCTTCCCCAAAAGGGCACCCTTTGCCCATTGTCAAGTGACAGATATGAACGTCCCCGCCATCTTCCGGATGATAAGAAACAGGCGCCTTTTCCATTTCCTCAACCATGATGGTGTACTGTTTGCGGGCAGGCAACCTACTTGGCATATTCCAATGAAGCAGCCAGGCTGACCACAAGTCAGAAATAGCTTCAATCAGGGTAATTACCTGGTTATCCGTCAGTAAATGTTCAGGCGGGAAAACTTCAGATTTGATGCCGATAAGGTCAGCAATTTTTACGTAACGGGTCGGATAGGTAGAAACTTCCTCTTCTTCATCCCCAAAAAAGCCAACCATTTCGGTAGGTGTTGGCGCTTCTGCAATTAATGCGTCAATATCTTGAAGGAGGTATCGTAGGTATTTTTTCATCCTAGCGGCAGACACTTTGGGTTTACAGAGATAAATGTAAGTAAAAAAAACTTTAAACCAAGAAGGATCACAAAAAAGCTTTTTTTAAATATTTAAACTAATATTAATGAGAATTAGTTACAAAAAACAGGGAGTGATTTATGTCATACAATACGGCAGTTTGGTATTCATCCGGCTATTTTTAAAATGACCTTGCCCTGATTCTTGTTGGCTTCCATATAGGCATGGGCTTTCTGCACCTCTTGCCAATCAAACACTGAATCAATGACCGGACGGATAACACCTGAACTAAACTGAGGCAGACAGTTTTCTTTGAAATCACGGGTCAGCTTTATTTTATAATCCAGCCTCCTGGCACGTAGTGTTGAGCCCATCACCTTCAATCTTTTGAAAAGCACGGGAGCCAAATTCAGTTGTTCAATTTTCATCCCCCCCATAAACCCCAACATGACCATTCTCCCATCTATACCCAGTGCTTGAAGGTTCTTAGAAAAATATGGAGCGCCAATGAAATCAATGAGTACATCTACTCCCCCTTTACGTTTTTCCGAAATGGTTTTGACAAAATCCTGCGTCCGGTAATCAATACATTCAGCTGCACCTAATTGCTCGCATAACGGATGTTTTCCAGGGGAGGCAGTCACCCAGATATTTGCCCCAATGCTATTGGCTATTTGGATGGCAGCTGTTCCAACACCACTTGCCCCGGCATGGATCAGAATGTCTTCTGACGGCTGCAAATTAGCCAACCAGACAACAGCCTGCCATGCTGTCAGAAAAGCCTCCGCTATTCCGGCCGCCTGCTCAATCTCAAGGTTGTCAGGGATGGGCATCAGCATATCTTGATGCACCCTGACATACTCTGCATAACCTCCGCCTGCCAACAATGCAAAGACACGGTCTCCCGTTTTCCAGTTTTTTACTTCGCTGCCACAATTTTCTATTACTCCTGCCATTTCCAAACCAATGATTTCACTTTCTCCTGGAGGAGGCGGATAAAGACCTTTTCTCTGTAACAAGTCGGCACGGTTAAGGGCTGTTGCCCCAACTTTTACCAAGACTTCTTGCGCTGAAATTTCCGGAACAGGGGCGTCTCCAATGTATAGCTCCCCTATCCCCCCGAACTGTTTGAGTAAAACTGCTTTCATGTTAATTGAGTTATTGGGTTATTGGGTTGGTTTTGCAAATAAATGGATTTTTTATTTGGAACGAGAATAGTATTAATTTTACAATCGGTGCGAAGCAACTGAGTTCATTAAGTTCAATCATTAAATAAAGAACCACCTCCCCAATAACTCAATAACTCAATAACTCAATCAAACATGAAATTTAAGATTCTATTTAGCTGTTTCTTGCTGCTGGCCTTTTTCAGCCAACAAATGAATGCGCAAGAAGCGGAAAAAAAAGAAAAACGCAAAATGACCGTCGTTACTAAAACGAAAGATAAAGACGGCAAAACAACCACCACAACTATTGTCAAAGAAGGTGATGAAATAAGTGACGAGGAGATTGATAAAATCATCGAGAAAGCCTTGGGCGAAGGCCATGAAATTGACATTGAAATAGAAATGGAAGATATTAAAGGAGGTGAAGAGAAAATCATTATTAAACAAAGCGCAGAAAAAGGAACTCAAAAGAAATACAAAATCATCAAAAAATCACAGGGTATTGAAGTGGAGAGTGATGGCGACCATGAAGTCATCAATCTTGATAATGTCGATGCTGATGAGAACGTCAAAGAAATAAAAGTCATTAAGAAAAAGGATGGCAAGACCGAAGTGTTCGTGGAAATGAAAGATGAAGAAGGGGATGGAGAAAATCCTGAAAAAATGATTTTTATCGGTGAAGACGGTGAAGTACAAGAATTGAGTGAGCAAAATGTAAAAATCATCAAAAAGAAAAGTGCAGACGGAAAAAATATAGAAATCACCATCGAATCAACGGAAGGTGAAGCAGATCAAATGATCTGGATAGAAAAAGGCGATAATGAAGAAGGTGATATCATAATCATCGAAGAAGAAACTACGGAAGAAAAAGATAAAGACGGAAAAACAATTAAAAAGACAGTGAAAAAGAAAAAGAAAATCGTGAAGAAGGAAAAGGAATAATTGATTGTTGATTTGCAGATCCAGCGGTCCGGGATTTCGTTTCTTTCAATATAATTATCAATTGCTGTGACAAAAAAAGGCAAAAGTGAAAAAATCCACTTTTGCCTTTTTACTTATTTTTTGCTTTTCTTCCGATCAGTTATTGACTGAAAATTTTTCAGATAAATTCATCCGGTCGCTGTTGATATTCAAAATATAAATGCCATTTGATAAATCACCTAATTCGACCTGCATTTGATGCTGGCCGGAAAGGTGCATCCTGTTTTGCAAAACACTTTTGACCAAACGGCCGTTCAGGTCACGGATTTCAATATTGATTTTATCAGCGGTGGCCAAAGTAAATCCAACAGTAATTTCATTGTTCGCTGGATTTGGGAAAACGGGGAATAGTTTGTCCCGGTTAAAAACGAGATTTAGATCATCCACATCTGTTGGGTTATCTGTAATCACGATGTCCTCATCGCCTTGTTTATAATTGACAAAGACCAAAGGCAGGTAATACATTTCATCTTCTGTACCCAGCCCCCAGCCAACTTGTTGAGGTGGATTATTTGGGTTGTATGGGTTATTTGAAGTATTATCGTAAGTGGCATAGGCATGAATTCGAGTACCGGGTTCCAGTATTTGGAATCGCTCGAAAAAATACATGTTCTGCCAATTGAAATCCCAATCATCTATTTTTACCAAATTGGTCGTATCGCCCTGTGGTGAAACCGCATACACCGTCCAGTCCTTGCCCAATAAATGACTATGTGGAAAAATCCCGAGCATGCTGATTTTTGTCGGTACGGTATAGACTCCATGAAAAGTTTTGACTTGTTCTGGCTGCATGATGAACGGACCATTGGACAGTGTGCCACCGAACGGCAGCATGATATGTTCTCTGACAATCCGATCAATTTGCTCGTTTGGATCAGCGAAGAAAATGTTGACCGTTGAAGAATCAGATTGTGTATTTGAAATCGGGGCGTAATGCATTTGCACGAGCAAATCAGAACCGGCAGGCATGGATGCACCAATTCCGGTATAAAATTTTACTGGCTTGGCACCTGGAACATAAGCCTGGGGAAATTGCTCCGCTCCGTTCACACCAAAATCACCAAAGCTTGGGAAACCGTACTCTGGCGTCTGGGCATCCTTTATTTTTCCCTGGCCGGTTTCATCAACTGCAAACAGGGCATGATGAACAATGTTAGGATTACCTGGCCTGATCTCTATGGCCTTTACCATTTTGTCCTCTGTCAATCCGGTAGGTAAAACGATGATTTGATACTGATCTGATAAGTCACCTTCATGTACGTAGGACTCGGAGAACGAAAGCACCAGGTCCGGCGTGCCAATTTGGGATCCCGAAGGAAATACGGGTGGAGCAGGCTCCAGCACAGGATCCCCCTGTGGAGTTCCCGCTGCAACCCAATCTTTGATCAATTGGATTTCCGAATCCGTCAATCCCCGCTCTCCAACAAAAGTGGAAAATTCCTTGTCAGCTGGCCAGGGTGGCATATATTTAATACTGGTTGTATATTCGACCATATTGGCCCAGGTCTTGACCTCGTTATAATTGGTGAGTGCCATTGGCCCGATCTCACCTTGCCGGTGACAAACTGTGCAATTATCGTAAATGATAGGAGCAATGTGTTCACTGTAATTGACCTGCGCTACCACATTCGATTGGCCAAAAAACAATACTGCTAAAAAAACGGTAACATACTTTTTCATATCAAATGATTTTAGATTTTTTCTACCAATAGGTCGCTCTTCTATCTTCCTCCATCTATGGTTTTGCACATCTGAATATTTTTCAAATCTGCATCCAAAGGAGTAATAAAACAACCCACAGCCTGGGTTTTATGAAAAATAATCAATTCCTGATTCTTAATTTTTTCAAGTACATCTTCCAATTCCGAAGTAGTGGTCACAGTCCGTCTTTTCCCGACCCTAAAAAACATGTTGTCGATTCTTCCCTGGTAAACAACTTCTTTCTTTGATTCATTAAAAACGACAACTTCCGGCGTGACTTTGATTCCAAAACGGTCCATTTCCTGTTGCAAAAAATCCTGTTTTAATTCGAACGGCAATTGATATTTTCCTTTAAACGTTTCCATCTTTTTTTCATTGGAAGATGGGTTTGGAAACAGGCCAATAAAATTAACCCGGTCGCTCGAATACGTGGAATGTAATTGACGCAGTAAAAGTGTGTACTGTTGTGAAATGATGCATTCTTCCCCAAGGAAAATATAAACGGTAAAGTTATCGGACTCAGGCGCAGGGACACCGAATCCTGATTCCGCCTGAATGGTCGTCATTCGTAAAAATGCGAAGAGCAAAAGATATGGAAACTTAAATTTCATTGAGAAAGCCTAAAGTTATAACATAAAGAAAACAAAAATTGGGCAAAGGTTGGTTGTTTTGTTTTCAATTAGCCTTTATCTGTACTGATTGACATACATGGGGACAGCCCTGTATGTATGGCAGTCGCCCGAGTCGTTGCGTCGAACGGCCGATAGGCCGACTGCGGCACCACCTTGGCGAACATTTGGCCCTAAGTTGATCAAACAGCACGTTTGTCATTTATGCTGGTCCACCTTGCGTTCTTGTCCGGGCTGCACTTTGCTAACAGATGCAAAACGTATAAGACCGCCCCTACCCTAACTTTTCCGTAAAAATTCACTGATAACTTTCACCAAAACTTCTGGCCGTTCCAGTGGTACCAGATGGCTGGCATTCTCAACAATGTAAAACGTGGCGGAGGGCTGAATTTTTTTCCATTTATCCCAAATAGGCGGAAAAAGCAAATTGGTTCCATCTGCTTTAATAGCGAGGGTTGGCTGTTTCAACCTGGCGAGGAAGGGCCAGGCATTGGAGGGTGTACAATAAACTTGTGCCTCCCATTTTTTTGGATAAAATAAGATGGCACTTCCATCTGTATTCTCCCGAATGGCTCCATCAATAAAATCAGTAAAATAACGGTCTGGAATTAATGAAAATATTTTTTTGCTGCGCCACGAATCATATGCGGCATTTTTTGACGGCCACTTATCTTTTCTTTTTAGCGCAATTTTAGCGATCGGAAAATTTTTCTTGCGCAGCCACAAAGGCATAATATTTTTAATTAAATGAAATTTTGTAGCAAATAAAACAGGGTCAATCAGAATAACATGGCTAAATAAATCGGGCCTCTTAGCGGCTGCTATAGCAGTTGCAACACCTCCCATTGAATGGCCGATCCCAATGATATTCTTTAATTTTTTTTCATCCAAAAAACCAATTAAGTCTTCGGCTAAAACATGCCATGATTTGAACTTTTCCGGATCTGAATTTTCCCAGAGTGGCCGTTGGAGCATGGCCAATATTTTATTTTTTTTTGATAAAGAATTTAATAATGGCTGGTAACAATTTGGTGGAAAACCATTCGCGTGCGCAAAGTGAATTATGCTCCCGTTTTCCCCAAATTCTGCAAACGGTATGTTTGTTTCCATATAATTTAATCAACTAAATTATTTAAGCAGGTGATCAAAAACAAGGAGCGCTATAAATGACACTTTTATTTTGGCAAATGCTTAATTTCCATAGTTTAAAACGCTGATTCAGGTAAAGGAAAAGTGTCATCTTTTTTGACCACTTGCTTACATCCGTCAGAACCAAAAACATTTTCCCGTTTGTTCATCTAACTAAAAAATGTTTATGGTCTAAGTTTTATTGAAGAGATAGAATAATGGTATTAGCGAGTATTTGTTTATTCACCTTTTCGATCGGATGTTCAACACCATTTAATACTTTTAGTTTTCCCGACGGAATCAAGTTTGCCACTTTTGCCGACTCATCGATAGACACCATTCTGTCCGCATCCCCGACGGCAACTAAAGTTTCGCAAGAAATTGTTTTAAAATCATGTTCTGTCAACGCATCTCCATTTCCCAGTGCCAGCATCATGGCAGCTGTTTTTTGCAGGATGGATTCCCAATTTTCCGTACCATGCCTTTTTTTTAACAGGTCAGCAAAATGAGGCACTTTTTCCGCAATTTTTTCCGGGTTGAGCATCTTTACTTCCTTTGCAGCCGATTCAGGCGTCCAGTTGAATTTGGTAGCAAGTGTCATTATTTTATCGACTTTTTGTGGATATTCTTTTGCAAAATACAAAGCGGCATATCCACCCATGCTATACCCAAATATTGAACACTGATCAATATTATATTCGGATAAATACTCGTCAATGTTTTCAGCAAATAATTCATTGCCAAATTCGCCTTTAGCAGGCCGTCCGCCATGTCCGGAAAAATTTAAGTCGTGAATTTTAAAATGATCGGTAAGGTATGTTTTCAACTCATCAAACTGGTTTTTGCTGCCCAGTGCGCCGTGAAGTAATAACAAATGTTTCATTTAAATTTTTTACAAAAATAAAAATCGTGTCAGCAATTCGGGTACTGACACGATAGATATATCATGGGTGATGTATAACTCAATAAAAAAAGGCTTGTTCTCATTTGATTTTTTTAAAAAAAGATACAAACGCTTTTTAAATTAGAGGGCTGACACCAGCACTATTTTCAATTTAACATATCTGATAGAGTTATTTTGTCACACTTGTTGTAGAACGGCAAACATAAATTCCCTTCGGGCAAAGGACAAAGTTGCGGACTGATTAAAATATAAGTCAAAACCCACTGGAGCAGTTGGATCATAGCAGTCGATAAGTAAAGGGCTCAAGTGCATAAAGTTAATTATATTTTCTGTATAGCCATAAAGATCGTGGTGTTTTCTCGTATCTTGTTTGTTACCACAGCAGTCACAACAATGTTCTCACGAAAGACTACATCTAGTTTGGTTCGGTTTTCCATCCAAAGATTACCTTGTGAAAACTTGGATGCTTGCAGCTAAAAAAAAGTAGGGCCAATCACGCCGGTAGTGCAAAAAAGCTCTGACAAATGTGCATTACCTTAATATTTTGAACAATAATTTTAGTAAATTTGACCTGTACCTGAAAAGCATAAAATAGCTGTTCCTATTTCATGCTTTTTGTTATTTATTCAAAAAACCTAAAATCAAATGAGCAACACAACCCTCCGCCTTGGCAAAGTTGACCAAGGTCAAACCCCCACCGATATTGGTAAGTTTTTTACATTATACCATGCTTCCTTGTCCCCAGCGCTCAAAGGAAAATTAAAATTCAGGGATGAAGGAAATAGCAGTTGGCGGGCCTTTGATGAAGTTATGGGCCACGAAGTAAAAGACCTGCAGCTGTTCTTAAAAGAAGCCGGTTTCATGAATTCCGGCAAGGTGGATGGCATATTTGGCTATAAGACCCATGCAGCCGTCCGATTATTTCAGGAGTATATCCGTACGGTCGAAAATGATCCCTCGATCGGTACGCCGGATGGAATCGTAGGCCGGAATACTTATCGTTTCATCGATCAGTGGAAACGGGAAAAATCGCCTGGCCAACAATTTAAGTGCAGCTGGGCCCAGTCATCTGCGGCCAAACCTTCGGCTGAATTTACTGAATGGATCAATTTGCTGACCAAAGCTAAAAACCACTACCTGGCCAATCCACACCCCATTTTGAAATACCTCGAAGATTACCAGCATCCAAGCGATACGCATAAAATCAAAGACTGGGATACTTCTCCTGAAACCATTCATTTAATCGGCATCCGCCGCAATCAGGATATGAGTACGACGAGAAGAGAGAATGACGATGTGTTCGTATTACTGATCAATGGATTGGTATTTAAGTTCTGGGGATCAACCGATCCAAGCCAGTCCATGGCATTTAATTTTACCAAAAACAAAGGAAGAAAAGATGAGCCATTTTTGATTGAAGGGCAGCATATATATAAGTTTGGCTGGCACAAGATCAGCGATGGAAGAAAAGTTTACCGAGCGCTCAAACCAGCTAAATATGGCGTGATGGTTTTTAGGGACCGCGACAACAACGATGCACTGACCGAAGCAGATATTTTAAAGGGTTTGGATGAACGTCCGAACCTCAGCATCAACATCCACTGGTCCGGCAAAGGCCAGAGTAATTATTCAGCCGGATGCCAGGTCATCGCCGGGCAAAGTTATATCAACCCTGATGGTAAAATCATCAACTGTTCAAATTTCGCCTCCCCCAGCTACAATGATTTAAGCCTTGGAAAAACTCGCGGAGCCTATAATATGCTTACTGACCTACTGTTAAATTTTGCGCCACCAAAAGTTTATACCATTGCCTACATGCTTTCCAGGGATGAAACCTTTTTTCTCTCTAACAAAATTGATGACAAGACAATTGAAGGCTGGGCCAATAGCATGAGAAATATTTGAATGGCCCGGTAAATATTTTCCGGAACATTACGTTAAGAGCCATATTTTGCGGTAACACTGTTTCCAACGGTGTTACCGCTTCTCCTTTAAATACATTTTCAAATATTTTTTCACTGTTTTCACCAACCGTTTCATTATTAAAGACTCTGATAAAGGTTTTTCTTTTTTCAAGATTGAACGGTTATTCATCGTAATCAAGACCATCATCCATCTAATTATTTTCGGTAGAAATTTCAATACCCTGCAACAATAATTTAATATTGCCTGGCTCGGCGGCTGTGCCATCTCAGTGGCCGGCCATATTGGCGAGCCGCCAAAGGTGTCGAAGTGTGTAAAATAACTTTTGTTACAGTGTATCAAGCTAATTTTATTTTTTACAAGTAAATTTGACAACTACGTGGCTATTCAAAAAAAATGACACTTTTCCTTTGCCTGAAAAAGCGTTTGGAGGATTGGAAATCAAACATTTGCCCAAATAAAAGTGTCATTTTTAATACTCCTTGTTTTTGTCCAATCACATACTAAAAAATGTAGAAAAATGATTGGTAAGATAATCGAAAACACAATAATATATTTTCGACAATTTGTCCAGACCGTTCCATTATATTTGGAAGGCTATGCTTTTTTAAAAAAGCACAAGCCCTGGAGAAGCATGAACAATTACGGATGGACCGCCAGAGCGCTGCTTTTGGTTTCAATTTTATTGGGTATTTTTTTGTTTAAGGATGCTTTATTGGCGGCTAAAGATGTCATCAGCCAACCATCTTTTTTCGGCGCCGGAATATCTTCTTTTTTTAGCGGTTTGTCATTTGAAAAAATGGACTGGGCCCTTCACGGCACCAAGAAATATTTAGTGCTGATTGTATTGGAGTTATTTACGTTTCATTTTATCCAGCGCACGCTGGAAATTCAGGTCGGCCGAAAACCGGAATATACTTTTAAAGCTTTTATGGAAGCCGAAAAAAGAATGATCAAAGCATCTATTGTTGCATATATTCTTGAAACGATTACGCGTATAATTGCCAATATTTTCATTGGCCTATTTGGTTTAGAATATTTATTGGAAAAACCAGTTGGTTTGATCATCCAGTTTTATTTTCTTGGCTTTATCATCATAGATAATTATTACGAATTATTTGGATTTTCACTAAAAGAAAGTCGAAAAAAGATGATCAAAGTAGGAGGCATCGCAACGGCGATCGGTTTCATCACTTATTTTTTGATGTACATTCCACTGATCGGTGTCGTCATTGCAACGATGCTGGGAGCCGTTACCGCAACCCTCGCCATGCAACGGTATGCTCCGTTAGAACCATCGGAGGAATTAGTTTAAAAAAGCCTGGACAAACAGTCCGGGCATAATCATAAATTATGCATCTACACAACCAGGTCAACCCGACCAAAGAACAATTCAAAGCTTTAATGCAGTTGCCACTTGACCAGCCCATCGTCATGTTAAATATCTTAAAATATAAGCAGGGCGGTGGTAAAGAAGCCTACCAGCGATACACGCAAAATGTGATGCCGTTCTTAAAAAAAGCAAATGGCCGGTTAATCTGGAAAGGTCAGTCTCTTCACACCGTCATTGGGGACACCGACGACCAACCTGACCTATTTATGCTGGTAGAGTATCCTTCCATCGTAAACTTTGTGGACATGATCACGAGTCCCGCCTATCAGGTGGTGGCAAAGGATCGGACGATGAGCTTGATTTACGGCGGACTGGTAGCTTGTGGAAGTGATTATTCTTTGTGGGAGGAGTGAGTTTTTGGTTTTTGGTTTTTGGTTTTTGGTTTCTGGTTTTTGGTTTTTGGTTTCTGGTTGGTCTTTATGTGTTAAATCAAAAATCAAGAATTACGCTTGTGACACTTTTCCAAATTTTTTCTTCCGGTTCATATGCTGCACGGCGAGTTCGATGCCATAAGGTGAAAGAGGAAACATTTTAAATACTTTTCGTAAAATGTTTACCGTCATCGACCCTGACCAATATCGGTGGTCAAGCGGGTTCATCCAGGCGATGCGGGGATAGCGTTCTTCCAGGGCCCGCCAATCGTTCATACTTCGTTCCGACAATTCATACGGAGCCATGTCGGCATCCCCAATAATAAAAACGCTATAATTTTTATTGTTGGATAAAATTTTATCCATCGATTCAAATTGTGTACGTCGTGGATCGGTAAAAGCTCCTCCGTAAATGGTATTGTGATAATAGTATGTTTTCAAATCATGAGCAAAGCGGCGCTTCATCTTTGAAAATAATTTAGTGACATTTTTTATATATGGCGACATCGACCAGCCACCATTGTCAACCAATAAAATGACCTGAACTTTCTGTTCTATTTTTTCTTTTTGGTACGGCAGGAACAAGCCACCTTCTTTCACCCCTTCTTTTATGGTTTGGGGTATGTCGAGTAACAATTCTGCCGTTTCATCCTCAATCCCCTTCAAAAAGGAAAGGGCGACATCAATGTTATTATCATCCAGCGAGACCTTCGTGTCAACTGGATAAAAGTTCTTATCACCAATAACCTTTCGGGCCATTTTTCCTCCACCTGAACCGCCTGCCCGGATTCCATTTTTAGCAGCACCGTTATTTCCATAAGGCGACCTTCCATATTGGCCGATCCAATGATCACCGCCTTTGTGTTTACGCTTTTGCTGCTCTGCTACCTGTTTCATCCGTTCCAATAATTCCTCTAAGGTGAAATTACTGTAATCTGCTCCAGTGTCCACTCTTTGTGGCGTTTCATCATCTTCCTCTGCGGTGTCGGGGCGGTTGGGATCATCCTCATTCAAAATATCGGAACCATCGAGCATTTTTTTTATGTCAAAAGAGGTGATGTGAACTTCATTCAAAAATTCGTCGATCAGTTCGCGAAGATCTGGCTCCTCCACCTGCCGCAGGTCCAACAATTTTTTTTCTTTCCAATCTTTAAAAATCTGGGAACGTAAGATGGCGCTGTCAAGGTTTTCGCCCGGTTTGATTTCAATGTCCAGAAAGTATTTGTAAAAAGCAGTAGCGTACGGACCGTATTCTTTTGGGCTCGTGGTGATCAGCCCTCTCAGCACGATGTACAAATCCCCAAGGGTGTGGACCAGCCCCCGCTCCATGCTTTTGCGCAGCAACATTAATGTACGCACATCGGCATTCAATTTATAATCACGAAAATGTTGTGGTAGACTTTGAAACATGTTTATTTAATGAAGAATGAGAAATGAAAAATGAAGAATGAAGAATATATTTCTGTAATTGATCATTTATTCTTGTTATTTAATTTTCAATTCTTCATTTCTCATTCTTCATTCTCTATTCCCCCGTGTTTTCTCCAATATCGGTATAATCCGGCTACGCTCATCCACGACGGGTTGGCACCTTCGTACCGTTCAAGATGTTCTCCGGTTATTCCTCCTGCCCTGAGTTGTTTTTCAACGTATTCCTGAAATTGAGGAACAACCTCTTTCTGATCAACACCCTGTTCCCAATAAGGTTTGATCCAATTGGCCCAATTCACCAGGCGGCCCTGCAACTCCCTCAGATGCTCTTTCACGTTCTCAACTTTGCCAAAATGAGTTAAGTAGAGTGCATCGAATCGTTTGTTACGGATCAACTTAATCGATCTTTTCCAATCAGTCAGATGGATATCCGGAGGAGGACAGGGCGGGACGACAATGCCGTCTCCGATTTTCACCCCGGCGACATCGCCGGAAAACAGTACTTCTCCCATTTGCCAGGCAATGTGATGAACAGCATGGCCGGGTGTAAACAATGCCTTAAGGCGCGTTTTCCCGATCTTGATCACTTCGTTGTCTTCTACTACACGCAGCTGATTTTCGGGAATGGGCTTCAAGGTGCCCCACAAACGGTCCATGTCATCCTGATAGATCATTTTGGCGGAAGCCAACAGTTTTTCCGGATGGGCCATATGCCGCTTACCAAAAGGGTGCAGGTAAATGTGTGCGCCATGTTGAGAAAATGCCCAGGCGCAGCCAGCATGGTCCAGGTGAATGTGGGACAAGAAGACATGTTTTACATCTTCAAAAGCAAATCCTGCCGCCTCAATCCCTGCCTTTAGTTTAACCAGTGTTGAGTGAGGCCCCGTTTCAATAAGCACCGGGCCTTCTGTTGTTTTAATTAGAAACGCAGCGATTGTTTGTTTGTGGCCTAGAAAGTTCAGGTCAATAATGTCAATCATTGTAGATTAGCGATTAAACGTTTGTTTAGTACTGATAGAACACAGTACCAATTGTTTCACAATAAGTCCTATACCACAGCCATTAGATTGTTTTAAGATAGTTTTGGGTCAATACCCTGCCGCTTGTCCATCCTTCCTCGATTCCGAAGCGCCGTAATAAACCTTTTTCTCCTCGTCCCACATGATGGCCTGATAGCCGCCGTAAATCCCTTTTGCATATTTTACCGTATGTCCCATATCCATGAGCTTGCGGATGGTTTTGTAATCAATGCCTGATTCCACGGAAATGGTTCCCCTTCCTTTGGCCGGATCCCCTTTTACGGAAGATGATCCTCCATGATCGATGCGTGGTGCATCTCCTGCCTCTTGCAAATTCATGCCGAAATCGATCATATTGATCAAAATCTGTGAATGTCCTTGTGGCTGGAAATCACCTCCCATAACTCCAAAACTCATAAACGGCTTTCCGTCCTTGGTGACGAAGCAGGGAATAATTGTATGAAATGGGCGTTTGCCCGGCTCATAAACGTTGTAATGACCTTCATCCAAACTAAACAACTCGCCCCGGTCCTGCAACATAAAACCAAGACCTGGAGGTGCCATGCCAGAACCCATTCCCCGGTAATTGCTTTGGATGAGAGAAACCATATTGCCAAATTGATCTGCAACGGTCATGTAAATTGTTTCGCCGGCGCTGATTTCACCGGCGTCATATTCACCTGCCCGTTTATCGTTGATCAATTTCTGCCGCTCGTTGGCGTAGCCCTTAGAAATAAGCGTTCCGATCGGAACGTCCGCAAAACGCGGATCGGCGTAATATTTTGCCCGGTCCTCGAAGGCCAGTTTCTTTGCTTCCACCAAATAGTGCACATGCTCCGGGCTGCCAAAACCATATTTTTTCAAATCATACTTTTCCAGTATGTTCAACATTTGCAAGGCAGCAATCCCTTGCCCGTTGGGCGGCAGTTCCCACACGTCGTACCCGCGGTAATTGGTCGAAACAGGCTCGATCCATTCTGTTTCGAACGCAGCCAGGTCAACTGCACTTAAAAAGCCCCCCTGGTCCTGAATGAACTTGGCGATCGTCGCAGCTATCTCGCCTTTGTAAAATGCATTGCGCCCTCCTTTGGCTATTTTCCGATAGGTATTTGCAAGATATGGGTTTTTGAAAACGTCACCTTTCTGAGGGACTTCGCCATCTATGGTCCAAATGTCTTTTACATTGGGAAAACGATCTCCGAGACGAGGCACCGAAAGATGGAGATAATAGGCGATCAGTTCAGAAACGGGAAAGCCGTTTTCTGCGTACTCAATGGCCGGTTGCAACAATTTGTCCATCTCCATTGACCCAAACTTTTCGTGGATCGCAAACCACCCGCTGACTGCCCCCGGCACACTTACTGGCAAAGGCCCGTAAGCCGGTATTTTATCAATATTGTTTTCTTTAAAATAACTGAGTGTGAGACTTTTGGGAGACGGCCCGGAGGAATTCATTCCATATAACTGCTCCGTTTTACTATCCCAGATAATAGCAAATAAATCGCCCCCAATTCCGCAGCCAGTTGGCTCCATCAGGCCCAGACAAGCGTTGGCCGCAATAGCTGCGTCCATTGCGTTGCCACCCGCTTTCAAAATATCTAAAGCTACTTGGGTGCATAATGGTTGCGATGTGCAGGCCATCCCGTTCTGGGCGATCACCTCCGACCGGGTTGCCCACGGAAGCCCGGTGATCCGGTCCTGTGCAAGAAGGGTAGACAGTGTTAGAAAAATAGAAATGGACAGCAAGCCTGGTTTCATACAGATTAGGTTGTTCTGTTAGGCGGCCAATGTCGGAAAAATATGGTTTTTGACAAAATATTGGTCAGGAAAGAGAGTACTGCTATTATACTTATGAAAGAATTGAAATATCATTTAATCATAAAGGAGCAGCAGTCGAAAGTGAAGGAGCGATGACCGTGCGATCCGGAGTTGGGAAGGTAGAAGAACCTCGACTGAATTAATTCATTTTTAACTGGTCGTTTTAATAATTTTCAAATTTCGAAGACCAGAAAAAACTTATTTAAGTACTTGTTATGGCAAGTGTTAAGTGAAGCGTCACTTGCAAGGAGCCACGATCGGCTTTGAAAAAATGGGTAAATAGGGAATGCCGGAAATTGGGCAGTAATTGGTTGTAAATGACGGTTCGTTGCCTCACCTTAACGCTTGCAACAACCAAGTCGATTAGGTTCAATTCATCATAATATATTTTGCCCTGTTCTCAATTATTTAATTCAAAATCAATTTTCTCTCGAAAATTACCCCTTGTTCATTTTTTATTTTCAAAAAATAAATACCAGCGTAATTCCTTTCAAAAGAAACCATTCCTTTTGTATCCAATTCCCGCTTTAAAACTACCTTCCCCTCCACATCCACCAGTTCAACTTCCACTTTCCCCCACTCTACTGGATAATCGATGAATACTTCACCGCTTGTCGGGTTTGGAAAAACAGTGACCAGGTTATTTAATTCATTTTCATTTACAGAACTGACAAAACGAAAACTGATGGAATCGGTGATGCCCAGGCTTAAATTAAAATAGGTACCGCTCCCCGACTGTTCCAATTTTAAAGTGCGCACCATGTAAGTGTGAAAACCGTCAGGTGGGATTTGATCGGTATAAAAAGTATCGGTGACCGGCTCCTCATGCAGCCTGATAAATTCATTGGAAATAGAATCTTTTCGATAAATATAAAAACCAACAACCTCTTCATTTTCCGGCGCTTGCCAATTTAATTCTACTTTGTTATCGGTAGTGTATAAAACTAAATCGGCAGGCATCTTGACCGGATGGAGCCGCAAAGTAGGATCCCCCATCAACGAAGTATGGACAAGTGCCGGCCCGGGATAATAATCATCTTCGGTGGCATTCTGTGTTGCCAGCAAGCCATAACCAATAGGCTCGCCCATGGCCATTTTATGAAAAGTATAAGGAGGATTGCCCGCCCAGCAATTGGTCAGTGTCCAGGAAGGAGAGGCGAGGGGTGCCCGGAGGAAATTATTGGTATTGTCCCAGTCACCAAACTGACTTCCCAGGAGCATTGTAAAAATATTCTGCAGTGTATCGTTGGCAAAGTCCGTGGTGCTACCGATACCGTCCGCGCTTTGGTGGGTGCCACCTCCACAGCCATATGACCAGAGGTAGCTGTCCGTGCGCATTGAAGAAAAATAATCAATTTTCTGGACACTGTCAGCGGTGAACATGGGGGCAAAGTTCCGCCAGCCACTTGCTGCTGGGCTTGCCAGCACTACGTTTAGGTTATCGTCCACCAACGCTCTGCGTTTCACATCTCTTTGACCTGTTTTAAACAAATGTGCCTTTTGTAAATAACGCCGGGTCAGTTCCACATCATCCAGGCCAAATGCAGGCATGTCGTACAAATCGACCCGCCCGATGATCAATTCCACCTCGGAAGGAATGGCTGACTGGTCAAATTTGCCGTCGCCAGGTACATTGTGATTGATGGTCAATTGGGCAGAAACATTATCGACCAAGGTGTCGGTAAATTCCCCATCCAGATCGCCGTAATAAACTTCGGCGGCCCAGGCCCCCCAGTGATTTTCAATGTGCCCGTCCGGAAAAATATTACCCGAATAAGGCACCGGCACATGACCGAGCAGATAGACCATCTCAAGGTCTTCATGTTCATCGTAAGCACTGGTTATCAACGCTTTGACATCTTGAACCGCATCATTCCTATTTACCTCATCTTTGACTACTTTCCATCCGTCACCGATCAGGTCCTGTTCTAATTGAGCTATTTCAGTTTCCAAAGGAGAAGTGTAAACATCGTCGACCAAGAGCAAGATGCTTCCCCTGTTTTCGGTAGCGGTCAACTCTTTCCCCGCCAGAATGTAACCGTAAATCGGACGGTCATCCAGCCAGGTACTTGGGTAGCCCGAATTGGCGAGGTTATTACCATTTAAGTCAGTTAAGTTCCACCAGGAGTTATTGACCTGCATGTCAGGACGGATGGTCAAAGTGAGTGTTTCAGTCGGGTTGCCATTATCACAGACGGTAAAAGTGTCGGATTGTAAAAAGCCAAATTGGCTGCCGCCAGCGACAACCTGGCCACATAATTCAGCTTCGTACCAGCCGAATCCAAAATTGCAGCAAAGGCCATCGCCATAAATGTTTTCAAAGGTAAGGACTAAGGTTTCATTGACGGGTACGTCGATCGTCTTGATAACTTTTTCAAATTCTTTTTTATAAAAGGCATACTCATACGGCACACCTGCCTGCACATTTTCATCGGTAAAATCGGTGGAACCGAAAGGCAAATCCCCGATGGGTGTGCCCCAGGTTGAGTCCTCCGGCGACTTACGATAAATGGTGTAACCACCACCCCACCAATCCCAGTCCCAGGAAAAATCAAATTGCAAGGGATTCTCGCTGATTTCCATACTGACTTGCACAGATCGGTTGAGCGGGTCTTGCGAAAATCCAAAACTGGGGAGTAAGACGAATAATATTAGCAGGCAAAAAATGTCCGTAAAGTACTTGTTCATGTTTTTGGATTTATAATTAAATGCTTAAACAAAATATGGAGCGTTAAAAATGACACTTTTATTTCGGTAAATACTTGATCTCCAAGCTGCTAAACTCTTTTTCAAGTAAAGGAAAAGTGTCATTTTTCTTTGAACCACCACTTATCAGCATTCAGGAAATTGAAAATTGGAAATTGAAAACTTCTAATCCCAATTCCCATTTCCTACACTAAAAACACATGGCAGACATCCGCCGCCCGATAAGGACTTTCCGCTACCACTTTCGTGTCCAGGCGAGCCTTTTTCGTCAATTGTTCCCGAATGCCGAGGGTGACGACAATCTCGTCATTGCCAAGGGTGTACAAAGTGTATTTTCTATTTTTAAACAAGCGGAGCCGTTCATCATCTGACTCCAAAAAGTTGACCTCTCTGGAGAAATCCAACTTGTTGAGTTCGTCCACCAGGCCGACGCCGGTAGCTTTCAAGAGGGCTTCTTTCTTCGTCCAGATTTTATAAAAATCCCGATGGGAATAAACGCCGTCGCATTCATCTGTGGTGAAATAATGGCCAGCGACTTCCCAGTACTCAAACTGCTCGTTGATGGCCTCTATGTCTACGCCGAGCTGCTGTTCGCCGGGATGGATGGCAATGGCGACAAACTGGCCAGAGTGTGAAACGTTGAACTGGAAATTTTGGCGATAATCTTTTAGATAAGGCTTTCCAAACCGTTCTTCTACAATTTCAATTTCAGTCGGGAAAAGATCAAGGCATTCACCGATCAAGACCCGCAGCATACCGCGGGAGGCCACATAGACCTGCCGGTCAAGATCTTTCCTGAAACGGACGGCTTTCTTTTTTTCTTTTAATGACAAAGTGGAAGCAAGGTAAGCCAATACTTCCTTGGGCAGGCAGGTAACGTTGACGAGATAGACCCGCACGTCGTTCAATTCTGGGTGGGCACTCAGATCCAAAATCTGAATGGCCTCTTTTAAGTGTTTCTCCATGTTTGTTTATAGTGTTTGTTGTCCGAAATCAGAAATATTGTTACCGGAAATTGAAAGCTTCTTACACTTCCATTTCCAGTCTCTAATTTCCAATTTCCAATTTCCTGATTTCCAAAAGTCGTCGCTTTAACGCCTCGGCGACCTGTCGGCCATGCGGTTCGTCAAACAACGTCAAATGGTTACCTTCTATTTGGTGGATGGTCAGGCCATGGAGGGCAAATTGATCCCAACCGTAATTTACTGGATCGTGAAGATAAAACATTTGTTCTTTAGCCTTGAATAAATCGGCATGAATTTGCAGTGGTTTTAAAATATATTTGTCATAAGCCTGCAAACTCTTCTCATATACTTTTTTTCCGTAAGGTATATAGCCTTCTTCAATCTCGTTGGTCTTGTTGTTCCGGTAAGCCATGGTCAGTTTTCCTTTCATGTGCTGAAACTGCATTTTCAAAACGGATGTCTTGTATTCGATGGCCCTGGCCGGATCTTTTAGCAACAGCGACATGTTGTAACCCAGCTTTTTGAATTTCTTTTTTAAACTTCCACCATTGCCATTGCCCGCCCATTCGTATTTCGCCACTGCATCAAATAAAGCAAGCAGTGGCACCTCCCGGTGTTCGGCCTGCAACTGTGCCGCCATTTCCCAGGCGATCAGTCCGCCGAGCGAGTAACCGGCCAGGCAGTACGGTCCATCCGGGTTCTCTGATTTTATTTCACGGATGTAATGAGCGGCCATCTCTTCAATGGTTTCCAGCGGTTCTTCTCCATCGTTCAAACCCTTCGCCTGCAAGGCATAAATTGGTTGATCATCATCAAGGTATTTTACCAGGTTTTGGTAAAACAACACGTGCAGTCCTCCCCCGTGTACCAGGTAGAGGGGCGTTTTGTCCCCACCTTTCCGGATGCAGATCAAAGAAGAATATTCCGGTTTTTCCGGATCATTTTGGGCAGGATGGGTTTGCACGGCTTTATTATATCCATTCAGTTGACCCGCCAATTTTTTAATGGTTGAATGCTGAAATAATGTTGTTAGCGGCAACTTTTTGCCAGTGGCATCTTGGATCCTGGCCATCAATTGAACTGCAGCTAAAGAATGTCCGCCCAACTCAAAAAAATCATCTTGTACGCTGACTTCCGAAACCCCCAGCAATTCTTTCCAAATACCAGAAAGCAACACTTCCCCTTTGGTGGTTGGAGCCTCCTTTTGTGCCGATGACAAACGTGAAAGATCGGGCTTCGGCAGGGCTTTACGATTTACTTTCAAAGAGGTGTTCATCGGCAACTTTTCCATTTCGACAAAAATGGCCGGCACCATATAACCGGGTAGTTTTCCTTTCAAAAATAACTTGAGCCCTTCGTTGTCAGCCTCTTCCTGCCAAACGACATAACCCGCCAATTGAGGGCTGCCGGTGGCATCTTTGAATATATTCACGACGCCTTGATTCACGGACGGGAACCGCTTCATCACTTCTTCTATTTCACCCAACTCGATACGGAACCCCCTGATTTTCACCTGATCGTCGATCCGGCCGAGGAATTCGATTTCGCCGGTTGGCAGGTATTTGACCAAATCACCGGTGCGGTAGAGTTTTTGGTTTTTGGTTTTTGGTTTTGGGTTTTTGGTTTTTGGTTTTGGGCTAATGAATTTTTTGGCGGTCAAATTGGGGCGCTTCAGGTAACCGTTTGAAACGCCGTTTCCACCGATAAATAATTCACCGGGTACACCGATCGGCACGGGTTGGCAGTTGCTGTCTAAAATGTGCATCCGGGTATTGGCGATGGGTGAACCGATGGCTACAAATTCGCCCGTACATTTTGTCAGGTTCTCGGCGGTCACTTCCTGATAAGTAGCGTAAATGGTCGTTTCGGTCGGACCGTACCCGTTAAACACTTGCTTACAATCATTGGCCATTTGCGCTGCGAGTTCTTTTGGAAAGCCTTCCCCCCCGGCAACGGCAGTCATATTTTCATTTCCCTTCCAACCAGAAAGCATTAATATTTGCCAGGTGGTCGGGGTGGCCTGCATATGTGTCGGTTGAAATTTTTCCAGGGAAGCCTTCAGCGCGAACCCGTCCTTCTTTGTTTTTTCATCCGCCAGGACCAAAGTAGCCCCCATCATCAACGTCAGAAAATAATCGGGGATTGACATGTCAAAAGACATGGAAGACACGGAATAAACCGTGCCTTCCCCGGAAATTTTAAGATGACGGTTGATCGCAAAAAGCGTATTCACCGCATTTTCATGACGGATAACAACACCCTTCGGATTCCCTGTGGAACCGGAGGTGTAAATAATATAAGCAGGGTTGTTGGTTTTGGGTGCCTGGTGCTTGGTGCTTGGTTCAAGCCTTTCTTTGTCCTTCTGATTTAATCGGGATCTGTTCACGTCAGCAGTGATAATGGTTTTACCTTCATAAAACGATAGCCCAGCAGCCGTCCTTTTATCCGCTACCACCACTTCGCAACCAGCATCTTCCAGAATAAAACGAACCCTTTCCTGTGGATTCCTTGGGTCGATCGGCACGTAGGCAGCGCCTGCCTTCAGAATACCGTAGATACTCGCCACCATTTCAAGCGAACGTTCCATGCATAGACCTATGAAGTCACCTGTGCGCACGCCTTTTTCATTCAGCTCAACCGCAATTTCAGCTGCCCGTTCATTTAATTGCCGATAGGTCAGGTGGCCACCATTGGTGATTTGGACGGCTTTTTTGTCAGGGGTCTTTTCAGCTTGGTGGACAAACAATTCGTGCAGGCACAGGTGGAGCGGAAAATCAATTTGTTCGCCCTGCCCGAAGGCAATAATTTGTTGGCTCTCAAAATCTGGTAAAAGGCGTAACCCGGCGATTGGTTTTTCCACTTCCACCAAGATGCTCTGCAGGAATTGTTTGAACTCTTTTAACCGTGACTGGATGGTTTTTCTTCGGAAAAGGTCGGTGCTGAAATTCCATTCAAAATCAACCGTTTTCCCAAGTGGTTTCAAATTGATGAACGAGTCGAACGTCTCATAATGCCTCGGAATGGCCCTGGTACTGGCTTTCATTTTTCCAAAAAACAAATCATCCAGCGGGCTGTCCAGGTTGAAAGCGACACTGACCAGTGTATTGCGGTTGGCACTGCGTTCGACTTTAAGATTTTTCACCAACGAGCCATAGGTAAATTGTTGATTGTCAAAAGCATCGAGGATTTTACCCCTTACTTTTTTCACATAATCTTTAAAAGAAATGTCGGTATCAACGTTCGTGCGAACCGGCAGTAAACCAATGGCATGACCGACCAGGTTTTGGTTGCCGGGCAGGTTGTGCCCGGCTGCCGCCACGCCAATCACGAAATCCTCCTGGCCGGTAATCCGACTTAAAAATGCTTGATAAGCTGCCAGCATGAAAACATAAAATGTGGTGCCTTGCCTGGCGGCTGTTTTTCTGATTTGAGCAACAAAACCTTCGTCGAATGAAATCTTTTCCACCGCACCGGAGAAGCTCTTCATGGGCGGACGGGGAAAATCCGTCGGTAAATTCAGTACCGGTACCAGATCGGCAAATTCATTCAGCCAATAGTTTTCGGTGGTTTGATAAATGTACGACTTGGGCAGGTCTGCCTGTTCCTGCGCATAATGGCTGATTGGCTTGGGCGTGGGAAGATTTGCCAGGTTTTGGAAATCTGGCAAATTGGTGCGTTGACCCAGGTCGCTATAAATCTGCCCTAGCTCCCTTGTCAAAATACCCAACGACCAACCATCACAAATGATATGATGTACGTGGATAAAGACCAGGCTAACGTGCCTCTCCAATAAAACAATTTTAAACCGTACCAATGGCCCTTTTTGCAGGTCGAAAAGATGCTCGGCCTCCTCGTTATGGAGCTGCTCAACGGCAACGTCGATTTCAGCGGTGCTGCCGCTCCGTAAATCAATGACTGGAATTTCAATCTCTAACTCTCCCTGTACTGTCTGGGTTTTTCCGCCCTCGTTAATCAACGTGCGCAATGCCTCGTGCCGAATGACTAAAGCTTGCAGTGATGTTTTCATCCGGTCGACATCCAACTCCTCGCCTTCCAGCCGGATTTCGGTAGCAATGTTATAAGCTTTGGATGCTGCCGGTAAAATCTGATCCGACAGGAAAATCTCCTGTTGCCCTTCTGTCAGAGGTACCGTCACTGGATACTCACTCTGTTTCTTACGTCCCCCACTTTCCACAGTCGTGGGTACAATAACATTCAAGTCCTCCCCTTCATAAGGCTGGATCAGTCCCGCTGCAAACATATCCGCGATAGCCAATTCAAAACCTCGATAGGTTTTTTCAAAATCAGCGTCGGTATGGGCCGTAGAGATGAAGCAGGGACGTTCCCGCACGTTCACACCGTGCGTTCGCAAATAATAGTTGAACAATTTTGAAAGTGGGTTTCCATCGGCATATTTGATCATAAAAAACGAAGAAGCCGACTGGATCATAAAAGGGGCTTTCGTTTTCAGAAAAATAGCTTTGATTCGTTCGGCAAAACGGACGGTTTTTTCATTCAAATCATTTTGCAGGGCTGGCCCCAGGCGTTCTATTTCCTTAATGGCTGCGTAACCGGCGGCCACACTGATCGGATTTTTGATAAAGGTACTGGCGAAATAGGAGATCACGCCGTCAGGCGAAGTATCGTCGCCATAGTTCCAAACACCGCCATCAAATGCGTCCATGTACTTGGCCTTCCCGGCCACGGCCGACATGGGCAGTCCGCCACTGACCGATTTTCCGTAGGCTGAAATATCTGCGTCCACGCCGTACCAGCCCTGAGCCCCCCTTTGGTGCATCCGAAATCCATTTATTATTTCATCAAAAATCAGTGCAACGTCATGTTTTTTAGTCAGTTGTCTGATTTGCTGCACCAGTTCCCGATGCTGCCAATGCGGGTTTTGTGCCTGCACAGGTTCAATCACCACGGCCGCTAATTCACTGATTTCATTTTCCAGTTTTTGCAAAACTTCCGGGTCATCGTAATCCAGGGTGAGTGTATTTTCAACCATGAAATTCGGAATGCCCGGTGAGGCGGGCAAGGTTTTGCTCTTGCCTTTCAAATGAATACCGCGTACCATGAACTGATCTATCATTCCATGATAATCTGTATCGAAAACGGCGATGCGGTCTTTGCCGGTTGCCGTCCTTGCTGCACGTACAGCGCCCAAGACAGCTTCCGTTCCGGTATTGGCCAGGGTCACCCGGTCATAACCCGTCAGTTCACAGATGATGCGGGCTATTTCAGTGGCTTGTTCTGGCAGCAAGTCAATGCTGTTGCCCTTTCTGACTGCTTCGATCACTGCATTCTCCACGAAGTCCGGCATGTGTCCGAAAAGGGCAACGCCGTAGCTCATCACATAATCGATGTATTCATTGCCGTCCACGTCCCAGATTTTTGAACCCTTTGATTTTTCGTGGGCAATCTGGTAACAGATTTCTTTCCATAGTTTACTGAACCCGGTCGTACTGCGCGGATCAGCGTACACTTGTCGATGCCGTTGGGCCAATTCTTTGGACCTTTGGGTCATGCGGTTATAAGCAAGCATGAATTCCTTCAACGCATGTTTCTGCTGTTCAGTCAAATTCTTTCCGCCACTGACCTTTTTGTAATTCGACATTTTGGCGGTTACGCCTTTTTTGCTGCGGGTAATTATGGATGATTCAGGTTCATCCAGAGTGGCCATTTTTTCTGGTTTCGGCGAATCTTTCCCTGACTTAGCCTCCTTTTTATCCTCCGGGAGATTGACCAAATTTTGGAAATATGGCAAATCGGAGGTGCCTGTTTGCTGACCTGCTTTCAACAATTCCAACTGTTGTTGCATGATGGTCAACTGCTGCTGGATCAAAGTTTCCAGTTGACTGGAGTTAGCAGCGGGAGCGCTCATTTGCTGACCCTGGCTGACTGTTGTAGCCTGTTTAACTTCTTGAGCAGGCGGGGCAGTCTGAGGCACTGGGATCTTTGGGGCAGGCCTAAACTGATCTTCCGGAATTTCCTGATCGATCCATTCTGCCAGCGCCGCAATGGTCGGTGCTTCCTCAAACAATTGCCGAAAACTCAATTTTAATTTAAACTTATAATTGAATTTAATGACAGCCTGGCTGAGAAACAAGCTGTCGAATCCAAGCTCAAGAAAGGTATCTTCCGGGTACATATCTGCCGGTTCCATACCGCTCAACTCCTGCAAGGAGAGCTGGATTTCCTTAACCAAAATTGGGATACGTGATTCGTGGTGCATAGTGGGTTCAAGTGTTGATTCGCTGTTCTCTTCTATCGTACTGGAAGTCGTTTCAAGTTTAGTCTCAATCAATCCTGCTGCCGAATAGTCGGGCTGGCGAGCTTCCAAGGTGGCTGGCTTTATAAAATACTTCTTTTTCTCAAAAGGATAATTCGGCAAGGGTACCCGCTGGAAATGGATGCCTTCGTAAAAATTTTCCCAGTCAATATCGACTCCGTTCGTCCAGAGCTTCCCTACCGTTTTTAAAATGAATGCCACGTCACTTACCATTTCCTTGGGATGTCGAACGGAAGCAACGATGAGCGGTTTTTCCCCGCTGAGAGTGGGAACGGCCCGGGCAAACGAACTGAGCGTCTGTCCGGGTCCCACTTCGAGGAAGATACGTTTCTTTAGGAAGTTTTGAGTGGCGCGTTGAGAGTTTTGAGTGGGGTTAAAGAGGGTTTCCAGGCCGTCGGCAAATCGAACGGTTTGGCGGATATGACTGATCCAATAATTGGGGTCGGTAGCTTCCTCATCGGTAATCCAGGTGCCGGTCACGTTGGATATAAATGGAATTACCGGAGGCTGAAAATCAACGTTCGATAAATGTTTTCTAAACTCATCAAGAATGGGGTCAATGAGTGGAGAATGAGCCGGAACGGTGATGTGAATCAGTGCATTGTCAATCCCTTCTTTATCCAGGTTATTTTTCAAACGGGCAATACCGTTTTTGGTACTGCTCACCACCAGGCTGTCTTTTTTGTTGATGACTGAAATGGTATGATCATCGTCGAGCAGTGGCTTTAATGCAGCTTCCGTTTGGGCCACCCCCAACATGCAGCCATCGCCATCCAGCGACTCAAACAGCTTGCCTCGCACGGTGACCAGCATCAGGGCATCTTCCACTGACATGACACCCGCCAGGCAGGCAGCCGTATATTCACCCATTGAGTGGCCGATCATGGCTGCAGGCTGTACGCCCCAGTGTTGCCAGAGTTTTGCCAACGCATATTCGAAGGTGAACAGGGAAGCCAGCGCAAAGGAAGGGTCGGTGATATTTGGACCTTGGTTTCCCGATGTGTCAGAATGGGATTTCGCTTCGCTTAACTTGGTTTTTGGTTGTTTTGGGAAAACTATTTTTGAGATATCAATCTCACATTTTTCTTTTAAAATTTCGAAGCAGTCGTCTATTTGCTTTTTGAAAAAAGCATTGGAACGGTATAAGTCCCGGGCCATGTTTTCGTATTGGGCACCTCCGCCCGGGAACATCCAGATGAATTGTTGGTCGTTGGTTGGTATTTGTTGGTGAGCAATCGTTTTGACCTGGCCTTTTTTATCAATCAGCAAAGCTTTCCTTTTGGTGAAACGAGGTCGGCCCACTGCCAACGTCTTGGCAGCATTAGAAAGGTCGAGGGATGGCTTGTTTTTAATAAAATCGGTTATTCGGTTTTCAAGGGCAAGTAAGGCATCATCCGTTTTGGCCGAAACAACCATTAATTGCTCCTTGCCCCACAACTGACGATCCCGAAGTGGATTGGGGGCAAAATCTGACGACCCCGAAATAAAACCGGGACGAGTTCCGCCTGAATTGTGGTTCAACGGTGCCTCCTCTAAAACGATATGTGCATTGGTGCCACCCAGTCCAAAACTGCTAACGCCCGCCCGGCGCAGTTCATGTCCAGTCAACCAGGGCTGTACTTCCTGCAAAACATAAAAAGGAGTTTGGTCTAAATTCAGCTGTGGATTGGCTTTTTTAAAATGCATACTGGGCGGTAGCATTTCATTTTTAAGAGCAAGAACGGTTTTGATCATACCAGCGATACAGGCGCCTGCATCTAAATGACCAATGTTGGTCTTAACGCTGCCGATGGGGATCTTGCCGGGACTGGCCGACCGTGACACAGCATTTGCAAGACCTTGAATTTCAATGGGATCTCCGATGAAGGTTCCCGTTCCATGTGTTTCAAAATAACTTATTTGGGAAGCAACTATGCCTGCTTTTTCGATGGCCTCAGCAATGCAATCTGCCTGGCCCTGACTACTGGGAGCCGTCAGGCCCGTTTTGTCGGAACCATCGTTATTGATTGCGGATGATTTGATAACGGCCCAGATGTGGTCGCCATCAGCCTGGGCCTGATCCAATCGTTTTAGGACGAGCATGCCCATACCGTTGCCTTGCACCATGCCGTTGGCATTTTCATCAAACGCCCGCAATATGCCATCAGAAGATAAAGGGCCTCCTTCGACATATTCATGGCCGCCATTCACCGGCGCCTGAACCCGCCCCCCACCAACGATAACCATATCACAATCACCACTCCGAATGCTCTGGCAAGCCAAATGAATGGCTGTCCCGCCAGTGGAGCAGGCTGTCTGTACATTGACAGCTGGACCGCGGAGGTTCAATTTATAGGCCACCCGGCTGACGGAAAAGGTACTTTCCGCAGCGATCATCTCCTGGTATTTACCAGCAGCTTTTAGTACCTCCGGATTCGTCAAAACATTGTTTTGGAAATAAGTATTTTTCGCCACTCCGCCGAACACACCTATTTTACCTACGTACCTGAACGGGTCATACCCTGCTTGCTCCAATGCTTCGTAGGCCGTTTCGAGAAAATGCCTGTGCTGTGGATCGGTCAGTTCTGCTTCTCGCTTGTGAAAACCGAAAAAAGGCGCATCGAATCCGTATGGGTTGTCCAGTGAGTAGGTTTTCCGCACATAGACTTCGCTTTCTGGTATTTCAATCCCTTCTTCCTCCAAATCAGCATCTGTCACGGTACGGCTGACATCTTTGGCATGCACCAGGTTATCCCAGAACTCGTCAATGTTGTCAGCTCCGGGAAAACGGCAGGCCATCCCAATGATCGCTATGTCAGAGGTGGTCGGAGGTTGGTGTTTGAATTCCTGAGTTTCACTGTGGAATTTTGTTTCGTCCAAGTTGTGCTCGCTTCGTCTTTTGGCTGCCGTCTGTGGTCTGTCGATCTTCTCGTAACCAAATCTTTCTGCCAGGTTCCAGGAGTTATCACTGAGGAAATTATCGTCCAGTACGCCTTTCCAGTCATCCGCTTTACTCGCTTCGATTTTATCTTTTTGGTCAAAGTGAGTGTCACCCATGGAGCGGCTGTCCGTATGAAGGCCATCGGTCATTTTTTTGTCCAGTCCGAGGTAAGGTTTTACCAGGTTGGGATGGTAGGGCAAACCAATTTCATAACAAAGTTCCTGCATTTCCCTTTCTGGATATTTAACCAAATCCTCATACCGCAGGAAATGCCGCTGGCGGGCAGGTATTTTTTGTAAAAAGTCTACCGCATTTTGGTGGCTGTGCAACCAGACGAGTTCGCCCAATGCCTGCGCTGAATGACCATGTTCTTTCAAATAAAGTACCTGGTCCATATGGTACTTTTCAAAAGACTTGACCATGCTATAGGGGTGACGCACCAAATGAATAAACCGGGCATTGGGAAAATCGCGGATCGCTTTTTCCAAAGCTAGGGGATCGAGAAGATAACTTGGTGATTTGTCGACGATGGTTCGGTCATTGGCCCACGTTTTCAGGTGATTGATCATGCCCGAAGTAGTCATTCCTTTTTTCTCGTAGGCGTACAAAAGAGATTTGGCTTGTGCAGCCGTCAGGTTTTCCAATTCCATCACTGCACGGATCAGTCCTTCCGTCCATAAGTTAAACTTCCCGGTGTAAGCTTTTGACCGATCTGCCAATGTTTCAAAATGCAGCAGTTGCAACTCATTGCAGGCAAAAAGTTCGGGATGGCCGGCAAGCATGACCCGCAGCAGCGTAGTACCCGAGCGGGGCGGTGCCAGAATGAAAATGGGTTGTTGGGGGGCAGGGGAAGCATCGGTTGGTTGCGCTTCCTGAGATACCTCCCCTTTGCTCTTGCTTGGGTTCAGGTGGGTGGGCACGAATTTGGGGAACTCAGCAATTTGCTCAGCAGTCAAAAGTTGGAAGGGGCTTTCGTCCTTCCCCTCCGCTTGAGATACTACAATTGCATTTTTATTTCTTAAATAATCAGGATAGGTTTCGCTGATAAAAGTGGCGTATGCGGCGACAGTCGGATAATCGAAGATAGTGGTAATGAAAATGGAGGTATCCAGTTTTTCCATCATTTGCCCAATGAAGCGGGCTGCCTGAATGGAAGTTCCGCCCAGCTCAAAAAATTTGTCATGCCGGCCAATTGGCGAAATATCGAGCAATTGTTCCCAAAGTCCGGTAATTTCTTTCTCAACAGGTGACACAGGCGGTTCATATTGATTGCTGAGGGAAGGCCTATCGGCCGCCGGCTCCGGGAGTGCTTTCCGATCAAACTTTCCGTTGGTAGTCAGCGGCATTTTATCCAAAAAGACAAAATGCGAGGGTATCATATATGCTGGCAGAGAAACTTCCAAATACTCTCTCAGTTCAGAAACACTTGGCTCAAACCCCTGATTGGCAGTCAGGTACGCCACCAGTTTTTGATTATTTACCTCATGTTCATTTTTCAGTAAAACAACCGTTTCTTTTACAGCACCGTAGTTGGAAATGGCCGTTTCGACTTCTCCGAGTTCGATACGGTAGCCCCGGTATTTGACCTGAAAATCAGCACGTCCCAGGAATTCGATGTTGCCATCGGGCATCCATCGGGCCAGGTCGCCGGTTTTGTACAGTTTTGAGTTGTGAGTTGTGGGGTTTTGAGTTGTGAGTTTTGAGGAATCGATGAAACGTTCGGCAGTCAGTTCAGGTCGATTCCAGTAGCCTCTGCCAACAACGGGTTTAGAGCCTCCGATATAGATTTCACCGATTTCTCCTTTTGGCACTTCCAGAAGGTTTTCATCTAAAATAAAAATTTCATAGTTCTTGATAGGAATGCCGATCGGTGCTTTTGCTTCCTTAAATCCTTTTGGAAAGGTAAAATAAGTACAGTTGACGGTGGCTTCCGTTGGGCCATATAAGTTGTACAGTTGCCCGTTCGGAACCACTTCTTCATGTTTTTGCGCCAGCGAAACCGGACATACTTCACCTGAAACATTGACCAATTTCAATGACTGCAACTTCTTTTCAGACGCTTGCTCCAGCAACAAAGTGTACAACGAAGGCAGTGTGAGAATATGGGTCACCTGCTGATCATATATGGTGCCAGCCAATTGAACCATGTCTTTTTCTTCACCTTGTTCAGGGATGACCAGGGTTGCCCCTTGCAGCAGGGTCCAGAAAATGGTCAGCACCGACACATCAAAACTGATAGAACAGGTAAGCATCATGGTGGCAATCGGTTCAGGAGCGATGGCTTGTTGCCCTTCCAGTTGATTGCAAACATTTTCATGCGTGATCATCACTCCTTTTGGCCGGCCGGTACTGCCGGAGGTGTAGATCATGTAGGCAAGCTGAGAACTCGATATTGGGACATTTGGGATAGGGATATTTTCAGATAATAAATTTTCACCGAGACAGATAGTAGTTGCACTGGTTTGGGGAAGGTTGTTTTGCAGGTGTTTTTGGGTGAGGATAATTTTGGCCTGCGCATCCTCGACCATGAAGGCCATGCGGTCTTTTGGATAGTCCACATCAATGGGTACATAGGCCCCTCCTGCTTTCAGGACACCAAAAATCCCAACGATGAGTTCGAAGGAACGTTCCAGATAGAGCGCCACAAATTCTTCCTGCTGAATACCGAGCTGCAACAATCGGGAAGCGACTTCGTCCGACTGTTGATCCAACTCTTTGAAGGACATTGTACGGCCTTTGTAAACCAGTGCTATATGGTTGGGTCGTTGCTCCGCCTGGTGTTTGAACAGCTGGTGGAGGCTGAGATCCGAAGGGAAGGAAATATCTGATACGTAAAGGTGTTTATTCATATCGACTCGCGGTACACGCACGTGGCGATGCACTGTGTTTGTTCTTTTTTGGGCGGTAACTTTCTGGAATAAGACTGTTAGTGGAACAAAGCTGGGGGATTTATTTTAGTGCCTACGAAGTGTGGGAATTTCAGCTTACATTCTTGAAGGAGGGGAAATTTGAAACACAAAAATAGCAGAAAAAACCTTATACATCAAGTGCTAACTGTACATTTGCGAAATCTTTTGGAACCGACCTAAACGCCACGCAATGGCCTGATTGTTGAATTTTCTTTGTTACAAATTGCAAAGTCGCAAGTCGATTTTTGAATGGCCTACACTTTGTCAAATTCCTTCCAATGCATCAAGTTTTCAAAAGATTGAAGATCAATAAATTATTTATAATCTTTTTTTCTATTGTGTTTTGGCTCCCTGCTGTAAGCCAAACGATTGACTACAACAGCATCGTGGTGCCTGAAGGTCAACGCCCGAATAACTTTGAAGACTATCTCGTCCAATTGGCTTGGCTGAACAGTCCAAAAAGGCAGATTTTAGATATTGAAAAACAAAAAGCAGAGAAAGAAGTGGACCTGCAAAAAACCCAATGGATGGACGATGTGAATTTTACTTTTAATATCAACGAAGTCAGCCTGGAAAATGTACTGGCACCCGATCCGGACAATTTTGTGCTTTATCCGCTTTATCAATTGTCCGCAGGGGTCAGCCTGGGGAGTTTTACCAACAATCGAAAAGAAAGGGAACTGGAAGAATTTGACGTAAAAATTTCAGAAATGGAAGGCCATGAATACAAAATGGCCATCCGTGCGGAAACACTCACGCGCTACCAAAAATTATTGCTTTCCATCGAAACCCTCAAAGTGCGCGTGAAAGCTGAGGAAGATGCTCAAAACACCTACAATCTCGCCAACCAGCAATTCAAAAATGCCAACCTCGACCTGGAAGATTTCCTGCGCGCATCCGAAGCCGTAAATGCTGCCACGGAAAAACGGCTCGTTGCAGAAACCGACGTGGAACTGGCCAAACTGGCCCTCGAAGAATTGATCGGTATTAAATGGGAGTCCGTATTGAAATATCAAAAGCGGTACAACAAATAGGTTCACCAAAAGTGATCGAAATAAAAATGGCTCCTTTGCACCGACGAATGCCTGGCTTCCAAACCTAAAAGCTTTTTTCGGACAATGAAAAAGCGTCATTCCTCTTGACCAGTCGCTTGTAACTATCTTATTTGCGCTGGAACCTTTCCCGCAAAATTTTAAACTACCCTACCTTTTTTGCGGCAAAATTTACATTTAAGCTATCTTGGGCCACGCATTTTGACTAAATGCTTCAATAAATTTATTATTTCTAACTGCCCGCTTATGAAATTTTTCAAACCCATACTTTTCGGGATATTGGTCGCTGCACTGCTTTTCTCATGCGTGGAAGATACGGTCTCGACAGATGTTTCTGTGTACACGGAGGAGGTTGTGTTTGCCAGTGGTCAGCGCGCCATCATGACCGGCCGACTTTTGGCAGAGGCTGCAGTAGGTGTGCAGGACCACGGCTTTCAGATCGATACGGAGGAAAGTTTTCCCAGTCCGATCATAGTTTCATTGGGAGAGAAAGATGTTCCTGGCAGATTTGTTGGCCAAACAGAAGCGCTGAACATTGAAGTCAGTTATTACTGTCGCGCATTCATCCAGACTAAAGGTGAATTAAAAACGGGCAATATTATTCCTTTCTCCACCCTGACGCCTTTCGCAGTAGATTTTGAACCAAAAGAAGGTAAGCAGAATAATCAGGTAACCATTGAAGGCCGTAACCTGACAGACGATACCAGAATCCTTTGGAATGGCAATGAAATCACTCCGAACAGTATTGTTGCAGAAACTTTTGCCGAAATCAACGTGCCTGCGATAGCGGATGATCCGGTAATTGACCTGGCCATCTTGTCGCAAGGAAGCACTTCGGCCCTTAACGATCCGTTTGAGTACATTATCGGTGAATGGACAGAGGTAGGGCAACTCGATGATATCATAAAGAATACCCGCCACGTGTTCTTTGAGGATGGAGAAGAGTTTATTTACGGACTGGGGCTGGCTCAGTCAAACTTGACCTCAGCGGTTCAGATTTTAAATAAAAACACCTTGCAAAGAACTACCATTGCCCTGCCGGGCCAAGCCGTTGAAGGCGCATTTTATCACGAAGGCTTTGTAGGTAGCGGCAGTATGACCCGGGTGTTCAATGAAATGATGCCCATCGATCTGAGCGGAGAATTCTTCAAGTACGAGAACCAAAGTTTTACCAAATTGGCTGACGTTCCCAAACGGCTTTATTTAGCGGTCGGGTTGGTTGCCGATGAAAAACTTTACTTGTACGGAGGAGAAACCGAAGATCGCCAACGCAACTTCGCTTCCTACATTTACGACATTGCGACTGATACCTGGACCCTCGGATTTGAATCCCCTTTTTCTCCTTTGAGTGCATATCCGTTTTTCCATCTCGCTGGCTTCAACTACTTTGTACTCGAAGATGGCACTACCTGGCGGCATGATTACACCAATAACAACTGGGAGCAGATGGCAGATTTCCCGACCGACGTAAAAGAATATGGCGTTTCACTGATTCTGGACGGACATGCTTATGTGGGCATGCAGGACACCAACCGCCGGATATATGTTTATCGCCCGGAAACCAATTCATGGAGAAGCAAAAACAGTCTCCCCGACAACAACCCTTTCAACACCTTAGGCGGATGGATTAATAACGGAGAAATTTTTATTGTAAGAAATGAGGTCAGTGTTCCTACCAACCGGGTTTTGTGGAAACTTGACCCCTTGGCTTTTTAGGTTTTTTGGTAGAAGGTAGAGAGTAAGCGCTTGGACAAAAATAAAGAGCGCTAAAAATGACTCTTTTAATTTGGCAAATTTTTGATTTCCAAGTCTTAAAAATCTTATTCAGGCAAAGGAAAAGTGTCATTTTTTTTGACCACCTGCTTATTTATTTAAAAATTGATTAGTATGAAAAAACTCGATGCATTCACTGCAATTCTTTTTTTATTCGCTTTGTTTAATACTTCACTTTTTGGTCAGAAAACCGTTGGAAAAGACAACGGTGGCCAAGGTCCATTTGTGATATCGGTTGCGGTGGAAGACGGTTCAAACCGAGCCCCCCTGATCGGTGCCAGCATACTGATCATCGGGGAAGGAGAAGGGAATATTACCGAAGAAAATGGCAGGGCAAAAATTTCACTGAAAAGAGGTACCTACGATCTTGAAATAAGCTATTTGGGCTATGAAACCAAAACGGAAAGTATCATGGTTCTTGGTGATGGGCTGATGAGAGTCCGGTTGAACACCAGCGCTCAGACCATGCAGGAAGTGATCGTGGAGGCAGAAGTGGACCGCAATGTAAAAAGTACCGATTTGGGGAAACAGGTCATGTCCATTGAGACGATCGAAGCATTACCGCCATTTGTAGGAGAGCCGGATATTTTAAAATCGATAACCCTGTTGCCCGGTGTAAGTTCCGTAGGAGAAGCCTCCGCTGGCTTCAACGTGCGGGGGAGCAACGCCGACCAAAACCTGATCCTTTTGGGCGGCGCACCTTTGTACAATCCATCTCACCTGTTCGGGTTTTTCTCTGCATTTAATACAGAATTAATCCAGGACGTCAGTATTTATAAAGGAGGCATTCCCGCCAATTATGGAGGGCGGGCTTCGTCCATTATTGACCTACGGTTTAAAAGAGGCAGTCAGGAAAAATGGGAAGGGAAAGCAGCCATCGGATTGATTTCGGGAAAATTTTCGGCAGGAGGCCCCGTGATCACCGATAAATTGACGTTGATGGTAGCGGGCCGTTCTACTTACAGCAATTGGCTGTTGCGGCAGGTAAACGATGTAGACATCAGTCAGAGTGAAGCAAATTTTTATGATGTCAATACAATTATCGATTATGATATTTCGGATGATTTTGGTGTTCGCTACTCATTTTATCGCAGCAAAGATCGATTTAATTTAGCAGGAGAAAATGAATTTGAATGGAGCAATCAAAACCACGCTTTATCTTTTAACAAATCTTTTAAAGGTAAATTTCAAATTAATTTGGAAGCTGTTCAGGCGGGTTATGATTTTACCATTTTTGAAGATGACCCTTTTAATAGTTTCCGTTTGGATTCCAAAATAAAGGACCAGGGGCTTAATTTAGGATTTAAATATTTTGTCAGTGAAACACATGCTATTTCCGTTGGGGCGCAAACCAAGCTGATCGAAATTAGGCCCGGCAACCTCAGGGGAACCGATGCTGAATTCCCGGTCGACCCCGTTGATATTGATACAGAGAAGGGCAATGAGTCTGGTATTTATTTGCAGCACAATTTTGAAATAGGCCGGTTTATCGGAATTTCATACGGGATAAGATATAACGAATTCCGTTTCCTGGGCCCCAATTCCATTCCTGTTTATGATCCGCTTTTACCTCAAAATGAAGAAAACATTATCGAATTTATTGATTACAGCGACGGTGAATTGATCAACAAATATACTGGCCTTGAACCAAGGGCGTCCATTCGTATTTCCATCGACGATAAAACCTCAGTCAAAGCAGGTTACAACCGGATGTTTCAATATATCCATTTAATTTCCAACACCACGACCATTGCCCCGACCGACGTTTGGAAATTATCTGATCCATTTGTGCGGCCACAAGAAGTCATTCAGTATTCAGGTGGACTTTTCAGGAATTTCAAAGACAATTCCATTGAAGCATCGGTGGAAGTATTTTACAAAAACATCAAAAACATAATTGATTATAAAGACGGTGCTACTTTATTATTGAATAATAACCTTGAGTCCGATTTATTAAATGGGAGAGGGGAAGCATATGGTGCCGAATTTTACGTAGAGAAGAAAAAAGGGGACCTGACCGGTTGGGTCAGTTACACCTATTCCCGCTCTTTGCGTCAGGTAATCGGCTCATTTCCAGAAGAGACCATCAATGATGGCGAGTGGTACAACGCCAGTTTTGACAAGCCGCACAACCTTTCCATTGTTGCTGATTATAAATTGGGAAAGAGGTCAAAAATTTCTGGCATTTTTACTTACAGCACTGGTCGCCCCGTCACCTATCCAGTAGCAAAATTTAATTATTTCAGTGGAGGGAACATTGCTTATTACGATAAAAGAAACCAGAACCGCGCCCCCGATTATCACCGGCTGGACCTGAGTTTAACATTTGGTTTTGAAAATGAAAAAAAATGGCTGGCGGGTGATTTTGTTTTATCGGTCTATAATGTATACGGGAGAAAAAATGCATTTTCTGTTTTCTTCGACGATGTACAGGGCGCCCCGCCACAGGCGTTTCGCTTGTCTGTATTGGGCATTACATTTCCATCACTGAGTTATCAATTTAAATTTTAAAATTACCAGTTGTTAAATTGTTAATTGCTGAAAAGCGATTAAGCAATAGAATAACAGAGCCATGAAACAATGAATTATTTTAATAAAATATTTTGCTGTGCATTAATTGTTTTTTCCCTTCCTGCATGTATCGATGAATTAAATGTGGAAACACCCGACGCACAGCGTTTGTTAGTAGTGGAAGGATTTATAGACACAAACCCAGGGCCGCATAGGATTAAATTGTCCCGCAGCGCAAAATATGGTTCGATCCTGGATGACGCCATTCAAAATGAAACCAACGCCACGGTGTGGGTCAGGGATGAAGAAGGAGACCAGGTTTTTCTATCGGAATCGACCGACGGGCTGTATGAAACACCAACTAATTTTAGTGCTGAAGTTGGTAAAAAATATACGTTAAATATAACACTCAACAGTGGCGAGCGATATATTTCGACTTCGGAAGAAGTGCAGGCAGTGCCACCGATCGATGAAGCTATTATTGTGACAGACGCCCCTTTTAGGTTGGGCGCGGAAGCGTATGCTCGCTGGCAGGATCCGGCAGGAATTGATAATTTTTATTTACTGGAAGCGGATGGTATTTATGTTTTGAATTCACGTCCCGAATTATTTGTTGCCAGGAATCCATTTGGCAATCCTGTACCGATGCCAAAAGATTGTTGTGACCGCTGCTATGTTTCTGAATTTAGTGTTGATACTGAGATCCACCTATTAAAGGACAATAATTCGGATGGCAATGTCCAGACCGAACTGGCTGGGTTTGTTCCGGACGACGGCCGTCGGTTTATGGAGCGGTATATGGTTGCAATCAAACTATCCTCCCTCACCAAAGAGGCCTTTCAATTTTTAGAATTGATCAAAGAACAGCTGAGTATTGAAGGGAATATTTTTGACCCGCCGCCTGCCAAAATTCGCGGCAACATGATCAATTTGGACAATCCCGATGAAGATGTGATAGGTTATTTCCGGGCCTCCGCAGTGTCTTCTGACACCATTTTTGTGACAGGTGAAGAATTGCCCGACCCGTTGCCTATAGACCAATTAAACGATGACTGCCGGGTCATTGAATTTGCGTCCACGGTGAAGCCACCGTTCTGGCCATAAAGTAGCACGGACTGCCAGTCCGTGTTACAAAATACCATCTTTTATCAATAAATCAATAAATGCCCGCGCCCCGTTTTTATTTAAATGTTGGTAGTCACCGAAGCCCTCCACATCCTGAATGGAATTTGCATAATCATGCACTTTTAACCCGGTAATATTTTCGACGGCTTTTTTTAATTCAATTAAATTTCCGATTTTTTCTGCAAAAGGCGGGTAATATGGATTGATGACTAATTTCACATTAATATTTTTAGCTTGCGCATATTTTACTACGTCGTTCAGATCTGCTAACATTTTTTCATTAAACTCATAATTAAATTCTTTTTGGGCTGCTATCCCGTTTTGCAAACTTGGTGAAATAACCCGGTCAAGCAGCCAGTCTTCATCTGATTTATTTAAATAATAAAGTGTCCGTTGAAACACTTCAGAGTTGTAACGATACAGGTTGGTCACTTTTCCTGCATAATAATCATTTGGAAAACTATCTCTCAATAAATCAGAAAGCCGCTCAGAATAGGGTGTATAATGATTGAAGCCTGTGGCCAGTTTAGCATACATACGGGTATCTAAAAGTGTGACGTCCAACAACAATATTTTCGGGGCACCATTTTTATCAATGTGGTCTTTGATAATTGGGGCAGCCAATTGTATGGGCATCCCATTATAACTGAGATTGGTTGTGGTCAGTCCCGTTTTTTCTTCAATATATGGCTGGTAAAAAATCAGCCCCCTGGAACTCCCTGCCAACAATACATCGCACGACGCCTGTCCATTGTACAGGCGTGAATACCTGAACTGGCTTTGGTCCGTTATTTTATTTAAAATAAAAGCACCCGCTCTGTCACCTGCAAACGCAAGGAGAATTACCGATATGACCCAAAGTATATTTTTCAAAAAATTATGAGTTATGAGTTATTTTTTTCAAAACTGAAAATAGATAAATGCGTTGCTGCCGAAAGTTCCAAAAAATGAAATCATCCAAAGTAATACTGCAAACGAAACTACTCTGAAAACCGGGTTTTGCATGACCATCCCGCCCCAGTTAAATTTCAGGTCAGATATTTCAACCATCAATAAAAAACCGATCAGCAAAATTCCTTTTGCTACCAGGAACTTATTCATCAAACTGACAAAATTAAATCCTTCAAAACTGGCCATATTTAAAATTACATCTGTTGCAATTCCAAAATTTGGACTGCGAAAAAATATCCATGCCAGGCAAGTAAAAAAATAGACGATGGCAATATTGACCCCTATTTTTATGGCAGATGGAAAACGCAATGTTCGCATTAAATTACCGAACGGCTTTCCCATAAACCGTTGGACGATCAAATACAGCCCATGCAAAAAGCCCCAAAAAACAAAGGTCCAGTTGGCCCCGTGCCAAAGGCCGCCCAGCAACATGGTCAGCATATTATTTTTATAGGTGTTGAATTTTCCGTGTCGGTTACCTCCAAGAGAAATATACAGGTAATCCCGCAGCCAGCTCGACAATGATATGTGCCAACGCCGCCAAAATTCACTGAAATTTTGGGAGAAATAAGGGGTGCGGAAATTTTCCGGAAAATCAAATCCAAGTATTCTCGCAAAGCCGATTGCTATATCGGAATAGCCACTAAAATCACAATATATCTGAAAGGAATAAAAGATGACCGCTACCCATAAATTAATGGAAGTAAATGACATCGGTTCTGCCCAGCATTGATCTACAATGGGCGCAAGACTGTCGGCCACTGCCACCTTTTTAAAAAATCCCCATAGCACCTGGGCCGTCCCTCTGGTAAACCGTTCCCATTTAAAGTCATGATCTTTTTGAAACTGCGGTAAAAAATCACTTGCACGCACAATCGGCCCTGCTACCAGTTGTGGCCAAAAAGAAACAAAGGTGGCGAATTTGATAAAATCAGGCTCGGGCTTCAATTGCCGACGATAAATGTCAATGGTGTAACTCATCGACTGAAACGTGTAAAAAGAAATACCTACAGGAAGAATTATATTTAATGTATGAATAGAAGGCTGTAGGCCGAAGCCCTGTAGCATGGAAATAAAACTATCCGTAAAAAAATTGAAATATTTAAAAAAGCCAAGAATGCCCAAGTTTAAAATCATGCTCATAATGAGCAGCCGTTTTCTTTTTTTCTCTTGCTGCTCTTTTTCCATCTCTGCCCCCAGGTAAAAATCAACCATAGTTGAAACGGCAATCAAAGTCAAAAACCGCCAATCCCACCAGCCATAAAAAAAATAACTGCCTGACAAAGCCCACAACAACCGCACCCTACCCTTCAGGCAAAAATAGACTGGGATAAAAAGGGCGATAAATACCAGGAAAGTAAGGCTGTTAAAAATCATAGTATGTTTCTTTATGATTTATGACTTAAGTGCTTGGATAAAAATAAGGGGCGCTAAAAATGACATTTTTCTTTTGGCAAATGTTTGATTTCCAA
>JBCBRY010000041.1:0-67932 GCA_039819485.1 Bacteroidota bacterium | reverse complement strand
CAGGTGGTCAAAAAAAATGACACTTTTCCTTTGCCTGAAAAAGACTTTTAAGACTTGGAAATCAAACATTTGCCAAAGTAAAAGTGTCATTTTTAGAGCCCCTTACTTTTGATCCCTCAAGTAAATAAATGTCATTTTTTCAAAAAATGACATTTATTTACTTGAGAGAATTTTCAATGAAATCAACTGCGTAAAAACTCTGTTAATGTCCATGCCCATCCGTATTGAACTTCCTACTTTTTTTGGAATGAAAGCCGTTAACTGTTTTCTTTTTAAGGAACCTGTACCTACTTTAATTGATTGTGGAGAAGGAACAGAACCGGTCTGGGAAGCGATTCAAGTTGGATTAAAGGAAAATGGTTTGGTGGTTGAGGATTTGGAGCGGGTTGTGATCACGCACGCGCACGTTGATCATATGGGAAGTGCTGCAAGAATTGCCGAATCAGCCGCTGCCAAAATATGGGTGTCCGATCTGGTGTATGACTGGGCCATAGATCTGGAAAAAATGTGGATGCAAAGAGAAAAGTTAATTGTTGGAACCATTCAAAGATTTATTGGAAAAGAAAAATATGATCAGTTGCTTCCTGCTTTTTCCTCCATGGCCGAAATGATAAAAAAAGCCTGGCCAAAAATACCCGAGTCCGCTTTGCACATTTTTGATCATGAGGGTGAAATCGAAATGGGAGGCGCCGCATGGCAAACACTTTATATGCCCGGCCACTCCGTTAACCAAAGTGTTTTTTTCAATGAAAAAAATGGCCATTTATTGTCGGCTGATATGTTGTTGAAAATAACGCCGACCCCGGTTATTGACGCCTCGGTTGAAAATCCTTTGGAACGGGAAAAAGGTATTTTTAGATTGATGGATTCATATGCCCGATTAAAAGAATTGCCTATCCAAAAAGTATTTCCCGGTCATTATGCATGTTTTACCGACGCGCAGGAAAAAATAGAAACACAGACGAATAGAATACTGGAAAGAAAAGAAATCTGCTATGAATTAATTAAAAATGGTGCGACCCATTTCATGGAAATTGCAAAGGCGATGTATCCCCATAATTTGCATTTACCGGCAGTCAACATGGTGGTCGGTTATCTTGATTTATTGGAAGCAGAAGAACGAATTTTTTATGGAAAGGAAAATGGAAAGGGAGTGCCTATCCTAACTAAATGAACCGGTCAAAAGTCTTCAGTTCAGCAGTACAGCCTTTTTAGTAATATCTTATCATCAAATCGTCAAGCCCTCCAATTAAAGCCTCTCAACATGCCGGCTAAAACTACCAATTCCCAGATTTCAGATCAGGTGGCAGGAGGTTTTTGAAATGCCCGTTCATCTGCACTTTTTTACGGAGTTCTTCCATGCGCCGTGCGGTGGGGATGAGGCGTTCCAGATGGGAAAGGATGAAATTTTGGCGCCGGCGTTCTTCGGGGATGGTCAACAGCTCGTATTCCTGCTCAATGCTGAGTCCTACGAGGTGACCGATTTTGTAGGTATTGAATTCGCCATCGAGGGGAGGGAGTGGCTTGCGGATGGTGAGGACTTCGTAAAGCTGTGCAATCTGGGTGAGGATTTTTTCGTATTTGATAAAATCCCCGTCCAGGTCGAAATCGATGCGTTCGACCTCTGCACCGGAGTACATGCGGTCTTCTACGTCTTTAAAAAATTCCTTGATTTTGAACAGTCCTTTGCCTTTGGTGCGGATGTCCATTTCTCCGTCCTCATGTCGTTTTTCGATGGCCACCAGTTCCAGTTCTGTACCGATCGGTTGCAATTTGTCTTCGATGTAGGCAGGCATGCCGAAGGTGATGCCTTTTTCGTTGCACTCATTGATAAGTTGTTTGTATCGGGGCTCAAAGATGTGCAAGTTGAGATCCTCGCCCGGAAAGGCGACCAATCGAAGTGGAAATAGTGGTAAAAAGGTGGTCATGTTTGAAATTTTCAGAGCAAATGTAAATTTATTTAGTTAGGACGGGGCTTTTGCATCCAATTGTTTTAGTAGCCATTCTTTTTCTGTGAGGATTTCAGCCCCTTCGATTTCTTCCTTTAACTTGATTGCCAGAGCTTTATCATAGGCGGGCAGGTCAATCAGTTTTCTGCACAAATAGAGCAGGTTTTCATAATTCTGTTTGCGGTAGCCGAGGTCTTTGCGACGTTGCAGATAGATGCGCATGTTTTCCATGAGCGAGTCCAAAGCATTCGTTTCATCCAGTTCATAATAAATTTTAAGTTGCATGGTTTTGGCACCCAACATCAAAAACGGGGCTTTGGTTTGGATGGTCGCCAAATGTCGGAGGCTCTCTGAGGGTCTTTTTTGTTGGTACCTCAGTTTGGCGAGGTTGAAATGCACAATGGTTGCTCTGATTTCCGTTTTTAGGTTCTGCCGGAAAGATTCGATGAAGTTTTCTGTCCATCTGTACTCACCCATCCACAGTGCCAGGCTGACAATGTTGCTGAAAGTTGATTCCGGGATGATGCCGTCTTCCAGTAAAAACCCTTGTTCGAGGCTGCTGCGGTACAGCTCAAAAGCCTCTTTTGCATATCGCTCCTGCTGACCGGTGTTGAGCCGCCGGATACAAAAATTGATGGCCAATAGATAAATGTCTCTGATCTCACCCGGATAGAAACAATGGTAATACTCCCGAATGGCCTGCCGAAGTTGCGTGAAATAGGCTTCATTTTCCAAATTCGTGATGGCCATGTAGCAGTAATAATGCACCGCCACGGCCGGCAGCTTCAGTGTTCCTGGGTGTTCTTTGATGTAATGGAGCACCTCTTCCAGCAACCCGATTTGGTACACCTCCTGGTTGATGGTATTGCGGGAGAGATGAAGGCAAGCCTGTTTTAGTTTGGAGGCCAGCACATAGGCATCGAACGTATCGCTCCAGGTTTGCAGATTGGTACGCACCTGGCGTTTGGGGCTGGCAATGTAGTCGTAGTATTCGTCTTCGAGGTCGATCTGTTGGCGGAGCGTGGCAGCGTTTCGCAGGGGTTGTTTGTCCAGCAGTTGATTGGCGTCGCGGACGGCGACCTGAAAGTTTTTCTCTTGTTTTAGTTTTCGGTAGGCTTTTGCCAAATGGATTTTTTTCAATATTGGTTCGCCCATCATGTTGCGCAGTGCGAGAAAGTCCTCGGCCAGTTTGAACAAGCGGCTGGAGAGCAGGTGCAGGTCTTTTTCGGCGTACTTTTTCGAGGTATAAACGTATTGAAAAAGTGCTTCTTTCCCAAAGGGGCGGTTGTTTTGATCGGTCAGGAAATCGAGTGCAAGGACCACGTCCGTTCTTTTGTTGAACATGGGATTTTGGAGAAAATGCCGCAAATGGGTGGTTTCTTTAGGCGACAGCGCCTTGAGGAGGTGAAAAAGTTTGCTGCTGATCATTTGCGAATTTGTAGTATTTTATTTATTAAGTGTTGTTTATCAATTATTTGTAAAAGTAATAAATTGTAGAATGTTTGTATTTTGTTCTTTTTTTTTTGTTGATTAAGAGAGATTTTTGAAGTGTCAAAAAAAATAACCCGTGATACATAACCTGTAATCTCTATGAAAAATATTTTACTTGGTTTGATGTTGCTTTGGCCATTGGGGCTGGAGGCACAGCAATATTTGCAAATGCAAACCATCGTTGAGGACAAATCCTTTGAATATTTGACGACCGGAGACCTGGATGGAGACAACGATGAAGATTTAATTTTTTCGACCGTTGGTGGTCATTTGGCCTGGTTGGAAAATACGGGAACCGGTGAATTTGTAAATTTAACAACGCTCAAAAGCCACCTCCATTTTTATTTTCCACCCAAGGTTATGGATGTTGACAATGATGGAGACCTGGATGTGGTGGTTACCGCAAGGGATATACGCAGTATCAGTTTTTATTTGCCCAGATGGATGAATAACGGAAGGCTGGGCTGGTTTGAAAACCTGGACGGTGATGGGAATTTTGGTCCATTTATTCCACTCACCGGTATGGAAAGTTCCGGTTTTATGGATTATTCCCTGGTCGATTTTGATGTGGATGGCAACACGGATATTCTGACGATCTCCAATGAAGAAAATAAATTGTTTGCCCTGTTGAACCTGGATGGAACGGGTGATTTCCAAAAAACGGATCTTGATTCCATCGCTCCGCAAACCTATTTGATGGCTACTTCAGATTTGGACAAGGACGGTGATCTAGACTTTTTGACCGTTGCAAAAAGTACTTCAGAAGGCATTGACTTGTACTGGCACGAACAAGAAGATTCGGGAATTTTTAGCAGAAAAATAATATACTCAAACACTATCCCTAACAATTATACCTCTTTGCATATTGGCGATTATGATAACAATGGGTACGATGATATCTTGTTGAGCAATATTTACAACATCTATATTGTCTACAATGACTCATTGACTTTCACCGAAAAATCTTGGTACTATTTATACGAAAAACTTGACGTTGCGACTGGCGATTTTGATCAGGACGGAGATTTGGATTTTGTTAGCTCTGGGATTTTGTTCAAGAACATCAATAATTCGAGGGAATTTGAGCAAATTGATATTTTTCCTTTCTTTCCTGAAATCTTTGATTTGGTCGCAGCTGATTTTGACAACGACGGCTTCCCCGAATTATTTGCATCTGACATTCAAACACGCAGCTTGTTCAGACTGGAAGGATCCAACGATGACAATTTATTTGCATATAGCGGGCGTATAGAAAGCGAGCTGCCCAAGGAATTTGTCACTGGAGATTTTAATGGGGATGGGGATGTCGATATTGTTTTTTCTCAAAGAACCGGGGGGCAATCTTCTTTGCACTGGAAATCAAGTGACGGGGGAAATGGGATCTTTAACGATAAGGAATTTATTGATTTCTTGCCTTCGCCTTTCATCAATTATTTTGCAGGAGACATCACCAATGACGGTGTAACGGACCTTGTCTTTCAAAGGTCGGATTCAGACTCGTTATTTTATTACAGTTACAACGAGACCACAGGTGGGTTTGGGCCAAAATCGTTGATGCTGACCGGGCCTCCCATTTTCGATGGCGGGATCAACCTGGCGGATATTAGTGGCGATGGTCTTAATGACGTGATCGTCGAAAATAATGGACGCATCAGTATTTACATCTTTATCGAAGGCATCGGCAGTTATGCCTCACCCTATCACCTGCCGGCAGCGACCAATGATACCTTGAATATTGTGGATTTTGACAACGATGGTGACCTTGACCTGGTAGGTGGTAATCTTTTCTGGTCAGGGTGGTATGAAAATAAGACGGGCATCGGTGATTTTGCGGAAAAAGAACTTTTCCAGATTACCCAGGGAAATCGGTTGATCCTGAGCGCAGATTTCAACGGAGATTCTTTTTTGGATTTATTGACCTACAAAGAGACCTTAAACGATAGACATCTGAACCTTTCCACTTTTTCCAATATCGACCAGACACTTGAATTCGACGGGCCCTTTCCACTTGGAGACTCACTTCATGCCAACAATTTTAAGGTTATGGATGTCGACAATGACGGAGATCTTGATATTACGGCTAATTTCCAGACTTTCTACTTTGATGGTTACGAAGATAGATTAATCGATTTTCCGATGTGGTTCGAGAATTTGGGACAGGGGATGACTTTTTCTCCAGAAAAGAGAATCCCCTTTGTTGCTGAACCCGTTGAATATTTTGGCTTCTTCCCCCTCGCAGAGTCAAGGCACCATTATGTCGCTGAAGATCTTGACAGAGATGGAGTGACCGACCTGATAAGCATTGGCAGAGAGCAGATCACCTGGCAAAAAAGCATTCCCGTAAACTCCTATCCCATCGCTGGCAAAGTCTACCTCGACACCACCCAAACCTGCACTGCTCCCGATACGATCAATACCGGCCTCGGCAGTTGGGTCATCGAGGCAGAAAGGACGGATGGAATAAAATACCACGCCCTGACTGATGCCAACGGTGATTATTTATTAAAGGTAGATTCGGGCGATTATGACATCAATGTTTTTCTGCCAAACAGCTATTACTACTCATGTTTTTATGATAGTGTCGTAACGGTTGAACCATCGCCTGATACGATCCAATTATCCCTGCCTGTCCAGGTAGGGGTAGAGTGCCCCTTGTTGAGTGTCAGTATCAACACCTCCAACCTTAGACCCTGCCTGCCTGCTTTCCAGACAGTCTATTATTGCAACGAGGGCACAGCAGTGGCAGAAGATGTTTACGTCAGGGTTATTTTTGACAGCCTCTTTGAAGTGACCGGGAGTTCCATTCCCTGGGCGTATCAATATGAGAACGTCTATATTTTTGAGTTGGACGACCTGGAGCCGGGAGATTGCAACAGTTTTACCATTAATTCCATGATGGATTGCGAGGCGCCGATGGGCATGGTCAATTGCGCCTTTGCCCGCATCTACCCCGACTCCCTTTGCAATTTCCCCACCCTCAATTGGGATGGTTCAAACATCGTGGTGACCGGTGAATGCGTAGGAGACTCCATCACTTTTACTATTCGAAATAACGGGTTGGGAGACATGACCGTACCGCTCGATTATTTCATCCAGATCGTTAACGACGATATTGTGATGCTACGAGCTGATACTTTTTATTTGGATGCAGGGGAATCAATTATGGTGACGGTACAGGCCAAAGGACTGGCCCTGGTCATGCAAACGGACCAATCGCTTAACAATCCCGCAGCAAATATTCCAACGGTCATGGTGCCAAATTGCAGCAGTGTTGGTACGGACAGTCTCTTTTTCATCCTCAACCAATTTCCGATGGCCAACGGCGATCCTTTTGGAGATCAGACCTGCCTCCCCATCACCGGTTCTTTCGACCCCAACGACAAACAAGCCTTCCCCTCTGGTTTTGGCCCCAACCACTTAGTTGAACCCGAATGGCAAATAGATTACTTAATACGTTTTCAAAATACTGGAACTGATACCGCTTTTACGGTAGTCATCCAGGACACCCTCTCTCCAAGCTTAGATATTAGCACGGTAAGGCCGGGCGCTGCCAGTCACCCCTATACATGGGACCTGACCGGAGAAGGCGCCCTGTCCTTTACCTTTGATGACATCCTCTTGCCGGACAGTACCACGAATGAGCCTGCCTCGCACGGTTATATCAGTTTTACCATTGAACAGAAAGAAGACATCGTGCCGGGGACAGTTTTTGAAAATACCGCTGCCATCTATTTTGATTTCAATGACCCTATCATAACGAACACCACTTTTCACGAAGTGATCAAACCGGTTCGGTACGAAATTGAATCGCTGGAAGTCTGTGGGGAGACGAACTGGAACGGACACCTGATTACCTCCGACACACTACTGGCCGATACAACTGTTTTGATCGATTATGATAGCATCACTTTGTTCAATGTTTTGGTACACAACCAATACCTGCTGACCTTTGACACCTTGCTCCACCAGTGGGAAATGTGGAACGGCCAGTTTTTCTCGATGGACACTTCGTTGGTCGATTCGTCGCTGACCATTTTTAATTGTGATAGTGTCATTGTTACCAACGTCAACTTCATTCCGCTGACTTTCAGTGAATTGGAAGTGATGGTCTGCGAAGGAGAAACCTGGAATGAAATGATTTTCTGGCAAGACACCGTTTTGGTCGATACCCTTATTTCCACTTTGGAAGATACCATTCTAATTACGGACCTCATGGTTGAGCAGGTTTACGATATCGTCATTGATACTATGATGCCTTACGGGCAGCCTTACTTTTCCGATACCACCATTGTCTCCAGATTTTTGGCAACAAACGGCTGCGATAGTACAGTCACCTTGCACGTGGATGTTACTACCGGAACCGAGGATTTGTTCAAAAAAGAAGCGACCTTAACGCTGCGGCCCAATCCGACAAACGGCCATCTCTACTGTTTTTTCAAAAATAAATCACCGCTGATACACACGGTCAGTATTTGGAGTGCCAACGGAAAGGTGTTGGAAAATTGGCAAATCTATCAACGGCCAAATGCGGCTGATCCTTTGGAAATTGATCTTTCTTCTTTCCCGAATGGGGTGTATTGGATTCGGTTCTTGTCGGCAAACGGTGCATGGGTTGAAAAGGTAATTCGTTCGGACTGACCCGTTTGATTTTTTACTTTTGCTTTTTAATTAGCCGCTAACAGCAGATGACCCTTTTAGAACGGGCAGGAACTGGAAAAATGTTTAGAGCGTCATTTATAAAAGTAAAAGGGTCATCTTTCTGTACACTGTTGCAACATGTCCGAATTTTCTGCTTTTCTAAAACTCGGTTTTGACCACATTTCCGACCTGCAAGCATACGACCATTTGCTGTTCATCATTACTTTGTGCGCCATCTATGAATGGCGTGAGTGGAAAAAATTGCTGGTATTGGTGACGGCTTTTACCCTCGGTCATTCTGTGACCCTTGCACTGTCGGCCCTTGATGTGATTCGGGTCCCTTCCGATCTGGTAGAGCTGCTCATTCCGGTGACCATTGTTTTAACTGCCCTCCACAATATTGTAACAAAAAAAGAATCGGGCGGCCTCTTTTCCCGGTTGGTATCCATCAATTACTTCCTGGCCCTGTTTTTTGGGCTCATCCACGGAATGGGCTTTGCCAATTATTTTCGAAACCTATTTGGTGAAATGGGCGGTGTGATAAAGCCGCTTTTTGCCTTTAACCTGGGAATCGAACTGGGGCAACTGCTGATTGTAGCTGTATTTTTTGGTGTTTATCTTTTGCTTTCCAGCCTATTTAAAATAAAACATCGTGAATGGAATGTGTTCATTTCCGGAGCCGGGGCTGGCGTTGCCATTACCTTGATTCTTGATTTACTTTTGGGGTAATTATCTTTGACCAATTCTGGTTGGTGGAAAAAGAACAAACGCATGCTCTCCTTTAAACTTTTCCATTCTCCATCAGTCTTAACAACATTATTCTTAGAAAATAAAAATTTTGATCAATGAAAATCATCCATTTCTTTTCCGTCCTCAGCTTGTTTCTCCTTCCTGCCTGGACGAATGCCCAATCTACAATTGGGGCAGATAGCACCGGAATGCCCGGTGACCATTTTAGCCTTGAAGGTGCTTTAGAGCTTTTTAAAAATTCGGAATCGCTCGAAGATTTTGAAAAAAAATTGAACCAGGAAAAAAACGACGTTAACAATCTCGACTTAAATGAAGATGGCGACATCGATTATATCCGGGTAATTGATAACATGGACAACGACGTGCACGCAATTGTACTGCAAGTACCCGTCAGCGGGGAAGAATCCCAGGATGTGGCCGTCATTGAAATCGAAAAAACCGGCGACGAAGAAGCCATGCTGCAGATCGTTGGTGACGTGGTTATCTACGGGGAAGGTAAGATCATCGAACCTTTTGAAGTGGAGACCAAAGACGATGGCCGCGGCCCTTGTGTGACGGTTGATCGGGTCTATGTAAATGTATTTTTCTGGCGTCCGGTACGCTTCATTTACGGGCCTCGGTACCGGGTTTATGTTTCTCCGTTTCGCTGGGGATATTATCCGGCATGGTGGAGGCCGTGGCGTCCCCGCCCTTGGCGGACTTTCCACACCCGTGCCATTGTGTACCGTCCTCACTACCGGGTAGCTACCACTCATCGGGTAGTCAGGGCACACCGGGTCTACGCTCCAACGCGCCGTTCGTCGGCCGTCGTTCGTACCCGGACAGTCAGTAGGGCAGCGGTAGGTAACAATAAGGCAGGTGTAAAACGCTCGACCACCACAACCACCGTGACTGGAAAAAACGGGAACACGGTGACCCGTAGCAAAACGACCACCGCCGCCGGTGCCAAAGGGGCCAACGGAGCTGCCGGCGCTAAAAGGTCAACCACCACCACTCGGGTGACGGATACGAATGGAAATACCGTCACGCGTAAGAAGAAGACCACAACTGCTGGTAAAAAAGGCCGGAATGGTTCAGCTGCCGGCAAACGGACCAAAACGACTACCAGGAAAAAAAGAGGGAATTGACAAGAGGGGGTAAGTTTTGAAGTGGCATTTAAAGTAAAGAAAAGCGTTGCTGGTTGCGCAAAGTACCAGCAACGCTTTCCTATTTTATTAAATGATTCAAATGTCCTCCAAAAATTTAGGAGGACCAATAAAAGACATTAAGTTACTGGGAAAGGTCAGTTCGTATCGACAGTGAACTGCCGGATCATGATCGCCCCGCTTTTGTCCAGATTGGAGCTCATAATGACGACTTGTTCTTCAAAGCCATCATCAACGGATACCGCAACTGTATTGGGGGAGATACTGCCCAGGTTGAGCGCATGCAAAATAAGGTAATTGGTGGGTTTGTCGAGTTGAAGAATCGTTTCGTGTTTGCGACTGGATACGCGGTAGTTTTCAAGAATCATTTCACCGTTGACAAACAGTGAGAGTTTGTCGCCATCCACAGTGCCCCGGTCCCAAACCCGCACCCGAACCGTTTTGCTTTTTACTTCCAGCACCCGGGAAACTTCCACTTCCCTTTTCTTTTTTTGTTGGTAAGCCTGTACCCCCAGGGGGGTAGGGGAGGCAGTAACCGGGTCTTCTCCTTTTTGTGGAGGAGCCAATTCTTCTTTTCTGAAAATAGGTTTTTCCAAATAAATAAATCCAGGTGCACAAGGGCCGGAAACCGCATCGTAGCCTTCGATAAAGCCCTCCCAGTTTCCATTCAGGGCAATGCGGTTGGTTTCTTTTTCTAAAGTCAGTTGGGCTTTTTTGATGCACCAGGGCCAGTCAGCCACTGATTTTTCGATGAGATTGTTTTCGGTAAAATTCAATTCGCTGGATGATTCATCGAAAGTCCAGTTAAATGCATGGGTGGCATTACCGCCTGCTTCATCGGAAATGATACGGGATGTTCCGGTGCCATCTTCGTTTAGAATTATTTCAAAATAGAAACCATACTCCCGGTCTGACTGAGATAAGGTGCCCGTGAATTTTCCAGTGATCACCGCTTCAGCTTCAACTGCCATTGCCGGTTCACCTGTTTTGGTCTGTTTTCTCAGAATGATGTTTCCAGGGGTACATCCCTCCGCTTCCCATCTGCCAGCAAGGTGGCCATCATCGTCCAGAGCGAGGCGAATGTGTTTGAGGCACCATCTGGCATTGGGAGGCTCCAATTGTTTGACTTCCTGTAAAGTGAGCGATTGGCCATCCCAGATTCCACCGATTTCGAATTTGGCATCGTTGCCACCCTGAGCACTTTGTGACTTGGCGGTTCCAAATACCTTTATTCCGTCCTGCTCCAATTCTACGGTGTAGATAAACTGGTCTGTTTTGCCATCCTGTTCAACTTCCCCCATCCACATGCCCTGAAACTCCTGGGACAGAAGCGATTGGGCCATCAATAATAAAAAGAGATATAGACAACTTTTATTCATGTTAAGTAGGAATTGTAAGTTATGCGAATCCTCCTTTTTATAAGGTGTTCCATTTTACCCTTGATTCGCATTAATAATGGGTTATGAATGTTGAGTTGCTTCACAACCAATAGCTTATTGGTTTTCACCTCCTAAAACGCAAGAAAATTGAAGATGGTACAGCATTGATGAAAAGTATTTTGGATGCTGTAATTTGGAGCGAAAAAGGAGTGGGCAGCCTGCGAAAAAGAGACTTACAAAGTGTCCTTTTCCACAACGGCTCTGGCCTTGCATTTTAAATCCGTTTCAGATGGTCAGTCTTTTTCTGTGGTGGAGAGCCGAATGATGAAACGAGCGGGGAGCTTTTTTGGGTACATGGTTGGATTGTACCGATGCTTATCGAATTTTCAGCAAGCTCCGATAAATTTTTGCCAGCCGTTCTTGTGGAAATCCCAACAGGAACAAAAAGACCGTCGTGAAATTAATGCATTGAACTTTCAAATAATTATTGTGCTCGTATTTTCTGGCGGATACCGTTGCATCCTTGCAAATGATTTCGAATGGATATTTTTTTTGTAGGCGTTTTACAAATTCGAAATCCTCTAAAATACAAAGATGCTCTTTAAAACCTCCCAATAACTCAAATATTTCCCTGGTAACAAATAGCGATTGGTCACCTCCCCCGGTGGCGAAATTTTTTTTCCGGGTCCCGAATTCGTGGATTTTTAAATACCATTTATGGCTATCGAACCGATAGGAAAAACAGCCGGCTGTTTTTCCATTTTTTACTGCGTGGATAATATCCGACGCCCAACTGTGCGGAGGAAATACATCGGCATGTAAAAAATAAAGGACCTCGGCATTGGTATTCGTGGCACCAAAATTCATTTGGGTCGCTCGCCCCTTTTTATGATTGACCAATACCTTTCCTCCATGCTTTTGGGCCAGTGCCACGGTTTTGTCCGTACTGCCCCCATCTACGACAATCAATTCTTTTACTGCCTCCGTGCTGGTCTGATGCAGCCAGTCCAATAACCTGCCAATGTTTTTTTCTTCATTAAAGGTTGGGATGATGACAGTTAGCTCCATTGCACCTGCATTTATTTTGAACAATTTAATTTTTACTTGTTTGAAAATCATTGGGGTTCAACATCCGGCCATATCAATAATTACGTAGGTATTTTAAAATCGGATCTCCGCAGAAAATAAATTATTTGTCCAGGTTGCGAAGCAGTTGATTAAAAGTTCATAACGAGGTCGAAATAAAATGGCTGGACCTGAGACTTCGACCGACATCGACTTTTTGACGATGCATTTAATATGAATCGCAATTTGAAATATTTAAACACAATAATGAACTGTTCACATGCAATTAAAATAAATGCTGCTATTGGCTTTTTTTTGTTCTTCAACGTCAGCCTGTTTTCACAGGGAACATTTGTCGAGAAATCGACTGCGTTAATGAATGCCGTTCGATATGGAAAAGAGACGGCCACTTTATTAAAAGAAATCGCAGAAGTAGATGCCGAACTGCTGGCCAGCGAACTGAACAACGATAATGCCCGGAAAACTTTTTGGATCAACATTTACAACGCCCACATCCAATTGTTCTTAAACGAAGATCCTGCGCTTTATGAAGACAGATGGAAATTCTTCAAAACCGAGCGCATAAAGGTGGCTGGTGAAATATTGGATTTCGATATCATCGAACACGGGATTATCCGCCGCTCAAAGGCAAAACTGGGGCTGGGCATTTTTCCCAATTTATTTCCCTCTAAAATTGAACGGATGTTTCGCATCAAAAAAACCGATCCCCGCATTCATATGGCTTTGAACTGTGGTGCTAAAAGCTGCCCTCCCGTCGCCGTATATGAATACGAAAAACTGGATGCCCAACTGGAAGAATCCACCAGGCGCCTTCTGGCCCAATCCACCGTCTTTAACGAGCAAACGGATCAGGTGGAAGTCATTGCCCTTTTCAGTTGGTTTCGGGGAGACTGGGGCAATAAAAACAAAGTGCGCAAATTTTTAAAAAAATATGAAGCCATTCCTGCCGACAGCAACCCTACCATCAAATACTCAAAATACGATTGGACTTTGCTCACCGGAAACTATATAGATTTGGATAATGGAGGTGTTCGGAGGTAAGAATCCTGATGTGATTTCCTTTCCCGGGAGATACAGATTTTCTTTCCTCCCCCCGGCCCCTCCACTGTGGGAAATTTGCTCATTCTTTTCTCCCCCTCTGGAAGGGGCGGGGGGAGGAATCACAGATTGAACGATTTACAACCAATAATACCTGAACAACCTTAATAATCAACCAAAAACCAAGAACCAAATTGAGCGAAGCGAAATCCCGCACCGCAGGTCGGGAAACCAAAAACCAAAAACCAAAAACCAAGAACCAAAAACCATCACCCATCACCCATCACTCCCGTGCCATTGCACCTACGGCATTGTTCCCTTTCACGGAGGCCGTACCAATAGCCTTTACCACCGCAGTTGGGGCAGGCGTTCCTTTTTTTGCCGGACAAGGCGATTAATTGAGTGATACCATAGATACCAAGAAACAAAACAAGACCGAGCAGGACTAGGCGAATCATAATTGAAATGTTGGTGAAAGTATGTAGTTGTTTTTTTCAAGACTGTGTGCCAAAAGAGGAGCGAGAAAAATAAGTTTATCAGATGGCTGCCTTTTTTGGCCATAATTCTTTTCAGAAAAATGTCACGAGAAAATACGATTATTCAAAGGGTAAAAAGATCGCTTCAAAAATATCCAAAAATAACTATGTCACAGTTTATGAAAAAATGAAAAATTCAAGAAATAAAAACGGTATTTGAGCAAATTTCGGCAACGTCTTTGCCAAACTGATAGTCAAATGCAACAAACTAATTTTTCAAACAGCTTGCATCGACAAACACAGTAGAACAAACACAAACAAAGACGATGAACATCACAAAAATTTTCTTCACACTCGTTTTTTCATTTTCAATTTCTTTTGTAGCTCAAGCCAACAACACGACACCTGCTACTGGTGAGTCGGCAGAAGTAGCCGTCAATAAAGAGGTTAAAATAAATCAAGTGGAAGAAAATGTTGCAATTGGAACAAACACACAGGTACCTGCGAAATCAAACAAAACTAACATCATCACGATCAACACTGAAACAAACACTGAACAAACAGAATCATTAGTTTTCTCATTTAACCATAAGCAATTTCTAAAGCCGGTATTTAAAAAATCAGCTCTTTGCTAAAAATGGTAATTTTTCACCTTATTTAATTATTAACTAAACAATACACTATGCTGCAAGACAAATCATACTTTTGGATCTAAAACAGACATTTACCTTTGTATTGTAATAACAATTTTTAACGGACGCAATATTTGATTTCAGTCAAATGTTGCGTTTGTTTTTTTTGGGGTGGGGTAGAGTGTAGAGGGATTTTAATATAGAAAAATAAGCGTCTTCCGTATAATATAACATGTCTCAATTAAAAGGAGAATTTTCTTTTAAAATAAAAGCCGATAATTACGAAGATTACCGGCTTTCAGTATTTAATGTTTTGAAATTATTTTAGGCAAAAGTGTAACCTGCTTTCATCAATGGCAATTCCCTGACCCGCTCACCCGTAGCAGCAAAAAGCGCATTGGCCAGTGCAGGAGCAGCCGGTGGTGTACCAGGTTCACCAACACCGCCAGGGTATTCGTCTACCTCCATGATGTGGACCTTGATGTTGGGGGCCACGTTCATCCGCACCATGTCGTATTGTGGGAAATTTTGCTGGACCACACCACCATCTTCCCAGGTGATTTCACCATAAAGGGCTGCCGATAAGCCGAAAATGATACCACTTTCCATTTGAGCTTCGATGGTATCCGGATTGACGTAAATGCCACAGTCAATTACGCACGCAAATTCATCGATGGAAAATTGTTTTTCACCCACCTGACTGATCGTACAAACTTCACCGACAATGGAACCAAATGACTTGTGCAAGGCAATGCCCCGGTACTTACCGTCATTTGCTCCCCAGTTTCCCAGTTGCGCCACTTTTTCCAATACCGCTTTAAAACGTGGGGCATCGTTTAATTTGGACAGCCTGAATTCATAGGGATCTTTTCCGGCGGCATGTGCGCACTCATCCATGAAAGACTCGGTGAAAAAAGCATTTTGAGAACTGCCCACACTCCGCCAGAAACCCACCTGGATCGGACTGGCATAATCTCCAAAAGCAGTCCGGCGGTTTTTCATAACATACGGTAAATGAATGGCACCTTCCGCGGTGGCTTCGTCATCTTCCGGAGCGGTCGCCATGGATGGCATGATGCGGGCCATGGAGCTGTGACTGACCGATTGGAGCGCCAGTTTGTTGTCCCAGGCCAATATTTCACCATCTTCGGAAACGGCAGCCCGGAAACGGCTCAATGCCGCCGGTCGGTACATATCGTTTCGCATGTCCTCTTCGCGGGTAAATACTGTTTGAACGGGTACCCCTTTCATTTGCTGGGCTACGGCTACGGCTTTTTTCAGGTAATCGGGTTCGCCCCGGCGGCCAAATCCACCCCCTAAATAAGGAACGTTTATAGTAACATTTTCTTTATCAAGACCCGTTGCGGCTGCTACGACATCTTTACAAACAGAAGATGCCTGGTGGCCGATCCAGACTTCGGCACTATCATCGTTGATGAGGGCGGTGCAGTTCAGCGGTTCCATTGTGGCATGTGCGAGGTAGGGCACTTTGTAGGTGTGTTCGATTACCTTGTCAGTGCCAGACAAAGCTGCTTCCACGTCTCCTTCTGCTTCTGGCGTTGCCAAAGGTGGCTCGTCCAGGATTTTTTCCAGGCTGGCCTGAATCGCTTCAGAGTTGATGTTTCCGTTTCCGGCATCGTCTTCTTCCACATCCAGCATGAGGGACGCATTGCGGGCCCGCCAGGTATTATCGGCAATGACAGCCGCACCGAAGTCGGTCAACACAACTTTCTTTACACCTTTCAGTTGCTCAACTTCTGCTTGGTTGGAGATGCCGGTGATCTTGCCACCGATCACGGAAGGGTGGCGCATGGCAGCAAAAAGCATCCCTTCCTTGCGGACATCGATGCCAAATTCTGCCTGCCCAAATACCTTTTCAGGAATGTCCAGCCGATCGGCCTTGGTTCCGATCAATTTCCATTCGTTTCGCTTCTTGAGCGCGGGCAATTCCTTCAACTCAATATTTCTTGCCGCACTGGCCAGTTCTCCGTAGCTCAATCTCTCGTTATTGGCGGTGTTGATCATAAATCCAGCTTCTGCTTTTACCTTGTTCCGGTTAGTGCCCCACTGGTCAGCAGCGGCCTGTTTGAGCATCTCGCGTGCCGTGGCGCCGGCGTAGCGCATGTTGTTGAATCCATCCGGAATGGTTGTGCTCCCACCCGTACCGATGATCGGGAGGTATGCATAGACTTTTTCCATCATGGAGTACCCTTTAAAAATATTGGGTTCTTTTTGCGTCAGCAAAAAAGTATTGGCGTAAGGCGACTCTGGTTGTGGATGCACTACCCTGATGCTCGACATTGGGATTTCCAGTTCTTCTGCAATGAGCATTGGGAGAGCAGTATATACGCCTTGTCCCATTTCGGCCCGGGCAATGGCCATTGTCACGGTGTTGTCTGGTGCGATGCGTATCCATGCGTTGATAGAGTCACCTTCGCCCATGCCTTTACCGGAGTATTTTTTCAATTTTTTATTGACGTGGGAATTTAAGCCGGCCACGCCGATGACGACCCCGGTTCCCAACACCCCGCCAGTGATCAGAAAATTGCGACGGGTAAATATTTTTTTCTTAGCCATTTTTATTGATTTAAGGGAAATTGGAGATTTAAAATTTATTCAATCGCTTCGTTTGCCTTTGAATTTCTAATTTCTCCATTTCAAATTTCGTTTATAAAGAACCCAATAATTCGTTGGCTTCCCGTCTCATTTTTGCGGCAGCGTGGATAGCTGCGCGGGCTCTGACGTAAGTGCCGCAACGACAAATGTTGGTGATTTTTTCATCGATGTCTGCGTCTGTTGGTTCCGAGTTTTCGTTGAGGAGAGATTCGGCTGCGAGGATCATTCCGCTCTGGCAATAGCCACATTGTGGTACCTGATGGACTATCCAGGCTTGTTGGACGGCCGAGGGCCCGGAGCTGGTACTGACGCCTTCGATGGTAGTGATCTGTTTGCCTTCTGCCATAGAGACCGGCATAGTGCAGGATCGCATGGCTTCACCATCTACCAATACCGTGCAGGCCCCGCAAGCGGAGACCCCGCAGCCAAATTTGGTGCCGGTCATATTCAATTCATCCCGCAGTACCCAAAGCAGAGGCATATTGGGTTCGACATCCACGCCGATGTCTTTTCCGTTGATGTTTAGATTCATAATATTTGAGATTGAGAGTTGAAGTAAAAACAGAGTGCTAAAGTAGGTAAATGGAGCTGGTTAAGGAAAAATTGTGGAAACAGCTAATCTGAAATGTTGATTGTTTTGTCTGTCGTACATCGTTTGCCTTCTGGTATTTATTTAGTGATGATTTTTATGAATAGCCAAACCAAGTTTGTCCCAGATAACGTCTTACCTTAAAAAGCTGAACCATGAAAAAATATAACCTTGTCTTATTTGTTCTTTTTGTTGTAGGCGGAATATTGTTGACCGCCTGTAAAGATGATGAACCAGCCGTTAAGAAAAGCGATTGCACCACTGAAGCCTCCCTGATTGGCATGGATGCCCGCAGGTGTGCCTGTTGCGGAGGGTGGTTCATACAGATTGAAAGTGAGACCTACCGAGCGCTCACGCTACCTGAAGAATTTACGAATACCCTTGCACTCTATTCACTTCCTATGGATATTTATGTGGATTGGTCGCCCGAAACGACCCCTTGCCTGGGAGATGAAATTGTTGTGGATTGTTTGGAGGCGCGATGATGCCGTCGCAAAGATACCTGCCAGCATTGATTCTCATGTTGTGATCGCCTGCGAGGAGAACACACCAATCCTCAGAGCATCTTGGTGAGCTGATTCTCGATGCACCGGATCCTTTTTACGATGGTCCAATATATAGAGACTTTTCCTGGTCTGGACTTTCCAACCTTCTGGGAAGTTTTCTGTTTCTTGATTGTGGTGTGCGGTATTTCTGGCTGCTATTTTTTCCGCTCGCTCACCAGTCTGCCTACCTCAACCTTGCGATGTGCATCTTACCTAATTGTTGGCATCAAACTCTTTTAGCAATTCTTTTTCTTTTGGCGCAATGTTTAGGATATTATAGTTAATAAAGTTAACGATAACAGTTGATTTGAACCCTATGAAAAAAGAGCTGACTCCACAAATAATCAATACAGTAACAACAGCAATATCAGATGTTAAATTACGATAAAAATAATTGGCGATAAACGCCAGAAAAATTACCAATACAAAAATTGCAATTGTTGGAATATCGAATTTAGGTTTAAAAGAAATCAAGCGATCTGCATGTGCAATTTTGTCCACTCCAATTATTTCACCTTTCAACTCAGGGTGGGTAATAGTCATGTTTAAATTTGAATGTAGCACCTGAATGATAAACCCATCATTTTCATTTAAGTAATCAAGATGTACGATGACGGAATTTTTAATTAATTCAATGTTGATATTGTTTGAAGACCTATTTGAATAGGTGATTTTATAATCAAAAATATTGATGCCATTTTTAAATATTATTGAAATGGGATGCTCAGGGTGGATGTCAGTTGCCATAATTGGCTCCTTTCCTTCATTCATGAACAAAACTTTTGTCACCCACAAGCTCTCCACCTTCTTTCGCCCATACATGATCCTCAATTTTTCAATAGCTGGTTTCTCAAAAACATTTTTCGTTTTGGTTAAATAAGTCGGCTTTTTCACCCGGATACTTTTCCTTCTAAAAATAATGGCCAATGTAATCCCTGTCAGCCCAAGGAGAATGCTGATGATAGAGAAGATGTTGGATTGGATGGTTTCGAGCATTGATAAATTTATTTAAATAAAAGAAATAGAGGTGTTTGAAAATTAATTATTAAGTGCAAAAATAAGGAACACTAAAAATGACACTTTTATTTGGACAAATGTTTGGTTTCCAAGTTTCAAAATTCTTTTTCAGGCAAAGGAAAAGTGTCATTTTTTTTGACCACCTGCTTACTTATAATTCCCCCCCCCCAGTCCCTTTCAAAGGGGGCTTATACACGTTCTTTTATTCCCCTTTGGTGGGGGCGGAGGGAGGAAAAAAAATAGTGTTCTTTATTTTGGGATGCCAATTCTCCATTAAAATAATTTAATTTATTTTCTTCACAATAAATGATTTTTTCGAATGGTCAAAAATATACCATTCAATCTTTTTGTATTTCCTCTGGTTTACTGTCTCTATTTAAAAAGGGAATAGATTGAGCAACAATATTTTCAATATTATTTTGGAGCAATGTCTCTGTGTGAATAAAGCGCTGGGCGGCACGTTTTTGAAGGTCATTTAATTTCAATTGGTGAATGAACTCCATTTTCTCGATTATATGTTTTGCTTTGGCTATTCTTTTCATTTGAAATGGCTCAAAAATAGCTCCTGCCGCATCGGCAACTTTTTCAATTAATTTAGTTACAGGTTCTGCCAACTTGCCTATATCTATATTTATTCCGGACATCCGTTTTATTTTTATTTTCTTAAAGAGATACTATTATAGTGAATATTTTCTCTTATATGCATGACTCAAATATAGGGAATTCCGCATTGTTGCATTATGTAGAAAAAGATACGTCTGCAATGTTTTTCACCAAAAACGTTGCAGACGTATGAATTGTATGGTCGGGAGTGCGGTGCCAAAAAAGCACCGAGGTTGAACTCGATAGAGGCGGTAAGATAATTTATTTTTTTATGCCATATGTATCCTGTGATGACAGCACGATATTGGTTGCATCCTTGGGTATATAGCCTTGTTTTTGCAAATATGAAATGATAGTGCTTGTATAATCTACTTTACCTTGTGGATGGTTCTTTGTAGTATGAATAATATCTGATCCTTTGGAGGATTGGGCAAAACTGAATGATTGCGATTGCCCCGTACTATCTGTATATGTGCCACTCGCTGACCTCAACGCTACATCTGTTTGCTGTCGCTGAATGACATTGCTGTAGCCCGGTTTCGTGCTGCTTAGATTGCTAAATGAACCCATGTTGTCAGCCTTCCTCTGAATGGTGCTTGAATGCTGTGTTGCATAACTATTGGCCATTGCTTGAAGTTGGGTCACTTTCTTGACTTGAGAGCTGTTGTTGACTACCTCATTTAGTTTTCTTTGAGTGGCAAATTCAGGCCGTTTATCCACAAATTGAAAAGTAGGATGACCGCTCGATTGTTTATGCGATGCTTTTTTTCCAGCAAATTGTTTTTTTTGTCCTTTAGATTTATCTGCGTAAGCATTCATGATTTTTAATTTAAAAGTTTTTTAATTTAGAATAACGTACCTGGCTAATGGATTGTCTTTAATATTTTGCTTCAAATATAATAAAATTTATCATCTCTGGAACTTGCATCCTTTATTAACATTCAAACACTAAATAAATATGGAAAATAATGAGTCGGTTACATAAAACGGACAAATTGGATTTTGAAAAGATTGTGAACCTGCTCAACAACCGGTACCGGTCGAGCAGGCTTCTGCCGGATGAGGAAATGAATGAAAACCTGGCCCGCAAACCGGCCACTCGCTTTCGGGATACGACCGTCACCAATGACTACATAGTCCAGTTGAGCATCAACAGAGTTGCCAAGACAGAGGTGGAGGGAAGGTTGTACGGATCACAAAAAGTCCTGTTGTTGTGACTCCCTTATTGAATCTTTGGTTATCAGGACTTGAACATACTTGCTCTCCGCTACTGTCATTTCTTTTGGGGTACTGCAAAAAAAATATCCATCTGTAAATGATGAGTGATACTTTTCATTGGATAATACATTTGCTGGATCGAATGATGCAGGATCAATTAATTCGAATTCCTCTTCAGTCAGTAAGCAAGATTCTTTTACAAATACTTTTATTGCAATAAGCGTAAATATTGTAATGGTAATTATGTACGAGAAAGATTCTTTTATTTTATTTAACAGGCCTAATTTATATAATTAAATTTGGTAAATATTAAATGAGAACTAAGTACAGGACAAAACTCAACATTGATAATTTATGTCTGAAAATTCTCCCACTAACCCCCTCCAAAGGGCAGCAGAGCTGAACAGTTCTAAAGGTCGCTAATGTGTTTAGCGGTTAAGAACTTAAAGAGTTCTTTGATTTTGTTGGCAAAAAAAATCGTTGCTTTTTTCATGGGTGAGAAACCTTTGCAACGGTAAATGTTGATGGCCATGTCCTGTACCAAGGACAGGACGGCGGCTGCATTGTTGTTCCTGATACCGTTGCCGTCTTCGTTGAAGTGGATATCTTTCACATAATGGACCTTGTTTTCGATACCCCAATGTTTCCGGATGCCCTGCGCCACTTTTGAAGCTTTCCGGAAAGCATGCCCGGTAATGTAATAATGGCTTTCGGGGTAATCCCCCGACCGTGGCCGGCAGCCACTCCGGTTGACGTGGACGACCCGTTGGACGCCGCTCCATTTGGCACCCATCCCCTCCGGCGGGAGGTAAAGCTGGCAAAGCCGCCTTTCCCGCCTGCCCCGGCTTTTCTCTTCGGTCAAATGGGTGTCAAGCGGCCGGTGCAGGGCGACGGTGGCCCTGATCCGTTGCAGCAGCACTTTCTGGTTCGCTTTCACCGCAGTCAGAAAATTGTTCCCGCTTTCTAAAATGGTGTCGATCGTTTTTTTAGACAGTACAGCGCATCCAGTGTGATGACCGCCCCTTTGCATTTCAACGTTTTGAGCAGTGACTGCATGGCCTTGGCCTCCCCGTCCCTGTTGGTGGCCGTGGCAGCGTGGGTGGCAACTTCCAGTTTTTGGCCGAACAGGCGGGCCATCAGCTCGAAGTTCCGGGCAGGCCCCTGCGGGTCAGCTATCGTACTGGCAAGTGCCTTGCCGTCCCCGCTCGGCCACTCGTTTTCCCCAATGCTCACCAAGCGGTTCATCCAATTGAAAAATGCCTGGTTGACGGCCCGGAAATCCAGCCCCTGCAAAACCGTCCGCAGTTGGGTATGGCCAATGGGAGGGTGTTTGAGGTTGAACATCTCCATCAGCTCCGACCGGTTGCCCTTCATGAAGGTCGCCGTGGAACGGTAACCTGAATGTCCGCTCAGGTAGCTCATGACAAGCATGCAGAGCAGGGCGGGCAGGGGCATCCTGAGACCTGATTTCTGGCGGGGGTCGTCCAACCGTTGAAAACATTCGTATAAGCCCATGGTGTTTTTTTGCCAACAATTTCAATGAACTTTCACGTTCTTCCAAATTGTGCATTAGCATTTTTTAGAACTGTTCAGCCCTGCTTTGACGGGGGGCGGGGGGAAGGGGGAGGATGTACTCGTTTTGTTTTTAAAAATTAAATTTTGTCCTGTACTCAGAAATGAGAATTTACCGATAGAAAAAAGGATTGCTCAAGTTTTAGTTTTTCCAACTTATCCGTGCGATGTTTAAGCAATGAGTGCCAGGAAATCATTTATTGCGATTGTGACCGTACTTATTAAGTTCCGGCGTCCAAGTTAGTGATTTTGCCTGTTTCGTATTGTATTTGTACCACTAATAAGCATGAAAGGTTCAGGCCGTCTCGTCCATTCACAATCCGCTGCGGGTCATCGCGTTAAGAAACAAGGGCAATTGTTTTCTGCTGTTTTGGCCAACGGAGGCAGCAGAAACAAAAATTAAATACTTGACGAAAAAACAGTTAATTTTTTTTAATATATACGGCTGAGAATTAATTTAGAGTATGAATAAGAAAATGCCACATGCAACAAAGCAAAGTTCAAGTCAGAAAAGACCAGAACACCAGAAAAAACATCTTCCTTTCTTCGGCACGAGTGAAGTTCACAAAACCAGTGCCCCCTTTTTCCAACCGGCGTCTTCAGGTCAGTTTTTTACACCAAATGGCATTAACACAATTATTCAGCAAAAACCAGAAACTAAAACTGACGCCACCTCACAGAGTAAATTAGAGAAGGACAAATTAAACGTAGTGGGGGAACAACATTTGGAATCAGGTAAGCGGCGGGAGCAGGAGATTAAATACGTGAAAACCGTAATGGGAGAACAGGCAGGGTATTGGACAGAAAGTGAGTTCACGGCTGAGGGTGATACAGATTTCGGAGATCCGAAACATTTAAGATTAGCCTTTTTGCTCAAAAGATTACGAGACTTTATTATTCCTAGGATTTACACAAGTCTCGAGCTTTCAATAGCCGAAAAGAAGACTAATGGGGGAATTAGACAACTGGAACGACTGAAAACAGGCATGGAGACTGCATTGGACGATTATCTTACTCTCATACAAAACGAAAACAAAATTATTCTCAAACTTATTAATCAAAAAAAATACCCCTTAGCGGGCTACATAGGCCAAAGTGAGTTTGTTGCCTGGGCTGCCAAATTGATCGATCTCATACAGTCACTCATTGCTGGTATTAAAAAAACAGAGGACTATCTCAATTTGGATGATAGCAAAAGAGATGTATCCTCACTCAAAAAATTAGCTGGTTCGTTGAATGATACTTTATTTGATATCGGTTATTTCGCTTCAAAATCAATCAATCAAGATCTGAAAGGACAGCAAGACTTCAGTGGGCAACGATCGAGAAAAATGCACGAAGCAGCCAATAAAACATATCAAAAACCTGGCGTTTGGAAAATCGGCCAGGTTCATGTCGATGATATCAAGAAAGAATTCAAAGCATCTGACCGCCAATATGGACTTATGGATAGAAGTGAGTTTACTGATATTTTGCAGGAATAGAGCGCGATATTTTAGTTGTTAAGTCGTGACTATACAGGTGGTCAAAAAATGTTTTCTTCTTTGTCAACAATCAATATCCCATTAATTTGATGGTCTTTTCTCCTGCACAGCGCACAACCTTTAGCATTCCATTTTACTTTCATTTCAATTTCATAAATTCCTGATTGTGCATGAAAATTAAATTGCATAATGTCACCTTTTACACTTCTCCGAGTAAGGCGTTAAATTGTTTTTAATTCTTTCTGCTGCCTCGTTGGCATATATTTTTACGATACTGTGTATCTCCATAGTCTATGGTTTTTATTTTTTCTTGCATTAAAATTTATTTTAGATAATTCTGATTTCTTACTCTACTAATTTTCTTATAATAAAAGAAGTTGCAAGCTAGGTTTCACTGAACTTGCAACGACGAGTTTAATAGGCATTGTTTTGCTTTGAATATTAATTTCTTCAGTTCATCGCATTATAAACATCTACGGCCCACTTCACAGGGTTTGCGCCCTCTCCGGGAACCTGGTCTGTGTAGGTCCATGCGAATACACCTCCGAAATCCTGATATTTGCTGGAAAGGGAAGTGACCGTATCGAGGAAATCCAGGTAGTTACTTTGACTTCCTATGCTTCCGCTGCAACCACTGATACAGGCGCCCAGCACCACTTGGCCAGGTGGAAAGGAATATACCTGGTCTTTGTTACCTGTCCAATTTGTGTTGATGATGTTTTCGTATCCAGGGCTAGGACTACCGGTTGGACTCGTCGAAGTCCCAAAGCCATTATAAAATTGTCCATTGAACGAGTCGATGTCATCTTTCGCAACTTCGAACAATGATTGATAATTGAAACCGGCGAGGCCGATGCCCGTCGATAACCCGCTTGCCACCGGGGTGAGCGAAACGATCAAATCTTTACCCATTTTCGTTTTGTAATCGCTTCGTAGCGCCGTGATAAGTGTTTTTACATCGTCTACCGTCACATCGTCACTGCCGTTCTCGAAATCCAGGCCGATGCCGTCAAGGCCGTAGTTAGTTAATGTATCCAGGACAAAAGAATAGTATTTGCTGTCCATCGATGTGTCCTTATAATAAGTGATTCCGTCTTTCCCCGTGCCGGGCCACAGTAATCCCCAGGTATTGTTATTATAATAAAATCCGAATTGGTTTTTGGAAGGGGTGTCTATATGGGGAAAATTTGCACCAGCACCTCCAAGTAACATCATTACCTTGACACCATTATTTTGAAGGCTGACGACATCCTTCCAAAGGGAGTCATAAAGTTTGTTGTTAAGAGGTATGTCATTTAGGTGGAGGTATGGGGTATTTGGCTGTAGGTCAGGCCACCGGGGTCCCATATTGAAGGCAGATAGGTAAAGTTGCGTGACGTAAGGAGTGCCGTCCGGTCGCAAGGTTTCCCACATCGGTTTTAAAGATATATATTCCGGAGTGGTCCCATTTCCCAAAATACTTTGATGGTAATAAATGATACGGTTGCTCATGTTTTTTGTTTTAATTTATAAATCTAATTTAAAGGTGAACGATCTGTGTCATGATTTAATGAACACTTGCCAATATACAATTCTCCTCCGTATTTGCACAATAAGCCCAACTTCCTCATCATCCGCACCTCTCCCTCCACTGCACCCTCTCCTGTAAACACAATTTTTCAATTTAATTATGCCGTAGACCAAATATGGACTCACATGAACCAAACTTATGTCTTAGCGTTACGCTGATATATTTTTTAAATTCTGTAACCAAAATTAGTTGTTTTTTGTTTTGGCATTTGTTTAATGTAATTAATGCAGTATTTCAGTTTGGTTGTAATATTTATTCTGATTTAGTATTAAGGATATTATGCAAAAACCAAAATTGGAAATAACTAAATTAAAATCTCTCTAGCATGAAAAATGAAAATATGCTTTTTCTTACTAAATCATTGTTCATTTTATTTTTTTGCTTCTTTGCTTTCACTCTTACCGCCCAGGTAGGTCCCGTAGCTACGGGTAGCAATGGGGACTATTGCGAATGCTTGGAAGGCATTCAGGGACCAGACGAATATTGTCCTCCTTTACCTTGTCCACCAAGTGGTAATAACGGAGGTGGCCCTACAAACAACAATGGAGGTCCAACTGGCACACCTACCCCGACCGGAGGCAATAATACCGGAGGTACCAACACCGAATTTTATGATTCAATGATTGAAAGTGTTTTTTGTATGATGTTCCCTCATATGTGTCCTTGATGATAACTAATCAGGAATTAACATGAGTTATCCCGAATTTTCGATTGGCCGAAAATTCGGGATTTCTTTTTTTGAAAAGAAGAGCCTGATGCATAATAACCACTGAGGCTGCCTCCGCACCCCAGAGTGGTTCCTCCACCGAAAACCGGCCATCGAACACCAGGCAAAAGGCCGGCAGCTAACGGAGATGAAAAACAAAAAAATCGGAACTCGATCGGATTCGACGCGACCCTCATCACGATGTTCTGTTCCCCTTAAGAACTCCTTAAACAATTTGTGGGGGCTTGCAAGAATTGGGGGAACGCCGCAATCACTTCGTTAACCATCAAAATGATACTGCTCTATTACCCAAGGGAAATTATTGAAAGTATTTTTGAAGTTCTCAATTTCTTTAAAATAGAGAATATCCTGGAAAATCTCTCTGGACATATTGCCCATATAAATCGTTGCAACTTTAAAATCTCCTTTAATGTCTAACCCCCATAAATAGTCCATGGCCTTCTCCAAGCCTCTACCTCTATTGATAGCCATGTAGACTATCAAAATCTTTTTATCAGCATAATATTCGGGTGTCAATTTCATCCCATTTCCATATACGATCATTTTATGTTTTATGATATTTCCTACTTCAACTGATTTCTTTGGTATGTTTATCACTTCTACATCATCGAAGTTTGCAGCTAACATGCCTCCTATTATTTGGCTTGACCTGGAGAAACTCATAATTATATCAGGTTTGAAGGATGCGTACTTTAACTTTTCATGTAATATTTTTACACCTTCAATTATCTCATTCATGAGACCAGGGTCAGGTTGTTGAATTTTATCGCTTTTTAACATGTATATTGTTTTTAAATCAAGATAAAATTAAACAATCGGGCGCAAGTTTCCTTCAAATACCCCAAAATAGTCGAACCGAAAATTAGGATTACATCGAGTAATTAATTCCTGAGATAATTCCAGTCCTTTTGATCTCCGACTGAAGTTCTCCCTAAAAATGTCGTCCTCCCAAAAACTCCGATGCAGGATGATTACATGCTACGATTTTTTTAAAGCACGATTATTTTTATAAAGAAAAATACAGAATAAAACGGCGTTTTCCCCATCTGGCGTATTGCTAATATCTTGTGCTGCCATGATGGTGCCTCGATAAATTTCATTTGCTTTCTATCTCTGCTTTTTTTGCATAAAGTTTTGCCAATATCCCACTGATTGGTCAATGGATGTGGAACTACTAAAAGCGCCTTTACAGAAATACGAACTCCATTTTAAGGTAATACCGTGAACGATTGTACATTTGTACACATGGTTGTAAATAATATCAATCGTTTCTTTTGAATCTTGCAAAAGCATACCATTGGGAACTACTGCTGAAAATCCGATCCATGTGGACGACGAAACCCGGATTGGTAGGGAACTTGTTTTGTCATAAAACCGGTATGGTTAAAATACTCCTCATTTTAGGTACTGTTTTTTTTGTTGGTTCTGCCTCCGCCCAAACCGATGCCATCGACAGCCTTCGGCAAAAACTGGCCGCTACCACAGAAGACACCACTCGCATCCTGCTTGCCAACCAACTGGCCTCCCTTTTAATCGATACCAAAAAAGACAGTGCCATTGACAGCGCCCTCCTGCTCGTGCGATCTAATATTCCCCTTTCCATGAATCTTGGGTTTAGGGCAGGTTTGTATGAACTTCATTATTCGACCGGAAGGATTTACGGAGAATATATCCACTTTAGTAAAGACAGTGCGCTGTTTCATTTCGAGTCGGCCCTCCATTGGGCGAAAGAAATGGGCGATGATTACCGGACAGTACAAGCCCTTAACCAAATAGCGGATCAGCTCAACATAAGCAACAGGAAAGTTGAAGCTATTGAAAGGTATGAAGAAGCACACGCTGTGGCAAAAGAAATGGGCGACCGGCAATTGCAAGCAGCTACCCTCAACAGGATGGGAAATGAGTATTCTTACATGGCCAAATATCAACTGGCTGATTCTGTATTGCATCTCGTCTATAAAATTTATAAAGGACTAAATAATAAAAAAAGTGCCGGCAGTGCGCTCGCCAACCTGGGCAACAATGCAGCCAGATGGAACAAACTGGAAAAAGCCATCGGCTATTATAACCGGGCAGCCGGATTGTTCAGGGAAACAGAAAACAAAGAACTCGAAGCCAGGGTCTACAGAATGGTCGGCTACAGCGCCAACGTCCTGGGCAATTACCCGGTCTCGCTGGAATATTTCCAGAAAGCGCTAACGATGTTTGAAGACCTGGACAACGCTAACGGAATCACCAATAGCCTGGATAACCTGGGAGAGGTATACCAGGTCATGGAAGATTATGATCAGGCTTTGATCTACTATGAAAAGGCAGCAGCATTCTGGGAAAAATCAGGTGAGAATCCGAGAAGATACCAAACCCTGCTCCGAAAGGGGAACATTTACAGATTAAAAAAGGAATACAGGACGGCACTTGATTTTTATTTACGCGGGCAGCGATCACTGTATGAAGACAATGGGGAAAATGTATCAGGCAAAGATATGTTGTCGATGGGGGAGTGCTATGAAAAGCTGGGCCAGCCCGATTCAGCCATCTTTTACTTAAATAGATCAATTGAAGAAACCAGCAAAAAAAACGACTTCCAGATAAAGGCAGAAGGACTGATCCAACTGGGGCTGCTTTACAGAAAACAAGGACAAACCCAAAAAGCCATTTCAATGCTGCAGCAAGCGGATGAAGCTGCTTCTTTTTCCGGAACCAAAGAAAAGGAAATGGAAGCAGCGAAAGTCTTGTACCAATTGTACAAAAGTCAAAAAGACGAAAGCCAGGCCCTCCGCTACCACGAAATCTACCGCAATTTGCAGGATTCTCTTTTCAACGAAAAAAACATCAAGGAAATAGCGCGGCTGGAAGCCAATGCTGAACTGGAAAAAGAAAAACAGCGGCTGGCATATGAAAAACAGCAGGAACTCAATCAACAAAAAGCCTTTCAAAGAAATCTCTTCATTGCGCTCGGAGTGGCTGTCGCTTTTATCCTCACCATCGGTTGGTTTTACCGGGCCAAACAAACAGCCAATGCTGAACTGAGCAGGTTGAACGAGGAACTAAGGAAGCAAAAAACAACAGTAGAAAATCAAAAGGAAAAACTAGAGGAATTGGATGAAATGAAGTCCCGTTTTTTCACCAATATCTCGCATGAGTTCCGGACTCCCCTGACCATCATTACCGGCATGACCAACCAGATCAAAACCAAACCGGACAAATGGTTGGACAAGGGGCTGCGAATGATTGAACAAAACTCACAGAGCCTGCTGCACCTGATCAATCAGATCCTCGACCTGCGCAAACTGGAATCCAAAGAATTGAAGGCCAATCTGGTACAAGGGGATGTGGTCAAATATTTACAATATATTTCCGAATCATACCAATCATTTGCAGAAAGCAATGGCCTGCAATTGCATTTTTTGTCGGCAGTGGAAAAATTGCAAATGGATTATGATCCCGACAAGTTGCTTCGCATTGTTTCCAACCTTTTGTCCAACGCCATCAAGTATACACCTGAAGGAGGCCAGGTTTATTTTCATATCAGTCAAAAGGAGGAAAATGGACAAGCCCATTTGAAAATCAGCGTGAAGGATACCGGAATCGGCATAGCCAAAGAAAAATTGCCCTACATCTTTGACCGCTTTTATCAGGTTGATGGTTCTGCTACCCGAAAAGGGGAAGGTACCGGTATCGGCCTGGCCCTGGCCCTCGAACTGATCAATTTACTGGGAGGCCGCATCCATGCCAACAGCACTCCGGGCAATGGTTCCACTTTTATTGTCCTGCTACCAGTGACAAATTCATCATTGGTTACTGATAAACCAACCGCAAGACTTGAGGAAGTTCCAGTCTCCAGTACAACCTCTCCTATTTTACCACAACAAAATCAGGCAGAAGAACTGCCGTCCCTTTTGATCGTCGAAGACAATCCGGATGTCGCCAAATACCTGATTGCTTGCCTGCAAGATGACTACCAACTGGAATTGGCAGACAATGGCCAGGTGGGAATAGATGTCGCTCTGGAACAGGTCCCGGACCTCATCATCAGCGATGTCATGATGCCGGAAAAAGACGGTTTCGAAGTTTGTGATACTTTGAAAAATGATGAACGAACCAGCCACATCCCAATCATTTTGCTTACTGCCAAAGCAGATTTCGATTCCAAAATCAGCGGGTTGAAAAAGGGCGCCGACGCTTATCTGACCAAACCCTTTGAGCCTGAAGAGTTGCAGGTCCGTCTGGAAAAGTTATTGGAAATCAGAAACAGGTTACAGGCAAAATATACAAACCTCGCCCATGCACAACCATCCGACAGCGTGAGCGAAGAAGGGCAAAGTATGGAAGATGCTTTTGTTGAAAAATTTGTGGAAATTATCACGCAGCATATTAGTGACGAACATTTTGGAATTGTCCAGTTATGCAAATCCCTGGGCATGGGCCGTACCCAGGTTCACAACAAAATAAAAGCCCTGACGGGCAAATCCACTTCGCTGTTCATCCGCTCCATCCGCTTGCAAAAGGCTCGTCAATTGCTGCAAACCACCGATATGAATATTTCAGAAGTCGGGTATGAAGTGGGATTTGTTTCGCCCTCCCATTTTTCGAGGTTCTACGCGGAGGAGTTTGGTGAACCGCCTACGAAGACGAGGGGGTAAGGGGTCAGGAGTCAGGGGTCAGGGGTCAGGTAAGAGTCGCTAATTACCTGTCCCCTGACCCCTGACTCCTGCCCCTCAAACCCTACTTCACTTCCTTCGGCAATTCATTAAATTCTTCAGAATAAAACTTGGTAAAATGGGAAGGGTACCTGAATCCAACTTCGTAGGCCACTTCGGAGACGTTCATATCGGTGGTTTGCAGCAACTGGCGGGCCCTGTGCAAGCGGATGGAGCGAACGAATAGCGAGGTAGATTTGCCCGTCAGGGCTTTAACCTTATTATGTACTTGCGATCGTCCCATGCCCAACGCCCGGCACAAATGAGCGATCCCAAAACCTTGATCACTGAGGTTTTCGCTCACAATCCGAACCACTTTTTGCAAATAGGCATCTTCTATCTTAAATTCGTCGGTGGCCGGTTTATTTGTGCCCGCTGAATCTGACACAGCGGTGATATTGGCAAATCGTTGCTGAAGTTTTTTCCTGTTTTCCAACAAATTATCCAGCCTGCTGATGAGTTCTTCCGGTTCGAAGGGCTTGGTAAGGTAAGCGTCGGCCCCTCGCTTCCATCCACTTATCTTGGAATCTGTATCTGACTTGGCCGTGAGCAAAACGATCGGCACATGGCTGGTTCGTTCATCGGTTTTCAAAGTGTGGCACAGTTCAAATCCATCTTTAAGAGGCATCATGACATCGCTGATGATGAGGTCTGGAACTATTTCAATACCCTTATCAATCCCTTTCTGGCCATCCGTTGCCACCTCTGTCCGAAAACGGTCTTCAAGGCAGGCAATGATATATTGGGCGACATCAGGGTTGTCCTCTACAACTAAAACAGATGGGGTTAGATCGTCTGATACAGCAGGCTGAGTTTGTTCCAATGTCGTTTGAGGCCCCGCCAATACCCTGGTTTCGCTTTCTACTTTTTCTTGTATCGCTTCAGTAGTAAATTCACTTGCTCCTTTCTGGTTTTTGGCAGCCTGATTGGTGATCGGGAGCAAAATGGTGAAAGTAGTGCCTTTGCCTGGGGTACTGGCCACTTCAATGGTTCCTCCCAATAAATGGATCAACTCCTTGGTGAGCGACAACCCGATTCCTGTGCCTTCTCTCTCCCGGGTGGTAGAATCGTCGACCTGGTAAAACCGGTCAAAAATAAAAGGGAGCCGGTCTGCCGCTATGCCTGTTCCTGTGTCTTTGACCTGTATTTCCAGAAAAGGCATTTCACCTTTTGATTTTTGATCGATGGTGAGATAAATGTTGCCATTTTCAGGGACATATTTAAAAGCATTACTCAAAAGATTGGATATTATCCTGAGCATTTTCTGAGGGTCATAGTCCATCAAGACGACTGGTTGAACCGCTAAAAAATGCAGCTGAATGCCCTTGCTCTGGCCAAATGACTGGTATGATTCGGAAACAAATTCCAGATAATTGACGACATCACCGTATACCATTTCCGTTCGCAACTCACTGGATTCCAGTTTGCGCAGATCCAGGATCTGGTTGATCAGGTGCAACAGGTTTTCGGTGTTTTGCTCGATCATGCTGACTCCCTTGTCCAACCAGACTTCCGGCTTCTTTTTGATTTGCCCGATCATGCCTGAAATGATGGTCAGCGGTGTACGGAATTCATGGGAAATATTCGTGAAGAACCTGGATTTGGCAACGTCCAATTCTTTCAGTTTTTCTGCTTGCTCTTCTATCAACTCTTTGTCTTTTTTGATTTGATGGGTTGCTTTTTTAACGGCCGTTCGCAACCGGCCGATCCATAGCAACGACACACCAACCAACGCAATGGCCAACAACGCATAAAACCAGGTTTGTTTATAAAAAAACTCCTTTGCGTGAATTTCGATCGCCAGAGGTTCAGGCGTCCAGTTGTTAAATCCGGTGGTGGCTTTTACGAGCAGTCGGTATTTTCCGGAAGGAAGATTGTTCAAGTTTAAATTACGCTGACTACCAATGAAAATCCAATCATCATCAATGCCCTCCAACCTATAGGCAAATCGGTTGTTTTCCGCCTGGAAATGATTGGAAGTTGCTAAACCAAGATGGAGGAACCGTTTGGCAGCAGGGAGCTGAATGGTGCCGATTTCATTCAAGCCAAAATAGATGGAATTGTTTTCTTGTGATTCGTGGTCATGATACGCTAAGGAAGTCAGGTATACTTTGGGTAAATTGGGAACCCTCAACCTCTCTTTCGTTTTGACCGGATCGATTTCATTCAAGCCGCTAATTGTCCCGATTAACAACTTGCCGTCTTCTGTCTTAAAAGTTGAATAACGGTTACATTCTTTTTCTATCAATCCATCTTCTTCGGATAAGTTGGCAATCAGTTTGCCTTCTGGCGATACCAGGGCAATGCCGTTATGGGTACCGATCCACCTGATCCCTTTATCATCTTTTACGATGCTGACGACTGAATTGCTGGGCAGTCCTAAATCATTGTTCAAAACGGAAACCTCTTTGGTAATTGGATCATAAATATGGAGTCCACCCAGCAAAGTTCCCAGCCAGAGTTTCCCGCTTTCATCCTGGTCGATACATAAAAAGCGATGATCGAGGAAAGAAGCCTCCCTGCCTATTAGTTCCGTTTGGTGGTTGATTAAATCGATTTTACGGAGACCTTCCCCTGAAGCGACCCATAAAAATCCGTTTTTCCCCAGCAAGATATCCTGTACATGACCGTCAATGGAAACCTGTGTACCCGCTTGCATGAAAGGGGTGGTTTCACGGGTTAATAAGTCGTAAGTCATTAATTGCCGATCATTACTGATTATGGCAAGGCGGTACTCATCTATGAAAACAAAAATTCGAAAGGCTTTGCAATCTACCTGGAATTTTTCACAGGTATCTGTGCGCGGATCATATCTTATCAACAGGTTTTTAGCATGTGTCCAGATAAAGCCATCTCGATCCTCATGCAGGTTGGTCCAACCCAACCTGCAAGCTGAATTTTGGAAGAGATCATACTCACCTGAAACTCTGTCGATCAAATACTTTTGATCCAATGTCTGGGTAGTTACTAAAAATTGGTCATCGTTGAGTTCGGCAATAGCTCTGGTAGAAATTTCAGGTAAGAAGTTTTTGATGGCTTCCGTTGCTTTGACCTTGTGAAAGGTCATTCCTTTTTCATGGCAAATCAGGAGGTCTCTGGTGAAGTCATTGCTTTTTATTTGCCTGATTCGCACATTTAACTCCGATACAAAAGCTGAATAGTCAAACCGTTGCCCCTTCTCATCTTCCAGCAATGCTCTATATTGTTTTTTTGCATCCTTGAACAAATAAATGGCATGGCCTTTCTGATCCCAAAATATATTCTCGCTGTTCCAGGCTGACGGAATATCCGCAACTGGAACAATACGGTTTTCGTTGAAACGGTACTCAAATAATTGTTGGGCACTGTGATCCTGACGACCCCTCACAATGTAAACTTTTGATGGATTGGCCCTCAAATATACATTCACGTCAGACTGGTATTCGGTGCTGCCTGGATAGTCGAAATCATTCTGGCTCAATACCCGACTGACATTGGTCCTTAAATCCAGGTGCCAAATCTGCCCGCCATTTTTGGTAGTTATAAAAATGGCTTTGCCCTTTTGATAAACCAGGTTTCCATTGCGGTTTGGTCTGTTGAAGTCAAACGGAAAAGGGGCCTTTAGTTTTTTAAGCAATGCAAATTGGTAGTTGTCAAATTTATAGAGCAGCCAATCGCCATTCTCTACCACTACTACCAATGCTTCTCCATCGCCAGTAACCACCATTTCTGCAACGTGGCCTTTCGATTCCAAAGGATAAAATTGTAACTCGTGTGTCTCTAAATCAAAAACAATGACTTGCGCACTGCTGTCTATACTGACGTAACCCGCCAATGCATGATCATTGTACAAGCCTTTGATCTTGGTGGAATGATCAAGGCCCTGCAACGCTGCCTGCACCAATCTGAACTCGTAACCATTGAACTGAAACAAATGCAATGAATTGAGTTGACTGATGCCACAAGTCTTCATCCACAATTTACCATGTCGGTCCAGGTAGGCATTATCGAAACAACTGGACGGGAAAGTTCCGTAATCGCTGAAGTCGTTTGAATAAGCAGGGAAATATTTAGGCAGGTCCGGCCCATCCTGTGCGCAAAGCCTCGGCAAGGAAACCGTTAAAAAAAAGATAACAATATGGACAGCCCGCTGCAAAATGATTTTTGAATAAATGATGGTAGGTTATGAGGCAGGTCAAAGTAAGAACATTTCTGATGATTTGTCAATCTGGCATCCGTATAGGTAGCAAAAGTGGGGCCTTTAAGACATCTGAAGACCCATTTTTAACCTGTTTTGTAAAAACACAATACTGAACATGCAAATAGCTGATATTCAGTTTTTTAAATTAAATCTCAGTTGCAAAATCGGACAATAGCGCTAGTCTTTTTTCCCTTTCTGAACAATGTTGAAAGCAATGAGAACAATAGTGAAAGCATCAGGTTTTCATTGCCCTCACCTTTGTCCTGTCTTCCTGAAAGCACGAATTCAATAAAGCTTTTCGAACAAGCATTTTAATCAAATCAGAAAAATTGAGCAAATGAAAAAGTCTGTCATCATCTCTATTCCTCACCCCGTTAAACACTATCCCTTCACCATAAAAGCCATTAATATTGTTAGACCTTTTTGTCTCTTTGTCTGCCTCTTGTGTACTATCTCATCTGTAGCCCAAAAGGAATGGAACGGTTTAATTGATGGCAATTGGCACAACCCTATTAATTGGGTAGGTTTTGACCCTCCGGCCACCAATTCCAAAGTGGTCGTACTTGGAAGTGCTCCAAATCAACCCATCATATCCACAGGATCGGTCACCATACAATCTATCACTATTGAAAGCGGCACTACATTGACCATCTCAAATGGGGCATCATTGACCCTGAATACCGGTAATGATGATGCCCTCCTCAACGAGGGCACGGTCGATAATTCAGGTTCCATAGACATCAATCGATTTGCAGGTACAAGCAATGTTGATGGCATCGAAAACGAGGGCACCTTTAACAATTATGCTTCCGGGTACATTGCCATCGATGAAGTCAGCGAAGCTGGGATTTATAATGTGAATGGTACTTTTAACAATGAGGGAAGAATTGAGATTAGTAAGGATGCCCCGGTTGGCAGTATTTGGGATATTGCCAATAACGCTGATTTCAACAATATCGGATGTTCCTCACTCATCATCTGCCATGCCAAGAGCATTGTTAGTAGCGGTACCTTTACCAATGATGGGAACATTGTTGAAAAATATGGAGGTAACTCAAACATCACCGTCAACACCGGGGTGGTTCAGAACCTGAACGGAGGGAGCTTCTTCATCCTCAACAACAACGGTTTACTGACCACCGCAAGCGGCAAAATCTGGACCCGGTGCATCGGGAGCAACTGGCAGACCGACGACAACTGGCACACCCTGGAAAAACCCACGTCCGGTGATACTGTCCAGATTTACTCCAATTTTGGGAACTGCGCCGTTCCCAACAATTCCAACGCTTTTGCAAAAAACGTCAGGGTGCGCCCAAATGCAGTCTTCACTAACAATGGTACACTTAAAATCAGCAATTCCGCTGCTGACGGTATTTACAACCAAGGGAACATCACCAACAATAAGAATATGGAAATTGGCCTGGACGGTGCTATTGGCCAGAACGGCATCGACAACCGGGGCACTTTCAACAATTCAGCTCAGGGCTCCATCTCCATAGACGGTACAGGCGATGATGCCATTTACAATGAGTTGGGAAGTTTTACCAATTCAGGAGACATTGGTATTGGGGGAAGTAACATTGGTGGAAACGGGGTTTACAACAATACAACATTCACCAACGAGGCGAACGCCAGTATCATTATCAGTGACTTGAAATTGTCTAGTGTTAATGGTGTGGACAATAAAGCAAACGGTAACTTTTCCAATCTGGGCACTCTACAACTGGCAGGAGGGAGCAGTACAGGTATAATTGGTATAAAAAACGAAGGTGTAATGAGCAATGGGACCCTGGCTTCCATATTGCTTGATAATTCTTTTATTGGCATCAACAATGTGCAGGGTAATTTCACCAATTCCGGAGAAATCAAATTGGGCAGCAATATTAAAATCGAAGGTTTTGGACTCACCAACGCTGCCGTTTTTCAAAACCTTGCAGATGGTATTGTTACCATCGACAATATCGACACGCAGGATGCAATCTGGAATGAAGACACAGGCACTTTTACCAATCAAGGGCAAATAGTCATCGGTGAAACAAGCCCTCCCGGGGCTTTGGCCATAGAGAACGACGGCACTTTCGACAATACCCTTTGCCAGGCACTGGTCCACATCTATGGTTCCAACATTCAGGACAATGGCACCTTTTACAATGCCGGGGCCATCATCGAAGAGGCCAGCGGCAACAGTAACATTGCCACCAACGACGGCGATGTCCTCAACCTGAACGGGGGGACTTTTAGCATTGGTGGAGGCAATGCTGCGATAAGCGATCCCAATAAGTCTATCTGGAGGGGCTGCATCAGCGAAGATTGGGATGATCCCAATAACTGGTTGCCTATGGCAATACCTTCAGCCGGTAAAAGGGTAGAGATTTTAGACAAACCAACCAGCCCCTGGATCGATGGTGGCGTGGTCGCGGTAGCTACAACAGTGACAATCAAGAACAATGCAAGTTTGCTAATTGATTACGGAGGGACCCTGTCCATAGAGGGGTCGGATACTGGGTTAGTAGTTATGGACAATGCTTACCTGGATATCAGTACCGGGGCCACTTTGCAAATTGAAAATATCATCGATGGTATCATTAACTATGGCGACATCGACAACTACGGGGTTGTCAAAATTGGTTTTGTGGGAAGTGGTGCGTCAATCACTGGATTGAAAAATTATGGTGTATTGCAAAATGTAGGGAATTTCAGGGTTAAGTACGCTTCAACAGCCATCATTAATCATCAAAATATTACCATTGACGATGGTGGTACCATCAACATTGGCATAAATGGAGAAATCACCAATGGAGGGATTGAAAACTATGGTAATTTCAACAACATTATTGGTGATGTTAATATTGACAATTGCATTCAGACAGGCATTCGTTTAAAAGGTGGAACCTTCACCAACAATTCCACGATTACTATCGGACTCAATGGGGGAATCACCGGCCAGACAGGAGGGCAGGGCATTTTCTTAGAAGATGGAAACGCAAACTTTGTAAATACCAATGGAGGTTCGGTCAATATCAAAAATATCACCGGAGAAGGCATTTCAGTTGAAAGTGGGACTATACTTACCAATGCCGGCACGTTGAACATCGGACAGAACTTGACAGTTGGCAATATTTCAAGCCATGGCATCAAAAACTCAGGGTCTGTTGACAACAACAGCGGAGGTATTATCAATATCGACAATACAGCCGATCATGGTATCTTCAACGATCATACCTTCGACAATTCGGCCACCATCAACATCGGCCAGAATGGAACGAGCATAGGAGGAGATGGCATCCACAATGAGGATAATTTCGATAATCAAAGCGGCGGAACCATTAACATCAACAATACGGCCGGCGAAGGTATTTTAGTGGAAAATGGAGCATCACAAATCAATGCCGGCACATTGAATATTGGTCAAAATCAGGTGGGGACCAATATTTCAAACCATGCCATCAGAATAGCTGGTTTGGTCAACAACAGCACCGGGGGCATCATCAATATCGACAATACCACGATACATGCCATTTTCAACGAAAACGGAACCTTTAACAATACGGCTACCATCAACATCGGACAAAACCTGGGCAACATCGGGGGGGATGGCATTAACAACCAGGACGACTTCAACAACAATAGTGGGGGCGAGATAAAAATTGACGAAACAGCAGGCACCAGTATCTACAATACGGGATCGTTTACCAATATCGCTGCCATTGATATCGGGCTGAACGAGGGCAATATCGGAATGGATGGCATCAAAAATGAGGACGTATTCGAGAACGGTACCGGGGGCCTTATTTATGTAGAAGATACCGGGGCCAATGGAGTCAACAATGAAGGGACATTTACCAACGCAGGTCCTCTCTATATTGACTACACCGCTGATAATGGAATCCAGGTCATTGGGAGCGGCACATTTACCAATACGGCCGCCATCAACATCGGACAGAACGGGGGCAATATTGGAAATCACGGTATCAAAAATAGAAGCTTATTTGAGAACAACAGTGGTGGTAATATATACATAGACGAAACAAGCAAGGATGGTATCCTTAGTGACGGTACATTTGCGAATGCGGCTACTATCAACATCGGACAGAGTGGAGGAGGTAGTATAGGTGATGAAGGCATTGATAATCGAGCCGTTTTTACCAACAATATTGGCGGTGTCATCAATATCGACTATGCCGGAAATCCTGGACTTCATGCACGTTTAGGTACATTCACTAACCATTCAGACATCAACATTGGGGTATTAGGCACTAATTTGCATGGCGTACAAATAGATGAATCAGATTTCATAAATGGAAATAATGGGCATATACGAATTGAAAACAGTGGAAGTTCTGCAGTCATTGTAGCCGCTACAATCGGCTCCCTTACCAATAACGGCATCCTGGAAATAGGACAAAATGGCGGAGTAGGGAATATATCTGCAAATGGAATAAGCAATTTTGGAATGGTAACCAATGAAGGCTATATTCAAATTGACAACACTTCCTATGATGGTATTAACATTGGTGATGGAGGAACATTCATCAATGACGCTATCCTTGATATTGGACAGAATGATGGAAATATTGAAGAATCCGGTATCTTAATTGAAAATGGTACTTTCTACAATAATGCAAATGGTACCATAAACATTGACAACACAACTGGTGATGGATTGGTCACTCGCAGAGGCCAAACCATAAATCAGAACGGTGGCAATATATTGATTGGGACAATCGGTAATATTGGAGGATATGGCATTGAAATTTTGAACTACGGAAACCCAGCCGTTTTATCCAATTTGGATTGTTCCATTATTCGAATTTTATCAAACAACAGTATCAACAATACAGGAACCATCAACAACGATGGTCTGCTGAGTTTCAACACTTCTCAGCCCCACCTCAACCCGGGCACTTTCAACAATACCGGAGTTGTTCAAAACAACCTTGACAATCCCATCCCCAATGTTAGCAATAATGGTATCGTCATTGACCCCTATTTCAGTTGCAGTACTGTTTCCACGGATGTTCTGCAATTGGGGGCGGGCAATGGCTACACCATATTGGGAGAATGGTTCAAAGACCCTGGTCTGAACAACAAGGCAGGGGATTATTCCCAGGCCAACAATACCTTTACGGTCACCAACCTGCCGCATGGCCTCCATACGTTATACTTTACGGTATCTGGCAATGGCTGCAATTTCGATGCTTCCATTGCCTTTGACTATCAGCTGGAAGGCAGCCGTACCTGGACCGGGACAATCAGCACAGCCTGGAACGAAGACGGCAACTGGTTGCCCAAGTGCGCTCCGACCTCCAACGACTTTGTGATTATCCCTTCCACAGGCAATGCCCCGATCATCGCCAATGGTGTCAGTGTTGTGGTGAAATCCGCCAAAGTGGAAAATGGGGGCAGCCTGACCGTTGCGGCAGGTGGCAGCTTGAACATTGACGATGCGGTGGATATTTCATTGGAGAACCTGGGTACGGTTGACAATTTTGGCAATATCTCTATAGGTCAAATCTTTGGCGTTCGTGATGAAGGGGTGAACAACAAAGGAACTTTCAACAACAATGGTGGTGCAACCCTGGCCATTGACAACACCGACGGAAGAGGTTTGGTAAATGAGGGGGGCACTTTTACCAATGCAGCTACAATTGATATTGGTCAAAATAGTCCATCGGTCGTTACAACCCTTGGCGCGGAGAATTGGAGTACCTTTAATAACTACGGCACCATCAATATTGACCGATACGGGGATGCATTGAGAAATCAGGATGGTACCTTCACCAATGAGGCCATTTTGAATATTGGAGAAAATGCTGGCAGCGGCAACATTCCGGGGCTGGGGCTGGTCAATGAATCTGTATTTAACAATGCCAATGGAGGTCAAATCCATATATCCAACGTGGGAGAGAATGCAATTTTAAACACCAATGATTTCAACAATGAATCCATCATCAATATTGGTCAAAACGGAATTATCGGGGACAATGGCATTTACAATATTGCTGAATTTGACCAAATTGGGACCGGGGTCATAAATATAGTCAATACAACCAATGATGGTATTTACAACCGGGTGGATGGGACATGGATAAATGAGGGTACGATCAGCGTTGGGGTAGGTGGAACTGCCAACAATATTGGAGGGCAGGGCATCTTCAATGATCATGACTTTGACAATATAAACGGAGGGGAAATAATTACCGATAATACCTCGGCGGAGGGTATCTCAAACTCCGACAACGGAACCTTTACCAATGATGGCAGTATCGACATCGGACAAAACGGAGGGGCTGGTAATAGTTCACATGGTGGCATTCGAAACCATAATATTTTTATCAACAACGGCGACATCCACATTGACAATACGGTGACGGAGGGAATAAACAATTTTGTCTCAGGTACAATTACAAATAACAGCACGATCAACATTGGCCAAAAGAATGGAGTTAGTATTGGTTCGCTTGGTATTTTGAATTCTGGAACATTCAACAATGAAAATGGTAGCAGCCTCTTAATCGACAACACGAACAATTCCGGTATATCCAATCTTCCTGCAGGTAGTTTTACAAACAAAGGAGCAGTTAACATCGGGCAGAATGGTGGAACGGCCAATATTACATTTGCTGGTATTTCAAACCTGGGAACGTTCAACAATGAAAATGGGGGAAGTCTCTCGGTCGACAATACAGATAAATCTGGTGTAGATAATTTTTCTGTATTTATAAACAAAGGAACGATTAACATCGGCGAAAATGGTGGCGCAGGCAATATAGGCCAAGCAGGCATATTCAATACATCCAATTTTACCAACAATAGCGGCAACATCAGCATTGACAATACAACTGAAGATGGCATTCGCCACGTAAATGGAATTTTTACCAATGAATCCCAGATCGAGATTGGCCTGAACAGCAGCCAGGCCAATCTGAACGGCATCTACAACGATGCCCTTTTCGAAAACAAAAACGGGGGCATCATTGACATTTACCATTTTGATACGGGCCTCAAAAATGAAAATGAATTCATCAATGAGACAGGTGCCTCCGTTTATTCCCAAGGTGCTGTCAATGTTTCGACTTCCACTTCTTTCATGACCAATCATGGAACCATGACCACTGACATGGGAATCAGTATCATTCAAGATGCTACTGTGCAAGGAGACGGCACTTATGCCTTGGTCACCGAATGGCTCAACAATGGTACTTTCTTGCCCGGCACGTCCACTGTAAAAATGACCGGTGGCACCAATACTGAAATCATTGGGACTGCGCCAACCACCTTTTACAACCTGACAATGGAAAAATCCACGAATGAAGTAGTGCTGGAGCAAAATATTCAGGTTGACAACGAACTCCAGATGGTATCGAACCACCTCAATTTAAATGGCCATGACCTTACTCTTGGCAACTCAAACGGAACCATTGAAGGAGAATCTGCCAGCACGTACATTTATTGCAATAATGGGGGAGAGGTCATTAAAACCGCCCCGCTCGATTCTCCATTTGATGTGAATCCCGGCAACATTGGTGTGTCCATTTCCAGTCCGGAACTTATGGGAATGACTACCATCAAACGTGGTCATATTCCCCAAACAGTCAATGGGACTTCAGGCATGGCCAGGTATTATGACATCAGCCCTGCCAACAACAATAACCTCGGGGCCATCGTCAAATTCTACTACTTTGACCATGAACTGAACGGGAATACCGAAGCCGACCTCAGCCCTTACCGGTTCAATGGCAGTACTTGGGAAGAGTACACGGTCAGCGATTCAGACCCGACAGAAAACTACGTGGAAACCAACAATGTAGCATCCTTCTCACTGTGGACCCTGGCGTCAGGGGCTTCACTTCCAGTGGAACTGGTTTATTTTCAGGCAACCGCTACGGAAGACCAAAAAGTTAAATTGAGCTGGCAAACCGCCTCCGAAAAGAACAATGATTTTTTCCTGATCGAGCGCTCGTCGGACGGACAATTCTTTTCAACAATTGAAAAGGTAAATGGGGCAGGTAATGCTGATGATGTCATTGATTATGAAACGTATGATGAGCAACCCTTCACCGGTATCAACTATTATCGACTGAAGCAAGTGGACTTTGACGGAACTTTTGCCTACTCCCCAATCCGATCGGTTGTTTTCAACAGAAGAGAAACATTGGTCTCAATTTACCCCAACCCGGTAAGCAATGTGGCGAACGTGCAGTTGCCAACGAATATTGAAATGGCCGCTCTCCAAGTGTTCGATGCCGGCGGAAGGATGGTTTTTGCACAAGAAAATATGGAACAAAGCTCCTTTTTACAATTAAATGTACAAGACTGGAAAGCAGGTGCTTATGTCCTGCAAGTCCAGGTCGACCAGCAAACTTTTACTCATAAATTAATCGTAAATCACAACTAATTTTTCTGATTTAAGGCCAGGCCCAATCAGTGCTGGGTCTGGCATTTTTAATCATTCCGGTTCAATCATAAAAAGCCTTTTCGGCTAAACAAATAACGATGTTTTGCACAAGCATCATACTGGACATTTAATGCCATAAAAACTCCTTTTCAATCAGAAATTAAACTTTTTTATCATGAAACAATCAATGCAAATTCTTCAGGTGAGTTTTATAAAAATCAACAAATCAGTAATTGTTTTATTTGCTTTTTTCATCACCATGGTATCCCTGCAAGCACAGGTTACCTGGACCGGCACTACCGATACTGACTGGAATACCGGTACCAACTGGGATGGAGGATCTGTACCGAGTGCCACCGATGACGTACTCATTCCCGACACCCCAAATGACCCGGTCATTATGGCTGGCACAAATGCCGTTGCACAATCAGTTGAAATACAAAGAGATGCCACTTTGGAACTTTTATCCGGGGCAAGCCTGACCATTGCCAATGCAAGCAACCAGGGTATGGTGGTAAGAGAAGATGCACAGTTGACGAACGACGGAACCATCAACATTGATCATACCATTGGAGACGGCATCTTTATCGACGATAGCGCTCAGGCATTGCTCAATACTTCAAATGGACAGATTCTGATCGGCCAAAACGGAGGCAACATCGGCCAGGACGGAATCAATTGCTCAGACGATTCGGACGGCATCAATAACAACGGGGGAACGATTGTAATTGACCACACCGGCAGGGACGGCATCTTTTGTGACGCCAATTTCAGAAACAACAATTCGGGACAAGTACTAATTGGCCAAAACGGAGGGCAAATCGGCAGGCATGGGATTTTTTCCGACTACGGGAATTTCAACAATAATAATGGCAGTACGGTAAGCGTAGATGAGACGAACTCGGCTGCCATAAAAATCGAAAGCGAAGAAAATTTCAACAATAAAAACGGCTCACAAATATTGATTGGACAAAGCACAGGCAATGTAATCGGACGTGGGCTGAACCTGGTCGTCGATAATTTTACCAACGACGATGCCATCATTAAAATTGACAATACCAATTCAACGGGAATCATATTGACCCAAGGAATTCACATCAATAAAAATGGTGGTGAAATCCAAATTGGACAAGGATCTGGAAATGTTGGAGGCACAGGACTCATCGTCAACGAGATAGTTAGTTTCAATAACGAAAACGGCAAAATCCTGGTCGATCAGGTCAATGGAGATGCTATCAAAATGGAACTCGAATCCACCTTCACCAATCAGGCAGACGGAGAAATAATTATTGGCTCCATTGGAAGTGTTGGTGGAAATGGCGTGCGAGTCGATGAGGAAGATCAATTTAATAATGAAGGTATGATCCGTATCGACAATACCAGTTCCAATGGTATCAGAATAAAAGACGGAGGGTTGTTTACCAATTTGGCCACCCTTGAGATCGGACAGATCGGTGCCATCGGCTCAAGCGGTATTACCCTCAATGAGGGAGGTCAATTTGAAAATGAGGGAACCATTAACATTGACAACACAACCTTGGCCGGAATCGACAATAATGGGGTTTTCACCAATCACCATATTCTCCAGATTGGATCGACGGGAGGCGCTGAAAACATTCAGGCAAATGGCATAAAAAACGAAAACAGTTTTACGAATGAAGGGGGCGAAATAACCATTGACGGAACAAAAGAAAATGCCATCCTGAACCAGACAGGCACATTTACCAACAAAGCCAGCATTTCAATCGGAGCAACCACTGCTATCAAAAATCATAGGATTGCTAACCAGGCTGCGTTTGAAAATGATTTGAACAGCAGTCTTCAAGTAGATAACGTATTAGAGGCTGGTATTTCGATAGGGGTTTCTGGCGTGTACAATAATGCCGGGGCTATTGTCATCGGCCTTAATCAAAAAGTTGAATTCGGGATTTTGGCCAGCGGCATATTCAACAACAATATCGGGGGCAGTATTCAGATCGAAGAGACGGAGGTTGGTGGTATTTCCATCGGTACAGGCGGCACATTCAACAACCACGCTTCCATCATCTTAGGTTTGAATAAAAATGTAGGCATTAGTGGTATTTATAATAATAAAAATTTTATCAACAGTGCAAATGGTACTATCCAGATTGAAGAATGTGAACGTTGGGGCTTGATCAATTTTGCCTCATTTGTCAACGAAGGAACCATTACCGTGGGCACCGTCAAAAAAACAGGCATTTGGGGAATTTATAACCAAGCCGATTTTGACAATAACGTTGGGGGGAATATCCAAATCGAAGACGCTGGAAACGAAGGAATAGCTAATAGTTCGAATCCAGATCCCCTTTTTAATACGGTTGGCTTATTTAATAATTATGGAGCAATAAGCATCGGTGCCAACAAACCATTGAATGGCAATGGTGTGGCCAACAATGCTATTTTTAATAACCATACTGGCTCGACATTGCTGATTGACAATACATTTGTTGGCATCAGAAATGGTGGCCTTGAACCTTCCGCCGAATTCAGCAACGACGGGCTGATTTCCATCGGAGCCGTTCATGGCATTGGTGTAACAGGTATTATCAACGATGCCACCTTTGACAATACTGCCGGCGAGATCAATGTTTCGAACACACAGGATAAGGCGCTGCTCAATAACGCGAGCGTCCATAACCACAGCTGTGCCATCATCCGATTGTTGGATGACCTCGACAACAGTAACGGTTTGGCGGACTTCATCAACGATGGGTTGTTGAGCATCGATGCAGCGGAAAACAGCCTGCCCGGCAACTTCACCAACAACGGCGTCATTGAAGATATTCAGGGGACTTTTCTTGGTACATTTAACAATAACGAAATCATCGTCGCACCAACCATCATCGAGTGCGGGGACGGAGGCCAGGCATTTCAATTGGGGAGTCCGATTGATTTCACCATTCATGGAATTTTTTCCGATCAGGCAGCTATCACCCTCGCTGGCAACTACGATCTTGTCACCAATATCTTTTCTCCGACAACTCCTTTGGCTGAAGGCATTTATGATTATTTTGTTAAAATAGAAGACCTGATTGGTGGCTGCACCCGCATCGTTTCCTGGCAATTGACCATCGACGATACTACTCCGCCCCAACCGAAATGCAAAGACTCGGTGGTGGGCCTTGGTCCTGATGGTACCTCTTCGATTACGGAGAGCTTAGTGTTCAATGGTGGTACGGATAATTGTGGAGCAGTCCTTTTTCAGGAAATGGACATTACTGAAGTGGATTGTGATGATGTCTTAGAAACCATTGATATCACGGTAACAGCACATGACGGTAATGGCAACGTAAACACCTGTATAGCTTCCGTTCTGGTGAAAGAGACCATACCTCCAAATCCCATTTGCAAACATCCAACTGTCTATTTAAATGAATTTGGAATTCATTTCCTTTCTAACAATCAGGTTTTTGACAGTGGTACTGATAATTGTGGATCGGTTTCCGTAGTGGATTTATCTCGATTTTTAGTTAGTTGTAACAACGCAGGTTCAACGGTTCAGGTAATCGTTAGAACCGTTGATGACAACGGAAACTTTGCAAGTTGTACCTCCAAAGTCACTGTGGTGGATGACATACTGCCCCAGCCAAATTGCCTGCACCCGACCATTGAGTTACCTGCGGGAGGCAACTATACGCTTTCTGAAACTGAAATTTACGACGGAGCGACCGACAATTGTGGCACTGTCTCCCTCATCGGTTTTTCACCTCAAACTGTGGATTGCGAGCAATCAGGTGGTTCAGTAGCTGTAACGGTAACCGTCGAAGATTCCAATGGCAATCAAAACACCTGCACAGCGAACGTAACCATAGAGGACAACGAAGCGCCAACCGTTTTTTGTAAAGACCCTCTTGTGTTTTTAGATGCCTCGGGTAATTACATTTTACAAAGTAGCGATGTTTTTGACGGTGGTTCTGACAATTGCAGCCCCGTGACTTTTGTTGAAATGTCCCTCACATCGTTGGATTGCTCTGATGTCGGTAACACCGTTACCGTAACCGTAACCGGGCAGGATGCAAGTGGCAATCAAAACACCTGTACGGCCAATGTATCTGTGGAGGACAACACCCCCCCACTTCCAACCTGCCTAAACCCGACCGTTCAATTGAATGCCAACGGCAATCACGACCTTTCAACCACAGAAGTATTCGGTGGCGGCACCGATAATTGTAGCGCAGTTTCTTTCGTCAGTATGTCACTGGGCAGTGTTGGTTGTTCAGATGTGGGAACACCTGTATCTGTCACTGTCACCGCCCAGGACGCCGACGGCAACCAGGCTACCTGTACGGCCACTGTATCGGTCATCGACGATATAACTCCGGTGGCTTCCTGCCAGGATCTGACCATTGAATTGGACGCCGACGGCAACGCAAGTATTTCGGCTGTCCAAGTAGACAATGGCTCCTTCGACAACTGCGAAATTGCTTCCAAAACTCTCGACATAAATACTTTCGCTTGCGCAAATGTGGGAACCAATACGGTCATGCTCACAGTAACTGATATGAGCAGCAACATCAGTGAATGCAGCGCCACTATTACTGTTGAAGACAATTTGACTCCCGTAGCCCAATGCACGACCGTCATTTATGCCAGCCTCGATAACAATGGAGAATACACTATCAACCCTGATGACTTGAATGATGGCAGCAGCGATGCCTGTGGCATCCAATCCCTCTCGGCCAGTCCTTCCTTTTTGGACTGTTCGAACGAAGGCATTAATAATGTGACCCTTACTGTTTTTGATGAAAATGGCAACAGCAGCACTTGTTTTACTGCAATAGAGGTGGCCTCTTTCTTTTCCATTGACAATGTCATTGAAAATGACGAAACCTGTGCTGGCATGAGCAATGGAAGCATCACCGTTCAAACTACGACGGGCGGCGGTCAAGTGGGTTATTCCATTGATGGCGGAGCAAACTTTCAGTTCAACAACACTTTCAATTCCCTCCCACCGGGCACTTACAATATCGTTGTCAAACTCTTTGGCATCAATGCCATGTGCGAAAAAACAGCAATTGCAGTTGTGGGAGCAGGCGGCCAGCCGCAGCAGTGGTTTCAGGACATGGACGGAGACAGATACTCTGATGGAACAACAATGAACTCCTGCAACCAACCTGCGGGTTATTACCTGGCCGCCGATCTCCTGTCCACCAACGGCGACTGCAACGACAATGAACCTGCCGTTAACCCCGGCGCCCCGGAAAGCTGCGATGGTCTGGACAACAATTGCGACGGACAATTGCTCCCGGATGAAATCGACGCCGATGGCGATGGCTATTTGATCTGTGATGGCGACTGCGACGATACTGACCCGAATGTACATCCCGGCGCTGTCGAAATCTGCAATGGCATCGACGATGACTGTGACGGAGAGATCGACGAGGGTACAACCGGCGGACTGACCTGGACTGGAAATATAGCTTTCTACACGCAGGCCGATGTCGACGCGTTCTCCCAGTGCTATTCTATTATTGATGGAAGTGTAATCATTCAAGGTGCTGATATAACCGACTTGTCCAATTTGTCCAATCTCGAAGAAATAACCGGCAACTTCACCATCCAAATGACCGGACTGATTTCCCTCACAGGACTGGATAATTTAGCTGAGGTCGGTGGTTTCCTGACCATCTACTACAACTCTTTATTGGTCACCCTGGATGGACTGGATGCTTTGGGGACCGTCAGTGGGAACCTGTCCGCGTATTACAATTTTGTCCTTGCTGACGGCTGTGCCATCCACAACCTTATCAATGGTGGCGTGGGTGGAACTACCAGTATTTTTCTCAATGCCACTGGCTGCAACAGCGTAGCGGAGATCAACGCCAATTGTGGGGCGAACAGCTTAATATCCAACCCAAGCAGCACCCAAAACCAACAAGTGACAGGGAATGCCATCCAATCCGATGCAAAAGAGAAAAGTGTAAGATGCAAGGTTTTTCCCAACCCTGCCGCTCATACTGCAACGATCCGATTGGAGGAAACGGTACATTCGGCGACAGTACTGTTAACCGATCCTACCGGGCGGATATTGATGAAAATAAACACAACAACAGTTACCGACCAAATCAGATTAGACCTGGCCAACCTGAAGGCCGGAACCTACTTTTTACAAATAATAACAGATGGCCGCAAGCCCTTCGCCCAACGGCTGATGGTCATTGATTAAGTTCTAATTTTCATTTGATTTTTTTGTCGGATTTCCGCAAGGAAATCTGACTTTTTAAAAATCAAAACGAAAAATCAACCAACAAAAATCTGAAGCAAAATGAGCGGAAACATTTAGTGACACGAGGAATGACAGACTTCATTTATGAACTTTTTTTTCTGATTGATCAGACTGGTCCTCTTATGGGGGCCGGTCTTTCAATGGCCTGAAAAAAAGATTTTTCAACAATTTAATTTCCTCGCTAAACCTACCATTTGATGACACTTGCTTATAAATCGACCTGTTTTTAAAATGGACACGCAAGTAATTGAAATACAGTTACTTAGAAAATGATCTTAAAGTTTTTTCGAACAATGTAGCTAGTAAAATCAGCCCTCCTGAACAATGTTGAAAGCATTGAAAACAATAGTGAAAGCACCGCTTCGCTAACGCCAACACCTTTGCCCTGACAACAACATAAATCCATTTTTCAAAATCCATTTCTGGCGTTGCCGATAAGGTTGTCAGGCCAGAAAAAATTCAAAGAACAATGAATAATTTAATGGTTTTTATCAATCAGAACTTCTTGAGAGCCAGCGTTAATACCTGGTTGCCTTTTTTATTTTCCTGCCTGTTTATCATGGCTTCCGGTACCTTGTTTGCCCAGGTGACCTGGGAGGGCGATGTAAGTTCCGACTGGGACGACGGCACCAACTGGTTGGGCAACACAGTACCTAATGCCGCTTCGGAAGTGGTCATTCCGGCGGGTACACCTTTTTCAGCCATTTTGAGCAGTACGACCATTATCAAGAAATTGACCCTCAGTGGAGAATTAACCATTGATGTAGGAGCAGAACTCTATGTAACTGGAGTAAGCACGAACCTTTCGGTAGGTATTGACGAAAAATTTGCCTTACTGACCGTCAGGGGAACAATGACTGTCGAAGGCGACAATACGGGCAATGGTTTCAGATTACATGCTGGAACACTCAGGGTAGATGATGGAGCAGAAATGACCATCCGGGACTGTCGCAACGATGGGTTGGTATTAGAGGCCGACCTGGAAGATGTTTTGGTAGAAATCAATGGACATCTGACCGTCGAAAACATCCGGGACGATGGCATTGATCTTCAGCCTACACCCAATACCTCCCAACTCACGGTAGGTGCCACCGGAAGGATTGATATTAAAGACCATCATTCTAATGCCAATGACCTTAGTCATGGGATATCATGTAATGAGATCATTGTCAATAATGGGGAAATTGAGATCGTGAACATGAAGGGAGATGGGATAGCCTTGGGAGAAGGAAATGCTCTAAGGGAAATGACCAATAATGGCAGCCTGGTCATTGAGGATGCAAGGTATGGTATTACGATGGTTGACAATGCCCAATTTACCAATGGAGCCGGTGCCACCATCAGCATCATGGACATTATCAGGGATGGAATTCGAATGGATGAAGATACTGATGTTCTAAACGATACCTACTTCGACAATCATGGTGAAATTTTGCTGGGTTCGCAAACCCAACCGATCAATCGCTTTGGTATGCTGATGGTCGAGACCGCCTTCTTTACCAATCACTCCACTGGAAGCCTCGTCATTTCCTATGCCGGAGAGACCGGTATTATCACGGAAGGTGAATTCAATAACCCTAATGTTTTCAATAATTATGGCAGTGTATTGATTGAGTATTCAGCCTTCGAAAGCTTTTATATGACCAAGCGAAATAACTTTAATAATTACGAGAATGCCACATTCACTATTAAAGACCCCCTCAATGGCTCAGGTATCAACATGGATGAAGACCACCTGAAACGAGTCGACAATTTTGGTACCATTGAAATTTTGAATGTCCCCCAGATTGGCCTGCTGATGGGCGGTGACGACGAAGCCCGATTCGTCAATGATACAACTGGTTCATTGATCATCACCAACCCGGGCTTCCGGGGAATCGACCCGGGCAATGCATCCTCATGGGCTGAACAAATTTTCAAGAACAGCGGCTACGTCGAAATAACCGTCACAGGAGAGGCCATGATACAGCAAATTGATTTTGAAAATAGAACAGGAGGCATCTTGGCTGGCTATGGGGATATACGTGGCGGCACTTTGGTATTCGAAGATAGTTGCATCCTGTCACCCGGTACATCAACGGAATTGGGGGTCATCAATTTCGCCAATATCAATCCGGACCTCCAGGGAATCATGCTGAACATGGACATCGAAGGAACGGCCGGACCGGGACTACCCGGCGGGCATGACCAGATCACGCTGGAGGACGTTCTGACAATAGACGGAGCCACGCTGAACCTAACAGGTAGTCATGTCCCTGCTACCGGCGACTTATTTGTACTGATCGATAACACCAGCACCGAAAACAGCAACGATACTTTTGATGGGTTGGAAGAGGGCGATACGCTTACTTTCAATGGCGAACTGTTACAAATCACCTATGAAGGATTGGATGGAAACGAAGTGGTGGTGTTCCCGGCACAGCCGACCTGGACCGGCAATACCAGTGAAGACTGGAATGACCCGACCAATTGGTTCCCGGAGGCTGTGCCTGGCCCCGACAACGATGTGTTCATTCCTAATGTCAACACCCATGATCCGGTCATTGATAACTCGCTGGTAGCCAATGTAAAATCGGTAACCATTCGACAAGGTGGCGACCTGTTTATCGGCCCAACGGGTCAACTAAACATTGATGGCTCGGACAGGGATGCCATGAAAAACAGAGGTGACGTGAGAAATGAAGGTACCATCGTGATCGGCATGAATGGCAGTATTCCCGGCAATGGCATTACCAACGAAAACGATTTCGTCAATTTTGGAGGCATTATTCAGATCGGCAATATCGATGGCAGTGGTATTTACAACAATGGTGCGTCATTTAGAAACCGGCAGGGCGGGGAGATTTTGATTGGCCACTCATTTGGTACAGGTGGTTTCACTGGGTTAAGAAATGATGGTGCCAACACTGAGTTCTGGAACTTCGGGAACAGTATTATCAAAATAGACAGCGCTATCTTCGACGGGTTATTGAACGAAAATGGGGCTTCTTTTCTGAATGAAGAAAGAGCAAAGATCATCATTGGGGAAAACGGAGATATGTTTGCCACATTTGGCTTCAGGTGCACGGAGTCTTCGGTTTTTTCCAATGTTGATTGTGCCTTGCTGCATCTGCAATCGAATAATCAGTTGCTGACGAATGGAACTTTTATCAATGATGGCAGGCTCATCAACGAGTCTACCTCACTTGCCAACATCACGACCAACAATGGCTTTGTGGTCAATTTGAATGGGGGCGTATTCGTTATTGGCACCAACAATGGATTCCTGCTGACATCCATCGATGCCAGTTGGACTGGTTGTGATAATGCAAATTGGCATGATCGTGATAACTGGCTGCATGAAACGATTCCAACCAATACCTCTGATGTCTTCATCCGGGATGTTTTGTACAACGATCCCCGTGTTTCATCAACCACACCGGCAGAGGCAAAATCGGTTTTGGTAGAAACCGGAGGTTACCTGACCATTAATGACAACAGGACCCTAAACATCAATGGCTCAACTGGTCACGGTCTTGAAAACCACGGTCAAATTGACAATTTGGGCAACTTGAATATTGGCCAGGTCTCCGCCATCGCCGACAGAGGAATCCTCAATGAAAACATCTTTAACAATGACGGAGGGGACATCAACATTGACAATACGGGTACACAGGGCATCTTTAACCACAGCCCGTTTTTTGAAAACAAAAACGATGGTGAAATCAGGATCGGCCAAAACGCAGGAAATGTAGGTAGCCAGGGCATTCGGAATACAGGTGCGGGCAATAAGTTTCTCAATGACCAGGCGACCATCGAAATTGATAATACCTCCAATTCCGGAATATTGAATACCCTGGAGGCCGAATTTATCAACACCAATGATGCGCAGGTCACAATTGGAGGCACTGGAAATATTATCGGAAATGCCCTGCATAATACGATGAATGCCTCCTTTGAAAACACCATTTGCTCAGAAATAGCTCTTTTCAACATTCTGAGAAATGAGGCTCCCTTTACGAATGAGGCTTTGGTGAGAGTCGATGCCATCCAAAACTCTATCATTACCGAATCTTTTGACAACCTGGGTATTATTGAAGATGTGCAGGCGACCGTCCCTGCTTCTTCTCCCTTCATGAACAACACCGAATTTATCGTTGCATCGACTAAGTCCAATGACTGTGAAAATATCAGCCCCGCATTCAACCTTGGCAACCCTCAGGTTTATGCGGTTCTGGGCGTTTTCACAAATGCCAATGCTACGAATTCTGCAGGTACCTACGATGTGGGCACCAATACCTTTACCCCCGCCACACTCCTCGCAGACGGTACGCATACTTTTTATGTCAAATTCGAGGATACGGTAAATAATTGCGAATTCATCGTTTTCTGGGAATTGATCACCGTCAACTGCTGCCCACAGTTTGTTACCTGTTACCTGGATAATGATAATGACGGCTTCGGCGATCCCTCGGTCAGTCAGGTGGAATGCCAGACCTGCTCAAGCGGATATGTTGCGGACAATACAGACTGTGACGACAATGACCCCACCGAATTCCCTGGGCAGACCTGGTACCTTGATGGCGACAACGACGGCTATTCTGATGGCTCCACTCAAACAACCTGTGAACGGCCAGCCGATCATAAAACCGCAGGTGAATTGACCTCAGCCGACCTGGATTGCAACGACAATGATGGAACGATTAACCCCGGTGCGGTCGAAACTTGTAATGGCATCGATGACGATTGTGACAACCTGTTCGACAGCAACGATCCCAGTTATACCGATACGGAAGAACCCTCTTTAAGCTGCCCGGCCAATAGGAATGTAAATATGCATCCCGGCCAATGCGGGGCCGTGGTTAATTGGCCAACACCCAATGCAACCGACAACTGTGATGGAACTTTTGCCGCTTCGCAAACGATGGGCGACCCCAGCGGATCACTATTTGTCGAAGGTGTTCAGACCCTTGAATACACCGCTACCGACGCAGCCGGCAATTTCGAAACCTGCACCTTTACCATCACGGTGCAACCGGATGCTCAAAAGCCTTCCTTGAGTTGTCCATCTAACCTCACTGTACCAATGGATGCGGGGCAATGCGGGGCCGTTGTGAACTGGGCCACCCCGGATGCTACAGACAATTGCGATGGCACATTTGCTGCGACACAGACCCAGGGCGATCCCAGCGGTTCTTTTTTTACCGAGGGCACTCATACCATTGAATACACAGCGGCAGATATGGCTGGAAATGAAGAAAGCTGCACCTTCACCGTGACCGTCCAGCCGGACGCGGAAAAACCTGCCCTGGCCTGTCCGGCCAATATTGATGTGGCCATGGATGCCGGGCAATGTGGCGCAACGGTCAATTGGCCGACGCCCGATGCCACCGACAACTGCGACGGTACTTTTGCCGCTTCGCAAACGATGGGCGATCCCAGCGGGTCACTGTTTGCCGAAGGCACACAAACCATTGAATACACGGCCATTGATAATGCCGGGAATGAGGAGTCCTGCTCATTTACCGTGAGCGTCCAGCCGGACGCGGAAAAACCTGCCCTGGGCTGTCCGGCCAATATTGATGTGGCCATGGATGCCGGGCAATGTGGTGCCGTAGTCAATTGGCCGACGCCCGATGCCACCGACAATTGCGACGGTACTTTTGCCGCTTCGCAAACGATGGGCGATCCCAGCGGATCACTGTTTGCCGAAGGCACACAAACCATTGAATACACGGCCATTGACAATGCCGGGAATGAGGAGTCCTGCTCATTTACCGTGAGCGTCCAGCCGGATGCGGAAAAACCTGCCCTGGCCTGTCCGGCCAATATTGATGTGGCCATGGATGCCGGGCAATGTGGTGCCGTAGTCAATTGGCCGACGCCCGATGCCACCGACAACTGCGACGGTACTTTTGCCGCTTCGCAAACGATGGGCGATCCCGGCGGGTCACTGTTTGCCGAAGGCATACAAACCATTGAATACACAGCTATTGACAATGCCGGGAATGAGGAGTCTTGCACCTTCACCGTAACTGTTCAACCGGATGCGCAGAAGCCTTCCGTGAGTTGTCCATCGAACCTCGATGTACCAATGGATGCTGGGCAATGCGGGGCCGTTGTGAACTGGGCCACTCCGGATGCAACGGATAACTGTGTCGGCACATTTGCTGCGACACAGACCCAGGGCGATCCCAGCGGTTCTTTTTTTACCGAGGGCACTCATACGATTGAATACACAGCGGCAGATGCGGCCGGGAATGAAGAAAGCTGCACTTTCACCGTGAGCGTCCAGCCGGATGCGGAAAAACCTGCCCTGCTCTGTCCTGCCGATATTGATGTGGCCATGGATGCCGGGCAATGTGGTGCCGTAGTCAATTGGCCGACGCCCGATGCCACCGACAATTGCGACGGTACTTTTGCCGCTTCGCAAACGGTGGGCGATCCCGGCGGATCACTGTTTGCCGAAGGCACGCAAACCATTGAATACACGGCCATTGACAATGCCGGGAATGAGGAGTCCTGCTCATTTACCGTGACCGTCCAGCCGGATACGGAAAAACCTGCCCTGGCCTGTCCGGCCAACATTGATGTGGCCATGGATGCCGGGCAATGTGGCGCAACGGTCAATTGGCCAACGCCCGATGCCACCGACAACTGCGACGGTACTTTTGCCGCTTCGCAAATAACGGGCAATCCCAGTGGGTCACTGTTTGCCGAAGGCACACAAACCATTGAATACACGGCCATTGACAATGCCGGAAATGAGGAGTCCTGCTCATTTACCGTAACCGTCCAGCCAGATGCGGAAAAACCTGCCCTGGCCTGTCCAGCCGATATTGATGTGGCCATGGATGCCGGGAAGTGTGGCGCAACGGTCAATTGGCCGACGCCCGATGCCACCGACAACTGCGACGGTATTTTTGCCGCTTCGCAAACGATGGGCGATCCCAGCGGGTCACTGTTTGCCGAAGGCATACAAACCATTGAATACACGGCCATTGATAATGCCGGGAATGAGGAGTCCTGCTCATTTACCGTGACCGTCCAGCCGGACGCGGAAAAACCTGCCCTGGCCTGTCCAGCCAATATTGATGTGGCCATGGATGCCGGGCAATGCGGCGCAACCGTAAATTGGCCAACGCCCGATGCCACTGATAACTGCGACGGTACTTTTGCCGCTTCGCAAATAACGGGCAATCCCAGTGGGTCACTGTTTGCCGAAGGCGCTCAAACTATTAAATACACGGCCATTGACAATGCCGGGAATGAGGAGTCCTGCACCTTCACCGTAACTGTTCAACCGGATGCTGAACTGCCAGTTCCGACGTGTAAATCAAATGTCCCTGTAGAACTCAACGGCAGTGGGAATTATACTATTCAGGAATCAGATGTATTAGATTCAGGAACAGACAATTGCGGGACGGTCAATTATGTTGGGGCTGCTCCGGCCATTGTCGACTGTACCAATGTGGGCAACCACGTTTCTGTTACAGTAACTGTCAACGATGGCAATGGAAATAAAGGTATCTGCACGGCTACGGTGGTCGTTTCCGACAGCTCTATTCCAACACCAGCTTGTTTAAACCCAACCATACAATTGGATGCCAATGGCACCTATACTTTGTCAGAAGCAGAGGTTTTCAATGGGGGAACCGATAATTGTGGTGATGTAACCTTTGTTAGTGCCATTCCCGCAACAGTGGATTGTTCTTATGTCGGAAACAGCCCGGTCGCGATTACAGTTACCGGTACAGACGAATATGGAAATGAAAACACCTGTACTGCCAATGTCACGGTCGAAGACAAGATGGCGCCGAGCGCCGTTTGCCTGCATCCGAGTATTTCTTTGAATGAAGATGGAACGGTTAACCTGACTGGTGCCGATGTTGTTGATTTTGATAATTCAACGGACAATTGCAACGACGTCTTTTTCGTGAACACTTCCCCTGCGGTTTTCAATTGTGCGGATGTTGGAGGATCCGTACCGGTTCTGGTAACCATCAGTGACGACAGTGGAAATGAGTCGACCTGTACCGCACAGGTTACTTTGCTGTTACCGGCCACCTGCAACGGCACTATGCGAACCTGGACCGGTTCGGTCAGTAGCGACTGGAATGATCCCTGCAACTGGAATCCGATTTGTGTCCCAACTGTACAGGACGAAGTGACCATTCCCGCTACAGCCAACGACCCCGTCATTTTGACCGGTGCCGATGCTTTTGCAAAATCGGTTGAGGTACAGACAGATGCTACATTGACCATTGAGAATAGTGGCTCCTTGATCATTGACGATGCTACATCCGATGGAATCTTCAACCAGGGAACAATTGAGAATGCTGGAGAAATTACCATTGGTTCCAATGGATTTATAGCTGGTTTTGGCATTTTCAATTCATCTGTATTTAATAACCTCAATGGGGCAGTGATCCATATAGATCAAGTCCAAAACTCGGCCGTTATTAATATAACAGGTGGTGTTTTTACCAATGAAGGTGTGATCAATATTGGTCAAAAGGGGATTGGAAGCATTGTCGGAGCGGGCATAAACAACATCAATGTTTTCCATAACGATGCTGGATCTATTTACATCGATCATACAGGGTCTGAAGGGGTGTTCAATTCCAGTACAGGAAATTTCACCAACAAGGCGTTCATTGCTATTGGCCAGAATGGAGGTGCGGATAATATTGGTAGCACTGGCATATCTAATTTTGGAATCTTTAAAATCGAAAATGGGGAGATTCAAATTGAGAACACCCTACTGGATGGTTTCGGCGCCCAGGGCATCGACGGTGAATTCCTCAACCTTTCGATCCTCGGCATCCGCAACGTAGGCAGGTTTGGAACAAACTTCCTATCCGGGTCATTTGAAAACCAGGGAGAAATATCCATTGAGCAGACTGGACAAGCTGGCCTTAAATGTCAATCCGATTTACCGTTGGAAAACAGCGGAACCATTTCTATTGTAAACACCCAAGAACATGGCGTTTCTAATCAAGGTACTATCCACAATGATGGCACCCTCCAGGTTGGCCTTGGAGCCGGGAGCAACAACATTGCTTTCATTGGTATTGAAAACGAGGGGGATTTCAAGAATACCCTCAACGGAGAGGTTCACATTGCCAATACGACAGAAAAAGGATTTGTAAACGGCCGGATATTGGACAATGAAGGAACCTTTTTTATCGGACAGGTTGGCTCTACTTTATCCAATATCATGTTATTGGGTCTTGAGAATTATGGAACGGTCAACAATCTTCAGGGAGGCGTTTTCCACATCAACCATATATCGGAAATAGGCTTATTCAGTGATGATGCCTTCCATAATGAGGGCACCATTAACATTGGCGAACCGAACGGTGTGACCAGTATCTTGAATACCGGCCTGGCCTGTACAAACCAGTTTTACAATAAACCGGGTGGCGTCGTTTTCATTGGAAATTGTGGAGGAAGCGGTCTGATAAACAACGAACAGTACCAAAATGAGATTTGCGCAACAACAACGATCCAGGATGATTTGCAAAACTTTGGAGCATTTAACAACCTTGGCCTACTGACACTGGATACAGATGAAAACCACATGGTCGGAAATTTCACCAATAATGGAATAGTGGAGGACGTACAGGGCGGCTTTGTCGGTGCAACGAACAATGAGATCATCATTGCCCCGGTCATTGATGACTGCGTCGAAGTCAACCCGGCCTTCCAACTCGGCAGCCCGGTGGATTTCAATATCCTTGGTGTTTATACGGATGAAAATGCGACTATACCGGCCGGTACTTATGATTTGACCAGCAATACTTTTACTTCAAATATTGGGGTGGGGCAGTTTGATCTTTTTGTTGAAATTGAAGACCCTATTAACGGCTGCACACGGATTGTCTCCTGGTCGGTTGATTTTGGAGATAGTACACCGCCAGTTCCGAACTGCACCTCGAACGTGACGGTCACGCTCGACGCCAACGGAAGTTATACCATTCAGGAAAGCGATGTATTTGCCGGTGGCACGGACAATTGCGGTACGGTGAACTATGTCGGGGCTGTCCCCGCATTGGTTGACTGTTCGGATGTCTCGAACAATCCTTCTGTTTTGGTTACGGTAAATGATGGCAACGGGAATGAAGCCACTTGTACCTCGGTAGTCAATGTGGCCGACAACAGCAACCCCGTACCTGTCTGCCTGAACCCGACCGTTGAACTTGATGGAACGGGCAATTACACCTTGATGCAAAATGAGGTTTTTGATGGCGGAACGGACAACTGTTCAACCATCAGTTTCCTGAGCATGTCGCCCGAATCGGTGGATTGCAGCCATGCTGGCGGCACTGTTCAAGTTACTGTCACCGCAATTGATGCCAGCGGCAACCAGGCCACCTGCACGGCCAATGTCACGGTCGAAGACAATACGACACCGGGTGCCGTTTGCCTGCATCCGAATATTTCCTTGAATGAAGATGGAACGGTTAGCCTGACTGGTGCTGATGTCGTAGACTTTGTCAATTCAACAGACAATTGCAACGATGTCTTTTTCGTGGGCGCTTCCCCTGCGGTTTTCAATTGCACGGATGTCGGGGCTCCGGTGCCGGTTCAGGTAACGATCAGTGACAACAGTGGAAATGAATCCACTTGTACCGCACAAGTTACTTTGCTCTTACCAGCCACATGTAATGGTACGCTTCGTACCTGGACTGGTGCAATCAGTAGTGACTGGAATGATCCCTGCAACTGGAATCCGATTTGTGTCCCAACTGTTCAGGAAGACGTGATCATCCCCACTGCAGCCAACGACCCTGTCATTATGAACGGCAACAATGCTTTTGCAAAATCAATCCAAGTAGAGACAGGTACGAGTTTAACAATCAACAATAACGCCTCATTGGCCATCGACAATTCCAGTAATGTTGGGATATTGAACGAGGGGACCGTAGACAATTATGGAACCATCATCATTGGTGCAAACCAAAATATCGATGGCGAAGGAATTTACAACTGGGCGGCCTTTAACAACCACCCTGGAGGAAGCATTCAAATTGAGGGTACAAACAGCAGCGGCATTATTAATCGAGGAACATTTGCAAACTTCTCATCCATCAACATGGGGACCGTAAAATCCATTGATCGTCACGGAATTGAGAACTGGGCTGTTTTTAATAATAATCCGGGCGGTGACATTCAGATTAACAGAACAGATAATGACGGCATTATAAACCAGTCAGGCACCTTCACGAATGCTGCCAAGATCATGCTTGGTGCCATTCATCGTACGCAGCGGAATGGCATTTCAAACAGGGCCGTTTTCAATAATCATGCAGGCGGTGACATTCAGGTTTTTGAAACGCAGGATGGCAAGGCCATTTCAAACGACTTGGGAACTTTCACGAACGCTGCCAAAATCACGATTGGCGCCATCGTGGCTGTCCGGGAGGGTGGCATTCAAAACGGAGCAACCTTTAATAACGATCCGGGTGGTGACATCCAGATTTTTAAGGTCGACGACGGCCACTATATTCAAAACCTTGCTGGTACTTTCACGAATGCAGCCAACATCAAGATTGAAGGAAACAACACTGGAGATATTGGCATTCTGAATTTAGCCAACTTTTACAACAATGCAGGAGGTGATATTCAAATTGACGAAACAAACGACGATGGCATCAGCAACAGCAGTAATTTTTTCAATTTTGATAGAATCATCATTGGCAGCATAGCAACGATCAAAGGAAATGGAATTATCAACGAGGGCTTCTTTGGCAATGATGCAAATGGACTGATCCAAATTGATAATACCAGAGACAACGGCCTCACCAACGCATCGGATTTCCAGAACAGTGGAGAGGTGCATATTGGCCAGTCTGCCCCTAATTCCATTGGTCTTACAGGCCTGACAAACGAGGCAGCCGGTTTGGCTGTGTTTCAAAACAAGCCAGGCGCAGTTGTCAAAATTGATAATACACAGGACGAAGGCATTTTGAATCAGGGTTGGCATATTACTAACGAAGGTCAAATAAATATTGGCGGCAATGGGCCAATTGGCACAGCTGGGATCTTCTCCACCAGCACTTTTGACAACCTTGGCTGCGCCGAAATATACCTGTTCAAGAACATGGACAATTCAGGAACATTCACCAACGAAGGGCTGCTTAGCCTAAATACTCTTGATCCGCATACGGTCGGAAATTTCATCAATAATGGAATAGTGGAAGATATCCAGGGTGGCTTTGTCGGTGCAACGAACAATGAAATCATCATTGCCCCGGTCATTGATGACTGCGTCGAAGTCAATCCGGCCTTCCAGCTCGGCAGCCCGGTGGATTTCAACATTCTGGGTATTTATACCGATGAAAATGCGACCATGCCGGCTGGTACCTATGATTTGGCCAGCAACACTTTTATTTCAAATATTGGAGCTGGGCAGTTTGACCTTTTTGTTGAAATTGAAGACCCCGTTAACGGCTGCGCACGGATTGTCTCCTGGTCGGTTGATTTTGGGGATAGTACACCACCAGTTCCGAACTGCACCTCGAACGTGACGGTCACGCTCGACGCCAACGGAAGTTATACCATTCAGGAAAGCGATGTTTTTGCAGGTGGTACGGACAATTGCGGTACCGTCAATTTTGTCGGAATTGCCCCGGCAACGGTTGACTGTTCAGATGTTTCGAGCAACCCTTCTATTTTGGTTACGGTAAATGATGGCAACGGCAACGAAGCCACCTGTACCGCACTAATCAATGTTGAGGACAACAGTGACCCCGAACCTACCTGCCTAAATCCGACCGTTGAACTAGATGGAACAGGTAATTACACCTTGATGCAAAGCGAAGTTTTTGATGGCGGAACGGACAACTGTTCTACCATCAGTTTCCTGAGCATGTCGCCCGAATCGGTGGACTGCAGCCATGCTGGCAGCACGGTCCAGGTCATGGTTACCGCATTCGACGCCAGTGGCAACCAGGCCACCTGCACGGCCAATGTCCTGGTCGAAGACAACGAAATACCGGAACCTGATTGCCTGAGTCCGACCGTTTCACTGAATGCCCTTGGCAGCCACACCCTATCAGAAAATGAGGTATTCGGAGGAGGCACCGACAATTGTGGTGCAGTCACTTTTATTGAAATGTCACCTGTTTCTGTTGGATGTGGAGATGTGGGGGCACCTGTTGAAGTAACTGTCTTGGCACAGGATGCCAACGGCAACCAGAATTCTTGTACCGCTGTGGTAACGGTTGTTGATGCCCTCGCTCCGATTGCTTCGTGTAAAGATATAACCATTGAACTCGACAGTGATGGTAATGCTGGTATCGATGAATCACAAATCAACAATGGTTCTTCTGACAATTGTGGAATTGCTTCCCTGGCATTGGATATTACTGAATTTGGATGTGTAAATGTGGGAACCAATACCGTTCAATTGGCCGTAACAGATGTAAATGGCAATGTTGAAAATTGTACGGCAACGGTAACCGTCGAAGACCAAATTGCACCTGAGGCTAAATGTACAACTACCGTTATTAACGTTTCTTTGGACACTAACGGCGAATACACGATTGATCCATATGACCTTGATGATGGCAGCAATGATGCCTGCGGTATTCTTGGTTTTTCCGCTGCCCCTGTCTTGTTCGATTGCCAGAATGTTGGAAGCAATACCGTGACCTTGACCGTAACCGATGTAAACGGTAACACCGCAAACTGTACTGCCACTGTACAGGTAGCCGACTTCATCACGATTGATAATATCTTTGAAACAGCTGAAAGTTGTGCCGGTACTGGCGATGGAGGTCTTACTATCGAGGCCACGGTAGGTGGCGGGCAGATCGGCTATTCTATTGATGGTGGTGTAAATTTCCAGTTCAACCATGTATTCAATTCTCTTTCACCAGGCACTTATAATGTGGTTGTAAAAGCTTTCGGTATTCCAGCTGTTTGTGAAGCAACATCCACTGCATCTATTGTGACGGGCGGTCAACCACAAACATGGTATCGGGACATGGACGGCGACCAGTATTCCGACGGTATTTCCGTGCTTGCCTGTTCACAGCCTGCTGGTTACTATCTCGGTGCTGACCTCCTTTCGACCGACGGTGACTGCAACGATAACGAAGTAGCTATTCATCCGGGTGCAGTCGAAATTTGTGATGGCTTCGACAATAACTGCGACGGGCAGCTAATGGCAGGTGAAATAGATGCTGATGGGGACGGGTTCTTGGCTTGCATGGGCGATTGCGATGATTCTAATCCAAATGTGTATCCCGGTGCTGTCGAAATCTGCAACGGCATTGACGATGACTGCGATGGGGAGATCGATGAGGGTACAACCGGCGGGTTGACCTGGACTGGCAATATTGCTTTCTACACTCAGGCCGATGTTGACGTATTCTCCCAATGCTATTCTATCATTGATGGCCATGTTTTCATTCAAGGAAATGATATTAACAACTTGGTCAATTTGTTCAATCTGGAAGAAATAACCGGTGATCTGACCATTCAGGTGACTGGGCTCACCAGCATGGCGGGACTAGACAATCTTGTTGAGGTCGGCGGTATCCTGACCATCTACTACAACTCTTCCCTCATCACTCTGGACGGGCTGGATGCTTTGGGGGCTGTCGGCAGCAACCTGTCAGTGTATTACAATTTTGCTCTCAGTGATGGTTGTGCCATCTACAACCTTATCAATGGTGGTGTGGGCGGAACTGTCAGTATTTTCGTTAATGCATCAGGCTGTAACAGCGTGGCAGAGATCAATGCCAACTGCGGGCCAAGCAACCTTCTTGCAAATCCCAACACACGACATGTTCTTCCAGTGGAATTAAGTACAATTCAGAAAGAAATCCTGGTCCCCGACTTACATATTTTCCCCAATCCTGCAACATCTGTGACGACGCTCCGATTTGAAGAGCCAATCGAACACGGTAATATCATGGTCTCGGATTTAGCTGGTCGGGAGATTTGGCAAAAAAAAGTGAAAGAACCGATGGATCAATTGACCATCAACCTCTCTGACTGGAGGGCTGGCGTTTATTATGTCCTCATCAAAATGGAAGGTAGAAAGTTGATGACAAAAAAATTGATAGTCGCTGATAAGCTGTGATCTTTTTTGATCGCGTAAACCGGATTCCCAAGTGGGGATCCGGTTTTTTTATTTTGTTCTTTAAGTACCGAATAGGATAGTTTCACGCTTTGGGAAAATCAGGACATTATCCATGATGGAGTTGCTACTTCTATTCAGACAGTTTTTTCATTTTTCAAAGATATTTGCTGGTATGCAAACAGCCTTAAAGTACTGACCGATAAAAGGAAGCAAGTTCAACCTTTTTTACATGTCCTCGGCCCCGTCCAGGTCGCCCCGGGTTTGAAGGACTATGCCCAGGCTGACACCTGTAAACCTTCGGCACACCTCAAGAGTATTTCACCGAACACAACGAGAAGAAGACACGGTATTTGCCCTTCCACACTTACTCAATGAAACAGGCTATCGAGGAGGAATTTATTTTGGACGTTCTGAAAAATTACACGACGTATAAATCATGGTATAAAATCAAAGAATCCGCAGAAGCTGATACCAGCAAAGAATTTGAAACATCGGAGGCGAATAAGAAAATCCGCAAATTTGTGGAAGGACAGGAAATGGCCATCAGGGACAAGTCTAAAATCATGATTGACCATTTCACCAAAAACGTTTGGAAACGGATAGAAAAGAAAGCACGGGCAATGGTGGTTTGCCGTTCCATTGATTCGGCCATTAAATACAAAGATGCCTTTGACAGATATTTACAAGAAATGAATTCTCCTTTTAAAGCGATAGTTGCCTTTTCTGGAAAAAAGAAACATTACAAGACAGGGCAGGAAGTGACGGAGGTGAAAATGAATAATTTTAGCGATGCGGAAAACGATATACCCAAGCAATTTAAAAAAGACCCATACCGTTTTTTAATTGTCGCCAATAAATTCCAAACGGGTTTTGACCAACCATTGCTTCATACCATGTACGTGGACAAACAATTGTCTGGTGTGCAAGCGGTACAAACCCTTTCCCGCCTCAACAGGGCGAAAAAACCACACAAGAACGAAACCTTTGTCCTGGACTTTTATAATGATACGGAGGAGATTAAAGAAGCCTTTAAGCCGTTTTATACGACTACTGTTTTAAGTGAAGAAACAGACATCAATAAACTGCATGATTTGCAGGAAGGATTGGATGACTATCAGATTTACGACGAATTTGATTTGTCTGATTTTTTCAACAAGTTTTATGGCAACGCTGAAAGAGGAGAATTGGATTATATTACTGATAAGGTAAATGCCAATTTTCAGGAGGAATTAATCAAAGATCAGCAAATTGATTTTAAAGCAAAAGCCAAGACCTTTTATCGGACGTACAATTATTTGGTTAAAATAACTACCGATGATGGTAATCCATATTGGGAAATGCTGGCTTTGTTTTTAAAGCATTTAATTCCGCATTTGAAAATTGAAGAAGAATTAACGGAAGAAAATATTTTAGAGGTTATTGATATGGATAATTACCGGACGGTTTTACAACAGGAGAAAATTGATATAGCATTGGAGCCAGAGGTCGGATATGTCAAACCGATTCCGGTGGAAGGAGGGGGAGGTCAAATAGAAAAACAGTTTGATACGTTAGAAAATATTGTTAATACATTTAATCAGCGATTTCCTGACTTTGATTTAGGCGGCAATGGGGACAATGCAGAAGGTGAAAATATACTGGCCAAACAAATTCCTGAACGGTTGAAAGAAAATAAAGAAGCATTGCAATGGATCATTAATTCCGATAAGGCTAATGCTAAAGTAACATCTGATGAATTGGTGGAAAAGATTATGAGTACTTTGATGTTTACACAAACGGGGGTTTTCAAGAAGTACACCAATGATGACGTGTTCAGGAAAAAGTATCAGGATTTTATTTTTGATATGTTGTGGAGTGAGAAGGGGAGGTTGGAGAATGGGACATAGTAAAGGTTGATGCAAATAAAATAAATTGACATGACTATTTAATACTTTAGTAGTAAATTTATTTCTTCTAAAATAAGGTAAAATATGAAGGCTCAAAAACCAGACAATGTGCATCAGTACATTGAAAGTTGGCAAAAGTCACTTTTTCAGCAATTTGGACATAACCCAGATGGGATTGAAAAACGGTCAATCGATAACCTCAAAGCTATATTAGAAAAAAGTGAATTAAACGGAGTAGACAAAAAGCAACTTTATAAAACTTTGAGGTCATGGATGACCACCAAATACCAAGATCCAATAGTAATATGGGGAATTGCAAATAAATGGGAAGAAATCAGGCAACTTTTTATCGAAACTTGGCCTGAAAAAAAACCTCAAGAGCTTGAGAACGTACTTTTGGCTACAACACCCCTTCCTATATTGAATGGGTTGGCAACAAAAGATGCTTCTGAAAGACATGCGGTTATATTTCAAGAAGGACTTCGTTTTTGGCCTCAGTTATTAGGATACTATATGTCGAAATTTCTTTTGGAGGAAAAAGGTCAATATTTAATAATGGCCAATTATGCTGATATTGATAAAGTCATTCAAGCCGACCCAAATCTTGTATCTGAAATATTGGGAACTTTTGTTCAGTATATAACTAAAGAAGGCATGTTGCAACTCGACATGAATAAATTTTATAAAATGAGTCAGGGGATGCAAGATTTCGCCTTTCATTTTCAGACAGGTTTTCAATTTTTTATTTGTTCGCATGAAATGAGCCATTGTTTTAATTTACATTGTGACCAACTTTTTAAAGACTCGAAAGTTGGGTATGTATATAGAAATAACTCTGAATTAGAAGCTTTGGGAAAGCAATATCAAGAATTGACAGGAGAACAATTACAATTGACAAAGAGGCAGATTGAAAGATACAT
>JBCBRY010000040.1:0-69299 GCA_039819485.1 Bacteroidota bacterium | reverse complement strand
TCCCGATAAAATAACGAAGCATGGCGGAAAAAGACGTTCATATTAACGAATAAATTAAATTCAAACAGCTTCTTAAAAGGTGGAAATCTTTTTTGCAGCCACGATCAAACTTTTTTTCAGAACTTCGTCCCTCAAATTCACCGTTCACCATCCACCATCCACCTTTAAATATCGCCGTCATCATTCCCGCTTACAACGAGGAACAGTCCATCGGATTGGTATTAAAAGACATTCCGAAAGGCTTTGTTCGTGAAGTTGTAGTTTGCAACAACAACAGCAAGGACCGCACTAAAGAGGTGGCTCTGGCGGAAGGTGCCACTGTTGTCGACCAACCTTTGCCCGGTTACGGCAATGCCTGCCTGAAAGGACTGGAATATCTGATGAACAAACCCGCCGCCGAGCAACCCGACATCGTTGTTTTCCTCGATGGCGACTATTCCGATCACCCCGAACAAATGCCGGAGGTGGTGCGCCCCATTGCCGAAGAAGGCTACGACATGGTGATCGGCTCCCGCGCCCTTGGCGACCTGGAAAGGGGCGCCATGCAGCCCCAACAGATTTTTGGCAACTGGCTGGCCACCAATTTGATCAGTTTGTTCTTTAAATACCGCTTCACCGACCTCGGCCCCTTCCGGGCCATCCGCTGGGACAAATTGATGGACCTAAAAATGGCTGATAAAAATTTCGGCTGGACGGTGGAAATGCAGGTCAAAGCCGCTAAACTAAAACTGAAATGCACCGAGGTGCCGGTAAACTACCGCAGAAGGGTAGGAGTGTCCAAAGTCTCCGGCACCATCCGGGGCAGTGTTCTGGCGGGGCACAAGATTTTGTGGACGATTTTTAAGAGTATTTGAGAGTGCCGTGACAGAATTTTGGAACTTGCTGGCACATGACACAGCCCTGCGCCAGCAAGAGTGTTTTAATTCCTTTCTCCAAGCAGTTGGGTTGCCTCCTTTCAAAGGCTGGATCTACAGGCATACAAAAGTTTTTGAGAACTTCTTCTTATAAGTTTGATGTATTGAACCGCTTTCCACTTTAGGTGTACCTTTTGCTGCATAAATTTTGGAAGGATAAAAAGTAGGGTGGAGCCACTTTCTATGGTGTTTTTACAAAAGGTAATTCTACCTAACTTCGCACCTTAAAACTGCAACCAACATCCCTTTGGACAAGTCTTTTCTCTAAATTGAATGCGTAACGTAACCCGACTGAATTTGTGTATGAAAAAGTTTACCTGTCTGTTCTTCGCACTGTGGTGCACCTTTCCTGTTTTTTCCAACGAACCCGACCCGCCCGTTGATAAGCGGCAATATTTCACCCAGGAATTGAAAGGTTTGGAAATCACCCTCGACGGTATCCCCAACGAGGCTGCCTGGGACGCCGTGCCCTGGCAGGGGGAATTTACCCAGTTTCAGCCCGATGATGGAGGGAAACCCTCACAGCACACCAATTTCAAGGTCATGTACGACCAAAAATATATCTACTTCGGATTCCGGTGCTACGATACCGAACCCGATAAAATCGAACGGCGCATGGGGCGCCGGGATGATTTTCCAGGGGATTGGGTAGAAGTGAACATCGACAGTTATCATGATCTGCGGACGGCTTTTTCTTTTACCCTTTCGGTTTCGGGTGTACGGAATGATGAACTGGTTTCGAGCGATGGCGGCAATTGGGATGAGAGTTTTAACCCCATCTGGCAAGCCAAAACGAATGTGGATGAGGAGGGCTGGACGGCCGAGATGAAAGTTCCTTTGAGCCAGCTGCGCTACGACCCTAAAAATGAAGATCATGTGTGGGGACTCCAGGTCATGCGCCGTTTGTTTCGCAAAGAAGAACGCTCAACCTGGCAGTACATACCCCGTAGCGGTGCGGGATGGGTCAGTCGCTTTGGCGAATTGCACGGACTGAAAAATGTGCCGCCGCAACGCCAGATCGAAATACAACCTTATGTGCTCGGTCAGGCCGAAACTTTTGAAAGAGAAGAAGGAAACCCCTTTCTCGATGGCGATGACCAAAGCCTTTCCGGCGGCCTGGACGCCAAAGTGGCCGTGACCAGTGATCTCATTCTTGACCTGACCATCAACCCGGATTTTGGGCAGGTAGAGGCCGACCCGTCAGCCGTGCGGCTGGATGGTTTTCAGAATTTCTTTCAGGAACGGAGGCCTTTTTTCATCGAAAGCAGAAATATCTTTGATTACCAATTGACGGGTTCTGATGCCGGCGGTGATTACGATGAAGACATCCTTTTTTATTCCCGGCGGATCGGGGGCGCTCCCCACGGCTCCCCTGATGTGGATAAGGACAAAGGTGAATACGCCAATGTACCCTCTAACACATCTATTTTAGGTGCTGCCAAATTCAGCGGCAAAACCAAAAAAGGCTGGTCGATCGGCCTGTTGGAATCAGTTACCCAGGAGGAAAAAGCTGTGATCGACATCGGCGGAGAGCGTACTGAGGAGCTGGTCGAACCCTGGACGAGTTATTTTGTTGGCAGGGTCCAAAAAGACATTGACGAGGGCCAAACCGTCATTGGCGGCATTTTTACCGCCGTCAACCGCGGGGAAGGATTGGAGGACCAACTGCACAAACGCGCCTATACCGGTGGCGTTGATTTTCAGCATTATTGGAAAAACAGGGCTTACAACATTCTTGCCCGCGGGATCTTCAGCCGGGTGGAGGGTTCTCCTGAAGCCATTGAAAATACACAAACATCCATTGTGCATTTGTTTCAGCGGCCCGATGCGGATTATGTGAAAGTTGATCCGAACCGCACTTCCATGACCGGGCATGGCGGTACCCTGGCCCTCTCGAAATACGGCGGTAAAGCAGGGCCAAAAGGACAGATATTTAAATTTCAATCAGGGGTCACCTGGCGCTCGCCGGAGCTGGAGCTCAACGACATCGGGTTTATGCAGGCTGCCGATGAAATCAACCATTTTACCTGGGCGGGGCTGCATTTTCAGAAGACCTTTTCCATCTTCAATGCACTCCGTTTTAATTACAACCACTGGTCCCGATGGGATTTTGGCGGTCGCCACAACAACCTGGCGTTCAATGTGAATGTCCAGGCCAATTTTAAAAACCTCTGGAGCGGCGGTACCGGTTTTCACTGGAACCCGATGGAGATTTCAAACACTGATCTGCGCGGGGCGGGTTCGCTGCGGAAATTGGCCGGGTTCGGGCAGTTTTTTTGGTTTCAAACCAATTCGAGCAAAAAGGTCCGGTTGAATTACAACCAATTTATTGGAGGTGCTTTCAGCGGCCGGTCGAGGTTTCGGGATTTTTCACTTGGTGTGAATGTGCAACCGATCAATGCCTTGAATTTTTCCTTGCGCGGTTCCTATGGGACTGGCTTCCGGCTCCAGGACCAGTGGGTGGACAACATCGACTTTAACGGGGGAACCCGCTCCATCGTCGGTCAGATCAACCAGAAAAACTTTCGCCTGACGGCCCGCCTCAATTATAATATCACGCCCGACCTGACCATTCAATATTATGGCCAGCCATTTATTTTCCGCCCGAGGTATAAAAATTTTGCTTATGTGTCGGATGCGTTGAACAAAGAATTTGGCCAAAGATTTACCCGTTACGCGCCCGAACAAATCCGTTATAATAAAGCGGATGAAGTTTATGAAGTGGATGAAAACGGAGATGGTGAAATGGATTATAATTTTGATTTGCCTGATTTTAATTTTGTGCAGTTTCGTTCCAATTTGGTTTTGCGCTGGGAATACGTGCCTGGCTCGACGGTCTTTTTGGTGTGGTCACAGAATAATTCACCCGATGCGTTCGGCGACCTGGATACCCCGATCATGGAAAGTTTGTACGACAATGTTTTTTCTGAAAAAGCGCACAATATATTTTTGGTGAAATTTACTTACCGCTTTTTGTTGTGATTTGATTAAACACAGGGACACAGAGATGCACAGTTTGTTTTTCCTCTGTGTCCCTTTGTTTTTAAATAATTTTTTGAGTTAGGCAGGTGATCAAAAAATGACACTTTTTATTTGCTTGAAAATGAGTCATGAGGTTTGAAAATCAAACAATTGCCAAAATAAAAGTGTGATTTTTAGTGCCCCTTATTTTTGATCACGTGCTTAATTATATTGAAGTTGTTTTTAAAAAAAAACATCCCGGTTTTATTTCTTGATTATTTTCTCCCTGCACCATTTGCCTCCTTTATTTATTTCCAAAAAATAAATACCGGAATTTAATCCAGTGAAATCTAAATTAAACTGACTGATGTCAGGCGCTGATTTTCTTTCTAAAACAATCCTTCCGTTCAAATCAGTGACCTTTAAATTAGCTGCCCGATCCAGCTTTTTGTCAAATTTTAGGAAGACAAAGTTCGAAACGGGATTCGGATATATTTTAATTTTTAAATCCGGATATACCTCGATACTGATGATTTTTGAATAATCGGACCGCCCATCAAAATCCACTTGTTTTAAACGGTAATAGTTCAAACCATCGAGGGGGTTATTATGTGTAAATAAATATTCCTTAAATTCCGTGGAAGTTCCCATGCCGACTTTGCTGCCTATTTTCTGAAATTGACGTCCATCCACGGAGTGTTCTATATCAAAATGGGAGTTGTTCGTCTCGGAAGCAGTCTGCCATTTGAGGTCGACCTGATCATTGCCGGACATGGCGTCGAAATTAAATAATTCAACGGGCAGAGAGAAAAAAGAAACCTGCACTTCGTCGGAAGCCGTGTAAGTAACAGTGCCGGTGTAGCCTGCTGGCCAGGTGACCGCAGAAAATGTACCGGACAAACCGTTCGAAGTGATAATGGTATAAGGTGAGTTAAGGGCTGGTGTAAAATTATTAAAGAAGCTAACTTCAAGTGTGCCGGCTATGGTAGCCGTGGTGGTTGCCTGAAAACTATCGTGGGTATTGTTGTCTCCATCAAAGTCTACCATGATTTTTCCATTCGATGTCAGGCTTCCGTTAATCGTTACATTCTCAATGATTCTACTGCTGACAGCAATCCACCCAGCTGACAAAGTGCCCGATGCCTCACTGGTAACATCTCCCCAAACTGTTCCATCCAATTCTAATAAATCATTGTTGGTTAGGGTATGGCCATTGTAATAAAAATTTTCCTGCAACAAGACATGACCATTGTTGATCACATCCACGTCAAGTGAACATCTTCGTGCCGAAAAATTACTCGAAACCCGGACGTAGTCCCCGGTATTTATGGTAGTGCCCGGATATCCAGTCCACGCCCAATTGGTCGGTTCTGAATAAAAGGAATGCGTATATCCGTAAAATTGGAAATTAGTGGAAAACGTTTGTGGAATAAGCGCAAGAAAAAAAACAAAGGACAGCAATTTAGAAATTCTCATTGAAATGTTTTATCTGTTAAAATAATAAAGGTGTAATAAGGGAATCTTATTAGAGGCAATGCACCTTTATTTATTTTGGGTAAATAATGAACGGAAAGTTATAAGCAGAAAAAATGGTTTTTTGTGGTTTCTTATTTTCGGTAGCTTTCAGCCTAAGAACGGTTTTGTTTTTTTTACTTTTGGCGAAATTTACTTATCGGTTTTTATTGTGTTTTTAAATGGTTTTTTAGGTTAAGCAGGTGGTCAAAAAAAATGACACTTTTTCTTTGCATGAAAAAGATTTTTAGGACTTGGAAATCAAACATTTGCCAAAATAAAAGTGTCATTTTTAGCGCTCTTTATTTTTGTTCAAGCACATAGGTGATCAAAAAAAATGACACTTTTTTTTAGCCTGAAAAAAATTTTTAGGACTTGGAAATCAAATTTTTACTAAAATAAAAGTGTCATTTTTAGCATCCCTTATTTTTGATCACCTGCTTAAATAATCTTGCATGGCTACTTAATTTTATTTCCGCACTACGAACTGTTTTGTCTTGATTTTCTGCCCGTCATTTACAGAAATTAAATAAATGCCATTTGCGAATTCTTTTTTATTTAAGTCGATACTTAAAATGGTTTGATCAATTAATTGATTCGGTAAATAAATTAATTGTTGTCCCAGATGATTGTAAACTGAAATGGAAATTTGCTTTTCTAAATAATCCAACAGGTTGACCTGGATTTCTCCCTGGGCGGGATTTGGAAAAACGTTGAACCGCCTATCCCTTAAACTGCTTACGGCTGTAGTGGCAAATTGGTCATCCGAGTTAGCGATCATCCACGGACCAGGGCAAGTGGCGTTGATGTCAGGAACACTGTTGCAGCCGACCGCGTTGGAAAAAATTAAACTCAGTCCTGAGACACCGCCGTTATTGAGCAAGGCTTCGATCGAACAACAGTCGCTCAGCAGAAAATTATAATAAACGTATACCGAACTTCCGACTGAATTTAACCCTTCCAAACCCGACAGGGAATTCAAACTGGCATTGTAAAATATAAACAGCGTGCCGCCGACGGAACTTAAGTTGTTCAATCCGGATAAATCAGACAAACCAGCATACTGGATGGTAAGCCCGCCTGTGATTTCAGTGATATTGCTTAAATTGGAAAGATCGACGATGGTGCCTCCAGAGATGGTCACATTGCCATCTATTATGGAATAACATTGCGCAAATTCATCGACTTGGGCCTGAGTGGCAAAAGAGGCATTGCCCGTGTATGTTTCGCCGGACAATCCTTCATCCGTCTGTCCGTTACAGTCATCGTCGAGGCCATTGCAAACTTCAGTTGCACCCGGATAGATCTGGTTATTGTTGTCGTCGCAATCCGTATCGGGGCCTGTCAGTTCAGTAGCTGTTTTATGATTGGGCGTAGGGCGTGAACAGGCAGTAGTAGTTGTTCCGTCAGAGTAGCCATCGTCATCATTGTCCTGGTACCAGGTCTGGCCGGGATATTGATGTGGGTCAAAATCGTTGCAATCGTTGGGCAGCGCAGCAGCGACAAAATTTGGTGGTTGGGTACAGCTCATGATGGTGATGCCGTCCGTATAACCGTCATTGTCAAAATCTTTGTACCAAGTGGTAGCCGCGGGGCCGGCCGTTACACTGGCGGTCGTTGTATTGCTGCAGTTAATCCCAAATCCTTGGGGATAAACAACAATGGTGTAGTTGCCCACAGATAAGTTGTTGAAAGTTGGGTTTGCCTGGAATAGACTGCCGCCATCAATGGAATACAGCAGTGGCGAGGCTGGTGAAGTGGCGTTGATCGTCAAAGAACCATCTCCAGCACCCTGACAGCTTTCAGCCGATTCCGTAACGCCAATGATATTGACGAAAGGGAGAATAGTGAGGTTGGTATTGCATGAATTGACGTTGCCTTTAAAATCAGTCAGTGTCAAGGTTACCTGATTGGGGCCGATGTGGTTGCAATCAAAAGTATTAGGAGCGACACTCATGCTTTGGATGCCGCAATCGTCGAAGCTATTATCGTCGATTGCCGATGGTGAAAGCGTAAATTGGCCGGAGGCATTGAGCGAGGCGGAGACGGGTTTACAGAGCGGGGTCGGTAACACTGCGTCAACATATTGAGGATCATTCATGTCCACCAAGCTGTTGCAGTTGTTGTCGATTCCGTCGCAGATTTCCGGGGCGCCCGGGTAGGCCGTATTGTAAGCGTCGTTGCAGTCGGTATTGTCTGACACATAGCCAGTGCCACAGGTCGAGCAAAAGACTTTTGGCGAATTCGGATCCCCGTACGTGTCGCCATCGGTATCAGCGTAGCAAGTAACGGGCGTCAGGCAAATTTCATAGCAGCCAATATCAATTGGAATTGCCCGCGGCGTTCCGTCCAGATCTTCCGCAAGGGCATTATTGGCAGTACCTTGATCAATCGCAGGCGAACCAATTTGGAGGTGGTAGTCGTCGTTGGCAGGATCGACCAGCAAAGGGTTTTGACCAAAAATAGAATTGACGCAAGTGTTGTTGCCTTGCAATGCACCACAGTTGGCTTCTTCGAGCAGACAGTGCTCCCAGGTTGGGATGCGGTTATGAAAATTCCAAACCGTTTTAGATTTGCCGGTATTGGCCCAGAAAATACAATTGGTAAACTTGGGTTTTGAATCGAAATTGTTGATGCAGGCGCCTTCATCATTTCGCAGACTGCGGTTGCCGTAAAAAGTACAATTGACAAAATGATTGGAATAGGTAGGGTTGGTACCGCCCCTCAAGTTGAACACCGCCCCTCCGTTGTTGCCTTCGTTGTCATAAAACAAGCAATTGACGATGGTGGAAGCACCTACCCCTGAAGGCCAGGAGGAAGGGTAAAGGGCCCCCGCCCGGTCATTGGCCTTGTTTCCGAAAAAAGTACAATTTTCAACGGTCGCGGTACAGCTTCCGCCATTTCCACCGGAGAGTACCATGCCACCACCGCTGCCATTGGCCCGGTTGCCGCAGATGATCAGGTTCCTCGCAATCGCACTGACACTGTTGCCCGAACCTGAACCTGAAATATTGATACCGCCACCAAAATTTCCCCGGCCACCTGAAATGGTCAAACCATCAATTTCGCAAGTTTGATCCGTGTACACAATCCGAACGATATTAAAAGCATTGCTGCCCGTGATCTGGGTCCAGGAAGTGGCTGGCACGGCCGGGTCGTTGTTGTCAAGGTCGCCACTGAGAACGGTTACGTTTGTGTTCCAGTCCCGTTGACTACGGAGGTTTTCCGCACCATCAAAGCCGCCAAAAACTTTGATGTTTTTATCGATATTGAAAACTTTTCGTCTGGGGTCACTTGGATTGGGGTTGCCGTTGGAATCTTTGGTTGGCTTGTAGATTCCTGCCGCTACCCAGATTTCATCGCCGGGTGCTGCCGCATCGATGGCGTCTTGTAATTCGAGATAGGCATCGTTCCAGGAAGTACCGTTGTTGGCACCGGGTGCATCGTGTTTCACATAAATGATAGCCGCACTTGCTGAAACAGAGAATAAAAAGGCGAGAAGTAGAAGGTAAAATCGTTGTGCCATGAGTATGGGTTTTAGATTAGGTGTGCTGATTGATCAACTCAGGGTCAAATGTTCGCTAAGTTGGCGCCGCAGTCGACCTATCGGACGCTCGGCGCTGTGAAGCAGCGACTCGGGCGACTGCCATACATACAGGGCTGTCCCCATATTTATCAATCAGTACAATCAGGTACTAAAATTCAGACTAAAAGTAGCCTTGAAATAATTTGATAAAAAGCGGAAAGCCAAGGGTGGTAGGTATGAATATAAAAGCGGTGGGCCTGGATAAATTTCCGGTTTTTGAAAAATGGGGAAAAGGATGGCCAGATCGGGGTGATGCCTTCTGAATTTAACTCTTTGGGTTGAAGGAAAAATCGCTTTTTCCTCTTGCAGACAGCAGTACGGCCGAGGGGATGAAGCCCTGGCCGTGCTGCTGTCGTTTTGAGGGTAGAATCTGCGAAATCAGTATTTTACCAATCGTTTTCCAGTCGTTCCATGACTTCCGGTGACGGCGACCAGGTATGTTCCAGCTGCGTCGTCATTTAAGGTCACTTCGACGATATTTTCTCCAACCACACATGCGTGGTCTTTTTCCAAAATCAAATGTCCAATAATGTCGTACACCCTGATGGTTACCGTCTCTGCTACGGGCGAACGGAAAGAGGCGAATACCTGATCGTCAGAAGGGTTGGGGAACAGGGTCAGCTTTTGGTCAAAACGATCGGTATCCGTCACGCTGTTTGGAGGGGTGCAACTGATGAGGGCTTCCCATCCATTTCCTAAAACGCTGCCGTCGGAGAAAAAATTGAACGTAAGGCATCCGGTAGAATGCGTGGAAGTGAACGGCGGCGGCGGTATATTGCCTCCCACACTCGTGATAAAGGGCGAATTCGAGAAGGGCCCGTTGAGGATTTCCAGCCGGTCGCAGCACTCCTGGGTATTCAGAAGGTTAAACGTGACCGTTATCTTTTGGTCGCTGTGATCCGGGCAAATGGTGGTGGAATAAAAGGTGTCGTTTTCGTACGGATCGTTCGGCCCACCTGGGTCGTAAAAAAAGTCATCGCAGGACGGGATCGTTGAAAAGCGGATTGGCTCGCTGAACGGACTGTTTTCCCCACTGCAATTGGATCGGACATAGAAGTCGTAAAACGTACCGCTCGCCAGGTCATTTAATACAATCGTGGTGTCGAGCGAGCCGGTATTTGTTCCATTTCGCAATGCAGCTGCGGTGCCAGGCACAAAGCCGAGAGGGCCAATTTCCCAATAATATTCATCGGCTGTGTGAATCGATTCCCATTGAAGTTCCGCAGATTCTTTCGTAGACTCCAAAAATTCAGCCTTGATTTTCGGGCAGCCGGTGCAGCTCACATCTGCCTCCCAACCGGGGAAGGACTGAGTGAACAAAACCGTGAGGGCAAATGCCAGGCAACCCGATTCATCGGTGGAGTTAAAGGTCATTGGTGGTAGCTGGCCCCTCAAATCAGCAAGGACGGGGGATAAAAAACTGTTGGGGCCATTAAGGATGCGCAGCTGGCTCTGGACATTGTTGGAGACGGGTAAATCAATTTCAGTAAAGCTGACCTCCACAAACTGATCGGGTTGGTCTGGGCAGATCACCGTGTTCACCGTAGAATTTTCTACGACGGAGTTGCTGTCCGGCCCGGCCGGGTCATAAAACTTGCCACCACAGGTAGGCGCACTGCGGAAAGTAAAAGGACCGCTAAGGGATAAACTATCGTTGTTGTCGCAGCGGTTTTGTAAGTACAGGTCATATTCAGTGCCTGGCTGAAGTCCGGTGATGTCGATCTGGGAGTTTGGGTACGGCTCTGTTCCCGAAGCGAACCCGTTGCCGGGCTGATATCCTTTTGTCCCGATTTCCCAGGTGGCTTCTGAGTGAACGACAAAAGCCGACCAGTTTACTTTGACCGAAGAATCGGTAATTTGATCGAATTGTACCGTTTCATTGGGCGGACAACTTACGCAGTTGACAACCGCTTTCCAGCCCTGCCCAATAGCATTGTCGCTAACATGGTTTAACACAAAATTCAAACAGCCGTCCGGATGCACGGATGTGACCGGGCCAGGAAGACCCAGGATGTCTGTCACAAAGCCAAATTGAAATCCATCATCATAGCTCAGGAATGCACAACAATTGGGTAAATCAAACTCAATGAATTCAACCTGGGCAAAGGTAAAGGGCTCTTCCGGGCAGATGGACCATTGGATCGCATCACCCGGTTCATAAGGTTCGTCCGGCCCTCCCGGATCGTAAAAGTCATCGCCACATGACGGGAATGCGGTAAATGGCAGCGGATTGCTAAAAGGACTGAAGCCGTTTGCCCCACAATCGGAACGGACATAGAATTCATAATCTGTATTGCCCGACAACCCGTTTAGGTCATTGATCAAAACGGGCAGAGTGGTATTGCCCGTCAAAATTGCATTGCCTGTTCCGGGGGTCATGCCGGGAAGCAAAACTTCCCATTGGTAAGCATTGGCCGTATCAATACCCGTCCAGGTGAAAATATAACTGTTGACCGAGCTGGTGCCGAATTCAACATTTTGGGGAACCGGGCAATCGATACAATTGACCTGGGCGGCCCAGCCCTGTCCAACAAAGAAGTCGGAATTGAACACGAGGGTCAGGCAACCGCTCGGGTTGGATGCGCTGATGCGTCCGGGGCCTTCTTCTCCCGTCCAGGCTCCCAAAAAATTGTTGAACCCGTTTTCCGAATCATATATTTCTAAAAAGCTTCCATTTTCAACAATGGAAAAGGCATCGAATTCCAGCTCAATATATTTGTCGGGAACATCCGGACAAATGGAAGAAAGGACGGACTCGAAAGAGCCATAGTTTCCGTTGGCGCCACCGCTGTCATAAAAATAGTCGTCGCAGGATGGACTGGTCAAGAACGCTAACGGGGCGGAGAATTCACTGGTGTCGGATTGGCTGCAAGCAGAGCGCACCACGAATTCGTAGGCTGTATTGGCCTCCAGACCCGTCACAAGCACTGTGGTTTCCGTTTGCTCGGCGGCTACGATATATGAACCGGTTCCCGGCGTAAACCCATGTATGCCAACTTCAAAATAGTATTCGTCGGCGGTAGGGTTAAAGTCCCAGATGATGTTTGCATTGGTACTACTGGTGCTGAGGAGCGTGGGGTTATTGGGCGGAGGGCAGTCTATACAAGACACGGCGGCTTCCCATCCGGGGCCGGCATCGTTGCCAAAAGCATTCAGGAAAAAAGTAATACACCCTGATGACTGGGTAGCAGCGACCACCCCTGGGCTGTTGGTCCCCTCGTAAGCCCCGATCAACGGATCACCAGTACTGGTACCATCGTACAACTCCAACCGGCTGCAACATGTCCCCAAATCAAACGAGCTGAAATCGAGCTGCACAAACCCGCCCGGCGTAGGGGAACAAATAGCTCCCCCGATGAATGTATTCAGAAGAATGTCCCCATCGGGCCCGGCCGGGTCATAAAATGTTCCACCACAGGAGGGTACCGTCGAAAAGGAAATCGGGCCGTAAACGGCCGAGGTGTCCGCTCCCCCACAGATATTGCTGACGTAGATGTCATAGGTTGTTCCAGGTTCCAACCCTTCCAGGAAAATGAATTCGTCGAACTGATTTTTTGAAAAAAGTTCCTGACCTGAATTAGGCGTAAAGCCAGAAAGACCGACCTCGATGTATAACATTTCGATAAATGGAGTGAACACAAAAAGTTGGACTGTCGTCTCAGTCAGCATTTCAATAAAATGCTCGGTGGGAGGTGGGCATGGACTGCAGATGATTTCTCCCTCCCAACCGGGGGCCGGTATCGCATTTATGGTAGCATTAAAATTAAGAGTGATACAACCTGGCACAAAGCCAGTGACCAACGTAGGCCTGAAGCTGCCATCGAAAACCTGGATCGGGATGCCTACGGTGCTTCCCTCGTGCAGTTCAAGTGTCGCACCACAGCAAGGGCCCAGGTCCCATTCGGTAAAACGGATATTGACGAAATCATCAGGATTGTCCGGACAGATGGTCGTGATCTGGGATTGGAGCGGTTGGAAATCTCCGTTAGCTCCTCCTGGGTCAAAAAAGCTTTCGCCGCATCCAGTAATGAGCACGGGCGGTGGGAGGTGCGTTGATTTAACATCCATTTCATGAGCGAAGGAACAATAGTGATTCCCTTCAAACGAGACAGTGGTACCAAACAGGTTCAACGAAAAGATCAGGAAAAAAAAGAGGATGGCAAATGAGTAGGTCAATCTTTGCATAGAGCGGTTATTTATGTTTTGGGAAAATTAAGGAATACGTAAAAACAAACCCAAAGTTATTGGAAATAAGCCGATGCAAATAAAAATAAAAGATTCGCTATTAAATAAAGAGACTGAAGAAGTCTTTTGATAAATGGTTGACGCAAACAGTCCCGTTCAATAAAAAACAGGCGGGACCCTCATCCCGCCCGAACGGAAAAATCAAATAGAGCACACCAGGTGCCCACATGATGTGTTATGGTACATGCTTTCCAGTTTCTTTTCCATGATTTCGTTTGGGGTGCAGCCTTCTTTCACGTAAAAGTTCAGCGCTCTTTCTTTGAGTTTTTTTTCCATTCTGAACAGGTTTTTTGTTGGTAAATGCACCAGATCGGGCAAGTGGTGACCTGTACCATCAGCATGTATCAGCATGAAACTGTTAATATTACCGGGAAACTGAAAATTGTGGGTTGAGCCTCTTCTAAATTTGTCGTTTTAATTTTCAATCAGGCCCAGCTTATCAAGTGAGTTTTCGGTTGTATGTCTACCTCCATAGCAAGCGGGCGAGCCATGTTCGTTCATTGCGGTTTGTTGTTGCTGTAGACCGTAAACGGAAAGGGTAAAAAAGAAATGAACAGCCAGGAAGCTGAAATGCATATGCGAATTTAATTTAATATCAGTTGCCTTTTTTGTTTTTTCTATGAGTGGTCGTTTTCATCTTAAATCTGGTACGGATGGGAACAAAAACGGGAGCGAGGTCAAATCCGAAATTTAAACAGCTGCCGAAGCCTGAAGAAAATAATGCAAAACATTATTACCTTTCGCCCACCAAAGCAATAAACAATTAGCACCTATGCAGCACCTGCCGGATTCAGAAATTATCGCGCTGCTCCAGTCCGGGGAGCCGGCACTACAAGAAAACGCATTTCGCTACTTATACCGCCAGTATTTTGGATTGGTTGAAAGCATAGTTGTACAGAACAACGGAGCCCCCGAAGACGTCAAGGACGTGTTCCAGGATGGCCTCATCGTGCTGTTCAATAATGCCAAGAATGAAGGCTTTACGCTATCCTCTACCCTCAAGACCTATCTGTATTCTATTTGCCGCAACATCTGGCTGATGAAATTGCGGAAAACCAAAAAAGAAACTCCTCTGCAGGACCAGCATAAATATATCCCTGTGGAAGGCAATATTTTTGATACTCTCATCACAAACGAACGCAAACAGCTGGTAGCCAACCTCTTAAAGAACCTGGGGGATGACTGTCGCCGACTGATTGAACTTTTTTATTTCAACAAAATGAAAATGGTTCAGATCAAGGAGGTATTCAACCTCGGCAGTGAGCAGGCCGCCAAGAACAAGAAGAGCTTGTGCATGAAAAAACTGAGGAAAATGGTGAAGACGAACGGTTAAATGGTTTTATTGCTGTACCGCTATATTGTTGTATGATTAAATGACTGTTCAAAAAAAATGTCATTTTTTCTGACCTGACTTAACCCGAATGACTTCTAAGTAAGTCGGTGCCTGGACAAAAATAAGGAGCGCGAAAAATGACACTTTTATTTGGGCAAATGTTTGATTTCCAAGCCTCCAAACTCTTTTTCAGGCAAAGGAAAAGTGTCATTTTTTTTGACCACCTGCTTACTTAAATGACTGCAAATAATTATTATCCATTTATTGCTAAGTTCGAGCAATTGCAACAACAAAGCAGTAAAACTAGGTAGCGATATTGCTAATAATTTTCTTTTGCTATGGAATTAAACAATGACCAGCAAATCATTGAACGTTATTTTGAAAACGACCTGAACCAGGAAGAACTGACAGCTTTTGAAAAGCGGTTGTCGGAAGATGCGGCTTTTGCCCGGGCCTTTGAGGAAGAAAAAGAATTGATGGAGGGAATTGAAGCTTTTGGCAATGACCAGTTGCGTATCCAACTGGACATGATCCATGCGGAAGAGACAGGAATGGTCGACACTTCGAAAGAAGTAGAGCCACCCAAAATATTCGATCCTTTTGAGGTGCCAAAAGAAGATGGAAAGGTCGTGAACATGGTGCGCCGCCGGTGGTGGCTGGCCGCTGCGGTCATTGGAATTGGAGTGGTTGCGAGGTGGCTGTTTTCCACTCGAAAACCAAATCCGCAACAGCTTTACGCTATGTTTGCTGTTCATAATTTTGACCTTACGGAAATGGGGGACAATGAAGAATTGCTGACCCAGGCCGAAGCACTGTTGAAAAATGGGAAATATGCGGAAGCCCTGCCGTTGCTGGATGCTTACCTTGAAACCAACCCTGATCAACCGAAGGTACGGCTCAACCGGGGAGCTGCCCTTTTGGAAAATGGGCAATACACCGATGCGCTTTCTGTTTTTCAGGACATCGCCAGCGATACGCCCATTCTGGCCAACGATGCTCATTGGTATACGGCGCTCACCTTCCTGAAGCAAGGAGATGTTGAAAATTGTAAAAAGGCCCTGAATCAAATATCCGGGACTTCAACTAAGTATAAAGATGTGAACAAATTGTTGGAATATTTAAAATAAGTCCTATATTGCGCCCAGTTTTAATAAGTACTAAGATTTATCTCCTTTATTGTTTTTAGGCAAACGCCTTTTTTTTTGAGACGACACCCTTCCCGTGCCTCGGGGGTGTCCTCCCAAAGAACAAAGAAAATCAATCTACCTTTTTCGGCTTCTCCACCATAAAATAATGCACAGCAAGAGCGCTCCCGCCAACAGCCACCATTGCCATTGCTTTTGTGAAAAATCCATCACCGCATCAGGTCCAATGCTGATGAAACCGGCCCAATAATAGGGTGACAGCTTTTCATCGGAATCAGCTTCTGCAAAATATTGCAGTTTCGCTGCCCGCAGGGCAGATGACTTACTGCTGCCGGCCATGAGGTGCTGGTAGAAATAATTGGTCAGGTCGGCAGTGGAACCTTCATTCACTTTCCACAAACTGGCCACCAAATCAGAAGCACCCGCATACGCAAATCCCCTGGCCAGGCTCATCACGCCTTCCCCTTTTTCGAATTTACCAAGCCCTGTTTCGCATGCGCTCAATACCACCAGCTCAGCGGGAATATCCATTGCGTATAATTCAGGTAAATAAAGCGACGTATCAATGAATTCAATACGGGGCGCAAAATCGGTCTCGTCCGCACCCGCATGGGTAAAGAATTCAATCAGGCGGCACTGAGGCGCCCATTCTTTAAAAGTGGACAAGCGGGCTGCTGCCCCGGCCAGCGTTTGCATGCCTTTTATATTGGAGCCGTTTTCTTGTCGGATATACAGGGGAGCCTGTCCCCTTTCCCGGTTCACAAACATGGGTTCTACCCGCAACATTTTTTTATGCTGCTTTTTTTCTGAAGAAGACCTGGTTAATAAACCGCTCGAATAAGCATACCGGATCAAATGGTTTTTTATTAAAAATTCAGCTTCATTAAAATTCGCTTGCTCAGGTGTACTGGCGACCAATGCATCGAATGGGATAAAATTTAGCGCTTCATCGGGGATTATGATTATTTTTTCGGGCAAAGTATCAAATGGGAAAACCTGTTGGTATAATTTTTCTGACACTGAAAAATAGCCGTCGGGGTCATTTATGATTGCTGCACTGTTTCTAAAATAATCCTGATAATCGCTGACCTGGTCATTCCAGAAATCGGTGTGCGGTATTTGAAAAATATTAGTTGAATGCTGATTGATTTTAATTAAATAAATATTTTTTTGACCCACAAAATACTCTAAAAGCGTTTCATTTTTTTTGGCCAAATAATTTTGTATTTCCGAAAGGGTAGGTGTGTCTGGATTTTGAGTAAATGAATTGAATGCTGGATAATTGTTTTTTAATTCTTCCAATAAGGCCTCATATTTTCGCTGCTGTGTCACTGACCTGCTTCTCATTTTGGAAATATAGGCTTGGTCTGCTTCTGCTTCGTATAATTCTTCCTTTTTTATATTGGTATTTATTTCTGCCAGTTCCAACCTCAGGTTTTTTTCTTGCTGTAACAAGCTGTCCGGAATGTCAGCTAAAATTAATGCCTCGTTTTTTTGAATGGCCTCCGTCAGTACCGATGCCTTGGAGCGCTCCATGACGGAAAATATTTTGTCGAGGTATTTTTTTTCTTTGGTATTTATGAATAGTAAATAATTTATTTCAATGACATCTTCAAACTCACTATGGCCAAAATCACTTAAATATATTTTTGCTCCATCGGTGCCATAGGACTCCTTTATTTTTTGAATGCAAGCGATTGATAGGTCATATGCATGTGATGCATTTAATAACAGGTTTAAATCTTTTGCTAATTTATATTTCCGAAGAAGGGCACTTCCTTTTTTTGCGGCGCTCGTCATGGCCCATGATTCAAGATATGCATCCTTCAAACTTGGGTTTTCATTGATGTTCAATTCGTTGAAATTGGGGAATACCTGGATCATGGCCAATTGGTAATGTTCAATGGCTGAATTCAGGTCACCGTCCCTCAGGTGAAAATCCCCATAGTTGGCCAACACCCTGGCTGTTTCCCGGTTTTTTACCGGTGCGAATTTTTTAGCTTCCTCAATTGCTTTCAAATAATAATAACCTTCTTTTTTGACATTTTTTAGTTTCAAATAAATCCTGGCATAATCCAAATAATTTCTTAATAAATTTTCTCTGCTGTAAGGATCGCTTTCATAAAAAGAAGTAGAATTATTTAATAAGTTGATGGCTTTCTTAAAATTTTCTTTTTCAATATAAGCAACTGCGCTCATGGCTTCCGCATCGGCCTTGTCGTATTCATCGGGCTTAGCGGACAGCGCTTTTTCACAATAGACCAAGGTGTTCTCCGGGTCTTCTAACAACGAATAATAATTGGCAAGCTGAACATAAATTGAGGCTGTATGGGTGTTGGTGGAATCGGAAATCAGGGCTTTTTGTAAATAGTTCAGCGACTTGTCATAATCCAACCGGCGCAAATAAATTTGTGCAGCATTTAAATATGCGTATGCTACATTTTTATTATTAGAATTATTTTTTTCATAAATATTAATTGTTTTTTCCAGAAAGACCAACGACTCGTTAATGGCGCCCTCCATCATGAAGTTGTAACTCTGCGCTAAATAATAATTGGCAATCTTTTGCAGGTCAATGTTTTTTTGTCGAAGCAAAAAGGCCAGCTCATTTTTTAGATTATTTTTCTCTTTATCCGACTTGTTTAGCTCGAAGGTGCAATAAGAAACCTTTATTAAACAATCGACCGCACCATTCCACGCTTCATCGGATTTTGCAACGCTGTATGCTTCTTTAAATAAACCCAGCGCCTGTTCTGTTTGGTCGATCGAATAAAGAGAATCTGCTCTATTATATAGAGCGTCATAATTGTTTGCCGGGGAAGGCACCCGCACCATAGTTATGATCAAAACAATCGTGCAAAATAATGACCAGTTCATAAACTTACTTTTGCTGTTTTCCTAAAATGGATTTCAACAATAAAAAAAACAATAACAAGACAAAAGCCCCGAACAATATTTTTACTTCCATAGACCGACCGGTGTCAGGGCAACTTAAGTTTGGATAAATGATAACTTCATTTCTTCCGTCCGTAACGGTCACCTTGGCAGTGGTTACATTTTTCAAGTAGAGGCAACTGTCCGTAGAAACCAAGACGCCCGGTATGCCGTCCCTGGTATATTCCCAATTAAACGATGGTGTGGAATCCGAACAGTTCACGCGGATACAAGTACAGCAGTCGTCATAATCAGGGTCTTCATAAGCAACCAAACCACAAGGTGGTGTCTTGTCTGCCATCATGACCGGGAATATGGATTCCGTGCGGATACAGTTTTCAACACTGGTAAAAATGGCAGAAGGGATCGTATTGTCTTTAATGGTGGTAGATCGTTGCGAAGAGTTCCTTACGCTTTCAGAAGGATACCAGACAAATGAACTCGTGGATATGCTGCTGCTTGCGGAAGCGGAAAATTGCCTCGATAGTTCCGGATCAATTATGATTTCATTTTCTGGGTCATTGACGACTACCCCGGTATCGACCGGTTCGAAGTTATATTCATTGATCACGCAAGTATCGCAAGGGCCCTGGCAGCACATGAACTCGGTCCTGAACGTGTTCGTGAAAATGGATTTGTGGCAATCGAAAATAATTTCTGCGCGGCTGACAATCATCTCACAAGGTTTGAGAGTGGGCAGGCTATCCGGGTAAAATTCAATTTCGTAGGTGATGGAATCTTTGGTGGCATCCTCTGAAAAATCAATCATGTACAGCGGGGATGCGGTTCCTTCCAATGGCCTGGCATTTTTTAGGAATTTATTGTGGTTGAGGTTCCAGGTGTAGGTCCGGCTGGTTGGATCGTAAGTCGGCAGGAGACCGGGAGGGTCTATTGTTACCAAAGTGGCGGGGTCAAAATCCAGTGGAATGGGGTTTCGTACCATCACGTTTTTGGCGGAACCATCCCCTATGTTCTGGAAAACGATCGTGTAGCTCATTTTTGCAGGGGGCGGCAGGCACATTCCTGTTATACTGAGGATCTCGTTTGGGTCGTGTGAGCTGGCATCGACCGACTGGGTGTCCGATTTCAGGAGGTCGCACTTAATCTCCTGTTGAGTAGAGTCGATTGTACTATTGACCAAATTGACGGTAGCTGCGATATTCGAGCCGGGTGGAGTCGTGTTCGGTACATTTAACCTGATGAAGATGGTGCCCGTAGTTCTAGGCAGTTTAAACCTCAGGGGCTGTGTGCCGTTGTTGGCTGCTGCCACAGCATCTGACCAGAGGTTCGTGCTCGTATATTCGACTAGTTCGTTATGGTAGGTGAACACTCTCCCTTCTTCAATTTGAGCCAATTGATGGGTGAAATCGAAATAGAGGTACCCGTTTGGTTCGCATGTCTCATAATTGATCACATAGGTCAGTGAATCGTCGATGACCGGATTGGAGAAGCTGGACAAATGCAGGAACCCTGGTGTAGAAGAATTATAGGAGGATGGTTGAGAGGGGGCCTCAGGTACCCAGCCGTTTGATCCTTGAGGGGCTCCCTGATTGGTCGGCATAGTAAACTCCGCGGGCTTTTTGACTCGGTATCGGGCAAATAATTTTAAAGTTACAACATACTTGTTGGGGCTTGAGCTGTTGTTGATCCCTGTCGTTTTATGTTTAAAATCCTTTGGGCCGGGGGTTACATCCTCTTTGTAGCCGGGAAACTGGGTGGTGCTACTGCCCCCGCTCATGTCCAACACCCACCTTTTATTGGATTCGATTGGGTCGTCGTAATGCAGCTTGTTAACATCCAAGGGCGGCAGCTCTCCGGTCAGATAAGTACCGTCATCAAAAAACCAGACATAGAAGTACCCTCGGCTTATTCCATGTTCATCAATGTTGTTTGGAATATTGTCCAGTTCAAAAACGTGGTTGCCAGGCGAATTGACCGAGTGTACGATGTGGCCGGGAGAAATTTGCTGTGCCCAGTCCGGTAACTGGGCGGGCAGGCTTGATTGAAACAAGAAAAAAAAGATTGGAATCAGGAGCGGCAGAAGGTGCAGGTTTTTTGGGCGTGAATAGAATGGGCAATAAGTGTTTTTCATTGGTCTAAGTGTTTATTTTTAGTTGAATTTGTACAGAAGCAAACATCAAAAATAGAAGAGAGCCGTACTTTTTTTAAGAACAATCCATTCCCGGTAGTTTTTGTAGTAGAAGTGGTTGGACTGGACCTAAAACTGTTTCGAAAAAAATATTTCAAAAAAAATCAAAACCTCCGATTACCTTTTTTTACTTGCCGCAATTAAGTCCCAAACCAACCCCAAGATATAAAACCAAAACGGTACAAAAAAGTGCCCCGGAAAAAAGTGAGGGCGATGGATGTACCGACCCAAAAGACCTGCTTCCAACTACTCCGACCAACCGCTGCCTGCCCAGTGTCCTGCTGGGAGGAGGCGGTGCGGGAGGCCTCCGTCAGGCCGGGGTTTCATGAATCGGGAACTGAAATTAAAAACAACCTGCACCCCTGGTGCAACGGGCAAACGGTGTTTGCTCCCATGCATGGACTTTCCAGCCACGTGCTGCTGTGAAGGATAGGATAACAATGCCCGTCCGCAGCCGCCCGGCACCTTAACTGACAATTTTAACCCAGGTTGTGCGGCAACAACCAATTGAATACTAAGAGCAAAAAAATCTTGAACGGTTCGGTATTGCCGACAGCCCCAAAACTATTTGTGTTATGAAAAAAGTGATCTTTTTCTCCTTGTTTGTTTTTGTTTTGACTTTCTCTTTTGCCAATGAAACGGATTGTGGCGTGTCTTGTAACGCCCCGGCCAACGTCGTCCAAGTGGCCCAGTCAGCCGGTTGTATTTCCTTTGATTGGGATGACTGTTCGGACAGTTGTACCGAATTTGCGGTTTGGTATGTGCGGCAGGCAGATGGTTATAAAAGCAGCGAAGCAAGGGTTTCGACATCTGCTATTTCTTTTTCCGGCTTGACGGATGGGACTTATGATTTTTATTTCAGGACGGTCTGTGGTGGTGGAATGAGTTCGGTTATTGGAGTAGAAGATGTTGTGTTAAATTGAACTTGAACGAAAGTTAAGGGAAGAGGGTTGAAAGACCCTCTTCTACTATATTGATCTTATTTTTTCCAACAGCCAGTTTTTGGCTACCATATTTTTAATGTTTAGCTCGTTGGTCCATTCTTCTTTAAGAGATTCATTAATTTCTTTAGCGGCGTAAAATTTAACCAGCTTTTTAAGTTCTCTGAGGAAGTTTTGAATTATTTCACTTCTGCTTTTTGAAATGTTTTTGCTCCTTTTTAAGAACTTTTCAAATGACTCAATGCTGTAATTGGTCAAATCGTAATAAGAATCATCTTTTAGATATAATTCAAAATAACTTCTTACAAGCAATAATCTGGATGCTATTTTATAAGTCGTATTTGAAAAAGCAACTCCTTGTAGTACATCCAACGACTTAGAATGATCGGCTCTAAAGAAATACCAATATCCCCAACTGATGGAAATGGTTTGGTCCTTCAGCTCCGATCTTAGATGCTTTTTATATTTTTTTATGAATAATTCGGTCCATTCGAATTCGCCTGTTGAGGCACCCTGTGAGGCTATGCTAAAGAAGGCAGTGTCTGATATTATTCCATCCTCAAACCATATTCTGGTGTCGATTCCAATTTTATATAAGTGAAACACCTCTTCAGAATAATGGGGTTCACCTTTGTTGTGGTTAAAAATGGCAAAGTTTAACAGGAGCTGAAAAATGGGTTTGACCTCTCTGTTATCAATTGCCTTAAGATGAAAATTGAAACTTTCTTTGGCAGCCTGGTAAGATTCAATGGTTCCTGAATGCTGCATCTCATAAATTTTTGAATATACCTGGGCAAGTGGCGAGGCGGCAATGGAAGTGATTTTTTGTAATAAATATGGATCTATGGTTTTTGCTTCATGGTTCTCGTGAAAAATAAGTTCCCGAGCCTTTAGTTCACAGAGGATTTTTAAAAGAAAGATGACGTAGGTTAATTCTATATTTTTTTTCGCTTTCAGCAGATAATTGACCGTATCAACGCTCTTTGGGGTTTTTGAATAAAAATAGAAATTGTTGTGCAATCTGAACAATTGCCAGGTGTCTTCTGGGTGTTGGCTCAGCCGTTTTTCCAAAAGGCCGATCAGCTCATGGGATTTTTTTTTGTATTCGTTGTAGTCAACGTTTCTCGATGCATAAACATCGACCAGCATCTGTTGCTTTTTCTCTCCGTTATTTTTCAATTCTAAACTGATCAGGTATTCATTTGACAGGTTGGTCATTTTGGAGATGAGGTTCCTCATTTTCCCGTCACTGTATTGAGTGCTCGGGAAAAGGACTTGGAAGGCAGTCCTTTTTTCCAACCTTGCAGAAACAAAATCCGGGTGGTGCTTTTTCAGAAAATCATAAAACTTAACCAGGTTTTTATCAGTGTTAAAAAAGTTGGACCTGACAAACCAGCCCAGGTATTTGAACTCCTCTTTCGAAAGGGTTCTGAGAATTTTTATCAGTTTGCTGTCCTGCATGTGGTTTAAATTGAATTAATGGATGGTTTTTTGTTCCATACTGGCTCATGTACTGTGCTTTTTTGTATGACAAAAAAGGTAGAAATTATTTTCATAAAATATTGACTTACAATTTTTTATAAAAATTTTACTTAAATAGTAGGAATAAAAATGGGGTTACAATATCTATAATTTATCTTTTGCTTTAAAACTTTTCTGACCGAAATTTGGAATATACATTAGAAACTACACATCCACGAGGACTTTCATTGACCTTAAAGACCAAATAGACAACTTCTCACAGGTCCTCTTCTTAATTAAAAACACCATTTTTTCATTTGATAATGACCCTGTCCGGGGCTAACGGAAATTTCAAAAAACTGAGCATGCCAAAAGACCATGCCCCACAAAGGCCATATCATCAATAAGTGCAGCCGGCAGTATTTTCAATGACTGCCGCTGCATTTTGTAAGAGCCCACATAATCCGGGTTGCAAAAATCTAAATCCAGTCGACCATTGGTATTTAAAAGTTGAGGTCTCCCAGGGGGCTTACAACATTTAATCAGTTTTCAGCTAACAATCAGAATGCTTCCTGTCGACTGCAAGACTGCCCGGATTATCAAAAGAAAATCATTCATGCTGCGGATTGTTCCATATATGTTGATATGGATGGGTGGATGGCTGATTTATTTTCCCTCCGCCGACCTAAACCCTCTGGATGGCCTGATGAATGGCCAACAATATTTTTCCCCATCCTCTTTGGCGATGGACAGGGAGATTGTCTATCCAGCATCTTTGAGCTTGTGGACGCCCCGCAAATGGGTCGCCTGGTCGCCTGGTAATTACCTTTTCTTGCAGCGTACGTTGTGGAAACCACTGTTTTGGGGTTCAGGGGTCGTCATGTTGGCGATCTCAATTTTGGTGTTTTATCGAAATAAGAAATTGGAAGTGGCCCATGAAGAAAATCTTTTGCAGAAAATCAGGGAACTGGAGCGAACTGCCCTCCGGGCACAAATGAATCCTCATTTTATTTTCAATGCGCTCAATTCCATTCAAGGGTTCATCGTAGATGGTGATAAAAAATCATCGAGCCTTTACCTTTCCAAATTTGCCAAATTGGTCCGGTCCACCCTGCAACATTCTGACGCTAAAAAAATAACCCTTGCGGAAGACCTGCAAATGTTGAAAAATTACCTGGCGCTGGAACAGTTGCGTTTTAATGGAGATTTTAAATTTGAAATTGATATCGATCCATCCATCGACCCGGAAAGCGAAACCCTCCCTCCGATGTTGATCCAGCCTTACGTCGAAAATGCCATCTTGCATGGTTTGGTACCATTACAGCACAATGGTCTTTTGACTGTTCGGATTCAGCCACACGAAAATGGGCTCTTAGCCATTATCAGGGACAATGGGATCGGGGTCGAAGCTTCCAAAAAAAGGAAAAAACAACAGTCAACAGTTCACAGGTCAATGGGAATGCAGGTCACCCAAAAGCGGTTGGAATTGACCAACAGCTCACCCACCAATCAACATTTTTCGATCAAAGAAATCACCGGCAATGAAGGCGAGGTTACGGGTACAGAAGTGACCTTAGTCATTGAGAAAGAATAAAAACCGATAGGTTCAGAAAGTCCTGTCTTACATAAAGCAGGCAGTTTTTGGTTTTACCTGAAGTGCCTGCTATTTGTGCCTTGACCGATGTTGAAGGCAAATTCTTGCACGCGTTAAGACCATATAAATAAATGGCCAGGAGAGGTTCTTCAACAGGTAAATGAAGGTACAATAGGTTCAATCATTCATGTACTGACTGACGGTGGATCAGGGAAAATCCTTTGAGGTCAAATGGGCACTATTTGACCATTGGACAACGGTCGCCGTAAAGGGGCTTAGGAAGGAGTGCCTGGTTTCATACTTCAAGGGGAATGTATTTTGGTCAATACCGGGTAAAGTAAAAAAGGTTTTTCGAGGTCAATTAATTATTACCCAATTCAAAAATAGGTATTCCGGGCCCCTCCATTTCATACGTCCGAAAAGCGGTCAATCTGACTTGAAAAGCGGTGGGTTCCAATAAAAAAGCGGTAATTTAATGCAACAAAATAAAATCAATCCATACATTAGCGAATCGGCAGTTTTGCTTACCGACGATCGTCATGCCCTAACTTTCCATAAACTCCATACCATAGGCCAGCAACCTATTAACGCGGGAAAAATGAGCACAAATCCAATTGGGGTTTCACCCAATTATTATAAGGTATTATTGATTGATGATGAAGCCGCTGCGCGGAAAGTCCTGCGCACATTCATCAGGGACTATTGCCCCCAGTTACAAATTGTAGGTGAAGCCAATGGTGTGCAAGCAGGACTAAAGTTGATCCGCGAACAAAAACCGGGGTTGGTTTTTCTGGATGTCGAAATGGGGGATGGGCAAGGCTTCGATCTGTTGGATAAATTCGAACGGCCGGACTTTAGAGTGATCTTCACCACGGCACACGACCGGTTTGCCGTCAGGGCATTTAAGTACTATGCTGTTGGGTATTTGCTCAAGCCAATCGATCCGGAGGATTTGGTGGCCGCAGTCGACCATGCGTTGAGCGAACAGTCTTCTTCCGGGCTGGTACAATTGATCAAAGCCATTCAGCAACCGCGGAAAGAACAGGTGTTTGATCGCCTGGCACTGCCCTCATCGGAAGGTATTACCATGATGGACGTCAAGAACATCATCCGGCTCGAATCGGACGCTGGTTATACAACCTTTTTTTCAAGTACGGGGGAAAAAATATTAGTGACCCGTTCGATCGGAGAGTTTGAAGACGCCCTGCCCGCAAGTGTCTTTTTCCGTGTACACGTTTCGCATCTGGTCAATTTGAATTTTGTAAAAAAATATGTCCGGGAGGATGGCGGTTACTTGATTATGGAAAACGGCCAGCAGGTACCTATTGCCCGGCGCAGAAAAGATGAATTTTTGGAAATCCTGAGGGGAAGGAGTTTGTAGCCCGCCAGTGCCCAGTCCGCCAGTACGACAGTCAAATGATTTTTTCCTTGAAGTAAAAGTGACGAACTAAAGACTACCAAACTAAACTACCTTTGTTTCAAAAACTTGTTGATGAAACATTTATTCCTTCTTTTTCTCTTGCTGGTTACCGGCTTGGTTTACTCACAATCTCCTGAATACCAGGCGCAAAAAGACCAAAAACTTTCGGTAAAGTCCCCTTTTGAAAAAATTGTTGACCGGGAGCTGCCCGCCAATATTGTATACGAAGATGAGGAAATCATCGCGTTCCAGCCACTGAGCAACCAGGCTCCGGTCCATTACCTCATCGTTCCCAAAAAAAGAATTCCCACTATCAACGATCTGGAAGAATCTGACGCTTTGTTGATCGGCCGCCTTTTTCTGGTTGCCAAGAAAGTAGCAAAGCAGGAAGGTATTTCCGAGACAGGCTACCGCCTGGCCTTCAACAACAATGAGGACAGTGGTCAGTCTGTATTCCACCTGCATCTCCATTTGATGGGAGGGCATAAATTGGGTCCTATGGTCGACCAAACCTGGCGGAATGCCCAAAAGGACAAACAATGAAGGCAACAATCAATCGTTTTACTTGTCAATAATTGAGTGATGAGTTTTAAGTTTTGAGTTTTGCGTGGAGAATGGTAAGGAATTTTCAAACAACTTCAATAGCTTAAATTTGTCCGTAGACCATTGACCATAGACCATTTTTGAAAAAACATTTCTGATGAAAAAAATAATCCTTGCTGCTTTTCTTTCGAACATCACTTTTTTTGCCGTTGGCCAGATGTCCTTTGATTTATCGGAAGATGTCAGTCCTTTTCTGACGGCTGTTGACCAAGCACCACCCTTCGCTGCGACCATCACAGCTGCCGACATGAAAAGTTACCTTGAAGTAATTGCCAGCGATGAAATGGAAGGCCGGGAAACCGGAACCGAGGGCCAACGCAAAGCAGCAGACTTTATCGCTGCGCATTTTGAACAATTAGGATTGCCGGCCATTGGTGACGGTGATAGCTATTTTCAGAAAATTGCCTTTACTTCCGAGAAATGGGACCGGGGACAAATCAAAATAAATATTGATGGTAAAAAGAGTAAGCACCTGGTCGATTTTTATTCTTTCCCCTCCACCAATAGCCAATTGGAAAGTCTGGAGACCGAGGAAGTCATTTTTCTCGGTTACGGAATAGATGATCCAAAATACAGCGATTACAAAGGAGTTGATGTAACCGATAAAACCATTCTCATTTACAGGGATGAGCCAAAGAAGAAAAATGGTAAATACCACCTCACCGGAACAAAGGAAGCTTCTTCATGGTCGACCAATTGGCGGAAAAAACTGGAAGTGGCGCACCAAAACGGAGTGGCAATGGTCCTCATCATCGACCCCAATATCAAACAAAACGTTTCTAAAAACCGCAACACTTTATTGAGTTCGGAAATGAAAATGGGAGAAGGTGGCCAACCGGAAGGGCGATACGCCAACAACTTCTTTATTTCGAGTACGCTGGCCAAAAACATCGTTGGGGACAAAATGAAGGAGTTCGTCAAGAAGCGAGATGCCATGAAGAAAAAAGGAAAACCGGCCAATCTGGTATTGCCTTGTAAACTGGAAATTGAGCAAAAGAAAAAGGTGAAGCAGTTGATCGGGTCAAACGTTCTGGGATTTGTGGAAGGTTCTGACCCCAAGCTAAAAGAAGAAGTAGTGGTGGTCACGGCTCACTATGACCATTTGGGCACCAGGGGCAAATCCATTTACAACGGCGCCGACGACAATGGCTCTGGCACCAGCGCAGTGATGGATCTGGCCCAGGCCTTTGCCGAAGCCAAGAAAAAAGGTGCAGGTCCGCGCCGGAGTGTATTGTTTATGCTCGTAAGCGGAGAAGAAAAAGGCCTGCTTGGCTCGGAGTATTATGCGGAGCATCCCATTTTCCCGCTTGAAAATACCGTGGCCAATGTCAATGTAGATATGATCGGAAGATTGGACAAGAGACATACCGATCCGGACTATATTTACGTCATCGGCTCCAATCGCCTGAGTACCGATCTGCACGATATCAATGAGGCTGCAAACAAGTCATTTACCAACATCGACCTCGATTACACCTACAATGCGAAGAACGACCCGAACCGTTTCTACTACCGCAGCGACCATTATAATTTTGCTAAAAAAGGCATTCCCGCCATTTTCTTCTTTTCCGGCGTCCATGCTGATTACCACCGAACGACTGACACCGTCGAGAAAATCATGTTTGATAAAATGGAGAAGATTGCAAGGTTGGTGTTTTATACCACGTGGGAATTGGCCAACCGCAATGAGCGAATTAAAGTCAATGTGACAGAAGATTGAAATTTTTTTGAAACTATTTGTTTTAAAAAACATTTTGTTTTATATTTGCTACGCAAACGTTGTGTAATACCGAATAATTAAAACAAAATGTGATGAAATTGGAGATTAACATTGGCCAATGCCTGTCCTTTGTACAAAAGAACTGGTTTAAAATTTCTTTGGCCGTTCTTGGCTTTTACCTGTTTTTTATCAAACAATTAAGTTTTCAAATTCAAGTGCTGACACCTGAAAATACAGAGCAACAACAGGTGAAGCGAAAGCCTATTGAAAAGATTACGGATAGTAAACCCGCCGTAGCATCTTCCTCCGAAAATACCCTCGATCGGCTGGAAATACCCTTCCTTAAAACGACCAGGAAAAAGAAAAAAAAGCGGGACGCCATCGCAGAACTGAATACCGTAAATGAAACAACCAAGCATGAATATTTGCAACGGTTTGTCAAAGTGGCAAAAGCAGAGCAGGAGCGTTTTGGGATACCTGCTTCGGTGATCCTGGCGACGGCCCTGTTCCAAAGCACTGCCGGTACGCGCGATATGGCCGTCCAGGCCAACAACCACTTTGCACTGCCTTGCAGCGATGATTGGCGGAGCGCATGCAAATCGTACCACGGGGAAAGCATGCGGAAATACGATTCGGCCTGGTCAAGTTACCGGGATTTTAGTCATTTCCTTGATTCCAACTACTCCAACCTGAAAGGTGGGAACTACATCAATTATGCAAACGCATTTACGAACGATGGCTTCGGAAACGATCATAGGATAGGGGAACAGTTGATCCAGATCATCGAGGGATATCGGTTGCAGGAGCTTGATAATTAATGGCCAATGGCTTCAGTCATGCGCTTAAATTGACCATTGACCATTAAAAATTAACCATTAAATACGTGTTGTTTTGCGCTTTTTCTTTTTGGGTTGGGTGCTGTCTTCGGGGGTGATTTGATCCAATTCAGGCATCTCCATTTCAAATTGTTTGAACAACTCCTGCAAATCCAGCGGCATGGTCTCCATGTCAAAATTTTTGAACAAACCATCCATTCCCATACTATCGAGCGGCATGGATTGGCCATCAAGCCCCTTGAACAACTCATTCATGTCGAACGGGAACATATTGCCGTCAAAACCTCTGAAAAACTCCTCCATGTCAAATGGTGACTCATTCCCAAAAGGGTTGCCAAACTCCATATGAAACATGCCATTGTTCATTGGTGGAGATTGTTTGATACCGTCGGGATTAGGGTGTACAAATACTTCGATCGGGTTAGTCTCCATAATTTCTCCATTGGCCTGTACGCTGGCAGGCTGGATATAATAGGCACCAATGTCTAACGGTTGAAGGTAGTAAGTTATGGCCATGCTTTGGGTCGAACGGCCATTCATCGTGCTGACAGAAGAGGAATAATTAGGGCCGCTGACCACGGTAAAGTTTTCTGAAAAATCAGGGGCCTCAAAGTTGTGCCCGTCTGCATTTTCGACAGTGAACCTTACCTGGAAATAATTGTCCATCAATATCGAGTCGGTACTGACTTCTACTGTGAATTTTACGGGTTTTTCCTGGCCATAAGTGATCCCCAGAAAGAACAGGGAAAAAAAGATGCTGAAAACTCCTTTCATATTTGACAAGTGATTTTTGATTATTTGATGTAATTGGCAAAATAACTAACCTCTTTATTAGAGCAATAAAACCCCAAAATGGTTGCAGAAAACATCCGGTTTTTCAATTTTCGCCAACCGCCGGCCATTCATTATTCCATCACCTTTCGTTTCAGCTCAAAGTTTTTACCGAGGTAAAGTCTTCGGACTTGTTCATCAGCGGCAAGTTCTTCAGCAGTTCCTGCTTTTAAGATGGAACCGTCATACATCAGGTAGGCACGATCGGTAATGGACAAGGTTTCCTGTACATTGTGATCGGTGATGAGGATGCCGATATTGCGTGCTTTCAGTTTAAATACAATTGATTGGATATCTTCTACGGCGATGGGGTCGATGCCGGCAAATGGCTCGTCCAACAAGATAAATTTAGGGTTGCTGGCAAGTGCCCTCGCAATTTCGGTTCGGCGCCTTTCCCCGCCCGACAACGTATCGCCTTTGCTTTTGCGCACTTTCTCCAGTCCAAATTCCGCGATCAGCCCTTCCAGGCGGTCTTTTTTTTCTGCTTTGGGAATGGGCATCATTTCCAGTACTGCTTTGAGATTGTCTTCAACGCTGAGCTTTCTGAACACGGATGGCTCCTGTGGCAGGTAACCAATGCCTAACCTGGCCCTTTTGTACATTGGTTGGCTGGTAATGTCCCCCTTTTCCAGATACACTCGCCCCCCGTTGGGTTTGATAAACCCGACTACCATGTAAAAAGTGGTTGTCTTGCCTGCCCCGTTGGGGCCAAGCAGTCCGACAATTTCACCCTGGTTTACCTCCAGGGAGACGCCGCGGACGACGGTTCGGTCACCGTATTTTTTGATCAATTTATCTGAACGTAAAATCATAATACAAGTAAAAGGCAAATGTAGTGAAACGAAATCCCGTATTGAAATCGGGGAGCAAAAAGGAACGGAGCTTTTCAGCAAACGGAAAGGTAGGGGAATAACGGGCAGGTTTGCTTTTACTTAACTGGATTTTCCAGGGTGATTTGGGAAGGGGTGGTCGGAGTGTTTTATTTTTTTCTTGCGCTGGACTTGCCAGGGTATTGATACAAAGGATTTCAATGGAACTTCGGTCTGTGTGTTTGATCGGATTGGTCACTGATTTTTATCCACTCGAATAGCTCTACCTTCATTTTCGTATTTTTGTACTCATCATTACAGACGCAGCAACACAAAAATCTTAAATGAAGAAGACTATAAAAACCTCCCTGCAATTCACCAAAAACATACTTGTAACCGGAGCTTTCAAAGAAACCAGTCGAAAGGTAGAGTTAGAGATTACCTCAAAATTACCCACGGCCGAAAATCAGGTCTTTGTGGAATTTGGCATGGGCCACGGCAACATTACCAAACAAATTCTGAGGAACATTTCCCCGACTTCCAAATTGTTCGCCTTTGAAGTGAACGAAACATTTTGCGGACATGTAGAAGCCGAAATAAATGACGAACGTTTGATCATCATCAACGATGGAGCGGAAAATCTGACCAAACATGTCGGGAGCCCTGTCAATGGTTTTATCTCTTCCATTCCATTCACTTTTTTTTCCAAAGAAATGAGCCAATCCATTCTCCTGAGTGCCTACGAGGCCTTGGTTCCCGATCATTATTTCCACCAGGTGCTCTACTCAAAAGTCCATGTAAAAAAGTTTAAAAACGTATTTGATGAAGTGCAGGTGAAAACATTGCTGAACATTCCGCTGGAATGCGTTTATCATTGTCGGAAAAAATAATGCTGAACGGTGAAGGGGCTGGTCAGCAGAAATGACGCTTTTTCTTTGCTTGATAAGGGTTTCAACATTTGGAAACCAGGCATCGCCAGAATAAAAGTGTCATTTCTACTTCCATCTAATTTTATCCGCCCACGGTCTGTTTTTAAATATATTCATACTTGTCCACCGTCATTTCGTGCTGCACATCCCCGGTGTGTTTGGTTGCTTTTGGCTCAAACAACATCAACCAGACTTCTTCTTCGGCAATGGGTTTGTGTTCTACCCCGCGTGGTACGATGAGCATGTCGCCTTCATTCAAGACTTCGGTCCGGTCCCTGAACTCCATTTTCAGGGTGCCTTTCAGGATGTAGAATAATTCGTCTTCATGGGCGTGGTCGTGCCAGACGAATTCCCCCTTTACTTTGGCCAGTTTGACTTGTTGGCCGTTGAGCTCTCCAATGATTTTTGGAGACCAATGATCGTTGAAGAGGTCCAGTTTTTCTTTGATGTTGATGGTTTTCATGTGAAATTAATTTTGTGATTAGGCAACGTTTTTCCCAAAATGGTTACTTTGATCCTGTGGGGCGGTAGCAAATGTAAATAATCGCCTTATTTTGTAACCAGCCGCTCAATGGCCTCTTCTAATGGAGGAGCTGCGAATCTGAAGGTTCGCCATACATTTAAACTCGGCGTCCCAATCTTTTATCCATCCAAGTGTTGGCTGCTCCCTTTCCGGAATGGCCTTTTTTCAATCAAAATAGTGACAAGGTATGGTGTTCAAATTATAGAGCATCAGGTCAATGATTTACTTGGGATTGTTACAAACTTTCAATTTCTTCATTTCGGATAAAATCTTTTGACATGTTAAAAAGTTACCTCAAGATCGCTTTTCGCAATTTGCTGAAAAACAAGTCTTTTTCCTTTATTAATGTTTTCGGCCTGGCGGCAAGCCTGTCCGTTTGCCTACTTTGTATTTTGCTGATCAAAGATTCTCACAGTTATGATCAGTTCCATGCTGATACCGACCAGGTTTACCGGCTGATTACCACGCCGGTGAGGAAAAGTGGAAATGTGGAAGCATATGCCTCCTCGCCCTACCGGGTTGGCCAGGCGCTTTATGAAGACTATTCGCAAGTGGAATATTGGGTGCCACTGATGCGTACTTTCAACAGCGATGTACGGTACAACGATAACACATTGTCCAATCGGGGGCTTTTCACGAATGCTTCTTTTTTTGAGGTCTTTGGCTTCGAGTTGTCAGCGGGCGATCCGCTCACAGCGCTGAACGACCCATATTCGGTGGTATTGACCCATGATTTGGCAGAACGCATTTTTAAGAACGCAGACCCTATTGGCCAGTACCTGGAGATGCCCGCATACGAAACGCCTTTTCAAGTTACCGGAGTACTGAAACCGTTTCCTGGAAAAACCCATTTAAAATTTGATGCACTGGGTTCCATGTCCACTCAGCTTGCGCTGGACAAGCTGCCCGAATCGCGGAATTTTTCCACCAACTGGCTGGACTATTACATGACTTATAATTTTGTCAAATTGAAAAATGGTTCGGGGAAAGAGGAAGTCGAGGCAGCGTTGAAAGACATTGCCGGTACTCGCTATACCGATTTGCAACTGGAATCGAGGGACATGGGCTATAATTTTTCCATACAGGCGTTAGACGACATCACGCCGGGGCCCCACTTTTCCAATAATATGGGCGATGCGATGCCGGAACAAGTACTCTGGTTTTTTTCCATTTTGGGCATCATCGTCATGCTGTCCGCCTGTTTCAATTATACCAACCTCACGGTGGCCCGTTCTCTGACCAGGGCTAAAGAAGTAGGTGTGCGCAAGGTAATGGGAGCAACGAGGGGACAGGTGTTCGGCCAGTTTATCAGTGAAAGTCTCGTGGTGGCTTTATTTGCGCTGGGACTGGGGTATTTTATCCTGGAATTTTTAACGCCCATACTCAGCAAAACACCCCTGATGACGATGGCCGACGTCAGCTTCGACAAAGACTTTCAGGTTGTGGGTTGGTTTTTCTTGTTCACTATTCTGGTTGGTCTGGTAGCTGGGCTGTTGCCGGCGACAGTGCTTTCAAAATTTAGTCCGTTGTCCATTATGCAGAAGTTACAGAACGTACGACTGTTTCGTTGGATCGGTATGCGCAAAGCATTGATTGTTTTCCAGTTTGCCATTTCTCTGGTATTTATCCTTTGCCTTTCCATCGCCTGGAAACAGATCAACTATGCCGTGGCTGAAAACTTTGGCGCCGACCGGACCGACATCGTCAACGTGTATATGCAAGGCAATGAATTGGGCAAATTGCAGGCTGCTTTTACCCAATTGCCACAGGTGAAAAAAATTAGCGCCACTTCTCACCTGATGGGTACCTGGCAGGATAGCAAAGAAGATGTTCGGATTGACCAGGGAGATGAAGCCGTTGGGGTCAGGGACTATGCAGTGGATCATCGCTTTATCGACAACTTTGGACTGGAATTGATTGCCGGTGAAAATTTCCCTGACCACCCCAATCAGCAACACGAGGTTTTTGCCATTGTTAATGAAACATTCCTCCATCAATTTGACCTCGGTTCGCCTCAGGAGGCAGTCGGCAGATCACTCCTCATCAGCGACAGCAGCCTCGTCTCCATCCGCGGGGTCGTAAAAGATTTTTTGTATAAACCACTGACTTACAGCCTTGAACCACTGCTGATCCGTTACCAGCCGGAGCGACTGAACGTAATCAACCTTACCGTGAGTGGAACCGACCTGCCGACAACGGTCGCGGCCATCGAACGGACCTGGAAACAGGTGGACGAGGAGCAGACCATCGTCTATCAGTTTTATGATGAAACAGTAGCAGAAAATTTCAGCAACATCAAGGAATTGGCCAAAGTCGTTGGCATTGTAGGCGTGCTCGGCCTCGTTATCGCTTGTTTGGGACTGTTGGGAATGGCTATTTATTCCGTAGAGACCAAGGCCAAAGAAATCAGTATTCGCAAGGTCATTGGCGCCAGTGCCTCGGACTTGGTGCGGCACCTGTCGAGAGGGTATGTGATGTTGTTGTTGATTGCCGTTTTAGTAGCGGTACCGGCGAGCTACCTGATCGGAAGTCAATTGTTGCAGACGTTTGCCTTTTCGATTCCTTTGAACGTTTGGGTCTTCCTGCCGGGTGTGTTGGTGTTGATCCTGCTTGGTATTTTGACCGTCGGTTCTCAGACCGTGCGGGCAGCCTTTGGCAATCCTGTGGATAATTTAAGGAATGAGTGACGATAGGGTAGAGGGATAAGGGAGGAGGGGATGTTTTAGCTTTTAGAGGTGCTGATTGATCAACTTAGGGTCAAATGTTCGCTAAGTTGGCGCCGCAGTCGGCCTATCGGCCGCTCGGCGGAGCAGCGACTCGGGCGACTGCCCTACATTCAGGGCTGTCCCCATGTTTATCCATCCGTACATTTAGGAATTAATTAAAAAAATGTCAGCAGAATATCTTGGGATTATTCTGCTGACATTTTTTTTTATCACTTTATTTGCCTCGATTTATATTTTACTTCAAACAACTTCTCTGTTAAATTTTCATTTTGCTTATGAAAAAAATCTACCCATCTATCCTAATTTTTCTTCTTGTAATTCTATTGCAAAATATTATTTCTGCCCAGGACACCATCCGCGTTCAAACGTTTGACTGGAACTCTGAGACCCGTGCTGAGGTCTTCGAATTTCCGGACAACCCTGATGATACTTATCGAAAGATCATCATGAAATATAACATGCGCTGCCACGACGATGAAGTTGGCAACGGTGCGGTCGGTTGCCGGGAATGGGATTACAGCTGCAATACTTTTATCACGGATTCAACACGGGTAGATTCCACCAGGCAGTTTCATCCTTCCCATACGATTTCCAATTTTTCTGAGGAGGAGTTTCCGTATACAACCATTCCGACGAACGCTTTTACTCAATATTTGCAATATCAAACCACTTTGGATTTGTCAAATGTAACTGAAGCGGTAGTTGGGTACGGTTCCACAACCACTGGCTTTGAAGACATCCAGACTCTTAGAATGCAAATGCTCTACCGGGCTGACGAGTTGTTGCAGGCAGGTTTGGTGCCAGGGCAGATACATGCTTTGGAGATGGTTCCAACCGACTCCGGCCAGATGGATTTTTTGCGGATCAGGATGAAAGCCGTAACCGAATCAGAACTGAGTGAGGAAGCACCTCATTTGGATGGGTTTACCGAGGTGTATTTTTCAAATACAACGTTTTCCGTTGCGCCATCACAGCGGCTCAATTTTTACGAGCCCTTTGATTGGGATGGTAGTTCGAATATCCTGATCGAATTTAGCTTTACTCAGCAGTCAAACGTAGTTTCCCCTGAATTAAGATCTTCCATGGCCGGGTTTGAATCTACTTTGTGGTTCGCTGGCCCCATTGGCAGCCTTCATTTTGACGGTACCTCCAACGTAGATGTGCCAACCGATCATTTTACCAGTATCACGGATGAAATAACCATCTCGATGTGGGCGTATGGCTCGCCTGATATTTTACCGACCAATTCCACCGTTTTTGAGGGTAAAGATGACAATGATAACCGCCAGGCGAATGTGCACCTGCCCTGGGGCAACGGTCGGGTTTACTGGGACTGTGGCTTTGATGGTACGTATGATCGGATTGATAAATTGGCGGATAATGCTGATTTCGCAGGTCAATGGAACCATTGGGCATTTACCAAAAATGCCGTTTCGGGCGACATGAAAATTTACCTGAACGGGGAACTCTGGCACGAAGGCACAGGTAAAACCCGTCCCATCAATATCAAGCGTTTCAACATCGGATCCGGGGTCGGTGGCAATCCGGTGTATTATGGCGATGTGTCCGAGTTCCGAATTTGGAGCAAAGAACTGGACCAGGCGACGATCAAGGAGTGGATGCGCATAAAGGTAGATTCCCAGCACCCTGATTATGACCAATTGGTATCTTATTATCCAATGAATCAAACCACTGGAAATACAGTCCTTGATACATCTCCCAACGAAGCACACGGCACTGCCCAATTGGCCAATTGGCAATCCGTGAGGGGAAAGGACTTGTTTAAGAATTTTGGAAGTCCCGGCATCCGGCTGGGCGTTACCTTGCTACAGGGAGATGCGCTCACCCAGAACGTAACAGTGCCTATTGTGGAAGAGTCCCCGGCCAATCCGCACTCTGTCGTTTATTATGATGTAGAAAGCAATGATTTGGTGACTACAGATACACAACTGCTTTACCGGGCAGGCTACCAATATGTTTTCGATGAAATGGGAGGAGTGGTCGATTCTGTCTGGGTGATGCCAGAAGATACTATTCAGATAGGTCAACTGACCTACTTCACCCGACAACCGGCCAAATATGAGATCCTCTCTTTGGTGACACCCTACGGCAATGGCCTCGATTTGGGTGAAGATGGTAAAACGTTCACTTTCGATGTAACGGATTACGCACCAATTCTGAAAGGGAAAAAGCGCCTGTCGATTGAAATGGGTGGCCAGTGGCAGGAGGAGCTGGACATCGAATTTTTATTCATCAAAGGCACACCAGCCCGCGAAGTGCTGGACATTCAGAACATTTGGCCATTCCGCAGGGGGTGGTATGCCCAGATTCAGGAAGACCGGTTTTTTGAGCCTCGCTCCGTATCGCTTTCCCCGGCAGGACATCATTACAAGTTGCGATCAGCCATTACCGGTCATGGCCAAAATGGAGAGTTTATCCCGAGAACGCACTACCTCAATGTCAATGGAGGAAATCAGGATTTTGTATACGATGTCTGGAAAGAGTGCGCCGATAATCCAATTTACCCCCAGGGCGGAACATGGATTTTTGACCGCGCCGGCTGGTGCCCCGGTGCCGCAACCGACGTGCATGAATTTGACATTACCTCCATGGTCGATCCGGGTGGTGAAGTAGAAATTGATTACGGAGTCAATGGAGCTTTTATGGATCAGGCCAACTACCTGGTTTCCAACCAATTGGTGACTTATGGTGATTATCAGTTCAACGTGGATGCTTCACTCGAACGAATTGCACGGCCAAACAATACCGATGTCGAATTTGAGCGCATCAACCCGGCCTGTAGCGCCCCGATCGTTTGGGTAAAAAATACCGGAAGAGAAATGATCAAAAGTGTCGAAATCACCTATCAGGTGGAAGGAAATGCCATGGTAGAATCTTTCGTCTGGACAGGTGACCTCTTTTCAAATGAGGTCGTTCATATCGAACTGCCGGTATCGGATATGGGATTTTGGGAGTCGCCCAACGAGGCGTCTGTCTTCAGCGCAAGCATTACCGCAGTAAATGGGACGGCGGATGAATATGCAGCAAACAATGCCACCAGTTCCCGGTTTGAATCAGCCACGGTTTTTGAGAGCGGCGAGGACTATGTTTTGTCCGTCAGGACGAACAATAACGGATCAGAATATGCCTACGTCATCAAGAATGCTTCAGGTGAAATCATGATGGAAAGAGACAATATGCTCAGCAATACCACCTACGACGACATGCTCACCCTGACGCCCGGTTGTTACACCTTACAGTTTTTTGATGCTGGCCACGATGGCCTCCAGTTTTGGTTTTTTCCAGACAACGGGAGCGGATCACTCCAGTTCAAAAGATATTTGACTCCCACAGTTTTGTTCCCTTTCGTACACTTTGAACCTGACTTTGGCTCAGGTGTGCAGTATGATTTTGTCATCGAGGGGGCAGTGTCAGCGGAGGAAGATCAGTCGTTCCAGTCGATCAGTACTTTTCCGAATCCGGTGTCCGATTTGGTCAATGTTGAATTAAATGGGTTCGCAGGAAAAGAGGTGGCCATAATGTTGACCAATCTCCAGGGGCAGCAGCTTTTACTGGAACAACAGGGAAAAATAAACAGTGAAAAATGGGCCTCGGCTATTGATCTGTCGCATTTGCCGCCGGGCATGTATTTCATTAAAATAATCAGTGGAGAAAAAGTATGGACGAATGAAGTGGTGAAGTTTTAGTTTTCGAAGGCTCTATTAAAAACTAGGGTGGCTTGATTGATTCGTAAAAAAACAAAAGGGTTGAACTGTAACCAGTCCAACCCTTTTTTTGGATATGTATGTGAATAATTATTGCTTCATAAAACGTTCCCGCTGTACCACCTGACCGTCCGATTCAAGGTTAATAAAATACAGTCCGTTAGGTAGGTTGCTAACGTTCATTCCGATCTTTGTCTGACCACCGCTGTCTCTTTCATCCAACTTAACGCCATGAACAGTTGTCAATTGAACGGTTCCATTTTCATAGGCCAGGCCTTCGTTAAATTCAACGTTGATCCAGGCACTGGTCGGATTGGGTGAAAGATTAAAATAGGCGCCGTCGGCATTTTCTTCCGAAGTGGATGTTGGGTTGTCGGTTGGCTCCTCGGTATCATCTTCGGTATTGCAGCTTTCGAGGTCGTCGTCGGTGTAGTTTCCGCTGTAATAATAGTAGCCAACTGGCTGGGAACCTACGTCCAGTACACTCATTTCATTGCCCGGATTGCTATTCATTGAATTGGGAAAAACGGCGAACGGGTCCGTATCGTTTTCTATCAATACAGGGACTGCTCCTCCTTCTACTTTAAAAGTAAAAAGTAAGGATTCCTTGCCTGCTTCGAACTCAATTTTTGGGCTGTCTGCCAAAAATCCGTAGGAAAAATAATTCTTGCTCGGCGACTCGTCCGGCCCGGAAACCGATCCACTTTCCTGCCATACACCACCGACCGAAACAAGATCGGAAGTGTTGTTGCCCAAAGGCAGTACGACAGTTACCTGACCTGTTCCTGCAATGGTATTGTTGCTTGGTACGGTTGCATCGCAGATCTTTACATATACCCCGTAGGTATAGGCGTCGGGCGTTGCTTTTACATTGAACTTGAGCTGTGCAAATGCTGTGGTAGTAATTAAGATACAGCAAAAGGTAAGCAATGAGTGAAACCTGTTCATTAGTCTTTGTTAGGTGTTTGTTGATTTAATTATCCGACCTTGAGAAGGGAAAATTGTACGAGGAGTATGACCAGTAAGCTGCAAGGGCTGTGCCAAAACAAGATTTAAAGGAAAGTTGGTAATGCCTTGATAAAATGGAGAAGCAAGATTATTGAACCACAAATCTGCCTGTGGTGGCCCATTCACCATCAAGAATGATTTTATAATAATACTGGCCAGACAACAAATTAGTCGAAGAAAATTCAAATCGGGATTGGTAAAACAAATGGGTCCTGACCGACTGCCCGGTCAGGTTGAATATTTCCATTTGGCCGGTGCGAAAAGAAGTGCCCTGAATATCTAAAAAAGCATTGCTGCTCATGGGATTTGGGGACAATTGAACCGATAGCTCATCGTTGTCGGCATCGCCGATACTTGTGAACCCTTCCCCGATCCGGTGGTAGACTTCATTGGTGGTCACAGGCGGGCGGAAATCGAAAAATACCTGGGCCTGGTTGGTAATGAAAGTCAATAACGGAAGGTCTTCCTTCAAGGAAACGGTAAACCGGATAAAACCTTTTGATTTGTTTTCGTCGGCCGCCCGGTTGGGCAATTTGATGTTAGGAAAAGAAAAACGAACCACGTTTTCATTGAAGATGGTCATGTCGTAGGGGTGAGAGGCACTTTCCTCCCGCAGACTGTTGAGGTCGAAATGTATCGACAAAGTATCCAGCACCCGAACGTTGAAAGCAGTGTCCGACCCGCTGTTTTGGAAATAGATCGTATAGGTGATTTCCTGTCCCCTTTCGATGAAATGTGCCTGACCGACGCCAACTGGATCTGCCGCTTTGTAGTTACCCGCTTCTGACAAATTGATATTACTGGGCACCTGTGCCAATAAAGGAAAAGAAAGAAGCCACGCGAAAAGTGTAACAAGTAGGTGATTCATCGAAAGAATAGTTCGGGTTTTATATTATTGATTGTAAAACGAAACGAATGGGTGAAAGGTGCTCTATTAAAACCAAATTTAGGCAAAAATATTTTAGCAAAAGAATTTCCTTTTTTAACAAAGACGCTGGGATTGGTAAAATGGTTTGGTAAAATGGAGCTGTAGCTTATATTTTTACCTGATCTTATACTGCTTGGTCATTTTGAAAATATTTTATTTGGAAGCTGGCTTTTTTTCTTTAAAGAAAATGTTGTTTCCCATCCCGGTGTTTTTTCGTTTTTGCAGAAAATAAATAAACGCAGGTCCCTAGGTTTCTATTTATACTGATCTGAGAGGGGGAAAATGTATTCCGGAAGAGACAAAGCAGCATTTAAAATCAAAAGAAACATTATGACGGAAAAACTAACTTTTTACTTCCCGGCTAAAATGCGGGATTTCATTTATTCAATTTTACTTTTTACTTTTTTCATTTTCACTGCTTGTAAAAATGACAGCAAGACCGTCGCTGACACCATTCTGACCAACGGCAATATTTACACGGTTGATGAAAAACAACCTGCTGCCCAGGCACTTGCGATCAGGGATGGCCTCATCCTGTCCATTGGTACAAATGAAGAAGTTAAAAAATGGGAGGGAGAAGGCACGGAAGTCATTGATCTGGAAGGCCGTTTTACCATGCCGGGATTTATTGAAGGGCATGGCCACTTCTCGGGCTTGGGGTACAGCCTCATTGACCTGAATTTTCTGAAGTCAAAAAACTGGAGCGAAATAGTGGCAGCCGTAGCGGAAAAAGCAAAAACCGCCAAGCCCGGTGAGTGGATCATTGGTCGGGGCTGGCACCAGGAGAAATGGGATGAAGCCCTCGAACGCCACGTCAACGGTTACCCCTATCACGACCACCTCAGTGAAGTCGCCCCCAATAACCCGGTGATGCTGCGACACGCCAGCGGTCATGGACTCATTGCCAATCACGCAGCCATGCATTTGGCCGGGGTTTCCAGAGAAACACCTGACCCGGCGGGCGGGCGCATTGTGCGGGATGCTTCCGGTGAGGCCATCGGCGTGTTTGAAGAAACGGCCATGTCGATCATCAACCGCATCCATGAGGAGTACCTGTCGAAATTGAGTGAGGAAGAAGTACTGGCCCGCTGGTATGAAGGCATCAGCCTGGCGCAAAAAGAATGTTTGGCAAAAGGCATCACTTCGTTTCAGGATGCCGGCTCCCATTTCGATGAACTGGACAGGTACAAGGAAATGTCGGAAAAAGGAGAACTCGATCTCCGTCTTTGGGCCATGGTGCGGCATCCGTCCGAGGTGTTGAAAGAAAAACTCGATGGGTACCCTGTCATTGATGCTGGTGACCGCTTCTTCACTTGCCGGGCCATCAAAACAGCTTTCGACGGAGCGCTGGGTGCCTTCGGTGCCTGGATGCTGGAACCTTACATGGACAAGCCCGGTTTTTACGGCCAAAACACGGTGCCGATCGGTGAAGTAAAAGCCATCGCAGCCCTTGCCCGCGATAACGACATGCAGCTTTGTGTACACACCATTGGCGACCGGGCCAACCGCGAACTGCTCAACCTTATGCAGGAACTCACCGCTGCCGAAGGCAAAGACCTTAAATCGCTCCGCTGGCGCAGCGAGCATGCCCAGCATATCGACCCGTTGGATATACCTCGTTTTGCAGACCTTGGCGTGATCGCTGCCATGCAGGGTATCCACTGTACGTCGGACGCACCTTTCGTCGTAAAGCGGTTGGGTGAAAAGCGGGCCCGCGAGGGGGCTTATCCGTGGAGGAGCCTCCTGGATGCCGGTGCGGTGATCAACAACGGAACGGATGCTCCCGTGGAGGATGTTTCGGCCATTGAATCTTTCTATGCTTCGGTGACCCGCCGCCGCCATCAGCCCAAGGATTTTGGCTTGGAACTCTTTCCCGAACAAAGCATGTCCCGCGCAGAAGCCATTCAAAGTTATACCCTGTCTAATGCTTTTTCTGCTTTTGAGGAAGAATGGAAAGGTTCCCTCACACCTGGTAAAGTGGCTGACATCGTGGTGCTTTCAAACGATTTGATCAATTGCACGGACGATGAAATTCTGGAAACGGAAATTGAAATGACCATGGTGAACGGAGTGGTGAAATATTCAAGGGAATGAAGAATGCAAAATGAAGAATAAATAAATAATTTAAGTTGAATAAATTTCTCTCCTTTATCGGAATGTGCCTGTTGCATTTTACTTTGTTGCCTGCTCAGTCATGGGTTCCTTTGGGGCCAGATGATTATAACCAGTCGTTTAGCAATTATGTCGAGCATTTGAGCAGTGTGGTCAATAATGATGGAATAATCTACGCGGTGGCTTCGGATTATTTAAACGGAGCAAAGGCATTGGTACGGAAGTTTGAAAATGGGCACTGGGAAACCGTCGGCGCAACTCATATTTCGGAAGGTATTGTGGAGTTTACGGATATAGCTGTTTCAAAAAATGAAAACATCCCTTACGTAGCTTATGTCGATCAAACCGGAGATCTAAATGTTAAAAGGTTTTTACAAGCATTATTGATCCAGCTATTTCAAGTATCCGGACCAGTGGTTTTTCTGAAAGCCCGGTCTACGTTTTCCCAAACCCAGGTAGCTCAGATATTTTTATTAAATCGGTAAAAACAGTTCAAAAAATTGAAGTCTTTAATTCCAACGGCCATTTGGTTTTATTTAATGACAACCAAACCATTGATGTTTCCGGAATTCCGTCTGGCATTTATTATTTAAAAATTATTTTTTCAGATAATTCTTTGCAATTAGAAAAAATAATAAAACAGTGATGGAAAATGAATGGTTAATGGTCAATAATGTCTAATCATTGACCATTAACCATTAACCATTATCTTCTCACTCCCTAACGCTGTTCCAGATATCCAGGTACATTTTCCAGACATCCGGTTCCACTTCTTTCCAAACGATAATATATTTTCCTTTCCAACTGCTTTCCTGCCCGTCATTTCCGATGGAGCGGCCTTCATAATAGCCAAAATCATTGGCCGTATCGCCGAGTATTTCTACTTCTTCGGCGGTGACCTTGTGGTACGTGATGCGGTTATTGCTGCCCGGTGGCGGGGTCCAGTAATTTCTGAGGGCTTCGTGACCGGATAGTATTTTTTGACCATTTGGAAATATTTTTCCATCGTCGGTGTAGAAGTCTACGACGGTATCGTAATCACTTTCCATAAGGGCTTTTGAAAATAATCGGGCATTTCTTTTAATGATATTAAAATCTTTATTAAAAATGTTTTCATGGACCGGGGTATTTACTTTTATTTCAGTTGAATGATAATTTCGCAATAAATTATCGTTGGAATACAACTTCAATTCAAAAGGGAAGAGCAGTCCGTCCACCATGCGGTAATCATCGAAAACCGTTTTAAAAAAAGTGCCTTTCCAGCCCAAAGCTTCTGAATACTCGCCGATCATTTCCAATAAATAAGTTTCCGTATTTATGTAGTAAAACTTTTCGTTCGTTCCTGCCTTTTTCATTTTTATTTTAAAAACACTTTTACCATTTATTTTATCTTTTCCTTCAAGTACCAACAGGTCGCTTCGTTCTTGTGCCAACACCAATGCTCCATGAAATTCGGGTTCCCCGGTCATTAATATGTCTTCCCTGTCTGATGCTGGTATTAATCTGCCCATGATAGTAATCCAGCCTTCTTTTCCATCGTGTGATTCTACGGTTAGTGTGTCTTTTTTTACCATGTCAATCCTTACTTTATTGGGCATTTTCATGGTGAGGGTAGAGCCGAATTTTTGCCACTTAGACTCGACTTCATAAGTAGTGATGTGCGAATTGAAATTTTGCCATTTTTCCTTGCCGCCCATGACAATAGCATGTTGGTCGAGGATGTATTGAAGGTCAGGTTGTTGTTGACCAAACAAGATTATCTGTGGCAGCAGAAAAAAGAGAAATAAATATTTCATATTGAATTTTACTAAAAATAACTGATCGTAAGAATGGACAGGCCCCATAAAAAAATGATCAATCCGTTATTTAGGATTTATGAATTTTATAAAGCAAGAGTAATAAATAAAAAGGGAAGGTTGCATTAATAAAATTATTTCTCGACGTGTATGAGTTCGCCTTCTTCTGCATCCAGTTCCAGCCCAAGGCTTTCTTCTAAAAAGTGGTGCAGTGTTTCCATCTGGTCATGTCCTATTTTTTGGCCAAAAAAAGAAACCAGGTACGTCGATAATAAAATGATGATTAATATTGGTAACCACCATAAAATAGGCGCCGGCATATCGAGCGACATACGGGAAAACCCGATGATGGAAACGAACAGCATCACAAAACTGATGAACGCATAAAAGAAAACAAACATCGTCCATACGGCCGGGGCGGGGCCATACAGCCCGCGGATCAGTGTCCCTTCTTCACTGTCCATGTCTTCCATCATGATGGATAATTGTGGTGACCAGTAATGCCGGTCTTTTTCCGGCATTTTTATTCTGGCATACCCTTCCGTGGCCAGACCGACACAGGCAGCTTCCGGCCGCTCAAAGCCTTTCCTTAATTTCCTCACAACAGTTCGCTGTGTCATCGGAAGTTCCGCCTGAAAACGAGGGCGGATCGCAAATGGCGGCAGGTGGGAATCTTTACTCATAAGGGTATTTTATTTCGAAAAGGTACTGAAAACCAAATAAAATACCTTAAAACGGCGACATGATTTAAATCATCTTTGCATTGGGATATTGGGGGATTGAGATATTGGGATATTGAGTGATTGATAATTCCGAAATATCTCAATATCTCAATATCTCAATATCTCAATATCCCAATCCCCCAACCCCCCATTTCATTCAACTTCTCACATACACTTCATAAGCATAAACCACTTCCCTTTCTTCTCCCGCTTTAAGATTAATTTCCCAGCAAACATTATTGGCTTTATTGGGAGTGCCGTTGAAATTGACCGTGCCTTGTGTCAGCCAGGGCAGGTTCGTTTTTTCAAGTTCACCGAGGATGGTTCGACGGAGGTTAAGGTCGATTGCTTCGTTCTTAAAGTTCCGGATCTTGATTTTACCTTCCACTTTTACGAGGTCATAATAGTGCGAGTTTTTAGGGAAGCGACGCGCATTTTGTTCACGGCTGATTTCTTTTTCGGCATGCTTGATTTTTATATCTGTCGATTCTGTTACTTTAATAAATGAGTGCCCACCGTTTGAAGTGTAGGTCAGCATGTCCTGGCTGACGGGACGTTTTTCGCCCTCTTCATTCATGATCAACACCGAGCCGGTCGTCCACGGCTGGCCAGTTTCGTTATTGACCCTGATCGTATGAAAGACTTTGTGCTGGTTGTCCGGTGAAAAGAAAAAATCATCACCAAATGAACGGACGTTGTTATTGCCCGGCAAATTGGCCTCATAAACATGGGCAATCTCAATTTCCTCTTCAAAAATCCGTTGCATGGCGCGACCTCCTTTGGGAAGCGAAAAGTTGTTTACACCGTAGAAGAAGAAGTCTTCGTTGCCCTGTCCCTCAATGGGGGTGATGGGAGATTCGATAGGGGCATCAGTTGAATAAGCATTCCGTTGAGTCGTGATCGTATTGGATAAAAATTGTGTGTTGATCGGCACTGATCCAAAATTCATTTGTTTGACAAAATCAACTAAAAAAGCCAGGCGGTCAGCGAATTTAAAATTAGGAACTCCAACGACCAGGTTTAATTTGATATCATTCAGGTCTTCTCCGTTATTCGTGATTTCTGCCTGTAGAGTCAGGTCGGCTTTTTTATCTGATTTTAGGGATAACAAATATTCCGGGGCCCAGGCAAAACCATTTCTCAGGTACATCATATCAAGTGGCTGGTTCGGGTTTTTCTCATTAAATATTATCTCAATAATATTTTTTTGCAGTTTATTTATCTGCTCTGCTTGTATGGTTGGTTTTTCTAAAAAATCAACTTGCCGCACCTGGCCTACATAAAATGAAGTCCAGCCTCCTCCACTTTTTTTCATCGTGATCAAATTTTTCTGTTGAGGTGCGATCACTCCGTTTGGGGGCTGTTTATCAGTGATATCTTCCACCGTTCCCTGAATGGAAGTATCGTCATTTAAATACACTTTTAATTGCCGGCCTTTATTGAAAAACAACATCTCATGTAGGAGCTGCGCGGTTTTTATACTGGTTTCTTCCACTGAATCAGGATAACTTTTTATAGAAAGAATTTCGTTTGCCGGGGCATTGAACCAGAGAGTCCCAAAAAGAGAGGCAGGGGCCTGGTCCTCGCTTATTTTGAAAATGCCGTTTTCGGTTTCGACATTTCCTGACTTAATGAAAAAGGACTGGCCATTTTTAAAAATGGAGACAGATTCGGTTTTAAAATCCTGGCTTTTGGTAGTGATACCGTGCAAGAGTAGCAAGCACGAAATGATGGTTTTGACAGGAGACATAAATTGATGGATTTGATGGTTGAATATTAAGAGAAATGAATTTTTAAGGCGATATCAAGTGATTGTTTTGATTCGGAAAAAAGGTAAATACGCCCTGACAAATATGAAGGTTTAAGTCTGAAGTTACATAGTTAAAATTGGTTTTCTTTTATCCTTGCTTGGTGAGTGCATCGTCTCACTTGGTCAGCGGGTTTTAAAAGGTGTTTTCTTCGTGACTATACATAAGTACATTAATTTTAACTTTGTTCCGGCTTTAGTCTAACTATTTCAATTTCCTTTTATGTATTCTAAGCACCTTCTGATCTTTTTAATATGCATTCCGATTTCCCTCCTGGCCCAGCGCCGGGAGCCCCTCGATATTCAAATGGATTTCGAAGCCTACGATCCACCCAGCACACTGGTTGTACCTGAGAACCCGGTGAACCGGGCACGTTTTCCTTTCATTGATGTACATAGCCATCAGTGGCGAATGGACACGGCCAACCTCGATAGACTGGTGCATGAAATGGATGCCATGAATATGGGCGTCATGGTCAACCTGAGCGGCCGCGGAGGTTTGAAACTGAAAAACATGACGGACAATATCGCCCGTCAATATCCCAATCGGTTTGTCTGTTTCACCAATATCAACCTGCGCAGTATCGACGAACCGGACTGGACAGAGGAGACTGTCAAACAGATCGAATACGATGTGGCAAACGGTGCCCGTGGACTGAAAATCTACAAAAGCCAGGGCATGCACAACGTGGACAGCAAAGGGGAGCGGATCAAAATCAATGACCCTCGCATTGATCCGGTTTGGGCCAAATGTGGGGAGCTGGGCATTCCCGTGCTGATTCACTCAGCCGACCCGAAATCCTTTTGGGACCCGCTTGACTCCTTGAATGAAAGATGGCTGGAACTGAAGTTGCGCCCCGGCCGGAAGAGAGACGCCGACAATCCGGCTGCATGGGAAACCATTATCGCCGAGCAACATGATGTGTTCAAAAAGCACCCCAACACTACTTTCATCAACGCACATCTTGGATGGCACGGCAACAACCTCGCCCGCCTTGGTGAACTGCTGGAAGAAATGCCGAATATGTACGTCGGTATCGGTGCCGTTATCGCAGAGCTCGGTCGCCAGCCCCGCATGGCCAATTGGTTTTTTGAAAAATACCAGGACCGGGTCCTGTTCGGTAAAGATTCGTACAAACCGGACGAATTCCCCACCTATTTCCGGGTGCTGGAAACATCGGACGAATATTTCCCTTACTACAAGCGCTACCATGCATTCTGGCGCATGTACGGACTTGATTTGCCGGACGAAATTTTGAGGAAATTGTATTATAAAAATGCTTTGAAAATTATTCCCGGATTGGATACTTCCTTGTTCCCGGAATAACAGTTTTTTCAAATTGGGGACAAATTGGATCAATTGAATTTATTCCGGAAGTGCTGTTCATTTCCCACCCTTGATCAGGAAGATGTATAAGATCACGCCAATGGCTACAATGATCATCGCCACAATGAAGTAAAGGATGGTTCCGATGGTAAATGCGCAGGTCGACCTCCAGAATGACTTCCAGAAACTCAATTCGAAAAAGCGTTTGGCAGCATAAAAAGCATAGCCGTAGGCGCATAACATGTAGATGGACCAGGTCAAAGAATTGGCCCCCCAAATGAATAGCGGCAGTGTGAGCAAAAAGATAAAGTTCTGGTAACTGAGCACGTAAGTGTTGAAAATAATATGCTCCGCATAATTGTATTTTTTACGCCCGAAAAACCAGGAAGTCGCCAATGCCATAAACGGTATCGAAAGCAGCATGAACACATTGTAGTATTGATTGAAAATAGCCAGGAAGTTTTCGGCTTCTTTCGTATGTTCCGCTTGCTTCCTTTGATCACTCACCTCTTCTTTTTCTGTATTTTCTGCCTCATCCTCATTTTGTAAAGTTGTTGTCAGCAAACTGCTATCAACAGCGACGGCATCCTGCTGTTCGGTGGAGGGAGCACCGTTTCTACCGACCAGAAACCCTTCAATAAAAGCATCTTTTGGTACCACCTTAAACATGAAAAAAACCACGACCGCAGTAGAGACGATCAACAACTTGAACGGCTTCGTGAGGATGCTTCGGTCTTCCAGCAAATAAGTCCGCAAAGTCTTGCCGGGTCGGGTGGTTAACAAACGGTAAGTCTTGATCCATCCCTTGTTGATGTCGAACGTTGCAATGACGGAGTTGATTAGCGCTCGCAAGGTAATTCGCTCTGGCGGTGTCGGTGGTTGCTGATTCAAGTTGAAATAGTTTTAAAGAACACTGTTTGAGTTTGATTATAAATTTGAAATAACCGAGAGGGCGTTTTAGGAAGGGAGGCTTTTTTCTTTCCCAAAGAAGACTCCGTAAGGAACCTTCCCCTAAAACCATTGAGGTAGCAATGAAGCTTTCAGTTCAGTACTCATCGTTTGATCAGTTTTTTAACCACCTGTCCTTCATCGCTGACGATTTCGATAAAGTATACCCCGTTTGAGATATCGCTCAGGTTAAATTCTTTAGTGTAAATACCGGTTGGTAAAAAAAGGTAATCAGCCATTGTGCTTAATGGTTGCCCGAGCAGGTTGTGTATTTTAATAAAATAATGATCTGCTTTCTTGATGTTCAATTGTAAAGTCAGGTTTTCCTTCACGGGATTTGGAAAAACATGCACCTCTAAGATTTCGTCAATGGATTCATCAACATCGCCGAAGATTGGATTGATCGACAAAAAGTTTTCAAATAAAAAAACTTCGACATTGGTGTCTCCTTGCAAGTCCACCGAAGGAGGATTTGAATTGTCGATAGATGAATTGATCAAATCAGCATATAGCTCATAGGTTCCGATGGATAGGTTTTCAAATTTGAAACGACCGTCTTCATCTGTGGTGCGGGCCTGCACTATTTCGCCGTTTTCATCGCCTAACAACAAATTGAGCCCGGCAACCGGTTCGCCGTTATTGTTGGGGTTGATCACCAATCCATTAAAGACCAGCATGCCCGTCAGGCTGTCCACATGGAGCAGGTTGATGTCGCGGTACAGCTGCGATGTATCACATTGGTTGATGGGAGTGGCTTCGTACCAGAATGCGGCGGAATTATAATAGGTCGGCAAATAATTATCAAAGTAAACAGACGCAGGGTCAACAATCGCCTTGATGTAAAAAACGCCCGGTGGAATATCCATGAAACCATACTCGGCATTGGGACCGATGGACTGTTCGTCATAGAAATAAAGGGAATCCGTCAGTACATCCCGCTCCAATATTTGCACTGTCCCAAAATCCAGAGGCGTATTGTTGTTGATCAACACCTGCCCGCTCACGTCGTAATTTTGGTTGGCGGTGGTTGGGATGACCACGAATGTGAATTCGCGGTAAGTGGTACCGATCAGTTGGCTGTTGCGGTATTCTTTGACTGAATAACCGATTTGAAAAACCCCGAGCGTAGCAGGAATAGCGCTCATTTCGCCCGTTTGCGAATCAATGGTCAGGGGATAGTTTCCGCTCAGCATATTATCAACGGAGTAAGTCGGGGACAAGAATTCTACAACATCATACGGTGGAGGGGCCGGTGGCTGGGGCATTGGTAATATATCGGTAGCTCCGTTAAAAGGAGTTGCCAATTCGTACACCAGCGAATCGCCATCCACATCGGTTGCCGAACCATTATAAATAAACGGCGTATTGACAAAGACAGCCACCGGCACATCATTATTGAAAATGGGTGATGTGTTTTCGTCTTTGGGCAACACTTGGGTATGAAAAGTCATGCCGGCATCGGCCGGAACGAGCAGGTTGGTAATGGCCAGGGAGCGGCAACACCGCTGATAAGTAAGGGTATAGCCCCCCTGTAGCACCGGCAAGGTTACGGTTGTCAGGTATACCGTTTTATTAATACAGATATTGGGCGGATACACGCATACACTGTTGGGTACTGCCAGCGAAATGGTATCGTTGGACTGCGCGTCCAAGGGGACCAAAAGCTGCTCGATCAGGTTGCCGTCATCGTCAAAAATGCCAATCGCTGCCGGGTCATCGAACCAGGGAATGCCATTGTAACAGTCCCGTAAGACTTCCAGCCTGATTTGGTAGTCGTCGCCGCCTAAATGTTCGTAAGTGATAGATCCACCGATAATGTGGGTGGCAGAAAGGGATAGGGAAGAGAGGGTAAATATGAGAAAGAGGTAGATTTTTTTCATACAACTAATTATTTAAGAGAGAAATAGAAACTTAAAAATACAGATTTTCCTCGTTCAATTGCAAATACTGTCCGCGATGGCAGAGGGGGCGTCAGCAAATAAGCCATTAAAAAGTTGACGGACCCTTTTTACATTCGCTTTTGATCCAACATTTCTTCAAAACAGTGTTGGTGTGGCAGACTTTTATTCTGTTGAACAGGGTTGTGCTAAGGCCCCCAAAGTTTAGACATCGGTTATTTCAAATCAATTTTCATTAAATACAAATCAAATCCCGGAGCCCAAAAGTCCTTTTTTATTTGGTCCAGCTTAAATCCCGATTTTTCATAGAACCGGAAAGCCAACTGCGAGGTACGTACAATGATTTGATGAACATCTGCTTTTTTTTTGATGACGGCTATCCGGTGCAGCAATAATTTTTTGCCGATCCCTTTTCCTTGAGCATCAGGATGAATGAAATCCCAGGAAATACGGGCAGCGTGGTTTTCCGGAAAATAATTTATGCCTCCGGCGCCAATTAATTCTCCTTTTTCTTCAACGACAAAATAGTCCTCCAAATGCTCGTCTAAATATTCGATGAAATCACCTGCTTCGGATGGCGCAAATGATTTTGGAATATTTAAATTCAGCAATTCGATGATTTTTTTTCTGTCTTCGTTTTTATATAACCGGATCATTTATCTGTCGACTCCGTCTCAACTCTGTTTGATGGCTCCGTCTCAACTTTTTGTTAAAAAAAAATTACACAGCATTTAAACGGAGAAATAAAACAGCGTTGATACAGAGATAGTTATTTGAAAAGATTAATTATTTCGTCCGTATTCAATACGGTCGCAAATTCGTCTGATAAATTGGCCAGCGCTATTTCGTGTACCAATTGAGCCGGGTATTTTCCACCTTCCGGGGTTGATTTATCAAAAGCGGCTGTGGCATCCGAAATTAAAAAAGTTTCGAATCCTAAATTGACTGCCATCCGGACCGAGGTAGAAATGCAGTGTTCGGTCGTTAACCCTGCGATGACCAGTTTTTTTATTCCGTTTTGCTCCAGTCGTTCTTTTAAATTAGTTCCGATAAAAGCGCTGTTCACATTTTTTTCGATGACCGGCTCGTCATTTATTGGCCGTACAATTTCTTTGATTTCATTGCCCGGTTTGCCTTTTCGAAGAGGAGATTCCGGAGACGTAGAATTGTGTTTTACATGAAAAACCGGGCGTCCTTTATTTCGCCAGTATTGCAATATCCGGCCGGCGTTTTCTTCTGCTTTTAAATTGTTTCGGTCGCCACCATAATAATCAAGTTCGTCGAGCCCTTTTTGGATGTCGATGAGCAGCAGGGCAGGGGAGTCATTTATTTCCATGTTTTAATTGGATTTAATTCAGACGGTAAGCGGTGTTGCCGTTTGCAAACAGCAACACCGCCGGATTGAATAGTTATTTGTGAACAACACTATTCATTTTAAAATTCAAATTTTATACTGTAATTACAACATTTCCCACCTTGTGCCCTTTTTCAACATATCCGTGTGCCTCGGCAATTTGTGTCAAATGGTAAGTCCGGTCAATGATCGGTTTTATTTTTTGTTCCTCGATTAATTTTTTCAAAAATAATAAATCTTCCCTGCGTTCTGCTGCCACTCCGGCAATTACTTTTTTACTGGTCATTAAACTGGTGAACAAGCTGAGCAGAATGGATTTTAGTTTCATATTGACAGCACGCAAATATTTTCCTTTTTTTTGCAATGTATTGACACTCTTTGTAAAAGGACTTTTACCGATGGTATCAAAGATGATGTCATATTTTTCACCGAGCGCCGTAAAATCTTCTTTGGTATAATCAATGACTTTGTCTGCTCCCAGTGATTTTACCAACTCGGCATTTTTACCACTGCAAACGCCATGTACTTCCGCACCATAATAATGGGCCAGTTGCACGGCATAAGTACCCAATGCGCCGGAGGCACCGTAAATCAGGACCTTGTCTCCTTTTTTCAAATTTCCCCTCCGTAAAAAGTCGAGTGAAGAATGTCCGCCAAAAAATATGGCTGCCGATTCTGTAAACGACACGTTTTTTGGTTTGTGGGCCAACATACCGTTTTCGGGCATACAGATATACTCTGCATGAGACCCAAATCCATTCTCAAAGGCGGAGCCGAACACCTCGTCTCCCAGCGCGTACTGGGTTACATTTTTGCCCACCGCTTCTACCACACCAGCAAAGTCAACACCTAGCACTTGGACACGTGGCTTAAATAATCCAAAAAACAACCGGACAAGGAACGGGTCTGCTTTTCGTAGCCGGACGTCCCCGGAACTCACGGCCGTTGCGTGGATTTTTATCAATACTTCTTTGTCTTTTGGTATTGGCATTTGCACCTCTTGAATGTGAACAACTTCAGGCGGCCCGTACTTATTATAAACGGCAGCTTTCATTTTTCTCGCTTTCATTTTTTTTCTTTTTAATTAAATGATCTAAATGACCATCCAAAGGTAGCGGCACTACCTACCCCATTCGTTCTGTTTTCGAAATCGGAACTTATTGATAATGAAGAATGAAGAATGAAAAATGAAAAATGATGAATGAAGAATGAAGAATGAAGAATTTTGCACAAATAACCCAATAACCCAATAACCCAATAACCCAATAACCCAATAACCCAATAACCCAATAACCCAATAATTCATAACTCCCTGATCTCTTTCCAGTATGCTCGTGGTGTCATGCCCATTGTTTTTTTGAAAAAAGTATTGAACACCGTTTTGGAATTAAAGCCGCTGTCGTAGGCGAGGGCGAGGATGGTCAGGTGTTGGAGGGCGGGATCGGCGGCTTTGGATTTAAAGGATTCGAGTCGGTAGGAGTTGACGAATTCAGAAAAGTTTTTATCAAAGCCTTCGTTAAGCAACTGAGATAAGTGGTTGGCGGGGATGTTCAATTCTGCTGCTAATGTTCGGAGCGTCAGGTTGGGGTTTAAAAATGGTTTTTTTTCATCCATTAATTGTGCTAAGTGCAATTTGTACTTATTAAGTTCTTTTTGATTGAGCAATGCTTTTTTATACTTTCTAAAAACGGTCGGGACAGTTGTTTTTTTCCCGAATATCTGTTGTGCCAATTCCTGGAAGCGAGGAATTTTCCGAAGTGGTTGGAGGATGGGTTCAATCGGGACATAAACCATTAATGGCAACCTGAACTGAATGCCTTGCTCAAATAATTGCAAGGCTTTATCGTGATCTCCCAAAATGGTATGGCAGAGCATGAGGATGTTCATGGCCCTTTCCATCTGTTCATTTTGTAAGGCCGCTTCCAATTTAGCGATGCCTTTTTTTGCGGCTTTTATATTTTTAGAAGCGGCATGACAAAGCATTTTTCCGCCTGATTTTATTAAGTCGTTTTCGGGGCCGGGCATATTATTGAAAACCTCAAAGGCTTCGTCAATCCGGTTTGACAGGATCAAAGCCTGGCCCAGTTCAAGTTGGGAAATTTGTGCGTCGGGTTTTATTTGAATGCTTTTTTTGTACTGAGTGACAGCTTGCTCATATTTTCCGGAACAATAAAAAATAAATCCTTTTAAATGATGGTTGATTTCCGAGAAAGGATCGATTTGGATCGCTGTTTCAATATAATTGAATGCAGCCTCAAAATTTCCCTCGGCGATAATGACCGAGGTCATGGATTGGTAATATTCAACCGTTGGCCGGATGTTGAATGAATTATTTAAATGTTGGTAAGCACTTTCTAAATCCCATTTTTGTAAAAAAGCCATATATGCCAAATTCAATTGGCACTCCGGCAGGTCCGGTTTTAATTCTATCGCTTTTTCCAGGTATGGTTGCCCTTTGGTAAAGGCTTCCATTGACGGCATAAAACCAAGTGTACCGAGCATGGTATATCCAAAGTGCAAGCCAATGTGGGCCAGGGGGAAATACGGTTGTTCCTTAATCAATTGTGATATGAGGTCCATACCGGTTTCGATATCCGGCTTGGTCATCTTCAGAATGTGAAACCTGGCTTTTAAATATTTTTGATAAGCTGAGACCGATATATCTGGTGCTTCCACCAATTTGTCGTCGATCTCGAAGTGCCCTAAATGTTCCCGCAAACGGTCGGCAATTAATAGGCTGATTTCATCCTGCACGGCAAATACATCATCTATGGAACGGTCAAAGTTTTCTGACCAAAAATGATAGTCATCGTTGACGTCAATCAGTTGGGCAGTAATGCGCATTTTATTGCCGGCCAACCGAATGCTGCCTTCGAGGATAGTTGATACATTTAATTCTTTTCCTATTTGCGGGACAGGAATATTTTTATTTTTAAAAAAGAAAGAAGAAGTGCGGGAGGTGACTTTTAATCCTTTTATTTTCGTCAGGGCGTTGATGATTTCCTCGGTCATGCCATCACTGAAATATTCGTTTTCTTTATTGGGGCTCAAATTAATGAACGGCAGCACGGCGAGGGTTTTGTTCTGTTTTTTTTGTTTGCCTTTCATCTCCTGCGGGAGCGGCACGTTGATGCCTTTATTTTTAACTGCAAATATTTCAACGGCTTCCAGAATGTTTTTTAAGGCAAATAACCCGAGTGATTTGGTTTTTAATTGTGGGTGGTTTTTTATTTCATCATTCAGTTTTTTGGATAGTAAAATGGAACCTGCTACGCCCATACTTTCAATACGGGAAGCAAGGTTGACGCCATTGCCATAGATGTCAGTTCCGTCAAAAACAATGTCGCCAATATGCAAGCCGATCCGCAGTGGCACACCTTGTTTTTTATTGAGCGCTAATTGAATGGCCAGCGCACATTCAACGGCTTCGACACCACTTTGGAAAACGCTCAGTGTGCCGTCTCCAAAATACTGCAAAATTTCCCCTTCGTGTTTTTCGTGGTAAAGGTTGAATACTTCCCGGTGCCTTGCCCTGGCAGTAGCCGCCTCCTTTTCATCCTGCTGCATGAGGGCTGTATAGCCGACGATGTCGGTAAACATAACAGCGGCCAGACGCCGGGTGCTTTGCTTTTTCTTAGTAGCCATAGGCTTAGCTCGATAACTGGTGTGAGCGGCTAAAATAGGATAAATTTCAGGGTTGGGAAGGTTAAGGTTCTGTGTCTTATTTTCAATGTTAATAGTGCAATTAATATTGTATATGAACTTCGGTTGTATCCCCTTGTGCCGCCGAGAAAACAAAAGAGGTATCTTTTTGTAAAATCTTCTGCCGATAACTTTTGATTCTACAAGTCATTTCGGAAGAAAATGGAAGCTTGTGAAAATCAGTGGAATAATCACTTAAACTGAGATGTACGGAAGAAAAAGCAAACGGAGTTGTTGCCTCATCACATTCTATCCCTTCAAAACGGTACACCAAACTGTCGGACATGTTTATGTTGGTTCCATTTACTTTTAAGAAAGTTGTTGGACACAATTGTATGTCTTGAGATCTGTCAGTGTCACCTATTAGTATTCTTGAGGTGTGGAAGAAATACCTGTCTTTTTCATTGTCGGTCACTCCGAGAATATACATATTTTCGGTATCGCACTGGAGGTCGAATTCATAACTTCCCATGTTCGTATGATCCTCTACCCATGGATTAGCCCCTGTCGGATTGGGCTGCCCAACGAGGATAACAGGTGTAATGTACACTCTCACCGCATCAATTAAATCACCAGTCAGTCTGTCGCTCACTGTACCTGCTAATGTCATTCTACACGTTTGATTGTTAAGGTCTGCGTCGTCGTCCTTGGAGCAAGAGCAGAGGATGAGGGCTGAACATAAGATCGTAAAAATAAAATAAGAGAAAAGCGGGTTGGTTCTATATTTCATATTTAATGTTTTTTACTAAATCAGCTATTTGATTTAAAATTACTTTTCTTTCTAAATCAACTTTTTTTAATGCTTTTTTGAATTTTAATAATTCTTTGGAAGTTAAACCGTACCTTGATTTTAGCCAAACCAAAGATTTGTTTTTTTCCTTCAGTGCAGTCAATTTCTCGTAGACCAAATTAATTTCCTGTTCTTGTATATGTAAGCTGCCAAGCTGGCCATGCGTGATGGACCTGATGTCCTTTGTTTTTTTATCAATGGTAAAACCTACGGTTCCACCGGCAATTGGAGGTTCATCTGGAATTTGACCGTCTAATGTAACAAAAATAAAATTAAAATAATGTTTGTCGATAAATTCCCGGTGTTCCCCGACTCCATATCTGAAGCCGGGGAGGACAACTCCTTGCCGGTCAACGAATTTTTGTGCTATGTCTCGAAACTCTTTTTCAGGTAAAGGAAAAGTATCATTTTTTTTATCCATTATTTACAAGTCTGTTTTATTTAAAATAGTCAATATCATTTTCTAATTCTGCTTTAAATAATTTAACGCCTCTGTTAAATTCAAAAGTTAGAAGTGCCGGTGAAATAAACAATAAGAGGGCTGCAAGCCAATCTGATATATTGTTTATCAGGATGAGGACACAAAACAAGCCACAAAAAAGATAGGTCGCAATTAAAACAAATTTATAATAGCCTTTTAGTCCAATTGCCAGATTAACAATGGTTTGTCCCGTTTCTTTTGTGGTCGTACCTTTGGCAATGCCCAACCTTTTTAATGGATTTGTATAACCAAATAAATCAAAAAAACTATTTATTTTTCTTTCAATGGTGACTGTACCATGATTTGACCTTATTTTATACCTTCTTCCATTCACTACTGTTTTCTTTGACTTTATGTCATCAGTTGTCCAGAATGAGGAATTTGAAAAATAAAGCGTTATATTTTCTTTCTTAAAAATCAAGAGTTATTTTAATAAGATGAGTTAAGTAGGTAGCCACACGAATTGTAAATGGTTGCCTGACAACTTAGGTTTAATAATTATTTGATGGTGGGGTTTTTATGTGACTGCCGGTTGAAAACCCAGGTTGGGCAAGTGTTTAATCCGGTGGTAGGTCAGCGCCATTAAGATGCAATTTTTTAATTCGGTAACTGGGACTTCATCATCTATATTAAATAAAATAGCTCTGTTTTTTTCGTATTTAAATAAATCGCCATAAATGTGTTTAAATGTCTGAACCAATTTGCTGGTACATTTAAAATACATGGCATATTGACCCGGTTTTGACTTTTTCCAGTCAATGCGAATAGTGCTTCCCTTTTTGGCCAGATAACTGGGCTCTCCCCATTTAAGTGTTTCTTCTAATTGGCCAATTCCATCTGTTTCGGTTGCAGTCTCCAAAATTAATTGCCTGAGAAAATATATTTTTTCTCTTGCCAAATTTGGATATTGATTAAATTTTGTTTCCACAGCCGGATTGGTTGTTAAGTGCATTTTTTTATTTATTAACTTTTTTTAGTTATAGGTTTTAAGTTATGAGTTATTATAGTTTAACCCATAACTTATAACCGATAACTCATAACTCATAACTCATAACCCTCTCTCAATTCCTCCATGTCGGCAATTAACTCCTTTAATTTTTTTATAATGGGGCCATACACTAAATTGATGTCCCACTTATAGATGCGTGCGCCAAAGATAAATAAAAAAGTGACGATCAGGAGTACTATTAAAATACCCCAAATAGGTAATCCAAGAAAGAGAGAAGTGCCAGGGAATTCTTGTAAAAGTTTTTCCATAAATAGGTTGCCCATGGATTGGTCTTTTAATTTCATGTGCCAAAATCCCATTAATAGAGCGATAAATACATATGGGTAAAGTATTCTGGCTATTTTAATGTTGACCGTGTTTTTTTTATCCATCCAGTTGTCGAATGATTTTAAGTAATGGTAACTGGTTTTGTTCTTGTCGATTTGTTCCAGCTCGGTTAATAATTTTTTATCGACATATGCCATGAACAGTAAAAAGAAAAACATTGGGACGCCCATATATTGCAACCTAACTAAAAAGGAAACGAACAAAAGAATAAAAGCGCCACTGGCGATGGCCGTTATATTTTTTTTGAACATTCTTTTGTACTTGTCGATTATATGCTCCGATTTCCGGTCATATAAATTGACGACTTTAGGGGCTATTAATTCATTGCTTTTTAAGAAGCCTTCCTGCCAAATTGATTTAATTGAATTTTCCATCGAGTAATTTTTTTAAACGTTCTTTAATACGGTTGATTCGAACACCGATATTATTGGGGTTAGTGCCAATAATGTCGGCGATTTCCTGATAGGATTTTTCTTCCAGGTACAGAAGAATGACGGCACGATCCACCTCTTTCAATTTCCTGATGGCTGCGTACAGGTGGTTTAACGCATCATTGGTAAATACCGGAGGTTCTTCCACCACGTCTGCGGGAACTGGATCGGAGACGAACAATTGGTTGTTCTTTTTATCTTTTTTAAAAAGCGTCAAACAGACATTCAGGGATAACCGGTAGATCCAGGTAGACCATTCGGATTGCTTTTTAAAATTGTCTTTGCTCCGCCAAATCTGCAGGCATACCTCCTGGTAATAATCTTCAAAATCCTCCTGGGCATGTGTATATGCCCGGCATATTTTTATGATAATTGCCGAGTGGGGCAGGATGGAAGTAGTGTAAAAATCGTTGGTCACTGTAACTGCTTTTCTTGGTTAGTGGCAGGAGTTGGAAAACATTACACTTTGTTGGATTTTTTTTCTGTGCAATAATTGGTGGTTGGGACAACTTCAATTAGAAACAGGCATCGTATCTTCGCTAACCAAATTATTTCACTCAAATCTAAAATATGAACGCAAATAAGAAATCTATCCTGACCTTCCTGGTTTTTTTAAGTCAAATCTTCTTCATGGTGCTCCTGGCCCAGGGGATGAAGTGGACGGCTGATGGCAATACGTATTACATGGAAGACAATGGCGATATCGTTAAGGTGCAGTTGCCAGATCGGAACAAGACAACGGTCGTCAATCGAAAAGAGTTGCAACCGATCGGAGCCGAAAATCCGCTTTCGATCGATAATTTCTCTTTTACAGAAAATGGCAAAAAAGTACTCATTTATACCAATAGTCAGCGGGTATGGCGCTACAAAACCCGTGGGGATTATTGGTTGTACGACCTCAGCTCAAAAAGCCTGAGACAGTTAGGCAAGGAAAGACCGGAGGCCTCTTTGATGTTTGCGAAAATTTCGCCGACAGGCCAGCATGCGGCCTACGTCAGTGAGCGCAATGTCTATGTGGAAGACCTCAGCAGTGGAAAGGTTACAAAATTGACTGACGACAATGGTACTCCCAAATTGATCAACGGTACGTTCGATTGGGTATACGAAGAGGAGTTCATGTGCCGGGATGGCTTCCGCTGGTCGCCCGACGGCAAAAGCATTGCCTACTGGCAGATAGATGCCAATAAAATCAAGGACTTCTACATGGTCGACAATACCAGTGATGTGTACAGTGAAATCATCCCGGTCGAATATCCAAAAGTAGGAGATTCACCATCTCCTGCACGTGTTGGTGTCGTAGGAATCGAGGGTGGGAAAACAACCTGGATGAAGGTGCCCGGCGCACCCGATGAGCACTACATTATTCGCATGGAATATGCGCCTGACGGCAAAAATATCATCTTGCAGCAACTGAACCGCAAACAGAACCATAGCTGGCTTCACCTCTGTAACCCAAAGACAGGTGAAACGAAAGTCATCTACGAAGAAAAAGACGACGCCTGGGTCAGTACGATCAATGAGTGGGACCGCAACACCACTGGTTGGGATTGGATAAACGATGGTAAAAGTTTCGTGTGGGTGAGCGAGAAAGACGGCTGGCGTCATTTGTACTTGGTTGATGCCAACGGCAAAAAGGAAACACTTATCACTCCCGGCCGCCAGGACGTCATCAGTATCGAACTGATCGATGAAAAAGATGGCGTGGTGTATTACATTTCCACTCCACCGAATTTAGCGACGCAGCGTTATCTCTATTCCGCTACCCTTAATGGCAAAGGCAAGCCAAAACAGTTGTCGCCGATCAGTATGTCAGGTACGCACAGCTACACTGTGGCGGCCAGTGGGGATTATGCCCGTTGGCGCTTTTCCAACCATTTCACAAAACCCAAAACTGCCTGGGTATCGTTGCCTGACCACTCACCGCTAAAGGGAGAGAAGAATTTGAAGAAATCTTATGACCCTGACAAAAAACAGGTCGAGAACGTGGAATATTTCAAAATCACTACCAAGGATGGCGTTGAAATGGACGGCTGGATGCGCTTGCCGTATGATTTTGACGAAACGAAAAAATACCCGGTCATTTTTTACTTCTACGGAGAGCCAGCCGGCACCACCGTTGAAGACAGCTGGGGCAATGCAAACAATTTTCTTTACAACGGCGACCTTTCAAAAGACGGTTACATCCACGTCAGTCTCGACAACCGGGGAACGCCCGCTCCAAAAGGCAGGGCCTGGCGGAAGGCCATTTACCGCAATATCGGCCAAATCAATATCCGCGACCAGGCAATGGGGGCCAAGGAAATCATCAAACTTCCTTATGTCGATTCCACAAGAGTGGGCGTTTGGGGCTGGAGCGGCGGTGGTTCATCCACGCTTAATTGCATGTTCCAGTATCCAGATATTTTCACGGCCGGCGTCTCGATTGCACCAGTGACCAGTTCACTGTTTTATGATAACATCTATACGGAGCGCTACATGGGCCTGCCGCAGGAAAATATGGAGGATTATGAAAAAGGGGCAGCCATTACCCACGCTAAAAACCTGAAAGGCGACCTGCTCCTGATTCACGGGACTATGGACGATAATGTCCACTTTCAAAATGCCGAAGTCCTCGTCAACGAACTGGTGAAGCACAACAAGCAGTTCCAGTACATGGCTTATCCCGGCCGTTCGCATGGCCTCCGTGAAGGCGAAGGGACCTTCTTGCACCTTTCCACGATGGTCACGAAATTTTTACAGGAACACTGCCCGCCCGGAGCAAGGAATGAAGCAGGAGACAAGGTGAAACCTTGATTTTAATGAAGAATGGAGAATGAAAAATGATGAATGTTTAAGCATTCTTCATTTTTCATTCTCCATTCTTCATTTTTCATTCTTCATTAGAAAAAACGAATTTCCGTTCGCCGGTTGATCTGGTGTTCCTCTTCGCTACAGTCCACACCGTCCACACACTTGTTCAATGGATTCTCCTCTCCCATGCCAATGGCCTTGATACGCCATGCGGCGACATCCTTCTGCATTAAATAACTGGCAGCCGTACGGGCCCTCGATTCAGAAAGGTCCTTGTTGAAGTAGGCTTCACCGCGGGAATCTGTATGAGACCTGAGCTCAATGGAAAGGGTGGGGTGGTCGCCGAGGAAACGGGCGATCAGGTCAAGTTCCTGAGCGGCATCCGGTCGGATGGCAGACTGGCCGTAATCATAATAAATGTGTTCCAGTTGGAGGAAATCGCCCGTTTTTGAAATACTTTCCAGCTCCTTTAGAAAGGGAGCTACCGCAGTGGTTATTTTAGATTTTTTTTCAATGGGGCTCTCTTTGGTTTTATTTGAAATGCCGTGGTTGGTGGCTGTTTCTTGCGTGGGGCTTTTATCCTTTTTCCACTTTTCTATTTTTCGACCGATGGGTTCGTCCATGGTGAAGTGGTATAGGTCGTCCTTTCCTTTGCCCCCATCTCTTGCGGACGAAAAATATCCGTTGGTAGAGGCGGAATTTATGATGTAACCAAAATCATCTTTGGGTGAGTTGAAAGGTTGGCCCAGGTTGGTAGCCGTTTCCCAGTCCCCTTCCGCAGTAGCTTGCGAAAAGAAAATATCCAGCCCACCAAATCCGCCCCGGCCGTCGGAGGCAAAATAGAGCGTTCCGTTTTCATGGATGAACGGAAAAACTTCGTTGCCGGCTGTATTGACTGCCGAACCGAGGTTGATGGGGGTACTCCAGCGGTCATTGGAAAATTGGGAGACATAGAGGTCCATGCCTCCGTAACCACCGGGTCGGTCAGAAGCAAATAACAGCATCATGCCATCGTGCGAAAGTGATGGATGTACGTCGTTGCAAGCTTTCCAGCCCAGGTCGGGCAGGTCGTCTTTGAGCCAACGTTTGCCCAGTTTAATGGCCGTGGCAATTTTTAAAAAATGCTCTTTGCCGGTATTGTTTTTTTTGGGAGAAACGTTGCGGGTATACAGCAGCAGGTCACCTTTTTTAGAGAACGTCAGTGGGCCTTCGTGGAATTTTGCAGTGAGTCCGGTTGAAAATTCAGTGGGAGCCGTGAATGACTGATCCTCCTGACTTTCAGAGAAATATAATTTTGAATAATTGGCGCCCGTCCATTTGTCCCTTGCTACTTCCTGGTTGGCGGTGGCTCTGGTGGAAGCGAACACAATTCCGTTTTGGTAAAAGACGGGACTGTAGTCGGTCTGCTCTGAATTGAGCATCTCCAGGTTTGCAACGGTTACGCCTTCGTAAACAGGTGCAGGCAAATATTCGATATCCTCTGCAAACTGTCGGCCGCGATGGTCCCCCAAAACTGCGCTCAGCTTGTCGTATTTCAAAAAATAATCCTTCGCCAGGTCGGCTTTGCCGTTGCTTTGCAGGGACTGGGCGTAGTACAAATAGTTGAGGGGGTCATAACTGTAGTTGACGACCATAGCGTAGTATTTTTCTGCATTTTGGGTATCGTGGTTGAGGCGGTAACTGTGGGCGAGCTGTTCTAGTGCATGGATGTCAGATGGATTGGACGATTCGTATTTGATTGCAGCGCTTCGAAATGCTTTTTGTTGAAATAATTCATCTGCTTCCTGAGCCTGCAGCAAAGCAGGTAACCGGCCAAAGAGCAAGAGGAAGGCGAAAACTATGGCCAGTCTCAACTTAAAACGCAAAGTGTTCAATCGAAAAGATTCATGGAAATATGTCATAGGGTGTTGGATTACAATTTAAAACAAATTAGCTAATTGTGATATATCAAAAAATGAACCACTTCGTAAAGGGTCGATCTGTTTACGGTTTTTCATTGGAGAAGATGCTTTTTGGGGCAGTATCTTGAGCAAAGCCAAACCTGTCCGTGTAAAGCACCTCCTTCATCTTGGTGATCCGAAACGATTGATAAACCTTTTGCTCAATGAGCCGTAGAAAAAGCATTCTCGTTGATCTGATTCACACAAACGTGGTAAAAAATATATTTTTGCCGTCGGCCCCATGCCTACCGTTTGTTCCAGATAGTCCTATCCAAATTATTGATCAAAACCAAACCACATGAGAAAGATCATTTATTTTTTACCAATGCTGCTTTTTGCTGCCTGTCAGCAAGGCCCTGACAATTCGACCTCCAAACCTGCAACTGATGCCAAAAAAGATATGATGGCGGACCCTGCCCTGATGCAATTTTTTGAAGAAGTAAACGTGGTCAAAATGCACCTCTTCGGCACCAATGAAGCCATGCCCGATGCGGAGAACTATCCCTACGTTGGAAAAGAAATAACGGGCGATGCCGTAGCGATGCTGGGTGAAGAGTTGCGACCGAACGAAGTGGGTCTTGTTTATGGCTGTTATCATACAGAAAATAGCGATCACTTTATCTTGCGGGTACCGGGCAAGGAATCGTCCAGCGATCTGGCCATTGCCAAATGGGATGCCGGGCAGAAAAAACTCATCAAGGTAACAGACCTTGCTTTCCTGATGTGCGGGGAAGGCACTTGCCAGCAGCAAGATGCCTGGCTGGCCGACCTCGACGATAGCCGAACCCTGGAGCTGATCCTGCGCAGGCATACCCGCGATGCGCAAGGCAATATTTCTGATGAAAGTTTCGAGGTGCTGACCGACGACGGCAGCGGCCAATTCACCAAATCAAACGATCAACTGGCCTCTTTGGCCATCAAAGAAAATTATGTAATGCAATAGTGGAGAATGTGAGAGGAGTGAGAGAGGTGAGAGAGTGAGACAAAACAATGCTCACATCTCTCTTCTCTCACATCTCTCACCTCTCTTTTTCAACCAAAAAAATGGCAAAAAAGAAGACAACGAAATCCCTTCCCAGCGTAGCCTATTTCTGTATGGAATACGGCCTGCAATCCAATTTTAAGATCTATGCTGGTGGACTCGGCATTTTGGCCGGTGACTATCTGAAAGGAGCAAAAGACCATGGCTATCCAATCGTCGGAATTGGGATTAAATGGAAACAGGGCTACGGTGACCAGATGATCGGGGCCGACGGACAGCCGTTCGATGCTTACCACAACTACCAATATGATTTTCTGGAAGACACCGGCGTTTCCGTAGACGTGGAAATACGGGGCAGAAATGTTAAGTGCAAAGTCTGGAAAACGGAGGCCCACGGCAATGCTCCTTTGTATCTCCTTGATACCGATGTGCCGGAAAATGCCGATACCTGGATCACCGGACAGCTGTACGGTTGGTTTGGTGAAGACCGGATCGCACAGGAGATGGTGTTGGGTATTGGTGGTGTCCGGGCCTTGCGAAAGCTGGGCATCAAGGTCGATTGCTATCATTTTAATGAAGGCCATGCACTGTTTGCCGGTTTTGAATTGTTGCGAAGCGAAATGGAAGGAGTGACGGGCAAGAAGAAAAATAAAACCGATTATGCCACGGCTTTCGAGAAAGTCAAAAAGAAAATTGTTTTCACAACACATACTCCGGTCATCCAGGGAAATGAAAGCCATCCCATCGACCGTATCATGTACATGGGAGCTAATTTGAACTTGACCAGAACGCAGCTCAAAAAATTGGGAGGCAGTCCTTTCAATATGACGGTAGCGGCCCTGCGGCTTTCGAGAAAGAGCAATGCCGTTGCCCAGTTGCACGGTGAAACGGCCAATAAAATGTGGGATCATGTGGAGGGACGTTCCGAAATAGTGGCCATCACCAACGGCATCCATATGCCGACCTGGGTAGATTCAGAAATGCTGGAAGCGGCCCAAAGCGGGGCTGACCTCTGGAAGCCGCACCTGAAAAACAAACGTGCGTTTGTCCGTTTTGTGAAAAATAAAACTGGCGTACAGTTAGACGCCAAAAAGCTCATCATCGGATTTGCCCGACGGGCGGTTGCCTACAAGCGGGCCAACCTGATCTTCTCCAATCACCGTCTCATCGGGCCACTTTTGAAAAAGCAAGAAGTGCAGATTGTCTTCTCCGGCAAGTCTCATCCGCTCGATGACAATGGTAAAAAATTGGTGGCTGAAATAGTGGCCATGAGCAAAAAATACCCCAAATCGGTTGTTTTTCTGGAAAACTATGACATGGAAATAGGGGCAGCGATGACCCGTGGTGTCGATGTATGGCTGAACAACCCCATCCGTCCGAAAGAGGCGAGCGGTACTTCCGGTATGAAAGCCGCGATGAACGGGGCCCTCAACCTCAGTGTACTCGACGGCTGGTGGCCGGAAGCCTGCGATCACGGTGTCAACGGTTGGCAAATAGGCGACGCTTTTGAACATGCTGACCCGGCCGTACAAACCGAGCACGATGTAAAGGCACTTTATAGCGTCTTGAGAAATGAGGTGCTGCCCACTTACTATAAGGGCCGCAAAAAATGGACTGCCATGATGCGGGCCAGTATCCAAAGTACCCGAAAACCATTTTCAGTACAACGGATGCTGGAAGAGTATTATGAATTATTGTATTGAGTTGTTAGCTGTTGGCAGTTAGCATTTTAAGTTAAAACTAATTGCAAAAAGCTAACAGCTAACAGCCAAAAATAAAGCATGAAAAAAAACTATCCACTTTTATTCGTATTCCTGTTGTTGGGGGCTGGTACCGCCTGGTATGTATTTTCCAACAATGAGAAAAAGGCCACCAATACCCTTGGTTGGGACCGTAAATTTAAAGTTGACAACATTGATGAAGTAGAAAAAGTGTTCATCGCTAAACGTACGGGCGAGACCATTACACTGACCCGCAATGGTGACCATTGGCTGAAAAATGGCCAGTACAGAGTAAGCCCAAACGCCATGGAAAATGTGCTGGAGGTTGTTGGGGAAGTGACGCTGAAGTTTGTCCCCACCCGCGCGGCACTGGACAATATCGTCAAACAACTGGCCGCACGGGGCATTAAAGTGGAAGTATATGGCAAAGGGGACAAATTGTTGAAGTCCTATTACGTGGGCGGGGTGAGTCCCGATGCACGGGCCACTTACTTCATCATGGAAGGCTCCGAGCAACCAATGGCAGTAGAATTGCCTCACATGGAAGGCCAGGTACGCACCCGTTTTGACCTTAAAGGAGACGACTGGCGCGACCGTACCGTATTTGATTACCAGCCAGAAGAAATTCAGTCGGTGAGCATCGAGTACCCGCAACAGCGCAACAAATCTTTTAAATTGGAGCGGAAGGGCAGTAGCTTTGACATCCAACCATTTTACGAAAATGTCCAATCCATTGACCGGCCGGTGGTTGATGGTCTTGTAGAGGGATTTTTTGTGAATTTTGAAAAGCGCATTGCGGAGAGTTATGACTCAGAATATGCGTTCAAAGATTCCGTGCGAGCGACCATTCCGTTTACCATCATCACCATAAAAGATATCAAAGGCCAGGAAAAGCGATCGGTATTTTATCCTTATTACAAGAGAGATGCTGAAACAGGTGTGCGTTACACAGATGTGGTTGAGCGTTATTTTACCGAAATCAACGGGGAGGACTGGTTGTTGACCCAACACCGGGTTTTTGAGGATTTGTTTTGGCCATACCAGGCATTCTTTGAGCCGGTCGGTACAGCGATCAAGGATTGATCCAAATGCATCGGAGGGGCTGGTTCAGGTGTATATTCAGCATCTTTTTGGAAGAGAGACCATCAATATTTCTGCCATGAATAACGAACTCCTGCTCATCCTGCTACTGGCAAGTTTCCCTTTTTATTTAACTGCTCAACTAACTGGGTACGCGGCTGTGACCTACGGGAAAATACGCCCATTTCGAATACCACTCACGACCAGCGCATTCATTTTCACGTTGATTATGTCGCACTTTTTGAAGGCTGCGCCGAATCCGTCCATCAAACCATGATGAACCAATTCTGCACATTTGAAAAGATCAAAACTTTTGTAAAGGAAAACCTTCAGTACCCTGCCGCTGCAAAAGCTGGCGGCATCGAGGGCAAGGTCAAAGTTTGGGTGGTGGTGGAAAGGGACGGAGCCGTCAGTGAGGTGCGAATTAAAGCATCGGACCATGAAGTTCTTGAAGCAGAAGCCATACGTTTAGTGAAAGCCATGCCCAGGTGGGTACCCGCCAAGCTCAAACAAAAAACCGTCCGGTCCTTCAAGGAGATCACAATTGATTTTGCACCGCCTCAACCATAACCCTTTAAATTCTACTTCCTTTTTTGAATCTTTTCGACACCCGCCCCGTTCTTTTCATTGCTTTTATGGCGAACTGATATTTTTTGAAAAAAATTAGCGGACTGGGTTGTTTATTTTTCCGAAAGAATTATACATTTGCGTCCGCTTTTGAAAAACACCATTTGAACAACGGTTCAAATTTTTAAAAAGCATCTTTCCCGATCCGATTCGGGATCATTCAGCCTCCTTAGCTCAGCTGGTTAGAGCGCCGGACTGTTAATCCGTAGGTCCAAGGTTCAAGTCCTTGAGGGGGCGCCCGAAAATAAAGGGGTTTCGAGAGAAGCCCCTTTTTCTTTTTCCCCAATCGGCAAACAAAATCGGCAAATTATCGGCAAACGGGTCTGTTTTAGACCTACAACAGTGACAAATCGTTAATTGTCAAACTGTTGTATTTTTCATCTGCTTTCCAAAAATAGAAAAAATACAGGAAATATCCGTAGGTCTTTGTCAAGTGGATTTTCTCTTTATCATCCAAATTATTCCTTTTGAGGTTAGTTCTCCCATTAAGTTTGAAGTTCACTTAATCCTTCCAATCACACTTTCCAAACTATTGAATCCAAGATTATTGACATAGGTCGATCTTATTAAGTTACCTTCTATACCATATACCCTTTGTACCTTTTTAAATCAAGGTCATGAC